>NZ_CP053108.1:1866248-2488331 GCF_013009075.1 Halomonas sp. TA22 | reverse complement strand
AATTCGATGAATGGGATCGAAAAGCCCTGTCCGACACTCGGTCAGCCAGGGCCTTCATTGAAGCCCGCCTGCAATAGTTACAGACCTGCTTGTCGCGTCGATCTTTCATATCCAACAATCATTTCCTCGACAAGCTGGGCGCGTGATGGCGGAAGCCGCTGCTTCGCCCATGCCCGGAATGCTGCCACTTCCTCCTGGCTGGCCGGGCCTCCCAGCTGCACTGGCTGACGCGCACGCGCAGTTGATCGGATGGACTGCAGCCGGCGGTTTCGCTCGTCCTTCGGAAGACTGCGTAATTCCTCCATCACCAACTGTCGCGCCTGACGGCCATTGCCGATCAATAGGGCATCCACGATCTTGCGGTTCGCCGCGGTATTCTCTGTCAGGCCGAACCGCCCGGTTGCAGTGCGAGTGGCATCGATACCAGTGTCATCAGCAAATCGCCGCGCCGCCTTGCGCACATATTGCAGGTCGCGACGAGCTTGCTCTAGCGCAATGAAGTCCGCCTCTACGCCTGCCTGGCGACCAATAGCCGCTAAACCTCGCTTACTCGCCCGGTATAACGACACATTTCGCTCTGCCACTTGCTCAAAATCGGAAGCATAGGGGAATCGACCCTGCTCGAGTCCACGGCGAACAAGCTCCACGGCGGCATCCACTGGCGCCAGGCCGGGCGGCTCGAATGGGTTCTTCACCCGCTGCTGATCGGCGATGTCGAGACCCATCTGAATGTAGTTGCCGAAGAAGCCGTAGGCACTGCCGGCTATCATGTTCGCATGAGCCTTGGCCGCTACCATGCCAAGCCACGACATCATGTCATCGTCTTCCATGGCTTTGGCGATTTCCTCAAGCTCGGGCCCTGGATTCAGATAACCAAACATCGCCCCGCGAGCCGACAGGATGGCGCCACCGCCAATGATCGACCAGCCAAACCACTGGAGGATAGGCAGAGTTGCCCGAGCACGATCCATGCTCGTCGCCGACGGGTCGGCCCACGTGTCCATCATCGGCTTGAGCTTCTGCTGCCAGAACAGTCGGCTCACCTGCGTGCCGAACTTCTGATACTTGAACATGAACCGTCCAATAGGCGTGTCCACGTAGAGAGGGGTCTGGTCCACTCGGTAGCTGCCCTGAGGAATGTTGACCATCAGGCGCAGGTACTTGGCGGACTCCTCGCCCTTGCCGTTCTCGCGGATCAGCTTGCCCACGTCGATACGGTTGCGGTCCATGAAAGCACGATAGGTGCGAGCATCACGGGAAAAAGGATTGGTGTTCCAGACTTTCAGTGCATCCAGCAGCTGGGCCCGGGCAGCGAGCATGCCGGTAGCACGAATCACTTGCTCGGTACCGGTGTAGCCCCCCCATTTCATTGTGAAGGCTGCGAACTTGCTCAGCCCCTCTTTTGCCCGTGAATTGGCATCCATGTATTCGGCATTGCGGTTGTCGGCATCGCGCAGGATGTTGAGCACGTCCTTGCCGAGAATGCCGAGCTCCACACCCTCCCGGTATACATCTCTGAACTCGGTCGCCAGCTCGAGATAAGCCTTGGCCATGCGCTTGCTGCCGAACATCTGCACGTTGAGCTGGGTGCCACCGATGATGTTGAGCGTGGCTGTGCCGGGGTTGCCCAGCTGCAGGCCGGTGGCCGCCAGGTTCGCCATGGCCATGCCCTCGTGGTACCCATCTATTGGCCGGCGGTTATAGACCCGATCGGCCAGGGCGCCGATATAGTCTTTGGTTTGCTGGTCACGGGCAACGCTGACTGCTTCCTCGAAGGCATCCTTGGCCATGGGGCCAATCTTCTGGCCGAATTGTTCCACCTGGCTGATCCGGTTCGACCACTTGCGGGCATAGTTGCTCACCACGTCGAATCGGTAGTCGTAGAAGATCTCCGGGAGCTTCTCGCCTCGGGCCTTCTCGATGCCGGCGAAATAGTCGCTGGCGATCTCGCTGCTGAAATACCCGCTGTTGCCGCGCAGGTACTCGGCGGCCTCCTTGCGGCTTTCAGCCTTGCCCTCGTCGATGAGGGCATCGAGCAGCTCGTGCCACAGCTTCGTGTTGCTGGTCGGGTCGTGCATCACGCGCTGCACCTCGGGCCGAATCGCCCGGGGCCAGAATTCGCCCTTCTTGACCTTGCCGATCTTGCGGAAGGCACCAGTGCGGCTGTCGAATACGCGCATGCCGGTGCCCTGGGGCGTCTTCACGTTTTGGTTGAGCGTACCCACCTCATCGAACATCGCATCCACCGCCTCGGCCAGCTCGGTCACGGCAGGGTTGTCGGCGGCGATGGCGTCAGCCTGCGCCTTCCGGCCGTTGTCACGGTGGCGCATGTATTGCTCGAACGCGGTCATGTTTCGGCTGCGCTGCAGCGGGTTGAGGGTGCGTAGCTTCTTGAGGGGCTCGCGCAGCATGCCGTTGACCATACCCAGCCGGGCCTCGGCCTGGTCGAAATAGGCATCCACGCGCGTGGCCAGCTCCACCAGCACCGGCGAACGGCTGCGGCGAAGGCGATCGGTGGCTGATTCAAAAAACCCCTGCCCCACTTTCTTCACTGACTGCCACGAAGTATCCACCCGTGCATCGCTGACGATGTCGCCGTTTTCGTCCACCACCTGGGTATTCAGGTCCAGCAGTGTGCCGCGTCCTGCTCCATCCTGGGCGCTGAACACGAACGGCAGCGCATAAGGGGCGCGCTTCTCACCGAAGTCAGTTTGCTGCTGGCGTAGGTGATGGCGGCTGTGCGTCGCCATGGCCACGCCGTCGCCAGTCGAGAAACCGGCCTCGGGGTAGGCCTCCTGCAACAGCGCGTCGAGCCGCTCACCGGCCTCGCGGATAAAGCCAGGGGCGTCGCCGCGCTCGTTCATCCGGGCGACAAGCTCAGTCGTCAGGGCCATGCGGTCGGCATCGTGGTTCTGATCGAGGTAATCGTACTCGGCGCGGATCTCGCGCATTGCCGCGCGGCCCGCCTGGCTGCCCGGGAGCTGGCGATATACGTCGCGAAGCACGGTATCGACACGGTTGCCCACCACCTCACGCAGCCCATTGCGGCTGATCACCGTGGCCAGTGTGGCGCGCACCGCCTGAGCCGGGCTCCCGGCATTGCCGGCGATCACATATAGGTCATCACCATGGTAGAACGCCACGGCATCCTGCGGGTTCACTCCGGAGACGGTGGACTCAAGTGCTACGTTGAGTGCCAGGTTGTCAGCGCTGTTCAGCACGATGGGGCGGCCCACGCCTTTCAGCGCCTCGATTGCCGCACGCATTTCACCAGGTGCCGAGCTCTGTGACCTCATGCTCATCAGAGCATCGCTTTCTGATGATCCAGCGGTATCGCTATCTGACTGGGTGCTGTCTACCTCTGAATCAACTGCATCCAAGTCCGTCGCCCCGTCCGCCTCCTCCTGCTGCCGGCGCAGGTACTCCCGCGAGCGCTCGGCCAGGGCCATCACATCGGTATCGGTCCAGCGCATGTTGGGGAAGTAGCGGCGCAGCAGCTCGCGAATCTTGGCGATGGCGCGCCGCACCGGGCCGGGGGTCCAGCCCTTCTCGGTGAGATGGGCGATCATCTCCTCGGCGATGGTGATCTGGTGGTCGGGGTTGTTGCGATCGAGGAAGGTATAGGCATCAAGCACCTCTTGCAGCGCTTCACGGCCACGGCGGTCCAGCGGTAGCGTGCGGTACACCTCGCGCATCACCGGCTCAAGCTCGGCGCCAAGCACGCCGCGCACGCCCTTGTGTCCAACCGCTTCATGAATCGCCACGCGAACGCCTTCCTCGACGCTCTCGAGGTTGCTGGCGATGACATACAGATCGCCCCCGAAGTACATGCCACGCACGTCGCGCGCGTTCACGCCACGCATGGCCATGCTGAGCAGCGCATTGGAGGGAAGCTCGCGGGGGTGTTGAATGACCACCGCCTCGGCCAGCTCCGGCAGTCGGGCGATCTCGGCGCGAATGTCCTCGGCGAGGGGCGTTGTCGTCGCGACCGGCTCGGCTTCGCGAGTGCTGAACAAGGAGTCCTGGCCATCTTGCTGGATCGCTTGTTCATCGGCGGTGAAGCTCTCCTGGGCAGGCGCTTCGCGGTTAGTCGCACCTCCGTCCGTCTCACTGCTCGGAAACGTATGTGCCGCTTCCAGCACCTGCTCGATTGGCGCATCAAGGCGGATTACACGAACGTCCTGGCCCTGATCGGCCCTTGCCAGCCACTGGTGGTGGCCGTCGACGACATGGCCATCTGCCGACACAAGGATTGCACGATCGCCACCCTCTCGGTCCTTGGCTGCCTGAACACGCTCCTCAGAGAATTCCCGCTGCGTCGGGTGAAGGGAGCGTGCCGGCACAGTCTCTTCACTGCTGACGATCCCACGAGCCGAGAGGAAGTTCGCCAGCGCGCCACGGTGCTCCGCTTTGATCTGGGGCATGTCGGTACGGGGTATATTGAGCGTGCCTGATGTGTCGGAGAATTCCGTCCATTCGCTATCGATGGAGTCGCCGCGAATCGTTTCGAAGGCATCCTGCGCAGTTTCGCCCGTTGCTTCCGCTATTTGAGCAGCATCCTGCATACGAACGGCGAAGCCGCCCTCTACCGGCACCGCTTCCACGATCTGGCCCTGGGCCTGCGCCCGACGGGCCGCGCCGCTGGCCATGGCAGAGCGCTCGGTGGCGAAGGGCTCGCCGTTGGAGCGCAATGCTTGTTGCTGGGTTGTAGCGGCTACTGCCGGGCGTTGCTCACTTACCTGCGGGGGTGTCGCGACGTCCTGCGCAGGCAGCGGCTGAATGGCCAGCTCGCCCTGAGACGCTGTCTCCGCCTGCGGCACATTAGCAGCAGCCGGCTGTTCAGCCGGGGGCGCCTGCTGGATCTGCTGCGCCTGCTGGATGGTGCCGCCCAGGTCGTTGGCAATGGCGTCGGCACGGCGTAGCAGGCTCTCGGCCTGCGGGTAATTACCCTGCTCGAATGCGGTTTCCGCGCGCCCGATGACCATGTTCAGGTTGCGCTGGCGGGTACTGGTCTGCTGACCAGAGGTGCGGGCAGCATCCGCCAGCTGATCGGCGGTGGCCATGGCCTGCTGAATCTGTTGGCCAAGCGCACCGGTATCCGGCGCCACGCGCGGGCGGCTGGCTTCCTCCTGCTGTACCTGCCCTACCGCTTGCTGCTCGGCGGCCTCGCCGGCCACCGTCTGGGCCAGCGCATCGCCACCCTGGGCGGCCACCTGTTCGCGGGCGGCGGCGATGGACTGCGTCTTGAACTGCTGCTGACTGGCTTGGCGCTGTGCCTCGCTGGGCGGCTGTTGGAGCGCTGCCGTCACCGCCTGGTAGCGCTGGGCAGACTCCTCGAGCAAGGCCTGCGCGGTAGCGGCATCGGGGGCAGCATTGGCCTCCATGGCGGATACCTGCATGCGGTCCACGCTGGCCACCAGATCGGGGTTGCCCGTTGCCTCGGCACGTTCGCGCAGCAAGGCATAGCCGTCGCCGGCGAGGATCTGGTCACGTGTCTGCTGGCTGGCGGGGTCGAGTTGCGCCAGCGGCGTACGGATCAGCGCGGAAAGGCTGTCCTCCTGCTGGCCAGGCTGTATCTCGATGGTGGTGTCGGGCAGGTTCTCGGCGGGTTGTGCTACTCCCTGCTCCTGCCAGGCCTGCGCCCATGTGGGATCGGTTTCCGGTGCGGCCTGTGGCTCGGCGGCAACCTCGGCAGCCTCCTCTTGCACAGCGTCGGGGCTGGGCGCGTCAGGTCCTCGCTGCTCACCGGCACGGCCCGGCGATGCGCTCATCCCCCGGCCACGGGTCAGGGCCTGAACGCCAGCCTGCAGAATGGCGGCAGAGCCACCGGCCACCAGGCCTTGGTATGGCGTGTCGTCCCAGGTGCTTTTCTCCTCGTTGTACGACTGCTCGACGAGGTTCTGCAGCATCGCGCCGGCGTTCTCCACCACGAACTCGCTGCCGGCGGTGCGCAGGATGCCATAGAGCTGGCCGATGGCCTTGCCTTGCAGCTCGGCAGGTAGTGGGCGAATGATCGAGGCCAATGGCGCCACCTGGATCAAACCACCCGGCAGGCCTTGCATGGCCACCTCGAGCGCTTCTTCCTCGCTTTGCCCCGCGGCAATGGCCCGGTTGTACTGGTCGGAAACACCAGAAGGCCCGGCCAGGGCGCCCGCCGCCGTGAGGCCAGCCGCCATCTGCGCGCCGGTGCTTGCGCCACGGGTCAAAGCCCCCGCCACCATGCCCGGGCCCATGTAGGTGAGCATTGAGCCCACCCCGTTCGCCAGTTCACGATAGAGCCCGTCGAACTCCTCGTCCGGGCCGATCTCCTGAGCCAGTTCGCGCAGGTCGGTGCCACGGTCACGGAAGAATTGCGCCACTTGGCTGGGCTCACGCTCGGCCCAATCGGTTATGGCGTCGTGAAGCTCTTGCTGGCGGCGCTCGAGGTCGCGTTCGAAGTTGGCTGTCACGCGGTCGCGGAACTGCTCGTTCGTTCCCTCCAGCGCCTCGGCATAGTTGCGCTCAGTGGTGTCCAGTCGCTGCAGGGCTTCGTCTACGCGCCGATCGGACTCGACCCGGCCCATCTGCTCGCCGATAACGCCCACGCCCTCGGCAGCGGCAGACAGCGAGCCTACCGCACCTTCGGCCACCATCTGGGGGGTGCGCGCAACATACGACAGCACGCCCGGCGAGGTGTCGCCGAGATCTGCCGATGACATCTCAAGGAATTGGCTGTGCACCGCCGACGCGTCCAGGCCTTCTGGAATGCTCGGTTGGATGAACTGCTGGAAATACCCCTGCTGCATTTCGCGGCGTTTCTCGGGGCTGGCATTCTGAAAGCTGGGGTGCTGAGCGATATCGCTCCAGCGAGGACGGTTGGCGGCGTTCACACGCGGCTCCCTCTGCAGGTCACTGAAACTGTTTCATGAAGTCATCCACGCTCATGATACCACCGCCGTCTGCCTCGCCGGCGATCTCTCTGGCGAGCAGAGGATTGATGCGTTCCATTTGGGAATAGACCCGATTCAAGCGCTCTTGAACCTGCTGCTTTTCTCCTACGTCACCCATTGAATCATACTGTCCAGCCAGGTCGCGGTACTGGCTGCGCAGCGTAGCCATAGCGTCCTTTTCTCGATCTGACATCTTTCCACCTGTAATGCCACTGGCCAGTAGCCCCTGGGGCGCTTCCGCCGTCTCGCCGGTGATGGTGTTGTAGCGCATCATGCCGCCATCATCGGTCGGTACCAGCTGCCAGCCGCCGGCATTGGCGCGCTGGTTGGCCGCCCCCACCTGCATGCCGGTCAGCTCGCGTTGACTCTGGCGGTTGGCCTGATTCTCGCCAGACGTGAACTGCTGGCCGCCCAGTCGCTCGCTGGTCTGGTGCTGGCGGTTATTCTGATTCTCGCCGGCGGTGAAGTCCTGCGATGCCTCGCGTTCGCTGGTCTGGTATTTCTGATCCATCTCCTTGAGCCGCATCTGCTTGAGTTCGTCGATGCGCGAGCGGGCGTTCTCCTGCACCGCCTGGCCGCCGCCGGCAATCGCGCCGGCCAAAAGTCCAAGTGCCATCACATACCCCCTTGCGTCATCGGTTCATCTGCCGGTGCCTGGCCTTGGCTCTCCTGCTTGGCATCGCGCAGGGCGCCGATCAGCTCGGCATAGCGCTGCTTCTGGGCGGGGCTCAGGTCATCGGCCATCTGCCCGAAGCGGGCCAGGGCCATCATGAAGGCGGCCTCGATCTCCTCGCCGTTGCCCTCTGCCGGCAGGCGCTGCATATGCACGGCCATCTCGCCGACGGCCTTGGCCACTTCCATGGCCGCTTGGAACATGATGCCAGGTGGCACTGTGCTGCCATCATCGGTCAGCGCCTGGTGCGCGGTGAGCATGGTGGTGGCGATCACCTGGCCCATGGCCTCGACGACATCTTCGTGGCTGGCCAGTACCTGTTCTGCGCCCTCGCCAGCATAGAGCGATTCCAGCATCGCCTCGGTCAGCACCTGATACATCTGCTGGCCTTGATCGGGCTCGTAGTTGACGCTGGCGTCCTGGCCCTGTTGTGGCTCCCGTGGGGGCGGTTGCGGTGCGCCCTGTGGTTGACGTTCACCTTGCGGCTGTTGCGGGGCCATGCCCTGGTTGAGCAGTCCTGCCATGTCGAGTCACCTATGCGAAGTTGGAAAAGAAGGATTCGGCGTATGAGGCGTAATTGTTGAAGTTACCGACGCCGAAGCTTGGCGCCGCTATGGCGGGCTGAGAACGCTGGGCGGGCATGCCGCTGGCAAGCAGGCCGCCAGTGGGCCCGGTACCATCGTTGGCTGTAGGGGCATTTGGAGATCCGCCAGGCGTGGCACCCATGGCGTGGTTATGCGCTGCATCAGCCGCAACCCCCGACACCACTGCCCCACCGATTGCCCCTGGCACCCCGGCGGCGTGCGCACCCACCCCTGCCAGCGCATGACCACCCACCATGCCAGTGGCGGCTCCGGCCAGCGCGCCCCGTGCGTGTCGTCCCGCATGGTGTCCTAGCGACTCGTTATGGTGCGTACCAAGCTGCTCGTTGAGTCGGGCCATTTCACCAGCGACATGGCGCCCTGAATTGATGGCGGACATTCCCTCGCCGACAAGGCCACCAACCGGCCCACCAAACAATCCGCCCGCCAGGCTAAGCCCACGACTCAAGAGACCGCCACGCGCCTCACTGTCGAGCCTAGCGGTCAGCCCAGCATCTTCATGAGCCTGAGTCAGCGCCCTGGAGGAATTAGGGCCATAGCCCTCATCGCCACCGTAATCGACCTCGTTCTGCCAGCCACCGAACTGTTTCTCGGCGAGAGCGGCATAGTCGCCGAAGTCAGCCAAGGCACCGGAAGTGACCGAGCCTGACGTAACACTGGCACCAGGTGAGGTATCAACCTCGCCATAGAGCCCCTTGCCCCCCACCGTCCGATCCCCTGCCCGCGTACTCGCCCGGCCTTCGTTCGTCCCAAGCCCCGCCTCTTGCCCGGCGCTTACCCCACCAGTATCGGCGTTGCCGTAGAGCCCACCAGACGACGAACCGCCCGTATTACCGCCACTGGTGCTGTTGTGGCCGGCGCCGTATCCCCCGCCCGATCCTGACGTGGCGACTTCGTTACCAAAGCCACCGCCCGTGTTCCCCCCGGTATTACCACCAGAGCGACCGCCACTGGCCGAAGCGCCGACACCGGCACCTACTGCACCGCCGTAGCCGCCGCCCCCTGCGCCGCTTGCTCTCGTCATATCAGCCTCCCGTCACCATGCCGTGACTCAGAAGCCCCTTGCTCAGGCTGCTGGCGTGGCTGCTGTAATCGCCGATCTCTCCGGGGTTCGCCATCTGATCCTTGCGCTGCCGGCCGTACATTTCGCGCTGGAAGTCCATCTGCTTGTTCTGCTGCTGCTTCTGCGCGTAGTAGGTGCCGGCACCGGAGGCAACGCCGCCGATCACGTTTGCCGCGGTGGGGTTGTCGTCCAGCCACTCGAAAGCGTTGGTGGCGTAGGTGCCAATGCTGTTCAAGGCATTGCTTGCTGCTGTCGTCCACGACATGGGCTCACCTCTCGATTAAAGTTTGGGGAAGACGCCGGACCCTTTCAGGAATCCGCTCAGGTTGGAGTACAGCGACTGCTGGAACTTAATGTCGGTATCGCGCATCGACGTGATCTGGTTGATCATCTTGGTCTTGTTCTCGGCAGAGATATCGCTGTTTCCCTGGATCTGGTTAATCGCATCCATGGACTGCGCGACAATGTCGGTGATGTTGTTGCTCATCACGCCCCAAGCGTTGGCTGTAGACGTGCCATATAGCTGGTTCATGTCATTGCCGTGCTGCTCTTTCATCTGCCCCAGCGCGTGCTGGTTGCTGCGGTCCATTTGCCCCAGGGTTTGCCGGTATCCGGCATCCTGTTGCGCGGCCGGCATCGCGGCGTTGATCATCGCGCCCTGAGATGCGCCAATACCCATGGAACTGTTGAGCAGCCCGCGCTGATTGGCCTGCTGCTTTCCCATGGTGGCGGCCTGCTTCATCAGCGGCGAGTTGCCGTCGAGCATGGAGCTGAGTTGGCCTTGGACGGAATCCAGGCCGGTGGAAGTTGCCATGATGGCCTCCTTCACATTACGAGAGGTGGGTAATGGAGTTGACGATCCCTGTGGTCAAAATTGCCTTGGTCGGCATAGTGACGTTTGGCATCGCCGTTGTTTTTAAGCCACTTGCGCTGGTCGTTAGGGACTACCTGCTATGGGAGGGCATTTCTCTTTATCTGAATCGCACGAAGTTCTTTATGCGCGCGCAAAGGCTTGTCTCTTTCCAAGAGAGCTATAACGAGCATGTCGCACAAGGAAAGCTTCAGGCGCGATTCGGTGAGAAAGATACGTTCCTCATCGGCGATCAGGAAATTACACGAGATCAGTTCTGGTCCGAGCAGCAGGAGCGTGAGCGTTTAAACGACGCCATTTTCAAGCACTCCCAGCGAATTGACAAAGAGGTCAGCGTTATAGGTTCACTGCTCAGGCGTTTCGATCAAGATGTCAAAAATCCAGCCTCGGATATCATCCGCCACTACGAACGCCGAGAGCGCGCTAGCAGAGGGCTGGACGAGAGCGAGTAATCACGCCTCGATCTGCGCAGCCTGCTTAAAGAGTTGATCTACCGCCTCGTCATCAAGACCAAGCTCGCCGGCAAGCGCTTGGATGGTTGGGCTCATACGGCGGAATTCCTGGGCGTCGTTCCATGCATCGACGATGATCGGGCTGGTATTGGGATCAGCGATGATCGTTTCGACCTGATCTCTTAATCCCGCCTCACGCAACGCGGCACGCGCCTGGAAGCGAGAGACGACAGTAGAAGCCCGCCAGACGTCGAGCGCCTCGGCTTCTTGCTGCTCGGGTGTGATCCAGTTCACGTTGCCCATCATGCTGGCTCCTCTGCTTTACGACGCACTGTCCATCCCTCAACGCCAGCCACGTCCTTGCCGCGCACAATCTCGTAGTCATACACGCCAGATAGGCCCGTGGGCGTCACATAGCAAGTATCGGGGTCATAGTCAGCGGAATCTAACACTTGCTGCCCGCGCCAATGGGCCTTTAGGTCTGGGTATTGACTGGCGATTACTTGTTGGCAAAGTGTGACGTAAAGGTCACCATTGACACGTTCAACATTGAGTATCGCTGGCACTCCATCCACCGGGTCTGCACTTTGAAATAGTCCACCCTCAGGAAAGTCGGACAGATTATATTCCTCGGTCATGCCCTTGTTGTGGGCGGCGACGGTCTCACCACTCAGCGTGTAATAGTCAGGTGCTGCGCCAGTCGCCAAAAATTTAGCTTTCATATGCTGCCCTCTTACTTGAAGTAACCTTTTGCCGAAATAACTACTCCCGTATTTTCTACCTGGGTGGAATATGCTAGAACATCAAGTGTGTTTGATGACACTCGAGAGAATCCCAGCCATACGGACGTTCCTGCATGGCCCCACGGGTTATATCTTGAGTTGCTGAGAAACGGCTGGGGGAATACAACTTGAAGTATACCGGATCGGTATATGCCGCCGACGGGTTCTCCGATATTTATGACTTGTCGCGAACTAGCTTGAATAAATTGAGTCCCATCCGCCCAACGGGTCCACTCTCCGTTGTCATTACTATCGCTTTCGACTATCGGTGCACCACCGACCGTAGGCATCTGAGCAAAGTCATTTTCAGCTGAAAGTCGTGCGTACTGAGCATGTGGGTTAGCCGCAGACTGGTGCTCACTGAGCGCTTGCGCGTTATTGTTGCCTTTCTGCTGATTGGCCAATATCTGAGCCGCCCACTCTCGCAGCGCGCGCGTATCCTCGGTTTCGTCGGCAATGATCTGGAACGCATTCGGATCACCATGGGTTGCCGCCTCTTCTGCCCAGGCCTTTGCTGACTTGCTACCGGGCTCAGGCTCGGTGTCGCTCTCGGCCCATTCCCGCGACTTGTCTCGCGCCTCTGCGGAGGCGGTGGCAGCCTCACCCGCTGCTGTGGCGTGTTCTTCCGAGGTTGTGGCGCTGCCTGATGCGTTGGATGCGGCCTGAATGGCTTCGTCCCGGGCATCGTTATAGTCATCGCCGCGCAGCAGCGTACCGTCCCAGAACATTTCGCCACCGGGTTCATTCGGGCCGGGGTCGGTGTCGGACACGTCCTGGGTCGCCACATAGCTCTGGCCATCGTCGCGGACAACGTCATATTCCAGGTAACTGGCAGCGGAGTCGTAGGCGCCCTTCCAGTTGAAGCGCACGCGTCCAAGGTTGAGAGTCGGCATTACAGGGTTACCTCCAGTTCACCGGCGGCGTTGATCGAGAATTGGCTGTCATCGCCGTAACCGGCGAAGTGCGCGATCAGGTCAGGACCGCTCAGCTCGAAATTGAGAAAGTCCATGGTGGTGGTGTCTTTGATGCGCTGGCTCACCAACTCCGCGCTGGTGGCGGCGTCGCTGGCTGTCTGGGCATCGGTGGCCACCTGTTGAGCTTTGTTCGTCACGCTCTGCTCGAGCGTTTGCACGCTGGACAAGCTGGAGGCAGCAGCAGATGCGGAGCTGGAGGCATTGCTGGCTTGCTGGGTTGTGCTGGACTCGGCGGCGCGGGCGTTCTGCTCCAGTGTCTTCACGCGCAACTCGGCGGACTGCACTTCGTTACGGTAGCCCCGTGCAGCCGCTTCGCTCCCACGGGCATCCAGCGCATAGGTCTTGGCAGACTGGTAGGCCGTGCCGCCTACCGGCCCTGGGTCTTGCGATGCCCATGCGCGCGCGAGTGCAGCTGCGATCTGCGCCTCCTGCCCTGTTCGATAAACCAGATCGGCGTCAATGGCGAGATACCAACGCACACCATTGTTGAAGTCGCTAGAAGCGCCTGACTTGTGGCGAGAAATACAGACGTAGAGGTTGGTTGTGACCGGATCTCGCACCACGTCATTCAGGAAGTAGTCGGTGTTCGGCTGCCAGTCCTGGCGGTAGTAGAAGCCCGATACCAACGCCAGGTTGCCCTCGCCATCGAACCCCAGCACTCGGTTGCGCCGCTGCAGGGCGCTGGCCGTGAACTCTTGGCTCGGCTGCCCTTCTTCATAGGGGAATTTCAGGGCGCGCCGCGTATCGACGTAGGCGGCATCAAGGCCCGTGGCGATAGCGTCGAACTTCTCGTCTACCGCCTCGCCATCCGCCACGGTTCCGGGCTGGAAGCGCTGCCCCGGATCGCTGTTATCGAAATAGGGATTACCCACGGCGCTGCCTCCGAAGATCGTAGTGGATGTCATACCCCAGCAGCTCATGGGCAGAGCCGTCCGACTGGGAATGAATGGTGAAGTTGATGCTCGTGTCGGTGCCGGTGATATCCATCGGCTCTTGGCCCAGCAAGGGCACCGACCAGACGAACTCGTTCCAGCGGCTGGTTCCCCAAAGGCCACCGCCCAGCATGTAGTCCATGAACTCGCGCCGTGGCCTGGCCGTTTCGTTGCGGCCATAGCCGAAGTCAGGCTGTATCGATATCCGCGCATCCGTACCGCTACGCACGTCCCAGAAGGCGCGATGAAAGCGCTTGCGTACGCTGGGTGACTTGAGGTCAGTGAAGGCCAGGGTGAGGAACGCTTCGATCGGCTCGCCGTTGAAGTTGTTGCCTTGGTCAAGCCGAAAGACATGGCCGGTGGTGTCGCCGATCAGGATCTGCTCCTGCCCGTTGGATAGCTCGCCGGTGTGCGCGACCTCGACCTGGTGGGGAAACTTTACGACAGTGATGCCATTGGCACTCATGTAGAGGCCGGTGCCGTTATCGAACCAGACCCGATACTGGGCCTTGGCCTTGGACACAGCGCTGGCCTTCACACGGTTGGATAGCCCATCGCCAACGAATAACGGTTCGACCTTGCGCCCCGGCTGCATGGAGGTGAAGTCGCCGAAGTGCTGGGTGGCCTCCAATGTTGTGATACCTCGTTCGTTGACGAAGTACGGCATCATCAGAGACTGACATGAGTGGGTGCGTGCCCCGCTATTGGGAACGGTCACCTCGAGCAGCGAATCCTCAGCGCTGGTGAAGCGAAGCGTCTGAACGCTGTCGCGACACAGCACATGCAGCACTCCGCCGACACCGCGCAGCAAGCCGGTGAGGCGTTGACCAGTGCCGATCTCTCCTGCTCCGCCGGTATCGGCCTCCCAGTTGGCCGGGTCGCCGATGTTGCTGAACTGCAGGCTGCCGGCCTGGAAGCCCAGGAACAGATGATTCTTGTGCAGAGCGATGAACCTGGCACCGCTGGGCGCGTTGTCGAGCGTGGCGAACTCGCCGGTAGCCATCAGCTCGAACGGCTTGCCGCCGCCAACCCCGTACAAGGCACGCCCCGCCTCCGTGGCATAAGCGTTTCCTTCATCGAACTCGTGGCGGCCGTTGTGCACCGCGCCGACCGATTCCCACGCCTCACCGTTCAGGCGGTAGAGTGTGGCGGTATCGGCGCCCTCGTTCTTGCGCACGGCATAGACCGCGTCGTCGAATGTCACCACGCCCAATATTGGGCCTTCGCCGGGAACGACGGGGCCCTGCTGAGTGTAGCCGTCGATGCGCCGATAACCGCCAGTGACAGGGCACTCGTAGTTGATGCAGGAAATCGCGGCACCGGGAGGCAACTGCTCCGGCGGCGTGACCATATCGATGCCGCCTCCCAGACGGATATAGGCCGAGCGGCTCATGCCAAACCGCCTGGCAATACAACTGCCGGCAACTGGCTGCGCTCAATCTCGTTCATCAAGCGTGCTTCATTCGATGCGCCTTGCTGGATCACTTCCGGCGCATTCTCGTACAGACCGTATTGCGTCATCGCGCGGTAGACGATGGCCATATGATGCTCCTCCGGTAGCCGAGGTGTGTCGCCATTGGCGCTCAGCACCTGCGGTTTGCGGAAGTACTCAAACGAGAGCGTTTCATCCTCACTTGGCATGCCATCGAAAGTGAGCGCACCTCCTAGCCGCATGACATCCCCCGGCGTGACCGTGATGTGCCTGGGGCGCTCCGGTGCAGCTTTCCTGAACCGGCGCCGAAACTCGCTATAGGGCAGCAACGTCAGCTGCCTGTCGTCGAGGTAGATGGTCCCCGGTATAAACCGGGCAAAGTCATCGGGTAGCGCATAGTCGCGATAGCCGCTTTCGAGTTCGACCTCACCTTCCGCCCAGGAAAACCGCCAGTCCGTGCGCCGGGTCTGGATCTCCATCCAAGCCTGCTGAATCCAGCCGATCAGGCGTGCGTATTCACCATGCTGGCCTGTGACGGCCGCAGGCCCTGTGCCGGCTGCGCCCACCTCCTGGCGCAGCCGCTGGCAGAGTTCGAGGAAGGTCATGGCTTAGGCCTCGCCCTTCACCTGGAAGGGGTAGGAGCTGACGTGCGATTTCTTCATGGTCTTGGGGTCGTAGATGTCCTGCACGGCGTTGCGCAGCACCTCGACCACGGCGGCGGGCACGGTCACTTCCTTGCCGCGTTCGATCACGTACATTCGGCCGTTCACGCCCACCTGAACAGGCTGCTTATCCTGATCGTGGGTCGAGACGATGATCTTGTATTGCTTGGCTTTGGCCTTGGCCGCTGGTTTGGCGGGTTCCTGATCCGGTTTGGTGGGCCCAGGTTCAGGGTTGCCTAGCGCTTCGTTAATACGGCCGCGCAGGGTGTCATCCCCGGTGTTGGCCTGAAACTTGACGCCCAGGTCGTTGGCGGTGGCTTCAAGCTGCTCGCGGGTCATTTCTGCGGTATTGAGTTCAGACACGGTCGATACCTCACGGTATGTCGGGAAAGAGAAAGCCCGCCGGGTGGCGGGCTTCGTTCATGCCTTGCTAATGCCTTGATGGCTTACTCCAGATTGGAGGCTGCCACTTCCAGTCGCGCACCCCAGCCTTCGTTGAGGATCTTGGCCACGTAATAGGTCTTCCAGCCGACATACCCGACCTGGCCGAGCGGATCGGACTTGGAGACGGTGGAGGGATTGATCACCGACGGCTTGATGGCATTGGCGCCCTTGAGCGGGATCAGGCCGTAGAACTCCTTGCCGATGTACACCACCGGATAGACGTCGGCATTGTCGCCGCCAGACGAGACCATCTCGCCCGCCGCGCCGCCGGCATCTTCCCACTTGTCGAGCACCGGTGAGAGCACGTAACGCACGTCCTCGACCTTGCCGATCTCGTAGGGCAGCGCCTTCATGGAGCCGTACTTCTCGGTCGGGGTGAAGCCTTCCATATCGCGGATGTCCGACTCGAGGTCGGTATGCGCGAAGGCGATGAAGGCCGCATCCACCGGCTCGGTGGAGTAGTTCGGGCTGCCGCCGACCATGTTGGTGATCTTCTTGGCCCGGTTGCCCTTGAGCGAACGGGTGATCGCGCGCTGCTTGCCCAGGCTGACCGCGGAGTTCACCGCGCCGCGAGTGTCGCCGTTGGCGTAGAACACGTTGGTGCCAGCCTTGAGCGCACCCCAGGTCTGCATCTCAATAGTCTCGGCCGCCTGCTCGCCACACAGCACGGAGGCATCGGCCAGCACCGGATCCTCGGCGAGGTCGTTGACGTAATCGGTGATTTCGACCACGGCGCCCCACTGCTTGATCTGGACGGTCACGTCCTCGTACTGCATCTGCTGTGCGGTCGGCGTCACGCCTTCCTGCAGCGGTGTGGTGACCACCGGGAACGGCACCGGGCGGCGGAACTTCACCGTATCGGCCTTGTTCTTCGGCAGCGGCTTGTTCTGCCCGAACTTGGAGAGCACCAGGATGGGCTCGGCGTGGGACAGGGCTTCGGTGGCGGCCCAGGCGGCGGTGCGCTGGGAGATATCGCCGTATTCAGTTGTTGCCATTGCTCAGTACCTCACGGTCTTAGCGGTTTCGTTTGGATGCGAAGTGGTTGAATGCCCCTTCGAAGTCATCGGGGGCGCCACTTGGGCGCGGCGATCCACGGCGTGACACCGTCTGTGCCTGCGCCAGGCGGTTGTTGCGCTGTTCGCGCGTATCGTTGCGGCTTTCACCGGGGGGCGGGTGCAGTCCCTTGTAGATGTCGAGCAGCGCGGACGCATCGTCGGCGTTCTCGGACTCCACTTGCTTTTGCATCCACTCCGGCTGTTGCTCCAGCCACTGCTGAAACGCGGGCGCACTGACCACCTCACGCCAGTCCGCATGCCGGGCTTCGAGCGCGGCAAATTGACCTGCGAGGTGCTGTTCGTGGGCCTGCTGTTGAATGGGCTGAATCGCGCCGTTGACTTCTTCCAGGCGCGAGTTGATGCGCTCTTCCATCCGGCTCATATGCTCAAAGCGGGAATCGAGCGCCTTTGCGATATCGGGGAAGTCGTTGCGGAAGGCGTCCCAGTCGTCAACGCCATGCTCGTCAGCGATGGCCTGCTTCTGGTCCTGCACGTCCTTTGACTCGCCCGTCTTGCTCGGTGTCGGCTGCGGGGCAGCCTGCCGGCCCTTGAGCTCGGCAATGATTCGGTCACGTTCCTGTAGCTGTCGGCTCAGTGCCCCGACCCGGCCACGCTGGCTACGCTCGCTGTGCTCGAGCTGCTGCAGGCGGGCCTTGAGGTCGTCGTCACTGGCCTGGGCTTCATCGCCCTCACTTAACTCTGCCGGCGCTTCGTCGTCCTTCCCGTGATCGGGCTCTGGTGCCTGATCCTCGTCGGGCTCTGGCGCGTCGCGGTGGTACTCATCGCGATCACCACGGCCCCGGTTCGAGTATTCAGCGAAGGCATCGTCGAAGCTGGTGTCATCGGTATCGGTCTGACGGTCCAGCGGCTGCTGTTCAGCGGCGTGGTCTGACATGGGCGGCTCTCCCGAGCGGCAGGTGGTCATGAAAAGGCCCCCACATGGCGGGCCTGGGTTATTCGTAGTGGGCGGCGGGCACCGGTGGCGGTGGCTTGCCGGTCAATTCAAGCAGCTCATCGATCGCGCGGATCTCCCCGCGCAGCTTGTCGTCGCCGGGACTGCCAGCAATCAGGGCATCGACGGCGCGCTGGTGTTTGGCATGCGCCCAGTCGGTAACGGCTCGCCAGGTATCGCTGTGCTTGTCGATCTCAGCCATAGCTATCGAACCCCTGGGCCATGTTTTCGCGTCGCGCCATGCGGTCGTTCTGGCGCTCTGTGATGGTCGCCGCGACCTTGTCGCGCTCGGTCTGCAACTTGGCGGCCGTCTCCTGCATCTTGAGCTCGAGCTTCTGGCTCTCAAGCCCCAGTTTGGCCTCGAGCTGCGCCAGTGTGATGCCTTCCTTCAATGCCAGCTCCTGGCGATCCTTCTCCTGCCGGGTCTGCAGTTCGGCGGCCTTGTACTCCTGCTCCCACTGCTGCTGTTGAGCCTTGAGCTGCATCTCGTACTGGTCGCGCTGCTGCTTGGCCTGAAACTCCTGTGCCTTGAGCTGCAGTTCCTGTTCCTTCAACTGCAATTCGGCCATCTTGGCCTGCACCTCGGGCGGCGGCCCCTGGCCTTGATTCTGCTCCTTCTCGGCGATCTCTTCGTCAGTGTGCGTGACGGTATCGACCGGCACTTGCAGCGTGCGCAGGATCTCCTTGTAAAGCCCCGTCCAGTTGGTGATGTTGGCGAATATCGGGTTGTTGGCCGCGATCTGGCTGAGCATCATCAGCTTTTCCTGCTGCTCCTCGCGGGCAATCAGCACGCTCGAGCCGCGGGCCACGATATCAAAATCACCCTTGATCGCCGGATCGTCGGAGTAGGCCATGTGCCAGTCGTAGAAGCGGCGCACGGTGGGCTCGGTGATGCCATCGTCGAAGTTCTTCACCGCGCTGCGCAGCACGATGTTGGAGTTGTTCATCAGCATCTGCATGCCAGTAGCGGTCTGCGAGCCCGGGCCGCCGCTGGCCCCCTCGCCCTGCATCAGGATCGGCAGGTTCGTCTCGGTGTCGGCCATCTGCTGGGCCTGCTGGAAGATCGCGAACAGATCGCCCTGCTGGCTGGTAATGTTGTAGACCTGGAACGCATCGCCCACCTGGCCTTCGCCGGTGTCATACCAGAGCTTTCGCGGGCGCACCGTCCAGTCGCCATCGGCCGGCTCCACGCTGCGCTTCTTCATCACGATCTGCGGACCGGAGGATAGCCCGGCGTTGTCCATCATCATCCGCCAGGCGGCGTTGGCCACGCGCTGGGGGTTGCGCATCAGGAAGGGCACGCCGAAACCGAAGATGGACGAGCCATCCTCTTCCCAGTTGCACACCGAGTACGGCAGGTCGCCGCTATCCAGCGGGTTCATGGCCGCCTTGATGACATGCGGCCCCACCATCAGCACGCAGCCGGTGTACTCGATCAGCGGGTCGTCGTCGATGCCCTCGACGCCGGCGGCGATCATCTCTTCCTTGTCGAGCGGCCCCCAGTATTCCCACAGTTCCCAGCGCTTGTCGCCGGTCACCGCATCCACCCCGGTAATGGCGCGCAGATCGTCGCGGCGATCCTGGCTGATATGATGGCCATCGACATCGTCGAGTGCGCGGCGTAGCTGGTCGTGCATCACGCCGGGCAGTTCGGCCAATTCGCGCAGCTGCTTGCGGTTAATCAGTTTGCGCTCGAAGACGAACTCGGCCTCGCCCATGTGGGCGGCGCTCATGTCGGGGAAGAAGTCCCAGGGGCTGACGTGCTCAAGCCCGGCACGATACTCCTGCTGGACCTCCATCACGCTCTGCCCATATTCGTCGGTCACCCAGGCACGGCGGGTGCGATTGACCACGGTCGGGCCTTTCAGCACGCCGGTACCCAGCAGGCAGCTATCGGCGATCACGTCGCGGGCGATGGCGTTGTAGTGCGCCTCGGTGAAGTCGTCGGCGATCTGCTCGGACATGGCCTTGGCGGCCTGCTCGATCTGATCGACCATGGTGGCCTTGTCATACATGCCGCCCGTGGGCGATGGCACAGGCGTGGGCTTGATGCCCCAGTTGCGGTCATCGTTGGGCAGCAGCATATCGGAAAGCCGCGCCTGCGCCGCCCGGGTCTTGTTGCGGGTCAGGTTAACAAACACGCGGCTGCCGCCGTTGGCCGTCATGCGTTTCAACTCATCGGCAGTGTATTCGCCGTGGTACTGACGCAGGTCGGAGAGCCAGCGGTTCTCGATCTGCTGCTTGGCCGACACCTGGTCATGGGCCAGCCCGTGGAGTTTGTTGCCCATCGCGTTGAGCAGCTCCTCCATCTCGGCCTTCTGGGCGGCGCTGGCTTCGTCGTCTGTCATCTCGACAGTCGCGTCGTTCTGCATAGGGGTACCTGCTCAGTAACCGGCGGTGGGGTCGCCTGGCTGGATGATCTGGTTGTGGCGCTCGACCGGGCGCGTGGTCGCGTGCTGCAGGCCCATGATCAGGTAGCGCGTGGCATCCATGAGGTGGTCGTTCTCCTTCACGATGCGGCCCTTGTCGTTGCGCCGGTACAGCCGGTACTCGGCGAGCCAGTGCTGGAGCGTGGAGAACACCTTGATCCGTCCGGTAGAGAGCCGATCGAGCATCTCGAGCAATCCCGCTTCGACGGCCTTGTTCGCCGGTTGCAGGATCAACCCTTCGTTTTCGTAGAGCGTCATGATGCGCTTGCCGTCGCCCTGGTTGGTGCCGGCATAGTCGATGTTTCCGGGGATCCATTCGCCGCGCATCTTGATGGCCTTGGCGTGCACGCTCGGTTCGGCCTGGCCACGGTAGTGCTCGCTGTTCAGGTAGAGCGTGTCGGTGTCGCGATCCCAGGCGCCCCACACCGCGGCGGTCTTGTTCCAGCCCACGTCGAGGCCGTAGATGCGTGCCCACCAGCTGGGAATCTGGAACGGCTCGCAGATAATGTCCTCCTCGGGCACCGGGTAGATCGCCCCGGCCCCCAGGCTGGGCACGCCTTCGGAGCGCGCCTTGATCTGGTGCGGTGAGAGAGACTTCATCAGGTCGGCCTTGTCTTGTTCGGATAGATGGGGAACGTTGTTCCAGCCCGCCTGGACCACATAGCGGCTCATTTCTGGGCAGGGTCTTCTACGGGGAACGTGGCGCCGGCGATGGTCAGCACCTGGCCGTGATAGGCGCCCTTGTCCATCTTGCGGGCAATGCGCAGGCCAAGGGTGCCGCGCTCGATGCCGCGCTCCTTGACCAGGGCCTCGATGCGCTTCTCCACCTCGGTCTTGTGCTTGATGAACTGGGCGCTGGCTGGCGGCATGTCCAGGCGGGCAATGGCGCGCTTGGCGTTGGCCATCACCTCGGGTGAATAGTCAGTCATACCGGCTCCTGCTCATGCTTGGATTCAAGGAACGACACCACCAGCGGCGTCAGGCCCTGCAGCGGCGTGAACGTCATCATGATCATGCCCTGCGTGGTCATCGTGCGGACCAGGCCTTCTTCGTACACGTCGAGCGGCACTTCTTCATCGGGCCAGAAGATGTCCAGTTCGGTCCCTTGGAAGATCCGCCGCCCCTGGTCGTAGCTGCGCAGCTTGAGCCGCGACCAGCCGCCAGTGACATGCTTGATGGGTATCTCTTCGTAGAGGTTCGCAATGCCACGTGAGGGTGTGGGCTTGCCGATGCAGGCACGGGGAATCAGTCCGGTGCCGAGCTCGTCGGTGCCGTAGAGCCCGCCCAGCAACTTTGTCTGGATGATGTCGCGTGTGGTCTGGCTGGTGTCGCCGGCGGCCATGGCCTCGACAGGCCTGTCCCAGCGGCGCCCCTCCCACCAGTGTGGGTAGTGGCCGGTGAGGTGATAGGTCATCTCGCCACCGCCGGCGATGGTCTTGCCTACCCGGTTGGCAGCGAGGAAAAGCCGTTCCCGGTGAATGGCCCCGGCACGGAAGAACTCCATGTGTTTGGGATAGAGCGCACGACGCAGCGGGCCCTCATCGGGGAAGAGCGACTCGATCAGGTTGTAGCGTTTGCGCCTGGCCCTCTCCTCGAGCAGCCGCAGCAGGGCCAGCTTGCGGGATCGCTCATTCATCGCCGCCCTGCAGCCTGGCGATCTTGGCCTCGATCTCGTCGTCGGTCAGTTCACGCTCGGGTGGCAGGTCGTCGCTTTCCACGTCGAGCCCGTAGGACTGGCGCTCGAGCTTGACCACGCGCTCCACCGCCTGAGTGCCGTAGCCCATGCACCGGCCGATGTACTCGAGGTCCAGGTCGATCTCGATCACGTCACCTGTGCCCAGCTGGGCTTCACGCTTGCCCCGGTCGAGCTGCTCCTGCATGCGCTGCGCGAAGCCGCTGGCAATTGATCGCCACCGAGTGAGTATCTCGCGATGGCCACGAACGATGGTCGCGTTCTCGCTCGCCGCCGCCTCGATGATCTCGACATCCGGCGCGTCAGGCGGCGCAGACTCCGGTCGGCTGAGCTTCTCCCGCGTGCGCTGCTGTACTGCCCCGGTCAGATCCTTCTGCCAGCCCTCAGCGCTCGCCTTGCGGCTGATCGATGCCCGGTTGGGGCCGTGTCGCTGGGAAAGCTGAGCAAGACTGAATCGCCCGGTGCGATATTCCGCCTGAATGGCCTCCCAGTCGTATCGTGTATTTGCCATCACATTGCGCGGCTCTCACGAGCGGCGCCTCCATGTAAGGTGCGGGCGTCTCACGACGTGCCGCGAAAAGGTGGGTAACGCCTCACGGCGTGGCCCTACCCCTTGCGGGGATTCTGTCAGCGCTGCTCGTGTAGTCGCTGCTTGAGGTGATAACCCATCAGCGGCCAGATCTTGTTGACGGCATTGGCCCGAGCAATCTTGCGGCCCACTTCGGCGTCGAAGTTCTCGGGGCTGGCACAGGCGGACTCTCCGGTAACGGTGAAGCCGTTCTTGAGCACCAGGACGCAGAAGGTCAGTAGGTCGAGGGCCTTCGGAGGTTCGGGGGCATCACCACCAGCGAAGGTGCCTGATCGGACGATCTTGATCGAACGTTCGGCCTGCCCCGCCGTGAAGTAGTGCTCACTGGCGATGTTCGTCTCGATATCAGCCGGCGTGACACGCGGCGCGGTTAGGCCCTTGGCCTGGATTTCCTGCTCGATCTGGTTGTCGTTGTCTTGCATTGAAATCTTCCTTTTATGGGTGTTCTTACCGGCTCTTGTACTCATGCATCAGCTTTTCGCCGGTACGGCCTGCGATATACCCCCCCACGCCCAGGGTCATCAGATCCCATAGTCGCTCAGGCAGATCGAGCGTGAGCGATGATCCGAACATCGCGCCCAGGTACGGCGCGAGGATGTAGTTGTTGGCCACAATGGCCGTGATGGTGAGCATCAGGATTGGACGCCAGTTGCGCTGTAGCCATGACTGTCCCTGTGCCTCGGCAACGATCACCTTGGCTTGTGCCTCCAGCGTGGCGCGACGTGTCTCCGCCTCGATCTCGGCAAGCTTTACTGCCGCTTCCGGGTCGGTATGAATCGCCTTCGCCACAGCCTCCGGGGTAGCCTCAACGCCAAGCGCACGCGCTGCCATTCCACCCAAAACTGCACCGCCTGGACCCGCCAGCGCACCACCCAATGCCGGCGCCACCTTGCCAACTGTCGTTTTAACATCGGCCCACCTCATCGGCTTTCCTCCAAGGCGCGCACCCGGCTATTGATGGCGTCGAGCTCGTGACGGTGCTCGCGAAACCGCCTGTCGGCCTCGTTAAACGTGACGTAATTGTCGCGCTGATCTCTCAGCTCGCGGTGTATCTCTGACACTTGCTGGGTAAGGTGCACGATCCGTTCATCCTGCCGAGCACTGGTCTGGCTGAGATTGAAGGTAGTCACGCCTTGCCAGCCAATCAGCATCGTGGCGATGGCCAGCAACATCGTTTGAAGGTGACGTTCCATGATGGGTTTCGACCTCACCGTGGTATCGGGACCGTTATCTGCCATCCCGCCTCCTTGTGGGTCTGCGTACCGACGGATTATTCATTATGTGATCAGCGGAACGATCCGACTTCCGCGTCCAGTTCGCTGTAAATCGACACGGCCAGCCTTTCGCCGACGTTGCCCTCCACCTCCGAGCGCAACTCGACGATCCTCCGGAACCAGCCGAAAACAAAATCCTCCTGCCTCTCGTCCCGTTCGGCGAGATCGCGGCAGAAGGAGATGCGAATACCGTTGATTGATTCTGCCAACACGTTGACGCCACTCGCCCCTCGGCGCCGATGGAACGCCTCGAGGCCGCCAATGGTTCGAGGCCCGACCGCACCATCAACGGTAAGATCAGGAAAGTCTCTTCCCCGGTTGTTGAGGACGTTTAGGTTTCGCTGCAGCTCTCGGCCAGACCGGCCTGGGCCTGAGTGCACGCCGAAGTCGAAGAGATACTCGGCAAGCGCCGTGGAGATCGGCGCGATGGCTTCAAGTGAGATGCTATCCCAGTAACGTGCCTCGTAGATCCTAACTGCGGTTGCCCTGGGCAGGTCGCGCATATGCCCGATGTAGCCATACTCACGAGCGACTGCTTGGGTGATCCCATAGTTCGTTGGCCCGCCCCTATCTGACGGGTGATCGACATAGCCGCCTTCTCGGTCGATGACCGAGGCGACCAGCCGCTGCTTGAGGGTGCTGGACATGAATACCTACCTGCTGTCTCACGACAGTAGAAACGAGAAGGCCCCGCCGGACTGGCAGGGCCTATGATCAATAGTGGTTCAGCGTCAGCAATCTGGAAGATTATCTAGATTGTTTGAGCACGATGAGTCTGGATCGGTGCGAAGATATTTGCTCGCCCCGGTTCCTACTACATGCACATCAGCACGACGATTCCATATGTCTTCGACATAGTAGGTGTGCTCACCTCTTTCTATGTCTGAGATCGCATCCTTCGTTGATCTTGAAGACCACAATTGCCTTGAATTGCAGAGCCTCGTGATATTCCCCCTTCCATCCTTACCTGTTGCTATAACCCTGCGATCAGCCATGTAGCTTCTCCTGTTATTAGTTTTCTCATACCGCCGGAATAGGCTGCACGAAAATGACAGGAGATGGAAAGCGGACCTTGGGTGTAAGCGTTCTCGGGTAAGGCCAGACGAGAACGCCCCGGCGGAAGCCAGGGCGAAGAATCGGATCATGGGGAAAGAGTAAGCGAAACGGATGCAGGTGGCAAGCACTCTACGCCCCGAGGATTGACGCAAGCTCATCCCTATTCAGCATTCTAGTGCCTAACCGTTCGCGCACCGAGTCGAATACTCGAAGCATCCTGCGATATCCATCTACTGCGGGATAATGTGAGTTCAAACTACGGCTTCGGAACGATTCAGAAAATCTTCCCATATCGTTCACCAGAAAGCTCGCCACGCTCATGTATTCCGATTCATTATTCCCATCGAATCCTGGGAATTTTGGAGGAAGAATAGCGCTACCCGAGAGTTCCCGCTTCAAGTCGTCTCTATCTGATGGATCAAGAACCTCGTAAGACTCTTCAATAAATTCCCACATGTCGAGGACATCAGCGACAAATGATACGTGGCCTGGCGTCTCGATATCGTACATGCCAAACACGCCAGACATTTCCCAAGCCAAAGCCCAGTCATGACCTCCATAAAGCGCTTTCTTAACGAAAGCAGGATCTATGTCGTGGGATACGCCGCTCGCCTCTAATTGATCGGCTTGCATAAGCAACGAAAGGCGTTCAGCCGGGGTAAAAGTTAATTCCATGCGCGCGTACCTTGATAAGGGAGAGTGAGGGTTCAATCTATCACTCATGCCGCCACCGGCACCAACGCAGCCACCGGCGCCAACGCCTCGGCTTCCCAGTTATCCAGAACACGCAGCAACCGCTCCCACACCGCGCCCCAGGTCGAGCGATCGGTACGCGTCCAGAAACGCACATCAACCTCGACCCCGTACTCATCCAGCATGAATCCCTGCACGACCTTGGGCGTGGCCAGCCCTGGGCGTGAGTACGGCCATGTCACCTGACTGTGATGGAACAGTGCAGCAGCACACAGGTAGCGCAGCGTCTCGAGCTGCTCGGTGGAGGGCTTTCCCTTCCCCTGCCCTGGCAGCTTCACGCCATCGGCCAGCAGCTTGCGGTAGAGTGCGAGCTGGACCGTCTCGGCGTCCTCCACCAGCTCCTCCCGAGTGAATGGCCCGAAGCAGTAGCGAGCCATTGCCTGCAAGTGTGCCGGCTGGGACTCGACGCGACTGATCACCGCCCCGGCCTCGAGTCCATGCACGATGCGCCAGTCGTTGTTGTTTCGCTGGCTCATCTGCACGTCAACGCCCCATCGTGCCCGCTGGATCGCACCGGCCAGCACGCTGTCACGCTGGGTCTGGTATGCCTGAAATATCATTTGGCGTGCTGAGCTATATCGCATTCCCGTTCCCCTGTTGCCTATGTTGCCTATTTTGTTGCTTGTTGCTGCTCAGTGTTGCCTATCGCCGCCTGGGCTTATTGCAGTAGCGGCTGTCTCGCGGGTGGTCCCGGTGCTGATCACTCATTCGAACACCTCAGTCTTCCATCCCCCGCCTGCCTTCTTGCTCTGCTTCTGTACCGCCAGGAAGCGGAACGGGTATAGCTCTGCGGCGATCTTGATCTTTGCCCTGGCATCATCCCGCCAAAATCCTTTCACCTCGTGGCATTCCATCAGCCCATCCGAGCGCATAACGGCGAAGTCGGGCGAGTAGAACGTGTTGTCAGCCAGGCGCAGCTTGAGGCCCTCGAAGCGGTACCACGCCACCTCCCCAGTGAAACGCAGCTGCTCGAGCGTTGCGGCATACTCCGTCTCGGTCTTGTTCATGTGACCGGCTTTCATTCGGCCCAGGGCGAGGTCTCGCATCAGTCGCCCTCCGCTTGGTGGTGACGGTCTGCAATCAACTCGTCAGCCAGCTCGCTACCCGCAGATGCTCTCTCGATCTGCGTCTTTTGCCATACCTCCCAATTTTCTTGGCTCGGATATTTGGCCCAATGGTTAAGCGCCGCCAGCTCTGAAGCTCGCGCCCTGGCCAGCCTCTTCCCTGCCTTGCTTGAGATCATGATCATGCTTGCCCCTCCAGGCGTTGCTCGTACTCTGCCCAGCGGCGGCAATAATCCTCCATCTTGCGGATCTCGCTCAGCAGGGCGTCCTTCTTACCCGCGCGTCTGTTGTACTTACCGATGGTGAAGCGCATCGCCCCTCGAAACTCATCTGCGGTGGCGGTGCGGGCAAACTCATCGATCCAGTCATCGCCCTTCTGATCCTGATAGCGGGGCTGCTTGAGGTAGTGAATACCCTCGTTGCCGTTCTGCCCGATAGCGTCAACGCGCGCCTCGGGCCATGCTTCATCGCACCCGAATCCATGCTTATCGCTTTCGCCACACGTCATACAGTGGTGCGTCATGACCTCGCCCCCTTGATGGTAATCACCCCCAGCTCGATCAGGCGCCGCCAGGTCCGTGTCTGGGCCCGGCGCATGTACCACTCTCGCTCCTGTTCGGCGATCATCGGCTGCGTTCTGTCGTCGATCGCGTCATGGCAGGCGCTGCAACCGAAGGCCCCAGATAAGTCGCAGGACTTGGTGCCCATGCCGTTGGTCTCATCGGGCAGGTGGGCAAAGACGGTTGTCGCCTCATCCCCGTTGCACACCCCAACGATCTCGAATGTGCAGCGCTCAGCCCGGGCGGCTTGCCGTATTGCATTGCTCTTGATCTTCATGCCGCCTGCGCCTCCCTGTAGTGCTCGAAGGCCCGCAACGCTGGCTCACTCCATGCCACTTGGCGCTCGGCGCCGAAGGCATAGATCACCTCGATCAAATCGGCGAACTCCTGCTTGTTCATCTTGCTGGTGTGCGCGCCCAGCACGACGAACCCGCCATCGATGCCAGGCACCGCCCGCTGACGCTTGAGCCCGGCGGTCATGACGTCCTTCCATTCTTCCTGAGTGAGCGTCTCCCCGTACCACTCCACCTGGCTATGAAGGTCCGACAGCATCGGCCATAGCTTCGCGTTCTGGCTCAGCGTGCGCTTGCTGTTCGGTCGGCCCAGCTTGACCACCACCGGTCCGGCCGGGAGGCCCTTGGTCACCGCCTGCCATGCCCGGTTCATGATCGGCGTCAGGTCGTTGGGGCTGGTGATGGTGAACTCGAGATCCTGGCTCATGCCGCACCCCCGGACACCATGAAGTGCAGCAGCGCCACCTGGGCGAACAGCACCGCAGTTAGGCCAGCGGAGGCCAAGGCCAGCTTGATGGAGCCATTCATGCCGCATCCCCTCCCTCGGTATGCCCCTCAATCAGCTTGTACTCGCAGGGCCTCGTATTGCCGTGGCCGGCCACCTCGCGGCGGACGATGATCTTGCCGTTGGCACGCAACTCCCGGATCCGGGCGGAGATCGCCGCGTGGCTATCCATCTTCCCGAACCGGGCCAGAATCGCCTCGCTGATCTGGTGCAGCTGCAGCCAGCGCGTGGCGTCTCGCAGTACCAGGTGCACACGGCCGAGCTGTGACTCGGGGTTGTTCAGGCGCCGAGTTGAACGGCGCAGTTCGGTGACGGTTCCCATTAGACGGCTCCTTTCTGGCTGCGATAGCTGTCCCAATCGAGCGTCAGCGTGGTGCCGCCGCCCTCTTGCATGCGATCGATGATGCGTTCGCCCAGGTAAGCGCCAAGCTCCTCCCGGTCAATGTTGCTGATCAGGATCGTGGGCAGCTGCTGCTTGTAGCGCTCGTTGATGATCTTGAAGAGCATCAGCCGCTCCCACTCGGTGCCCAGCTGGGCGCCGATCTCGTCGAGCATCAGGAGATCGAGCCCGGTTACGAAGGCCTTGATGGCGTCGCGCTCGCTCGATTCCTTTTTGCCGAAGGCGCGCTCCTTGATGAGATCGATCAGCTCGTAGACATCGATGCCCATCACCCGGTAACCCTGGGCGAGCAGCGCATTGCCGATGGCATAGGCCAGGTGACTCTTGCCGGTACCGACACCGCCGGTGAAGATCAGCCCGCCACCCTGGGCCAGGCGCTCCCCGAACTTCTCGACGTAGGCACGACATACCGCTAGGCGGTGGGCCTTGTCGCGGCTGTTGCCGTGATCGAAGGACTCGAGCGTTTTGGCCTGAAACCGCCGTGGGATCATCGAGCCCTCGCGCAGCTTTTCGAGCTTGCGCAGCGAAGCGGCGGCACCTGCCTGCTCGACGTCTGCCTGGCCGGCTCCCTTGGCCTGGTCCATCACGCACTGGTCGCACTCGGAGAATTGGCCGTTCGGCATCTGGGTGGACTGGTACTCACCGTGGATTCGGCACGACGCTGTGCGGGTCTTCGCGGTACCGGACAGGATCCCCGCCAGGTGGCCACGAATCGCAGGCGTGGTTGTCATCGGGACGGTCATCAGATCCCCCTCGCCCAATCGGGCAGTTCATCATCGTTGCCTTGCGTGTAGGTCCCGGTTGCCCTGGGCTGGGCAAAGCCCATGCGGCCATCCTTGCGGGCTGGCAGCTGAGCGCCCTGGCCACCCAGGCGGTTGATTAGCCACTGAGCCTTCACGCCCTGCCAGCCGGCCAGGATCGTCTCGTCGATGGCTTGATCGGGTGATAACCCGGGAATGGCTTGACTCGCCTTCACCGCTTCGCCCAGGGCCAGCATGAGCGCCCGTTGCGTCAGGGGTTTCTTGAGCGCCTTGCGATGCTCGATGAATCCCTCCGCCGCTTCACGGGTCACCCCATCGGGCAGGTTTTCCAGATCGAGCTTTGCCACCGAGGCGCGTTTCGGCTTGGTCGATTCTGGTGGGGTCGATTTCTCAGGCGTGCCCTCCCCCTCGAACGAAGTGAGAGGGGGTTTGTCTTTCCTGTATTTAAAGGTCGGCTCATTTTGGGCCGGTTCAATCGGCTCATTTTGGGCCGACTCGGCTCTTTTCGTCGGAGCCTGCCGTTTTGAGCCGGTTGACGCTTCCCACTGCCCCATATCCTTGTTCAATGTGATCGGTGAACGGCTTCCGCCTTGGCGAAAAATCACCTTACGTCGCACCAATTCGGAGATCACTTTCGAGCAACGGGACTCGTGAAGATTGGTGATCTCGGAAACGTCTTCGGCATAGATGCGCCCGGCCTTTCGATTCCATCCATACGTCAATCGAACGATGGCCAGCACAACACGACGCTCACGATCTGTCAGTGGGGCGCCGATGATGCCTTCGAGCAGTTCATTGGCGATTCGAGTGAATCCGTCTTCCACCTGCGGACTCCTTGCCGGGACTGAACTATCAGGGCCCGACGATACGGCGTCATCACGACGCGGTGGGAACTGGTAAACCTGTGCTGTTTCCATTACGATAACCTCATGTTTTGTTGAAGCCCCGGCATTGGTCCCCACCACCGTCGGGGCTTGTTCGTTTTGGTGTCACACCACTCGAAGGGTTGGGCGAGCCTGCTGTTGTCTCAGCGCGAACAACGCATCACTGGCGAGCTCCTGCGATACCAGCAGCGCCTCTTCCAGCACCACGTCACACGCCGACACTCCCCTAGCCCTCGCCTTTGCCTCAGCCATTGAGCGATGCTCGATGCTCATGCGTTGCAGCGCAGCCTGTGCCATTTCCCGGTCATACACGTGCACCTCCTGGGGCCTGTCAGGCCGTTAATTGCTGATGCACACTGCGCATCAGGCCGATCTCAGCCATGCGCTGAAGCATCAGGGTCGCAGCCTCGCGGGACTCAGCACTGAGCGGCTTGCCCTCTGCCAGGTCGGCTAGCATTTGCGCGTGCCGTTCTTTGCGGGCTTGGTGTGCCTCGAGAATCAGGTCGTGCAGATACGGCGCGAGGCGCCCACCGGTCTGCATCGCCGCTGCAGCCTGCAGCTCATCAAGCTCGGAATCGGTAAATCGGACCCGAACTGGATGCTCCAGGTGCTCCCCTTCAGCCTTGCGGCGACGATCTTCTGTGAGGTAACGATCCATGTGTTTTCCCTTGCTGTTTTCTGAGGGTCGCGGCCTTCACAGGCAGGCGGGTGGGTGATTAGGCGGCAGCTGGCTTATCGACCTTGAGCTTCCCTTTAGTCAGGCGCTCAAGTTCGTATTGGCGCAAAATGGGTACGCTCTCCCCCCACTGCGTTATGGCGGATGGGGAAAGTCCAAGCGCTCGCGCCAATTCGATTTTTTTACCGCCGTAGTGCTTGATAGCTTCCGAGGTCGTCATAGCCTCCTCCTTTTAGTGAGATTTAAGCATGCTAAAGATAATATCGCAAGCATGCTGAATGTGATAATGGTTAAGCTTGCTTAAATGAAAATCACGCAACGCATCGAAACTGCTATCCGGCACAGCAAGATGACAAAGTCAGGCATCGCTAAGCTCTGCAATGTCTCACCCTCTGCTGTAACCCAATGGATGAACGCAGACACTAAGGCTCCAAAGGCTGAGAACTTGCTCAAGCTGGCGAGAGCTACTGGCGTGTCATATACCTGGCTTGTCGATGGAAAGGGAGAAATGTTGCCGCAAGGTGTGTCAGATCCAGGAACGGGGTACAGCGCTGCCAATGTCCTTCCTGGGCCACCGAGCGCAAGGTTCGTACCGGAGATCGCCTGGGTACAAGCGGGCGCCTGGACCGAAGCAGGAGACATTGCCCTTGACCTGTCAGAAGCCCCGCACTGGCCCTGCCCTATCCCCTGCAGCGACCGTACCTATGTGCTGCGCGTAGTGGGCGAATCCATGGTGCCTGAATACATGCCGGGAACACTCATCTTCGTCGATCCCGAGCGCTTCCCGGAAAGTGGGAAGGATGTCATTGCAGTAATGACCGACACAGGCGAGGCGACCTTCAAAAGGTACATTGAGGAACCTGGCAGTGGCCGCATGCTCAAGGCATTGAACCCTGCTTGGAACGAGCCCTACGTTAGGATCAACGGAAATTGCCAGGTAATAGGCGTTGTCATCGCCGAGATGAGGTTGAGGTAGTTGGAATGAACATTGATATCAAAGCAATAGGTGTGATCATGATCGCACTTGCCATAGGGTTCACTGCTGGTAGGTTGACTGCGCCACAGATGGCAGTGGGGCCTGCTGAGGCCTTCAAAAGCTTTGATCATTGCCTGGCCTATTACATCGAGCGTGTTCAAGCATCCGGCATGGATTCCGGTATTGCTCGGATTTGCCGCAACCTAGCACCGTAATAAACCACTCCTTCTCCTAACCCGCCCACCGGGGCGGGTTTTTTATTTCCTGCTATTCTTGGTATGAAGCCACCCAAACGAAGTGGCCTATATAACTCATACGCAAGGGACCAGACTATGCTTCAGCGCATCGTGGTGTTATGCACCGCTCTCCTCTTTTCGTTCGCAGTTCAGGCAGCCCAACCTCCCCCGCAATCCATCGATCACCAAGCGGATAGTCCAGCTTCTTCTGTTCAAGCACTTACCCAAGAGCTCCAACTCGACGGTGACTGCGTCGAAATCCAGGAAATGGATAGTGGCAGCCTCATGCTCGCCCAAGGTTGTTGCAGGGTATGCCGTAAAGGAAAAGCATGCGGCAACTCATGCATCAGCCGTAGCTATACCTGTCGCCAGCCTCGTGGCTGTGCCTGCAATGGGTGATAATTATGCTCTTTTCCATGCTTTTCACGTTGGCTGTAGCTGCACCGGTCGAGCCACCTACAAGAGAGCAGCTCCTTGCAGAGGATCGAGAAGACTGCATCCAAAGCATGCGCACTTTAGGTTATGGGAAGCGAAAGGCACACCAAATCTGCAACTGTTATGTTGAGCATCTTGAAGAATTGATTGACAACATCGACTTACCCCAGCAAGAGCCAGTGCCTGACATAGCAAAGCGCTGCTTCTGACCTCTAGCAGCTTCTCCAACCCGCCCACCGAGGCGGGTTTTTTGCCTCCTGGAATTAAGCATTCTGAAATTGTTTTCAGCAGAAGCTTGACGAGATACTTAAGCATGCTTAAAGTTGGAAGCGTAGGTAGCAACACACGGCCCTACCAGGCCGACGCTCTTTAAATCCGCTATCAATCCTTCCCCAGGAATACAGGGGCGACTACCGGCAAGTGCCGTGTAGGCGATCACGTCACGCCCTAGCGGGCTGCTGGGCCATGCCGAGAGGCTAGCCCCCAGCAGGTGCAGGCAGCACGGCAGAAAGCGATGCCATGACGTGGGAATGCTGGCCCTTGGCAACAGGGGCCATCGATAAGCAGGTTCCGTGCTCAAGCGAGCTGCACCGTCGGGATAGGAAAGACCGGGAAAACGTCCTGTGTCCGAATCGGCGGACGTGTACGTAAAAACCACGGCCCGGAAGTAAGCGGGGGTAGCGCCCCGGTGGAGCCTGCTTATCGATGCTGGTGACGCATCGCCTCATCAATTCCCTGCGTATTGCCCTCACCAGAGGGCTTTTTTATTCCGGAGTCCAGCCATGAACACGATCCAAACAGCAGATGTTGCCCGGTTCCGGCTGGGCACCCACTCACGATTAACCGCACGCCCCGTCGAGCTCGCCCGCCGCGTGCTCGACAGCGGCCCGGCCAGCATTCAGCAGGTCGAGAACGCCCGGCGTGAGGCGGAGTACGTGCAACGGCGCAACGGCCAGAAACCGCCCCTGCTGCAGCTATGGAGGGTGTCATGAAGCACGCCATCCCCCGCCACGTTGCCCAATCCGCCCTGGCCCAGCAGATGCTGATCGATCACGGACGAGACAGAACCAGCGAGCCCTTCTTGCTGCATGGCCGCATGTACCGAATCACCATCGAGCTCATTCCATTTGAGGACGTGCCGTCCACCTGTCAGGAGTTTCTCAATGATCACGACTGAACAGCGCGAACTGCTGCAGCAGATCCAGAGCCTAGCACTGGCTGCCGGCGAGCAAACGGGCCGCACGGTCTACCACGAGACTCGGCCGATGCCGAGCTTCGGGATCATCACCAGCTGGGTGCGAGTGATCGACGACAATTCCCAGCCGCTGCACGACAGCGAAGTGGTGTTGCCCGAAGAGCTCGGCACCACCCTGGCCCAGCAGCGCGACATGCTAGCGAGTTGGATTGCGTTAAACCGGCAGGAGAAGGCGGCATGAACATGATCGTCAACATCCCCACCCGCGGCCACCCTTTCGACGTATCGCAGCGTGCCGCCGAGATCGTCCAGGCCGTTGAAGAGTGCAACCCCGATGCCCTGCTCTCCTTCGCCGAGCATGTCCGTGACGAGGGCTTGCTGGGCTGCTGGTACGACAAGCTCACGCTCGGCACCACCATCGCCCACCTGATCGAGCACTACATCACCACCGATGACGGCCGGGCGGAGCTCAAGGCCTGGGCGAAGCAGGTAGCCGAAGACCAATACGAAGAGGCCGTGAGCTACGCGGCGTGAGGAGGCAACCATGACGCAGACAAACGACCACCTGGCGATATGGAGCCGGGTAGAGAAGACGCCTACCGATGCGGTCAAGCCCGCCAAGGTTAATGGCCAGAACATCACCGCCATCGACACCATGCACATGGTCAAGCTGGCCACGAAAATTTTCGGCACTGTCGGGATCGGATGGGGTTACCGGATCGACGTTGACCGTTTCGACCAGGGCGCTCCGGTGATGCTGAAAGAACAGGTCATCGGCTATGAGCAGACCCACACCTGCCAGCTGACGCTCTGGTACGAGTGGGAAGGGAAGCGCGGCGAGGTCACGCAGTTCGGCCATACCCGCGCGGTCTACATGACCAACAACGGCAAGTTCATCACCGATGGCGAGGCGCCCAAGAAGTCGGTCACCGACGCCATGAAGAAGTGCCTTTCCCTGCTGGGCTTTGCTGCTGATATCTACACCGGCCTGTTCGATGATCAGGGGTACGTGAAACTCCGCGAAGCCGAGACGCGCCTAGAGAAGGCCGAAGACTTCGATGCCGAGCTGCAGAAGTATCGCGACGAGTACGCCGACTGGCTCAAGCGCGAGTGCGACACCCTGCGCACCAAGATCCCTCACCCACGCAGCATCCAGCTTGCAGCGGACACCATGCTCCAACGGATTACCGACCGGGCCAGCGTCGCCCGGGTCGGTCCTGCACGCGGTTCCGACATGATCCGCAAGGCCGCCGAGGACGGCATTGAGCGCGTCCACGCCGAACGCAAACAGACACAAGAGGAAACGACCCATGGGTAACGCAGCAGAGAAACTCGACACTTCACCCCAGGCCTATGCCAGCGAACTGGTGGAGCTCAACCGCGTCGAGGCCGCCATGGCCGAGCTCCGCGCCAAGCACGGCACCGTGCCGGACTACACCAGCAAGGAAGGTTACGAGCGAGGCAAGACCTCGCTCAAGGAGCTGACCAAGTACCGCACTGGTACCGACAAGGCCCGCCTGGCGATCACCAAGCCCCATCGCGACTTCATCGAACAGGTCAACCAATATGCCAAGGGGCTGATCGGGGAGATCGAACAGCTCGAAGGGCCACACCGCAACGCCAAGCGCGACGTAGACGAAGCCGAGGCGCGGAAGAAGGAAGAACGCATTGCACGGTTGCGTGAGCGAATCCAGAGGGAAATATGGTCGTTCCTTGACACCGCGCAGGGGCTCGATTCCAACGCTCTGGCCGATCTTCATGAAGCCGCGGAGCGTATCAATACCGGTGACTATTTCGATGTGACAAACGAAGCGGAAGACGCTCGAGCAGAGGTAATCCGTAAGATCGCCGACATTCACGCCTCCACCCTTGAGCGTGAGCGCATGGCGGCGGAGCAAGCCGAGATAGAGACCCAGCGCCGCCAGTTGCGGGAGGAAGAGGAGCGACGCGCCGCCGAGCAGGCCGAACTCGAAGAGCTGCGCCGATTCAAGGCCGAACAGGAAGCAGCCAAGGCGCAAGCTGAACAGCCGGCCGAGCCTGTCGAGGAGAGCCCGTCCGCTGCGCACCAACCGATCGACACCAGCCGCCTCAATGCCGACGCAGCGAACTTCAAGCCGGCCAGCCAGATCGCCCAACCCGAGACGGTCACCATCACGAAGAAGGAATACGAGCAGCTGCTCTCAGACCAGGTGAAGCTCTACGCCCTGCTGGATGCCGGCGTGGACAACTGGACCGGCTACGACATCGCCATGGCCTCGCTCAAGGCCGCCTAACCACCCCGGGGCCAGGTGGCCCCTTCTTCCCCACGAGGTACCCGCAATGTCCCATCCAACAGATGTATCCAGGTTCATTGAGGACCTGGACGGCGGCGTATTGGCTGAACGCCTGGGCGTCATCCTGAGCCATGCCGCTGCAGCCGCTACCGACAACCCAAAGAAGAAGGCCAAGGTCAGCATTGACTTCGAGGTTAACAACATCGGCAAGGGCACGCAGTGCGCCATCTTGCACAAGCTGGCCTTCAAGATCCCGACCGCTCACGGCGATCAGTCAGAGACTCACACCACCGAAACGGTGATGTACGTAAACCAAGGCGGCGAGATGACGCTGGAGCCGAAAAACCAACTGGATGCCTTCGGCCATCCGCATCGCAAGATCAAGCACCAGACGCAGGAGAATGACCAATGAGTCTGACCAAAGAAGCGCTGCAGCACCTCGAACAGTCCCACAAGACGGGGACCGAAGTCGCCGAGGGAAACGCCCTGATCATGGGCGACCAGTTCAACCTCGCCGACCTCGAGCAGTACCAGCCCCACCGCCGCCGGTTCCGCGGGAAGTACCAGACGCAGGATTTGGCCGCGTTCCTTCGCTACGTGGGAATCTGGGCGTCGGCAGGCGTGCCGGTATTCATTGACCAGGATCGCATGGCCGCCCGCACCTTCCTCGATATTGGCGGTCAGGCCGCGCCGGGGCACTGCGAGCACAGTGCCACCCTCACGCTGCCGAAGACGCCAGAATTCGCCGCCTTCCACGTCGCTGACGGTTCCTCCTATGACCAAGAGAAGATGGTCGAATTGATCGAGGACTGGGGTCACTTGATGACCTTCCTCAACAAGAACGGCGAGAAGCTTGAGAAGAGCAAGGTGATTCACGCCTTCCGCAAGGTATCGATCGATGACCTGACCAGCATCGACAGCGAGAAGCAGGAGCACAGCTCGCAGATCGGCGTCATGAACAAGGTCACCGTGAAGCAGGCCGAGCGGCTGCCCACGGTCATCACTTGGACGCTGCCCCCCTACGAGGGCCTGGCAGAGCGTGACTTTGCCATGCGCGTGGCCACGATCACCAAGGGCGGCCCCAGCTTCCGCTTGCGCGCCATGGCGCTAGAGTCAGCAGAAAAGGAAATCGCCAAGGAGTTCGCTGGCGATATCACTCGCACCCTGCCTGAGTGCGAATGCCTGCTCGGCACCTTCAACCCTTGATCTCATGGGGTCCTGCGGGGCCCTTCTATTAGAAGGACGAACTTATGGCCAGAGGCGTCAACAAAGTCATCCTGATCGGCAATCTTGGTCAGGACCCTGACGTCCGATTCATGCCATCGGGAAAACCGGTGGCTAATCTGCGCATCGCCACCACTGACAGCTGGACCGACAAGCAGAGCGGCCAGAAGCAGGAACGTACCGAGTGGCATAGCGTGATCCTGTTCAACAAGCTCGCCGAGATCGCCCAGCAGTACGTCAAGAAAGGCTCGCGCATCTACATCGAAGGCCGCCTGCAAACCCGCAAGTGGCAAGGCCAGGACGGCCAGGACCGCTACAGCACAGAGATCGTCGCCAATGACATGCAGATGCTCGACACCCGCAGCGGCGGCCAGGGCGGGCAGCAAGGCGGATACGGAGGCGGTCAACCTCAGGGCGGCTATGGCCAGCAAGCCGGGGCTCCCCAGCAGGGGCAACAAGGCAATAACCAGCGCCCACCCCAAGGCCAGGCCAATCAGGCGAACTACGGGGCGCCGAATCCGGGCAGCTTCGACGACTTTGACTCAGAGATCCCGTTCTGACTGGCTCGTTAACTGACCATATAGGCCGCCACTGAGCGGCCTTTTCTGTATCTGCATGGAGGATGTCTCATGAAGACATGCCATAAGTGCGGCGAGGAAAAGCCGCTTGATGGGTTTTATAAGACAGGTCGAGACGGAAGGCGAGACACCACTTGCAAGAAGTGCCGCAAGGCCAGGGTTCGCCAGAACAGGGAAGAGAATATCGGCTATTACCGTCAGTACGACCGACAACGAGCCATGCTTCCTCATCGCGTTACCGCCAGGGAGCGCTACCAAAAGACACCCGAGGGCAAAGAGGCCATCAAACGCGGTACCTCGAAGTACCGCCAGCGCAACCCGATCAAGCTTCAGGCCCATAACCGGGTCAGCAAGGCGCTGCACGATGGGCGACTCAAGCGAAAAAGCTCCTGCGAGGGATGCGGGACAAGCAAAGGGCGAATCCACGCCCACCACGACGACTACCTACGCCAGCTTGATGTTCGCTGGCTATGCCCGCCCTGCCATAAGGCCTGGCATGACGAACACGGGGAAGCGGCCAATGCCGATCACCCCCCGCTTCCGCAATTCCACTTGAAACCAGGTCGCCATTCTGCGGCTTGATCGATCTTATCACCCAGCGCAGCCAGCCCTGGAAGGCTGGAGGCGGTGGCCGTACGCCGCACGTCACGCGGCAACGAATTCAATCAGTCTCTGAGCGAGTGATGATTAAATTCTAGCGTTTATAAAATCAATTGCTTGGGAAAAATCGGCTAACTTAAAAAAGGCGTTCTTTTTTTCATGCTGCGCTTTCCAATCGATGAACTCATCATGATCGTTTTCTAAACCATAATAGTATACATCTAACTTTCTTCGGCCTATTGCGCCCCAGATATGGTCGTCGTTAGCATTAACCCTGACACCGCTAACGAATATACGAGGACTTTTCTCCAGCTGATGAAACCACATTTCCTGCTGTTTTTTTATGTATGTGCTAGAAACGTTGGCGCGCTTCCCCTCTGCATAAACACACATTGCTGGGGCAATACTGTTTTCCGTTAAAGACTTATATAAAGCATCTTCCTGAGATACAGGCTTTATCCCGACTTCCAAGTCGATTCCATTGTTTTTGAAGGTTGAATTGGAGAAATAGCGTGGAGGCAGAGCAGGCCAGAAATTCGAAGACCCATGTACTTTCAACAGTCTCATTCCATGCCCTTTTTCTTGCGAATAAGTTGTTGCCATGCCCAGTCTCAATGCAGCGAGTTCTAGCATAAGGTCATAATTTAAAGAGCAGTATACAAACCTCTTAACCCCCAGCGTAGAAAGCATCTTAATATACGTATTGTTGGGGCTCGGGCTAAACTCCGCCAAGAATGACGAAAGTTCTCGCTGGAACTGCATTATATTACGGCTACTCCACTCATCATACTTAGCCATGCCTATCTCAAAATTTTTCCTAAACTCGATTTTCAATTCTTCAGGAAAGGTCGAGGCGATACCATTTCTTTTCTCTAAACAATCAAACAAAGAGTTGCCTAATGGAGGTCTTGGCTCGGCATCTTCGCTGCCAAAACTGGCCCCTGCTCCTAATAAAATTAACTGGGCCATGCGCTCCTCCGGTTATCTGTAAAGACCTCAACATGATAGGGGAATTACATTTGAATCTAAATCTCTTTGGCCATGAATTGGTGGTCGATAACTTCGCCGGCGGCGGTGGTGCCTCCGAAGGAATCGAGCAGGCCTTGGGCCGCCCGGTGGATCTCGCCATCAACCACGACGCCACCGCCATTGCGGTGCATACCGCCAATCACCCCGGCAGTGCTCACTCGGTTGCCGACGTGTGGGACGTCGATCCCGCCAAGGCCGTCAATGGCCCGGTGGGACTGGCATGGTTCTCCCCTGATTGTCGCCACCACTCCAAGGCCAAGGGTGGCCGTCCTGTCAGCAAGAGCGTGCGCGGTTTGGCATGGGTAGCGGCACGCTGGGCGGCCAAGGTGAAGCCCAGGGTCATCGCACTGGAAAACGTCGAAGAGTTCCTCGACTGGGGGCCGCTGACCAAGAACGGCATGGGCCAGGTCGTACCGGATCCGGCGCGCAAGGGCCTAACCTTTCGTGGCTTCGTGCGGATGCTCAAGCGCCACGGCTACCAAGTGGACTGGAAGATCCTGCGGGCCTGCGACTACGGCGCCCCGACCATCCGCAAGCGACTGTTCCTGATCGCCCGGCGCGATGGCCTGCCGATCGTGTGGCCCAAGCCCACCCATGGCGACCCGGCTACGCCAGCAGTACGCCGGGGCAAGCTGCAGCCGTGGCGTACAGCTGCGGAGTGTATCGACTGGTCGATCCCCTGCCCGTCGATCTTCGACCGTGACCGGCCGCTGGCAGAGAACACGCTCAAGCGGATCGCCAAAGGCGTGATGCGGTACGTGGTGGAGAATGCCGAGCCGTTCATGGTGCAGACAGGTTACGGCGAACGTCCCGGCCAGAGTCCGCGCGTGCTTGACCTCAATCGCCCGCTGGACACGGTCGTTGCAGGCGGTCAGAAGCATGCCCTAGTTTCGGCATTCCTGGCCAAGCATTACGGCGGCGTGGTCGGCGCTGACCTTCGCCAACCACTGCCCACCATCACCGCTACCGACCACAACGCACCGGTAGCCGTGAGCTTGCTCAACCTCAAGGGCAGCGAGCGAGGCGGTAGCGACATTGCCCAGCCGATGCCGACCATCTGCGCCGGGGGCACTCACGCTGCAGCAGTGACGGCCTTCCTTGTGAAGTACTACGGCAAAGGCGTCGGCCAGGGCCCGGGCGAGCCCCTGCACACCATGCCCACCCGTGACCGCTTCGGCCTGGTCACCGTCACCATAGACGGCGAGCAATACGCCATCGTCGACCTTGGCATGCGCATGCTCCAGCCGCACGAACTCGCTGCCGCCCAAGGATTCCCGGCCAGCTACCAATTCGCAGAGGTCGATGGCCGACCAGTGCCGAAGTACGCCCAGGTGCGCCTGATCGGCAACAGCGTCTGCCCGCCTCTGGCGAAGGCCATCGTGGAAGCAAACTTCGCTCACGAGAAAAAGTTCATGGCAGCGCCTGCCGTGGCTGCATAGACCAACCCGCCGCCCACTGAGGCGGCTTTTAACGATAACCGCACCAGCTATTATTCTAGATTAAAGGTTTTCAATAAGATGGTTGTACTTTTCGGGTAAGATGGAGTATTCCCCCCAGCCAGGGTTGTTGAAGCATAGACCAACACCATTGGTGCTTATTGGACCAAAAAACATCACATATCTTCCCTTAGAGTTATTGTCAATGCCATGCTCCTTCGCAGAAGCGTTTGTAGTTTTTATGCAGAAATCAGCGTGCCCTCCCGAATAGCTGACCATTATCATTGCCACATTATGGGGGCGTTTAAAAGGTGAGTTGATGTTGGTGATTACTCCGTAATAAAGAGCGGGTATTTCAATCGTTGTTTCTATTTTTGATGCGTCCCGTAGCAGAGACCGAAGCTGAACTGGGTTGGTCATGCCAGGAAGAACGTAGTAGCGCTCCAGATTATGATCAAATCTTCGGCATATGCCATGTACAGTTTTAATGCGCGTGGGAACTATGAAATGCTCTCCGCGATGCCTAGATATGGGAAAGTTTGCTAGCGGACCGTCCATATCCTCAACTTGGGACTGGTCATAAGGGTCTGCTTCATTTTCTATGGCTACCGGCTTCTCCTTGATGAACTCATGTACTACAGCGAGTTGTTCGTCATCAATGGCTCGGCGCGCATCTTCTTCAGAATCGAACTTGAGTCCCTGTGCTCTTAGAGACCGGTGGGCGCACCGGATGTGAGAAAAGGATGGTAGGTGCTTGAAGTGGGCACTTCGTCCGTTACTGAAATGCATTTTTTCTGATGGTGATTTAGATAAGGGGGTGTGGCATAGCGGACAGAATAAGAAGCCATGCATCTCACTCGAATACTGTTCTATAGAGATGACAATATGATTTTCTATCAATGATTGGTAATCATTTTCGTCATATTCCCATGTAGGGCTATACCACGCATGTTCAATTTGATTAGCCATATGCCTACCTATACCCAAGATCATAAATTAAGACTTGATTAGCATATCGGCAGAAAACTTCAATTCTTTAATGAGCCATGAGGACTTTGCGATGAACGAGCTCGAATGCCGCACCTGCGGCGAGAAATGGCCGGGCACCTACACCTGCGAGCATCGGTGTACGGTGTGCGGCACACGGGTCACGGCAAAGGCATCTTCCGCTGCCGATCGGCTGGAAGCGACTGAGCATCAGCGGCTGAAAATGGATCTTGCTAGTGCATTAGGACATGACGCTGAAAATCCAAGCATGTGCGATTTAGTCGCAATTGCCAGATTGGTTGTGAAAGAGCGTGATGCAGCATTGAAACGTGCGGACCGTGAGGCGACGGGATTCCGTGCGATGTGCGAAGCCTGGCAGCGCCTCGAGGAAATCGTCGGGCTCGATACCGGTGGCGGCATGGGGCCAGCACCCGCGCTCAATGCTGTCGAGCATATCCTGCGGGAACGCCTCGCCCTGGCGGCGCATGTGGAGGCGGTCGCCGATGCCCTTGGGTTCCCGCCCCACAACGAGAATCGCCACCGCACAAGCGTGATCGTCACGAATATCGAGAATATGCGCCGCTTCGCCGACTATCTGCACAGCATTGAGAACGCTTTCCTCATGATACCGGGGGAGCCCGACGCCGATTATCCAGATGAGGATCCGGAACCCGAATGTATGGTGAGTAGTTGGGGCGCCCGCAGCCGGGAGCACTATGTCGAACAGTTCCGCCAAGCCCTCGCGCACCTGAAAGCCCAGTGGCAGGCGGAGGCGTTGGAATCTGCCGCAGAGGATTCAATAGATACCTCGACGCAGCTATGGCTGAAAGCCCGAGCACGTCATTACCGACGCCGCCAAGCCCAAGGAGGCAACCATGAATAGCCACGCGGAAATTGCCACCCCCTCCGACATGATCAAAAACACCATGAAGCGGGCCGGCTGCCCGCTCTCGATCGATCAGCAGATGGTATTGGCCGGCAGCGTGGCGGTATTCGGCGGCAAGGATGATCACGTCAATGAGCAGCTCTGCCAGCGCATCGAGGAGCTCGAGCATGAGAAGACCACTCTCAACTCAATGCTGGATGCCGCGGAGAAGGAACTGGCCAGCAACGCACAAGAGAGCCTGGCGGAAACCCGCCGCCTGGCGTTGGCCTTCGTGAAAGCCAAGGGGCGGTATCACGCTCAGCAGGCAACATGCGATCTGATGGAGCACTTCGGCATGCCGTGTACCCGCCCCACCCCATGAGTCGATATCGCTATACCGATATCGAGACCCACCGCCCATGAGGCGGTTTTTTAATGCGCGCTTCCAGGCCCTGGCAGCGCCTTTTTGATCAGACGCATAGAGGTCATCATGGCGATGAGAACACTCTTCCTGACGCCCGACGAGCTCGAACAGCTCACCGGGCGAAAACGAGGCAAGGAGCAGCGCGAAGCGCTGGAACGCATGGGAATCCGCTGGAAAGACAACGAAGCCGGCCAGGTGCTGGTCGGGCGGCGCCACGTAGAGGAAGTGTTCTGCGGCAGCGCGCCGGCCAACCAGGACCGCAAGCGCCCGAACATCGGAGCGCTGGGCGCATGAGCGAAGTCGGCATTCCTCGCGTCTACTGGAAAAGCGGCGCCTGGCGATACAAGTGCAACGCACGGCAGAAGGCGCTGGTCGGCAAGTCATGGATCAGGCTGGGTGAAACCGTCGAAGACGCACGGGCGGAGTATAACGCCTGGGCACCGAGACTGTTCCCCAAGGCGGGAATGGGAAGGCTCTTCGACAAGTACGAAGCGGAGATCATCCCGGCGAAGCCCAGCCCCGCGACACGGAAGTCCAATCTCGACGAACTCAAGCGGCTGCGCCTGGTATTCGCTGAGTGCGAGCCGGAGGACATCACCGTCCACGATGTCTACCGCTACATGGATGCACGGGGCGCGCAGTCCAAGACGCAAGCGAATCACGAACTCTCACTGCTCAAGCACATCTTCCGCTTCGCCCAGCGCTGGGGAGTCCTTGAGCACAACCCGGCCGACCCGGTAGCGAAGTTCAAGCTCAAGCCGCGGGACCGCTATGTCACCGATGCTGAATTCGCCCGATTTCTGCGCTTCACCTCCCCCTGGGTGCGCCGCTACGCCCTGCTCAAGTACAAGACCGGGCTGCGCCAGAAGGATCTCTTGGGCCTGCGTCTCGATCAGCTTGGGCCAGACGGCATCCTGCTGCGCACCAGCAAGGTGGGGAAGCAGGCTGTGATCGCGTGGGACGACGAGCTCGGAAAGCTCGTGGATGAGATCAAGGCGGACAACCTATCGCGCGGGCGACAAGGCCCTACCCTGTTCTGCAAGCGAGACGGCATGCCCTACAACAAGGATCAGTTCCACTCACGCTGGCAGTACGGAATGAAGAAAGCGATGACAGAAGGCATGATCGAGCGATTCACCGAACATGACCTTCGCGCTAAGCACGCGACCGACGCCGAGCGCCAGGGCATCGACGTGCAGACCAATCTTCAGCATAGCGATCGCCGCACCACCGAGATCTATTTGCGCGCCAAGCAGGTGCTCAAGGTATCCGCGCTGGGCGCCGACGCCTTCATCGTAGAGTAGACTTTGGCATGCCATTCATTGCCGGTCGGATCAGACTTTCGTCTATTCCTTGCCGGTCCAGGTCGATCAGTATAACGGCATGTGTTCCCCGCGTTATACTTTGCCCCTTTTTCGACCCTCAGAAAGCAAAAAAGGAACCAGCTAAATAGCTGATTCCCTTGAATAAAGTGGCGGAGGGACAGGGATTCGAACCCTGGAAGGGCTTTCACCCTTGCCGGTTTTCAAGACCTTTGAACCGATGACCTTCGGGTTATGAGCCCGACGAGCTACCAGACTGCTCCACCCCGCATCACAGGTCGGCAATTATATTCCCCAGCACCTACTACGTCAAGATGGCCGGGGTTGCCGCAATACAGATTAACTGCTGAAACAGATGACCTTACATTACGAGACATCTGCTACAGATGGTGCCGAAGGCGGGACTTGAACCCGCACGACCGTAAGGTCACTACCCCCTCAAGATAGCGTGTCTACCAATTCCACCACTTCGGCAATGGGGGTGCTAGATTAAGTACGGCGTTTACTCACCGCTTTCCTCAAGCACTGGCGCGGCATTATCCACGTCGTTGGCCTGATCGTCAAGCGTCGGAATGCTTCTTTGCTGCTCGATCAAGCGTGCATCAGGAATTCCCGCCTCAGGTGCCTGCCCTGCTTCGGAGGCGAAGTAGGCCAACGCCATGGAGGTCGCGAAGAAGGAGGCCGCCAACACCGCCGTGAAGCGCGACAGGAAGCCACCCGAGCCCCGCGAGCCAAACACGGTCTGAGAGGCACCACCACCAAAGGCCGCACCGGCCTCGGCGCCCTTGCCCTGCTGCAGCAGAATGAGCACAACCAGGGCGATGGCGATCGCCACATGGATCATGAGAATGGCAACTTGCATGATTTCAACCTGCTGACTGACAAATGGCTAGGAAATCGTCGACCTTGAGTGAGGCACCGCCCACCAGGCCGCCGTCGATGTCCGGCTGGGACAATAGCTCAGCCGCGTTACTTGCATTCATGCTGCCGCCATAGAGCAGGCGCAGCCCTGCGGCAAGATCCCTGTCGAAGCTGGCCTGATAGGCGCGGATCTCGCCCAGGACTTCCTGAGCCTGCTCGGGCGTTGCCGTACGCCCGCTACCGATCGCCCAGACCGGCTCGTAGGCGATCGTCACCCTGGCGCGCTGCTCGGGTTCGAGCAGCGCCATGACATAACCGACCTGGCGCAGCACGACGTCCCGGGTACGGCCGGCATCACGCTCTTCCAGCGTCTCGCCCACACAGAGAATGGGGTTGATATCGGCGCTGAGCGCAGCGAGCAGGCGATCGTATACCTGTCTGTCGCTCTCACGATAGAGCTGGCGACGTTCGGAATGACCGACGAGTGCATAGGCGACGCCGAACTCCTTGAGCATCCTGCCGCTCACCTCGCCGGTATGCGCCCCGGAGTGAAGCGGATTGAGCGTCTGGGCACCAAGCAGCACCGGCGTTTCGGAGAAAACCCGCCTCGCCACCTCGAAATAGGGAAACGGAGGAAAAATGGCGATCTCCAACGGCGCTGGCAGAGCGGCGTCGGAAAAGGCGCGTCCGAATGACTCGACCAACTCGGTTGAGCCGTTCATCTTCCAGTTTCCGGCAATCAGCGGCATGCGCATGGGCTATCCTCTTTCAAGGTGGAGCGAAATGGTATAGGAGCAGCCCTAGCATGACAACCTGCGGCTGACAACCAGTTAGCGCCGCAGGTGCCATGAATCTCAGTCGAGCAGCGTCTCGACATCCGCCGCCAAGCGGCGAGCAAGACCGGACACATCGAGGTGCGGGCGCCCCTCTACCATGACTCGAATCAGTGGCTCGGTACCCGAGGGGCGCAGCAACACGCGGCCTTCGTCGCCAAGCTCGGCTTCGACTGCGGCCACGGATTGCTTCAGCGCCTCGCTTGCCAGCAGTGCCTGACGGTCGGTCGTCGCCTTCAGCCGCACATTGACCAGCTCCTGGGGCGCCTTTTCGAAGCCCTGCAGCAGGCGTGCTAGCGACACCCCCTTACGCACCATGATCGCCACTACCTGCAGCGCCGAGACGATGCCGTCTCCCGTGGTCTGGACATGGCGGCAGACGATATGGCCCGAGGATTCGCCTCCCAGCATCCAGCCGTTGGCGTCGAGCTTCTCCATCACGTAACGGTCGCCAACCTTGGCGCGCTCGAACGGCACGCCCATCTGCTCGAGGGCCGCGGCCAGCCCGAAGTTGGACATCAGCGTGCCGACCACGCCGCCGCCCAAGTCGCCCCGTGCATGCCGGTCGCGGGCGATCAGGTAGAGAATGTCGTCGCCGTCGACCTCACGCCCGTCGGCATCCACCAGCAGAACGCGATCGCCATCGCCATCGAAGGCGACCCCCAGGTCGGCACCCTGCTGAATCACCGCCGCCCGTAGCGCGGCAGGATAGGTCGAGCCAACCTGCTGGTTGATATTGAGCCCATCGGGACTGGCACCGATCACGCTCACCTCGGCCCCCATCTCGCGAAATACGCTGGGTGCGATGTGGTAGGTGGCACCATGAGCGCAGTCGAGCACGATTTTCAGCCCATGCAGGCTGAGGCGGTCGGGAATCGTCGATTTGCAGAATTCGATATAGCGCCCGGCAGCATCGTTGATGCGCACTGCCTTGCCCAGCTCGGCCGCCTTCACCGTGGTGAGAGGCTGGTCGAGCATCTCCTCGATCCGCGTCTCCAGTGCGTCGGGCAGCTTGGTACCCTCGGCGGAGAAGAACTTGATGCCATTGTCGGCAAAGGCGTTGTGCGAGGCGGAGATGACGATGCCGGCATCGGCACGGAAGGTGCGGGTCAGGTAGGCGATACCGGGAGTTGGCATCGGCCCGAGCAGCGAGACATCGACGCCGGCGGCGGAGAGCCCCGCCTCCAGCGCCGACTCGAACATGTAACCGGAGATGCGCGTGTCCTTGCCGATCAACACTTTCGAGCGGCCCTCTTCGGCCAGCACGCGTCCCATTGCCCAGCCCAGCTTGAGCATGAAGTCGGCGGTAATGGGGTAGTCACCGACAGTGCCGCGAATGCCATCGGTGCCGAAGTAGCGTCTACTCATGTATCGAAGCCTTCCTTAAGCACGGCCCAGGTCATGTTGACCGCATCCACGCTGGAGCCGACATCGTGAACGCGAATAATCCTTGCACCTCGCTCCACCGCCAGCGCGGTCAGAGCGATTCCACCGGCCAGGCGTTCCTCGACTGGCCGCTCCAACACCTTTCCGATCATGCTCTTGCGCGACATACCAACGAGCAGCGGCATGCCGAATGTCTTGAGCTGCGCCATGCGGTTGAGCAGGCGCAGATTGTGCTCGACCGTCTTGCCGAAGCCGAAACCCGGATCGAGAATCAAACGCTCACGACGCAGCCCAGCCGCCTCACATGCCTCGATACGCGACTTGAGGAAGGCCGCCACGGCGATCTCCACCTCATCATCATAGTGTGGCGACTTCTGCATGTCGCCGGGCTCGCCAAGCATGTGCATCAAGCACACCGGCAGTCCGCTCCTGACCGCCGCCAGCAGGGCGCCTTCACGCTGCAGGGAGCGCACGTCGTTGATCATGCCAGCTCCCAGTGCCGCGGTCTGCTCGATCACCTCGGGAGTGCTGGTGTCCACCGAAACGAGTGCATCGAGGTCGCGCACCAGCCGCTCCACCACCGGCGCCACTCGGTCCAGCTCCTGCTGGGGGGAGACCGATACAGAGCCTGGGCGAGTCGACTCGCCGCCGACATCGATGATCGCGGCGCCCTCCGCCAGCATGCGCTCGGCATGGCGCAGAGCATCATCCAAGGCGATGTGTCGCCCGCCATCGGAAAAGGAGTCGGGAGTCACGTTGAGAATCCCCATCACGCGGGGATAGGAGAGATCGAGGCGGTGCCGACCGCAGTGCAAGACGGCGTTAGTGTCGCTCATATCGGGGCCCTGCTGAAATCACCACTTTAACAGGCCCGGGGGGTGAGACGGAAATGCATCAAGGCGCCCAAGGGCGCCTTGATGGAGTGACACATGGCTGGCAATCAGCTGCCCGCTGGCCCGCCCAGCGGATCGGAGGGGCGACGCCGTCTATCGCTCTCGCCCTCCTCTTCATCGCCATCATCCACTGTCGGCTCCTCGGGCTTCGAGGCCTCCGGCTTGTCGACGATCGGCGACGGCGTCCCGGCATCGTCATCCCAATCCTTCGGCGGACGGGGCGGGCGACCCTCCATGATGTCCTTGAGCTGATCGGCATCGATGGTCTCGTACTTCATCAACGCCTCGGCCATCGCATCCAGCTTGTCGCGATTGTCCTCGAGGATCTGCTGGGCTTGTGCATAGCACTCGTCGATGATCCGACGGATCTCCTTATCCAGCCGTGTGGTGGTCTCACCGGAACGCAGCTTGCTGCCACCCTGCCCGGGGCCACCCAGGAACTGATGCGACTCATCCTCATCGTACATCAGCGGCCCCATCTCGTCGGAGAGGCCCCACTTGGCTACCATGTTGTGGGCAAGCTCGGTGGCACGCTTGATGTCGTTGGAGGCACCGGTAGTGACCCCATTCGGGCCAAGCGTCATCTCCTCGGCGATACGGCCGCCGAACAGCGAGCAGATCTGGCTGAGCAGTTGCTGACGCGACAGGCTGTAGCGATCCTGCTCGGGCAGGAACATGGTCACACCCAGCGCACGGCCACGCGGAATGATAGTGACCTTGTAGACTGGGTCGTGCTCCGGCATCACCAGGCCGATGATCGCGTGACCAGATTCGTGATAGGCGGTGTTGAGCTTCTCCTTGTCGGTCATGACCATCGACTTGCGCTCGGCGCCCATCATGATCTTGTCCTTGGCCAGCTCCAGCTCCTCCATGCCGACCAGACGCTTGTTGCGGCGGGCCGCGAACAGCGCCGCCTCATTGACCAGGTTAGCCAGATCGGCGCCGGAGAAGCCCGGCGTACCGCGAGCGATCAAGGCCGGCTTGACGTCCTCGGCCAGCGGCACCTTGCGCAGGTGAACGCCCAGGATATGCTCGCGACCGCGGATATCGGGCAGCCCCACCACCACCTGACGATCGAAACGGCCCGGCCGCATCAAGGCCGGGTCAAGCACATCGGGGCGGTTGGTCGCAGCGATGACGATGATGCCTTCGTTGGCTTCGAAGCCATCCATCTCCACCAGCAGCTGGTTGAGCGTCTGCTCGCGCTCGTCGTTGCCGCCGCCCATGCCGGCGCCGCGCGAACGGCCCACGGCGTCGATCTCGTCAATGAAGATGATGCAGGGTGCCTGCTTCTTGGCCTGCTCGAACATGTCGCGTACCCGCGAGGCACCGACGCCGACGAACATCTCGACGAAATCGGAACCGGAGATCGAGAAGAACGGCACCTTGGCCTCGCCGGCGATCGACTTGGCGAGCAGCGTCTTACCGGTACCCGGTGGACCGACCATCAGCACGCCGCGCGGAATCGTCCCGCCCAGGCGCTGGAACTTGGTCGGATCACGCAGGAAGTCGACCAGCTCCTCGACCTCCTCCTTGGCCTCGTCACAGCCGGCGACATCGGCGAAGGTCGTCTTGATCTGATCCTGCGAGAGCAGCTTGGCCTTGGACTTGCCAAAACTCATCGGCCCGCCCTTACCACCGGCACCGCCCTGCATCTGACGCATGAAGAAGATGAAAATGGCCAGAATGATCAGGATCGGGAAGCTGGCGATCAACAACCGCGTCCACAAGCTCTGCTCCTGCGGCTCACGGCCGACCACCGTGACGTTGTTGCTCAGCAGATCGTTGATCAGCTGCGGATCCTCGGCGGCCGGCCTGATGGTCTGGAACTGCGACCCATCGGCACGCTCACCGGTAATGGTATAGCCATCGATGGTCACGCTGCGGATTTGCTGGTTCTGTACCTGCTGCACGAACTGCGAATAGTTCATGGACTGCGGCGAGGTGTCCACATTGAAGTTGTTGAACACCGTCAGCAGTACTGCCGCGATGACCAACCACAGGATCAGGTTCTTCGCCATATCATTCAAGGGAGTACCCTCATTGCTGAAAACGAACTGCCAAGCGGCGTAACACTCCGACACTAAGGCCCGCATATATGTTCAATCATCAGGCCACCTTAGTTCGTGACACTGACACATTTCGCGACGCCTGTCTTTCTATCGGAGCGTTAGAGTACGCCTATTCACTTGTCAGATTGAGCCGATGACACCTGCCATCAGCCATGAAACTTCTCCGCCAGCAGATAGACCTCTCGCGAGCGAGCGCGTGAGGCATCGGGCTTGCGCGTCACTACCCTGGCGAAGCTGCTGCGCAGCTCCTTCAGATAGTCGTCGAACCCTTCCCCCTGAAACACCTTGGCCAAAAAGTTGCCGCCGGGAGCCAGTGTCTGGCGCGCCAGATCCAGCGCCAGCTCGACGAGATACATCGCCTGAGGCTGATCGATGGCAGCCATACCACTCATATTGGGGGCCATGTCGGACATCACAAGGTCCACCGGGCGCCCCGCGAGGGTGGCGAGGATAGCTTCGAGCACCTCCTCCTCGGTGAAGTCGCCACACACGAACTCCACCCCGACCAGCGCATCCATCTCGAGGATGTCGGAGGCGATCACCAACCCACTGTCGCCGACCTTCTCGGCGGCGACCTGGCTCCAGCCCCCCGGGGCCGCGCCCAGATCGATCACGCTCATGCCGCGCCGAAACAGCTTGGCCTTCTCATCAAGCTCGAGAAGCTTGTAGCTTGCACGCGAGCGATAGCCATCCTGCCAACTGCGCTGCACGTACTGGTCGTCGAAGTGCTCCTTGAGCCAACTGGCACTGGTTTTGCTCGCGCTACCGCTCTTCCCGGCGCTAGCGCGGGAGGAGGGGGTCTTGCTGGAACTGGTGGAGCGTACCACGGCATCACCTGTGTATCGGATGGCGGATCAAGGGTGAGTCGAGGGAAAACGGAAATCGTACGATAACGAGGCTTTCGCTAGCGCCACTTTCGCCGTACCATGGCGGGTTCAGCGCAACTGGACCGCCAAGATACCATGAGCTTGTCACAGGCACAAAAGAAAGCATTCCGCAGCATCGGCCATCACCTCAATCCGGTGGTCACGGTTTCGGAAAACGGCATCTCCGAGGGCGTGATTGCCGAACTCGAGCGTGCCCTGAACGACCACGAACTGGTCAAGATCAAGCTCGCCATCGCCGAGCGCGACGAGCGCAGCGCCATGCTCGAGGAGCTCATCGCCCAGAGTGGTGCAGAGCGCATACAGACCATCGGCAAGATGGCGCTGCTCTATCGCAGGAACCCCAAGGCCAACCCCAAGCTCTCCAATGTCACCCGTTTCGAGAATCATCACGGGCGTCACTGAGCGACACGCCTAGCGTATCGATACCACTGACGACGAGGCCGCCCATTGGGCGGCCTCGTCGCGTTGCCTCTGCAGCCGGGTAGGGCTACAGATGCTCGACACTCTCGATCTCGTACTCCACCTCGCCGCCGGGAGTCTGTACCACCACCACATCGCCCTCCTCCTTGCCGATCAGGGCACGGGCGATGGGCGAGGTAACGGAGATCTTGCCCGATTTGATGTCGGCCTCGTCCTCGCCAACGATGCGGTAGCGCACCTGCTCGTCGGTGTCGAGATTGAGCAGCCCGACGGTCACGCCAAAGATGACCTTACCGGTGCGCGGCAGCTTGGTGACGTCGATCACCTGGGAGGTGGAGAGCTTGCTCTCGATCTCCTGGATGCGCCCTTCGATGAAGCCCTGCTGTTCGCGGGCCGCATGATATTCGGCATTCTCCTTGAGATCACCATGCTCGCGCGCCTCGGCGATGGCGTTGATCACCTTGGGCCGTTCGACGCCCTTGAGCTGCTCGAGCTCTTCACGCAGGCGGGCTTCGCCTGCGACGGTCATCGGGACCTTGTTCATTGCGTTGCTCCTGCATGCAGTTCCTGTAGCCGCCGCACGGTAATCTCGTTGCCGTACTCCAATGCCATGCACACCGCTCTGGCGCCTGCCAAAGTCGTGGCATAGGGCACCTTGCGGGCAAGCGCCGTACGACGGATCACCGAAGAGTCGCTGATTGCCTGGCGACCTTCGGTGGTGTTGACGATATAGGCCACGTCATCGTTCTTCAGCATATCGACGATGTGCGGACGCCCCTCGAAGACCTTGTTGACGGTCTCCACGGGCAGCCCGGCAGCCTCTAGAGAGACGGCGGTACCGCGGGTAGCGCATAGCGAGAAACCCAAGCCTAGCAGAGTTTTTGCCACCTCGATAACGCCCTCCTTGTCCGGGTCGCGTACCGAGAGGAACGCCTTGCGCTCGCCTTCGAGCTTGGGGATCGCCTCGCCCGCGCCCAGCTGTGCCTTGTAGAAGGCCTCGGCGAAAGTGTCGCCACTACCCATCACTTCGCCGGTCGACTTCATCTCCGGCGACAGGATCGGATCGACTCCCGGGAACTTGTTGAACGGGAAGACCGCCTCCTTGACGCTGTAGAAGTGCGGCACGATCTCGCGCTCGAAGCCCTGCTCGGCCAGCGTGGTGCCCGCCATGCAGCGCGCCGCGATCTGGGCAAGCGATATGCCGATGCACTTGGAGACGAAGGGCACGGTGCGCGAGGCTCGCGGATTGACCTCGATGACGTAGATCTCGCCATCCTGCCAGGCCAGCTGCACGTTCATCAGGCCAACGACGCCAAGCTCCACGGCCATCTTCTTGACCTGCTCACGCATCTCGTCCTGAACGTCGGCGGGCAGCGAGTAGGGCGGCAGCGCGCATGCCGAGTCGCCGGAGTGCACCCCGGCCTGCTCGATATGCTGCATGATGCCGCCGATCACCACCTGCTGTCCGTCGGAGACGGCGTCGATATCGACCTCGATGGCGGCATTCAGGAAGTGGTCGAGCAGCACCGGTGAATCGTTGGAGACCTTGACCGCATGGGTCATGTAGTTCTCGAGCTCGGAGGCGCCGTAGACGATCTCCATGGCACGCCCGCCGAGTACGTAGCTTGGCCGCACCACCAGCGGGTAGCCGATCGCCTCGGCCTTGGCAAAGGCCTCCTCGAAGCTGCGCGCGGTGGCGTTGGGCGGCTGCTTGAGGCCCAGCTTGTCGATCATCTGCTGGAAGCGCTCACGATCCTCGGCACGGTCGATGGCGTCTGGCGTGGTGCCGATGATCGGCACGCCGGCCGCCTCCAGGTCGCGGGCCAGCTTGAGCGGTGTCTGGCCGCCGAATTGCACGATCACCCCGACCGGCTGCTCCTTGGCGGCGATCTCCAGCACGTCCTCGAGGGTCACCGGCTCGAAGTAGAGGCGATCCGAGGTGTCATAGTCGGTGGAGACGGTTTCCGGATTGCAGTTGACCATGATGGTCTCATAGCCATCGTCGCGCATGGCGAAGGCGGCGTGTACGCAGCAGTAGTCGAACTCGATACCCTGGCCGATACGGTTCGGCCCGCCGCCGAGCACCATGATTTTCTTGCGATCGGAGACCTCGGCCTCGCACTCCTCCTCGTAGGTGGAGTACATGTAGGCAGTGTCGGAGGCGAACTCGGCGGCACAGGTGTCGACGCGCTTGTAGACCGGGCGGATGCCCATCTTGTGGCGCGTGTTGCGCAGCGCCTGCTCGGAGACCCCAAGCAGGCTCGCCAGGCGTGCGTCGCTGAAGCCGCGCCGCTTGAGCTGGAACATGCCACGGGCGTCGAGCTCGGTAAGCGAGCGCTTGACCAGCGCCTGCTCGCGCAGCACCAGATCCTCGATCTGCACCAGGAACCAGGGATCGATGTTGGTCAGCGCAAAGATCTCATCGAGACTCATGCCCGCACGCATGGCGTCGGCGATGTAGAAGATCCGTTCGGCGCCGGCGGCCTGCAGCTCGCCCTTGATACGCGCCATGGCCTCACCGGTGAAATCGGTCACGATGGAGTCGAGACCATCATTGCCTGTCTCGAGACCACGCAACGCCTTCTGCAGCGACTCCTGGAAGGTGCGCCCGATCGCCATCACCTCGCCCACCGACTTCATCTGGGTCGTGAGACGATCGTTGGCCTGGGGGAACTTCTCGAAGGTGAAGCGCGGAATCTTGGTGACGACATAGTCTATCGACGGCTCGAACGAGGCCGGCGTAGCGCCGCCGGTAATGTCGTTGCTGAGCTCATCCAGGGTGTAACCCACCGCCAACTTGGCGGCGATCTTGGCGATCGGGAAACCGGTGGCCTTGGAGGCCAGTGCCGAGGAGCGACTGACCCGCGGGTTCATCTCGATGATCACCATGCGCCCGGTCTTGGGATCGACGCCGAACTGCACGTTGGAGCCGCCGGTCTCGACGCCGATCTCGCGCAGCACCGCAAGCGATGCATCGCGCATGACCTGATACTCCTTGTCGGTCAGCGTCTGCGCCGGGGCCACGGTGATGGAGTCGCCGGTATGCACGCCCATGGGATCGAAGTTCTCGATCGCGCAGACGATGATGCAGTTGTCGTTCTTGTCGCGAACGACCTCCATCTCGTACTCCTTCCAACCCAGCAGCGACTCGTCGATCAGCAGTTCATGGTTGTTGGAAAGCTCGAAACCGCGCGTACATATCTCCTCGAACTCCTCCTTGTTGTAGGCCACCCCACCGCCGGAGCCACCCATGGTGTAGGAGGGGCGGATGATGGTGGGGAAGCCCAGCTCGGCCTGGATCTCCCACGCCTCGTCCATGGAGTGCGCCACCTTGGCCTTGGGGCATGCCAGGCCAATGTTCTTCATTGCCTTGTCGAAGAGGTCGCGATCCTCGGCCTTGTTGATGGCATCGGCATTGGCACCGATCATCTCCACGCCGTACTTCTCCAGCACGCCGTGCTTGTCGAGATCCAGCGCGCAGTTGAGTGCGGTCTGGCCGCCCATGGTCGGCAGCAGCGCATCGGGGCGCTCCGCCTCGATGATCTTCTCGACGGTCTGCCAGGTGATCGGCTCGATATAGGTGGCATCGGCCATCACCGGGTCGGTCATGATGGTGGCCGGGTTGGAGTTGACCAGAATGACTCGGTAACCCTCTTCGCGCAGCGCCTTGCAGGCCTGGGCGCCGGAATAGTCGAACTCGCTGGCCTGGCCGATGACGATGGGGCCGGCGCCAATGATCAGAATGCTTTTGATGTCGGTACGTTTGGGCATGACGGTTCCCGCTAGAAAATGGACAGACGGCGACGCAATCGGAGACTCGGCACGCTCAACGGCGCGCGGTCATCATGCTGACGAAACGATCGAACAGCGGCGCCAGATCGTGTGGCCCGGGGCTCGCTTCCGGGTGCCCCTGGAAGCTGAAAGCGGGCCGATCGGTCAGCTCGATACCCTGCAGCGTGCCGTCGAACAGCGAGCGGTGGGTGGCGCGCACGTTGGCCGGCAGACTGGTCTCGTCGGCGGCGAAGCCGTGGTTCTGGCTGGTGATCAGCACGCGCCCGGTATCGATATCGAGTACCGGATGGTTGGCCCCATGGTGGCCATGGTTCATCTTCACCGTCTTGGCACCGGCAGCCAGCGCCAGCAGCTGATGCCCGAGACAGATGCCGAACAGCGGCGTATCGGTCTCGAGAATCTCGCGAATCGCCTTGATCGCGTAGTCGCAGGGCGCGGGATCGCCGGGGCCATTGGCCAGTACGATACCGTCGGCCTGCATCGCCAACACTTCACCTGCCGGCGTCTGTGCTGGCACCACCGTGATCCGGCAGCCGCGCGAGGCGAGCATGCGCAGGATGTTGTACTTGATGCCGTAGTCGTAGACCACCACGTGGTAGGGGCGCTCGCTGCCGCCCGTATCGACATTGCCCTTGCCCAGCTCCCACTCGCCCTCGCTCCACTCGTAGGCCTCCTTGCAGGAAACCTCCTTGGCGAGGTCCATGCCCTTGAGCCCGGGGAATGCGCGGGCCGCGGCCAGGGCGCGCTCCACGGCATCGTCGCCCTCGGCCTCGGGGCCGGCAAGTATCGCGCCGTTCTGCGCGCCCTTGTCTCGCAGGAGGCGGGTCAGCCGGCGCGTGTCGATATCGGCGATACCGAGAATCTTCTGGCTCTTGAGATAGTCATCCAGGCGCCGCTCGCTGCGGAAGTTGCTGGCCATCAGCGGCAGGTCGCGGATCACCAGGCCGGCGACGGCAATGCGGTCGTACTCGCTGTCCTCGGGGTTGATGCCGGTATTGCCGATATGCGGATAGGTCAGCGTAACGATCTGTCGGGTATAGGAGAGATCAGTGAGAATCTCCTGGTACCCCGTCATGGCCGTATTGAACACCACCTCACCGCTGGTTTGCCCATCGGCGCCGATAGCGGTGCCGTGAAACACGCTGCCATCTTCCAAGGCCAGTATCGCGGGTCTGTTCAATGCAACTTCCTCCCATACTCGTATGATCGTCTGACGAGACTGCTGATTCATCAGAGGGTTCATCTGGCGGGCCCGGCCACACCGGCGCTTGACTCGTAAAAAAGCGGGACGAAACCCGAAATAGATCGGTTTCATCCCGCTTGTTGTGATTGCCAAACTGCCTGTGGGCCGATTCAACAAGCGCTGATGCAGACTCTTCATCCGGCGCCCGGCCAAAATTTTTGGAATGTTACAGGATTCCGCCCGTCACGGCTACCCCAGATGCCCGCCATTGCAGATGCGGCCCGCCGAACGCCTCCTCCAGCCCAACCCGGCCTGGTCACTTCAGGCCCAGCACATCCTGCATGTCGTAGTGTCCTGCCTGCTGCTCGGCCACCCAGCGCGCCGCGCGCACCGCGCCGCGGGCAAAGGTCATGCGGCTCGATGCCTTGTGGGTGATCTCGATGCGCTCGCCTTCGGTGGCGAACATCACCGTATGCTCGCCGACGATATCGCCGGCACGTACGGTGGCGAAACCGATCTCGTGCGCCGAACGCGGACCGCACTGCCCCTCGCGGGCGAAAACGCCATGCTCCTTCAGGGTACGGCCCAGCGACTCGGCGACCACTTCGCCCATCTTGAGCGCCGTCCCGGAGGGGGCATCGACCTTGTGGCGATGGTGCGCCTCGACCACCTCGATATCGTAGCCCTCGTCGCCCAACGCCTTGGCGGCGGTCTCGAGCAGCCTGAGGGTCAGATTGACGCCCACGCTCATGTTCGGCGCAAACACCATCGCCACCCGGTCGTGGTAGCCGTCGAGCTCGGCGAGCTCGGCCTCGTTCAGGCCGGTGGTACCAATCACGATGCGCTTGCCGTGCTCGGCGCAGAACGCCAGGTTGGCGAGCGTCACCTGGGGAGAGGTGAAGTCGATCAGCACGTCGAAGTCGTCGCCGATCGCTTGCAGCGACTCCGCCGCGACGATGCCAAGCCTGCCCATGCCGGAGAGCTCGCCGATATCGGCCCCGGCCAGTGTGCTGCCCGGCTTGACGGTGCCTCCAGCAAGTCGGGCGTCGGGGTCCTGCTCGACGGCAGCGACAAGATTGCGGCCCATGCGGCCGGCCACGCCGACAATGGCGATACGGGTCATGCGGACTCCTGTTTAGGGTAGTGGGCGAAGGGCGCCAGTATAAGCGACAGGCGCCAGGTTTGGATGAGTCGCTCTGGCAGATATCAGTCCGTGTGACGCTCGGAACGCAGCAGCAGGACGATGGCCAGCACCACCAGCAGGCTACCCGGCAACCATCGCCAGCCAATCTGATCGGGCTGCTGGAGGAACAGCACCAGCATCGACACGAAGGGCACCAGGTAACTGTAGGCGGTGACCCCGCCCGGCGTCAGTATGGCGGTAGCGCGCTGCTGCAGCCAGAAGGTCATGGCACTGGAGAAGAGCCCCAGATAGGCCACCACCAGCAGATCCTGGACGGTCATGGCAAGCAGTGCCGAGACTGGTTCGAGCACGAGCCCGGCGATGCCGACCAGCACTCCGCCCAGGGAAAGGCTCCAGAACGTACGCACCGAGGCGGAGCGGGAGAGCCAGCCATTGGCCATGCCCCATTTGCTGAGTACCGGATAGAGCGCCGAGGAGACACAGCCGAGAAAGAATACCGCCTCGCCCGTGCCGAACTGAAGCCCACCCGCACTGTCTCGCGATTCCGCCCAGGCCAGCCCCAGCGCACCGACAGCCCCCAGCGTCAGGATCGAGGGCAATCGCCAGGCGAGGCGTTCCACCCGCGCCCCCAGGCCCAGCGTGAACGCCAGCAGCGGCACACTGACGAACAACGTGGCCATGGAGACCGCCGTGGCACGATGCGCCGCCCAGAACATGGCGGCAAAGAACCCCGCCAGACACAGCCCCATCAGCGCATAGAGCGACAACGTGCGCCACCCCGGCCAGCCTTCGCGAGCGCCCCGCGCCAGCGGCCACAACGCAAGCGAGGCGATCGCGAAGCGCAGTGCGGTGAGCAGCATCGGCGGCAGTGCCTCGCCGATCAAGCCCACCGCCGGATAGGAGAATCCCACCAGGAGGGCCCACAGCAGCATGCCGAGATGGGCACGCCGCGGCGAAGAGGAAGCGCTCATCGGTGCCAGACGATCTCCAGCGTCTCCTGGTTCGCCATGCGCTCGAGATGGCTGGCGGCCACCTCCTCCAAACGCGTCAGGCTCGCCTCGTCCGAGGCCTCGATGACGACGTTCAGCTGCTCCTCCTCGGCCGTCATCAGGCACACGCCTTTATCGAATTCGACCCGCCCGTAGGCACCCTCATGTTCGACCTTCAGCTTGTGGGCCCAGTGCTTGCACAGGCGATGGATCAACTTGGCCCCGGAGGGGGTGGCGATCTCGGCGCGGGTAGTGGGCATTGCTCCTCCAGTTCATTCGTGAGTTATCGATCGGCTACGGCCGTCAGAAGCGTTCGGCGCGAAATGGCGCCACATCGACACAGGGTGACTCGCCATCGATCATCTCGCCGATCAGGCGCCCGGTGACAGGTCCCAGGGTAAACCCCTGGTGGCCATGGCCGAAGGCGAACCAGAGCCCGGGGTGCCGGGGCGCAGGGCCGATCACCGGCTTCATGTCCGGCATGCAGGGGCGATTGCCGCGCCACGGCTCGGGGTCGCGCCGCTCGCCCAGCGGCAACAGCTGGCGCGCCACTCGCTCGGCGGCCTCCAACTGGCCATGGCGCGCCTCCCCTTCGAGGGTGGTCAACTCGGCCCCCGTGGTCAGCCGGATACCGGCGCGCATCGGTGCCAGCAGATACCCCGACTCGTAGTCCATCACCCAGTGGCTGAGCCTGGCCGGCTCGCGCATCGTGTAGTGCATGTGATAACCGCGCTTGGGAAACATCGGCAGGCGATAGCCCAGCGGCTTCAGCGCGTCGTGCGCCCAGGGACCTGTCGCCAGCACCAGCGACTGTGCCTCGAGGGTGCCACTTGGCGTGGTCAGGCGCCAGCCGCTGCCGGCCTGCTCCACGGACGTGACCTCGGCCTGCTCGAAGCGTCCACCCTCGGCCTCGAAGGCACGTGCGTAAGCCTGCACCAAGGCGCCTGGGTCGATCACCGTCCAGCTGTTGGTCCAGTGGATGGCACCGAGCAGCGCGTCGGCGAGGTGCGGCTCCTTGGCCTTGAGCGCCGCGCGGTCCAGCATCTCGTAGCTGACACCGAAACGCTGCTGGTTGCGCTTCGCCTCGTCGAGCACCGCATCGAACACGCGCTGGGTGCGAAAGACCTCGAGCCAACCCTCGCGACGCACCAGCGCCTCGGCGCCTGCCGCCTCGATCATCTGCTGGTGCTCGTCGGTGCAGCGCATGATCAGCGAGGCATACTCGGGGACGATATCGGCATAGCGGCCGGGCGCCGAGTGTCGCCAGTACTGGAACAGCGGACCCGCCGCCGCCAGCATGCCCCTGGGGTGATAGCGGATATCGATACGCCGGTTGGGCAGCACCTGCAGCAGGGTGGTCATGTCGCGCGGAAAGGCGTGCGGCTGCACCGCCTCGCGCTGGATGATGCCGGCATTGCCGAAGGAAGTCTCCTCTCCCGGTGGGCGACGATCGACCAGGGTGACCGAGTGTCCGCGACGAGCCAGATGAAAGGCGATGGAGGTACCGACCATGCCGGCACCCAGGACGAGAATTTCGCGTGCCATGCTGTCTGTCCTTACGGGGCACACCAGGCGTTACCTGCTGACACCGCGCCGTACCAGATGAAGGGACTACTCATTAGCAATTAGCATAACAACATTTTACGGCCCAGCCGAATAGCCAAGCCATGGCGTGCTACCAGGCAAAAACAGACCCCGCCACTCGGAAGTGACGGGGCTGGGCCAAGGCGGACAACAGTGGCCTTACGGCTTCATGTCCTCGAAGAACTTCTTCACGCCATCGAAGAAGCCGCTCTTCTTCGGTGAGTGGCTGTTGCTCTCGCCCAGGCTCTCCTGGAACCTGCGCAGCAGCTCCTTCTGCTCCTCACTGAGCTTGACCGGCGTCTCCAGCACCACCTTGCACAGCAGGTCGCCGGCCGGGCCGCCACGTACCGGCTTGACGCCCTTGCCACGCAGCCGGAACAGCTTGCCGGTCTGGGTCTCGGGCGGGATCTTGAGCTTGACCCGACCATCCAGCGTCGGCACCTCGAGCTCGCCCCCGAGAGCGGCGTCGACGAAGTTGATCGGCACCTCGCACTGCAGGTGGCGGCCGTCGCGCTGGAAGATGTGGTGCGGCTTGATCGCCACCTGCACGTAGAGATCCCCGGCCGGGCCGCCGTTCATGCCGGACTCGCCCTCGCCGTTGAGACGAATGCGATCGCCGGTATCGACGCCCGCCGGAATTTTCACCGACAGGGTACGCGTCTCGCGCACGCGCCCTTCGCCATTGCACTTGTGACACGGCACCTTGATGTGCTGACCGCTGCCGTGGCAGGTCGGGCAGGTCTGCTGCACGGCGAAGAAGCCCTGCTGCATGCGCACCTGGCCATGGCCGGCACAGGTCGGGCAGGTCTCCTTGGTAGAGCCCGGCTCGGCACCCTCGCCGTCACAGCGGCCGCAGTCCACATGACGCGGTACGCGTATGTCGACGTTGGTACCGGCCACGGCATCCTCGAGATCGAGTTCGAGGTTGTAGCGCAAATCGGAGCCGCGCGCCGGGGCGTTCGGGTTGCGACGCCCGCCACCGGCACCGCCGAAGATATCACCGAACACATCGCCGAAGATGTCGCTGAATCCGCCGGCTCCGGCACCACCGCCGAAGCCACCGGCACCGAAGCCGCCCCCCTGGCCATCGACGCCGGCATGACCGAACTGGTCGTAGGCCGCGCGCTTCTCGCCATCGATCAGGACTTCATAGGCCTCGGAGACCTCGCGAAACTTCTCCGCCGCCGTGTCGTCATCCGGGTTACGGTCCGGATGGAATTTCTGGGCCAGGCGTCGATAGGCCTTCTTGATCTCTTTCTGATCGGCCCCGCGCTCGACGCCGAGCACCTCATAATAGTCACGTTTGGACATGGGTCTGTCCGCCTCCCTAGCGACACCGCGGAAACACCAACGCGGGAGTCAGGCCCCCGCGCTGGCGTCATCCGTGGTGCAGATGTCGTGGTTACTGCTTTTTCTGGTCGTCGTTGACTTCTTCGTACTCGGCGTCGACCACGTCATCTTCCTTCTTCTCGCCGGTATCGCCGCCGCCCGGCTGGACGCCTTCGGCCTGCTCGGCGTACATCTTCTGAGCCAGCTGTCCGGAGGCTTCGGTCAGGGCATCCAGCTTGGACTGGATCGCCTGCGGGTCGTCGCCCTTGAGCGCCTCCTCCAGCTCGCTTGCCGCCGTTTCGATGGCCTGCTTGTCCTCTTCGCTAGCCTTGTCGCCGGCCTCGGTAAGGGTCTTGCGCGCGGCGTGGATCATGCCGTCGGCCTGGTTGCGCAGCGCCACGAGCTCCTCGAACTTCTTGTCCTCGTCGGCATGCGCCTCGGCGTCGCGCACCATCTGGTCGATCTCATCATCCGACAGCCCGCTGGAGGCCTTGATCACGATCGACTGCTCCTTGCCGGTCGCCTTGTCCTTGGCGGAGACGTTGAGGATACCGTTGGCGTCGATGTCGAAGGCGACCTCGATCTGCGGCACGCCGCGCGGTGCCGGCGGAATGTCGCTGAGATCGAAGCGGCCCAGGGACTTGTTGCCGCTGGACTGCTTGCGCTCGCCCTGCAGCACGTGAATGGTCACGGCCGTCTGATTGTCATCCGCGGTCGAGAAGGTCTGGGTCTTCTTGGTCGGGATGGTCGAGTTCTTCTCGATCAACGGCGTCATCACGCCACCCAGAGTCTCGATGCCCAGCGTCAGCGGGGTGACGTCGAGCAGCAGCACGTCCTTCACGTCGCCGCCCAGCACGCCGCCCTGGATCGCGGCACCCACGGCCACCGCCTCATCCGGGTTGACGTCCTTGCGCGCTTCCTTGCCGAAGAAGTCAGCCACCTTCTTCTGCACCATCGGCATGCGCGTCTGACCGCCGACCAGGATCACGTCGTCGATCTCGGAGGCGGAGAGACCCGCGTCGGCCAGTGCGGTCTTGCACGGACCGAGCGAGCGCTGTACCAGCTCCTCCACCAGCGACTCCAGCTTGGCACGGGTCACCTTGACGTTGAGGTGCTTCGGCCCGGTGTTGTCGGCCGTGATGTATGGCAGGTTGACGTCGGTCTGCTGGGCGCTCGAGAGCTCGATCTTGGCCTTCTCAGCGGCTTCCTTGAGGCGCTGCATGGCCAGGTTGTCGCCGGAGAGATCGATGCCGCTGTCCGCCTTGAACTGATCGACCAGGTAGTTGATCAGGTGCATGTCGAAGTCTTCGCCACCCAGGAAGGTGTCGCCGTTGGTGGCCAGCACCTCGAACTGCGTCTCGCCGTCGACATCGGCCACTTCGATGATCGAGATATCGAAGGTACCGCCGCCCAGGTCGTACACCGCGATGGTCTTGTCGCCGCGCGCCTTGTCCATGCCGTAGGCCAATGCCGCCGCGGTCGGCTCGTTGATGATGCGCTTGACCTCGAGGCCGGCGATACGCCCGGCATCCTTGGTCGCCTGGCGCTGGCTGTCGTTGAAGTAGGCCGGCACGGTGATCACCGCCTCGGTCACTTCCTCACCCAGGTAATCCTCGGCGGTCTTCTTCATCTTCTTCAGCACTTCCGCGCTGACCTGCGGCGGTGCCAGCTTCTTGCCCTTCACTTCCACCCAGGCGTCGCCATTGTCGGCCTCGGCAATCTTGTAGGGCACCATCTTGATGTCCTTTTGGACGACGTCGTCCTTGAAGCGACGGCCGATCAGGCGCTTGATCGCGTACAGGGTGTTTTGCGGGTTGGTGACTGCCTGGCGCTTGGCAGCCTGACCCACCAGCGTCTCGCCATCATCGGTGTAGGCAATGATGGACGGCGTGGTGCGGCCACCTTCGGCGTTCTCGATCACTTTGGCGCTATCGCCGTCGAGAACGGCGACACAGGAGTTGGTTGTCCCCAGGTCAATACCGATGATGCGTCCCATAGGAAATCCTCAATTCGTTGCTTGGCTCTGATCTAACTGATCTGAAGTCATGTTCTGCGGCCTACGCCGCGGAGTTGTCGTTTATCTGGGGGCCGCTGTGCGCTTTTCAAGAGCCGGCACCCAATTTGCGCGTCTCAGCCCGCCGCCTGGCTGACCACTACCATCGCCGGACGCACCAGGCGACCGTTGAGCAGGTAGCCCTTCTGCATCACGTCCATGACGGTGTTGGGCTCAAGCTCGGGGTTGGGCACCATGGCCATCGCTTCGTGAAACTGCGGGTCGAACGGTTCGCCATGCGGCTCCACGGCCTCGACACCGAACTTGTTCAGCACATCGAGCTGCAGCTTGAGGGTCATCGACACCCCCTCGCGATGCACGTCGCTGGCGCCATCCGCCATGGTCTCAAGGGCCTTCTCCAGGCTGTCGACCACCGGCAGCAGCTCCTTGACGAACTTCTCCAATGCGAACTTGCGCGCCTTGTCGGCTTCCTGCTCGGCCCGCCGACGCACGTTCTGCGCCTCGGCGGCGGCGCGCAGCGCCTGGTCCTTGGCCTCGGCCACGCTCTGCTCGAGCTCCTCGACGCGCGCATACAACGCGTCGCCATCGACATCGGCCGACGCGTCTGTGGCCGGATCGATCTCCACATCGTCCTGCTCGAGCGCCTCTGCCGCATCGTCGGCATCCAGCACCTCGCCCTCTACCGGCTGAGTTTCGGCGGCGCGCTCCATTTCGTCATCCAACGGCGTCTGGGGTTCTTTGGCCATGGTCATCTCCTGACATCGAACGACGGCCTACGGCCGCCTTGGCATTCAATCGCATGAGGTAGCGAATTATCCGCCTATATGGGGGTACTCCCTGCGAACTCAAGGCACCGCATCGACGACAGCGGGCGAGCATTGTCGGCACGCATCGACTACTGTATAAACGCACAGAGCGCCAGGGACGCTGGCGACACATCGATGTGGGGCCACGGTATATAGAGAGGGAGGCGGCCATGCTGGTACAACTTGCGATTCGCGATTACGCCATCGTCGATAGCCTCGACCTGGAACTCCAGGGAGGCATGACCGCCATTACCGGAGAGACCGGCGCGGGCAAATCCATCCTGCTCGGCGCACTGGGCCTGTGCCTGGGCGAGCGTGCCGATGCCGGCAGCGTTCGCCATGGCAGCGAGCGCACCGACCTTTCGGCACGCTTTGACATCGCCGCCTTACCCGAGGCCCGCGCCTGGCTCGAGGCGCGCGAGCTGCCCTATGATGACTGCTTGCTGCGCCGGGTGATCACCGCCTCCGGACGCTCGAAGGCCTGGATCAACGGGCAACCGGCCACCATCGCCGACCTCAAGTCCTTGGGCGAACATCTCATCGAGATCCATGGCCAGCATGCCCATCAGGCACTGCTGCGCGAGGAGACCCACCTGCGCCTGCTCGACGACTTCGCGGGCCATAGTGCGGCGGTTGACGAGCTGACAGCCATCTACCGCCAGTGGCACACCAAGCGGCGACAGCTCAAGCGCCTGGCCGAGGATGGCGACGAAATCCAGGCCCGCCGTCAGTTACTGCGCTATCAGGTCGAGGAGCTCGACCAGCTGGCACTCGCCGAGGGCGAGCTTGCCGCACTCGAAGAGGAGCAGGAGCGCCTGGCACATGCCGAGGAGACGCTTCGCGAGGCGCAGTTCGCCGTGGAGTGCTGCGACAACGACGACGGTGGCGCCCTGAGCCTGCTGACTCAGGCCGTCACGCGCCTGAGCAACCAGCCCGGCAGCGGCCGAGGCAGCCTCGGCGATGCGCTGACCATGTTCAATGAGGCACGCATCCAGATCGAAGAGGCGAGCCGCGAGCTGCAGCGCTTTGTCGACACCACCGAACTCGACCCCGAGCGGCTGGCCTGGGTCGAGGAGCGCCTGAGCGAAGTGCATCGCATCGCACGCAAACATCATCTGATGCCCGAGGAGCTCACCGATCTGCACCAGCGCCTGCAAGCGGAACTGGCCGACCTGGAGGGGGGGGAGCACGATCTCGAATCGCTGCGCGCCGAGGTCGAGACGCTGCGCGACGCCTGGCGGGAGAAGGCGCGCGCTATCGGTGAGACACGCCGTCAGGCTGCCGATCGCTTGGCCAGCGAAGTGCAAGAGCAACTCGCTTTTCTGGCGATGGGCAAGGCGACGTTCAAGGTCGCGGTGGAGGCGCGCGACACACCCGCTCCGGAGGGGCTGGATAGCGCATGCTTCCTGATCAGTGCCAACCCCGGCCAGCCGCCCAGGCCATTGAGCAAGGTCGCCTCAGGTGGCGAGCTGTCACGCATCAGCCTGGCCATTCAGGTGGTGGCGGCGAATCACTCGACCATCCCCACTCTGGTCTTCGACGAAGTCGACGTGGGTATCTCCGGCGCCACCGCCGAGATCGTCGGCCAGCTGCTCAAACGTCTCGGCGCGGCCGGCCAGGTGATGACCGTCACCCACCTGCCTCAGGTAGCCGCCCAGGCGCATCAGCATCTGCATATCGAGAAGCAGGTCGAGGCGGACGCCACCCTGACCCAGATGATGATTCTGGACGGGGCCGGACGTGTCCGCGAGCTAGCGCGCATGTTGGGCGGCGTCAAGCTTTCGCAACGGACCCTGGCACATGCCCGCGAGATGCTCGATGCCAGCCAAGGCGCCCGGCACTAGCTTCCCTTCACTCAGCACAAACGAAAACGCCGGCCCGAGGCCGGCGTTTTCGCATGATGTCTGATGCTGCGTACGAACGTTTTTTTGAATACGAATGATTTTATTTCTTGATGCTTTCCTGGCGTGTCGCCTTGGAACCCTTGGGGCGTACATAGAGTACCAAGGCATGATCGACGAGTTCGAAGCCGTGCTCTTCGGCAATCTCCTGCTGACGACGCTCGATGGTCTCATCGAAGAATTCAATGATCTCGCCACTTTCGAGACACACCATGTGATCGTGGTGCTCCTCCTGCGTCAACTCGAACAGTGCATGACCACCATCGAAATTGTGGCGGATTACCAGACCAGCCGACTCGAATTGGGTAAGCACTCGATAAACCGTGGCAAGGCCGACGTCTTCGCCTGCATCGAGCAGGGACTTATATACATCTTCAGCACTAAGATGGTGCTGTCCAGGCGCGTTCTCGAGGATCTGGAGTATCTTGACGCGAGGCAAGGTCACCTTCAGACCCGCCTTGCGCAGTTCATGGTTCTGATCGGCCATGGTTGCTCTTCGCAGTAACGTGTAGGGTCGGGTATGATCAACCGAGTCAACGATAGTGAAGAACAGGCCCAAATGCAAAAGCTGATTAAGATCGTCACTCTTACCTTCACCCTCTCTTTAGTGGGTGGATGCACCTATCTCGGCGTCTACAAGCGCGACCTGCCCCAGGGCAACTTGGTGGACCAGACAATGGTCGCACAACTGCAGCCCGGCATGAGCCGGGACCAGGTGCGCTCCGTGATGGGCAACCCCCTGCTGGAAGGACCTTTCGATGCCAATCAGTGGGATTATCTGTTCCGCCTCGACGAGGCCTATGGCGACGTACAGCAGCGCCGCGTCACCCTGACCTTCGCCAATGAGCGATTGGTGGATATCGCCACGACTGGCGATCTTTCCCGCGACATCGACCTGACACCGCAAGTCGGGCCGGGACCGGCACCTGAAGGAGTGGGACCCGAGGAGCAACTCACCCCCCATACGCCGCAAACCAGCCCCGAGCCAGGGCCTGCCGTAGTGCCTGCGGGGGGAACGCCAGCCGAGCGGGAGCCCGACCTGAGCGAGCCTGCCGGAGTAGAGCCCATCGATGATACGCTGATCAGGTAGCCCGCCTAACGCGTCTCGTTCTGCGAGGCGCGTTGCCGCCGAGCCTCCTTGGGGTCGATGGCAAGCGGTCGATACACCTCGACCCGATCGCCGGGCTGCAGCACTTGCTGCGTATTGCGCAGCCGCTTGCCGAAGATCCCCAACGGGGCATGCTTGAATGCATCGCATGGCAGTTCCGGAAAAAAGCGTGGCAAGCCGGCCATGACGATCGCTTGCTCCGCAGTCGTGCCGGGGGCCACCGATAACGTCACGATTTTCTGCCGCTCGGGCAGCGCGAAGGCTACCTCGACCGAAATGGCGCTGGCTGAGTTCTCGCCACTCTCAGCGGCCATAGACCTCATCCGCACGCCGTGTGAAGGCCTCGACCAGCTGCCCGGCGACCTGCTGGAACAGTTTGCCGAATGCCATTCCCAGCAGCCGGTTGGCAAACTCGAAATCCATCTCCAGGCTGACCTTGCAGGCATTCTCGCCCATCGGCGTGAACTGCCAGCGCCCATGCAGCCGACGGAAAGGGCCACTGACCAGAGAGAGTTCTATCCTTTCCGGCTCATGGAGATCGTTGCGTGTCGTGAAGCTCTGCTCGACACCCGCCTTGGCAAGCGTCAGTTCGCCGACCAGGTGAGTGTCGCTGCGCTCGATGAGACGTGTGCGTCGGCAGCCCGGCAGAAATTCGGGATAGCGTTCGAAATCGTTAACGAGATCGAACATCTGCTTCGGGGAGTGCCGCACCAGGGCGGATCGATTGACCGTCGGCATTTACCTCTCCACTGACTTTTATAGGTCCTTGAGCGTATCATGTACGGCTATTTCTTCAGGCCTTGAATGTTAGCACGCTTCCCCCCATCTCGAAGGGGAGTCGACAAGGCGCATCGATATATGAGGTTCCATGGCCAACAAAAAGGGCAAGGGCAACGGTCCCAGCAGCTCCGTCATCGCCCAGAACAAGAAGGCTCGTTTCGAGTATCACATAGACGAGACCTTCGAAGCGGGCCTGGCCCTGGCGGGCTGGGAAGTCAAGAGCCTGCGTGCCGGCAAGGCCCAGCTCACCGATACCTATATTCTGATCAAGAATGGCGAAGCCTGGCTGCTGGGTACGCACATTACCCCTCTGAATACAGCCAGCACCCATGAGATCGCCGATCCGACCCGCACACGCAAGCTATTGTTGCATCGCAAGGAGATCGCCAAAATCTTCTCGCGTACCCAGGACAAAGGGCATACCTGCGTCCCACTCAAGCTCTACTGGAAGAAGAACCTGATCAAGTGCGAGCTGGCCTTGGTCACGGGCAAGAAGCTGCACGACAAGCGCGCTACCGAGAAGGATCGCGACTGGACCCGCCAGAAGGGACGCATCATGCGGGAACAAAACAAGGAGTAGCTGGTCATAAGGATATCCAGGCTGATAGAATCGCCTGGTAACTATGGGGGCGACATGGCTTCGACGCTGGTGACAACCTCCTAGGTGCATGCCGAGAGCGTGATGTATCTCGTAAATCCAACATCACAACTTAATAGTCGCAAACGACGAAAACTACGCTCAAGGCGCTCTGGCAGCTTAAACCCCTGCTGTAGTTAGCCTGGCCCCAAAGCGATGTGCCTATTCATCGCGGAGGGGATACGAGCTAAAGATGATAGGATCGCGATTGGTGGTGTCTTCACGTCAATCGCTAAACATTTGAAGAATCGCGGTATGGAATCCTGCTCGTCGGAGTCCATATCGTTAAATCAAAAGACGGACCTAAGCATGTAGAGCCGAAGAGCGAGTACCGGCGGACGCGGGTTCAATTCCCGCCGCCTCCACCAATATCAGGTTTCAGGACATCCCAAAACATCTCTGAAACCGCACTAGAAAGGGCCTCCGGGCCCTTTTTTGTTGTCTGGACATTCCATAACGTGTCTTGACATGCCCCCACCAAAGGGGGCATATCTGGGGGCATACGTCGAAGCCAAACAACCTGATGCCCCCAAATCAGCCAGAACCCGCGCCAATAGGCGCCTGGCTGCTGGTTAGCCTGTCCTCAGTTGGGGGCACTAGCATGGGGGCATGTGACCACCGCCATGTCGAGGTGCCCCCATGAGCCGACAGATCAACAAGCTTTCCGCGACTGCTGTTCGTAACGCCAAGCCTAGGGATAAGACTTTCAAGCTGGCCGACGGCGGAGGCCTCTATCTGGAGGTCGCACCGACCGGCAGCAGGTACTGGCGCCTGAAGTATCGCTTAGCCGGGAAGGAAAAGCGCTTGGCGATTGGCGTCTATCCCGAGGTTTCACTGGTGGAAGCCCGCGCAGCGCGTGACGAAGCAAAGCGCCAGCTGGCTCAAGGTATTGATCCCAGCTCAACCAAGCGAATCATCAAACAGTTAGGGGAACACGCCGCGTCCAACACGTTCGAGGCCGTAGCTACTGAATGGCTCGAGCAGGTACATCAGCATGACGTGGTGCCCGAGCACTACCAGCGCAATAAGCGTCGTCTGGAACGTGATGCCTACCCTCTTCTCGGCAAACGGCCAATATCCGAGATCACACCTCCCGAGCTACTCGGCTGCCTGCGCCGCATCGAGGAGCGTGGCCATATCGAGACCGCGCACCGAGTGAAGACTCTCTGCGGCCAGGTCTTTCGCTACGGCATCTCCACTGGGCGGGTGGAGCGTGACCCAACCCCGGACCTGCGCGGCGCGCTACGACCCAGCAAGACCAAGCACTACGCGGCCTTGACCGACCCGAAGGAGGTGGCCGAGCTCCTGCGTGCTATCGACGGCTACGGTGGCCAACCCACCACCATCGCCGCTTTGAAGCTGGCGCCGCTGGTCTTCACCCGCCCCGGTGAGCTGCGACAGGCCAGGTGGGCCAACATCGGTCTGGAAGAAGCAACTTGGACCTTTGAAGCCAGCAAAACCGGCCAGCCCCTCATTGTCCCCCTGCCCTACCAAGCGGTGGCGATCCTGCGAGAACTGCATGGTCTGACCGGGCGCACCGAATATGTCTTTCCGGGCATTCGCAGCAGCAAGCGCCCGATGAGCAATGCCACGATCAAGGCCGCCCTAGACCGCATGGGCTTCAAGGGTGAGATGACAGCACACGGTTTCCGAGCGATGGCTCGGACGATCCTTGCCGAGCGCCTGAATTATCCCGAGCACTACATCGAACAGCAGTTGGCACACGCAGTTAAGGACAGCAACGGCCGCGCCTATAACCGGACCAAGTATTTGGATCAGCGCCGCGAAATGCTACAAAGCTGGGCCGATTACCTCGATGCACTTCGAGCAAACGAAACAGTTACATGAGTATGGGCAGGCATGGCAGCCCTCATCCTGCATGGGGAAGGGCATTGCAACGCCCTATCAAACCTGCCCCGTTTCACACGACAGCCCTAGTGAGTTACGGGGCTTCAGTCTGAGTAGCTCAACCGCCCTAGGATTCTCCAGCTGCCAAGTCGCCCCCCACAGTCGCGCTCTTCCCTACCTAACAGGCGACAGTGCTTCACCCCTAGTGCTGCCCGTCGTTGTGCCTATCTCCTGTCGAATTACCCAACCCTAGGGGGCTCAACTGTTGTGACACCCCGGAGGCATGGGTTGGTAACCAACCAGTACGACCCCTTCATCGCGTAGCACCGTCCTATACCCCTTATAGAGATATGAGGGTGACGGACATACCGGCCCTCTAGATCTCAACCACGCGACACGGAGGGCCATCATGGCAGCTCGCATGAAGACTACAACCACCTGCAACAACGCCGTCATCCGCGCGACGAAGCTCAACAGCCAAAAGTTAGGGGCCAGCGCCGCCCACACCTGGCGCACGATGCCAGTACCACACGCCGAAAAGGCTAGGACGCACCTGAACGAGGACTGGCGGCCAGTATCGAGCCCCAAGGAGCTACGCGCCGCGATCCGTAATCGCCTGGAGCTGGCTGATAACGTGGCTACCGATTCCGTACTGATCATCGAATACCTAGTGTCTGGCCCCCATGAGGCATTCGCCGAACAGGGGGGCCCTGTTGAGTGGCGTTCGTACTTCCGCGACGCCCTGGCCTTCCTAGAGGCCCGCCACGGTGCTGGCAACATCGTAGGCGTGAACATCCAGTTAGACGAGAAAACCCCCCACATGGTGGTCTATGCCGTCCCCCTGGTGAACTACGCGGCGACCACACGCACGCGTAACGTGATCCTGGGAAAGCAACGTGGCGAATGGATCCGGGGCCCGAAGACCTTCCCCGTGCCGGCCCGCACGGCATTGAGCGCGACGCATTTCATGGGCCGCCGTGACCAGTTGCGTGAGCTCCAGACAAGGTTCGCCGAGGAGGTGGCTATCCCACACGGGCTTCGTCGGGGGCTGCGTCACTCTGCGGCCACCCACGTCACCACCAAAGCCTATCACCAAGCCCTGGCCCGCGGCCTGGACGTGAACCTGAGCCTGTCGCCCGACGACCTGGCTCGCCAAGGGCTGCTGTGGGGTAAAGAGAGCCCCGAGGAGCACGCTGCCAGGGTGAGCGCCTTCGTGGTCGAACACTACGCGCCTACGGTAGCCAGAGCAGCGACGGCCGACATCGAGCGTCGTCGTGCGAACGAGATGGAGGAGACCGCCCGGCGCACGGAGGCCGCCTTGGAGAAGGAGCGCCAAACCCATCAGCGGACCCGGGAGCGCCTCTCGGAGCTGGTGGACGGCCTGTCTGATGAGGAAGTCGCCAAGATTAAGGGATTCGTTCGTCAATGCCGCCGCCTACGCCGTGAGGCCGAAGAGGCCCGCAACCGTGAGGAGTTCCGCCGCCAGGAAGTGAAGCGTGCGAAACGCCAGCGCCTCGAGGATGAGCGTGCCGCCCGGCTGTACCGCCTGGCCCCGGAGGCCCTGGCCCGGATGGAGGACGGCGAGCGCGTGCGGGCGTGGCGCTTGGCTGTGGCCCGCGACGATCTGGAGACAACGCTGGAAGCCTGGTCGGAGAGCGGCCTGTTGGAGGTGGACGGCACTCTGACGCCGAAGGGGAGCGCCTTAGTTAAAGGGGAAGCCCCCAAGACATCGACGGACAGCGCTCAAGAGGCGGCCCCGGCTAGCCCTCAGCCGCGCTCATCGTTCGGGCGCTGAGGCCGCGCTGCGCGAGGTATCCATTTGCCAGCCATCCTCGACCACGGAAGGCGACCCCTTCTAGGGCCTGCTAGCCACCTTGGACAAGGCCTATGACGCGACACAATTCCCCGTGTAGCTCTCCAATCCCACCAAGGTGGCCTAACTTCGCTTGGACGACCATGAGCGGATGCTGTGGGCCTACTTCCATCAGCAGTTATATGCGGAGGCTGATGAAGCGCTGAAGCCTCATTGATATAAGCCTGCAAAAAAAACGGTGGTAAATCTCCCTGCCTTCCGCTCTACAGACCCTCTTGTCGAGTTAGTTAGAAAAAAACCCCTTATGGATAGGTGAGTCAGTAACAAACGGCTCGATCCCATTCATAACTAGGAAATGCGACATGCCCAACCTGATTCGTCGAGCAGAAGTGCTGCAGCGCTGCGCAATTAGCAATTCGACGCTCTATAGACTTATTGACACCGAAGAATTTCCCGCACCGGTCCAGGTGAGCCGCAGGGGCGTTGCCTGGGTGGAGCACGAGGTTGATGAATGGATCACCAATCGGATCTGCGAGCGCCACGAGGCCAGGCAAAGTGGGGAGGATGTGCAGTAATGACGGCACAAACAATAGCATCTGCCTCTAGGGAGTTGCGGGCACCAGGCTTTGACTACAACAGGGCTCAGGGAAACACTAGCGCTCTCGGTGCTGATATTCATCGGCTGCTGTCCAATCTGGACAAGGTAAAAATCAACGGCACCGGGCGCTGGCTAGCCTGCTGCCCTGCGCACAATGACCGCTCCCCTAGCCTGGCCATCCGCGAGACCGAAGACGGCACAATCCTGGTGAAGTGTTTTGTTGGCTGTCCGACCGTTAATGTTCTCAGCGCTGTGGGCATGGCGATGCACGAGCTGTTCCCTAGGCGCAACAACGCTGCCTTTCGCACCAGCAAGCGTCCTGGGGAGCGCTGGGTGCCGCGCGATGTGCTCGCTGCCGTTGCCCGCGAGGCGCTGGTGGTGATGCTCGCTGCCGAGGCTGTACGCACCGGCCAAGTGCTGGCGCCAGCAGACGAGGAGCGTTTGGCCAAGGCCGCAGGACGTCTGCGCGGCGCTGCCAATGAGGTGGGCTGTCATGTCTGAATCGGCACTTGATCGCGCAGTCTCTCAGCTGGATCGGTGGGCGGACGAGCGCCAAGCGAAGGAGTCGGAGGACCTAGCTCCCATGGTGTCAGCCATCGAGTTAGGAGAGTTCCTGGCCACGGATATACCGCCGAGGAAGATGTTATTGGATCCATGGCTACCCAAATCAGGGCTAGCCATGGTCTACGCGCCCCGGGGCATTGGAAAGACTTGGTTCGCTATTTACACCGCTTTGGCAGCAGCCAGTGGCCGAGAGTTTCTTGGCTGGCAGGCGCCGGCCCCTGTGCGCGTGCTCTACCTCGATGGAGAGATGCCGGCTGTAGCCTTACAGGAGCGGCTGGCGGCCGGAGTGGCCAACGGCTTTGTGGTGAGCGCCCCTGGCTCCCTGAACATCATTACACCAGACATGCAGCCTGACTTCCGGCCGATGCCTGACCTTTCCACCCCGGAGGGTCAGTTGCTTCTTGAGCCCCACAGCGATGCCGCCGACCTGATCGTGGTGGATAACATTGCCACCCTCTGCCGCTCTGGCAGGGAAAACGAGGGCGAGAGCTGGCTGTCGGTACAGGGCTGGGCGCTTCGAATGCGGGCCATGGGAAAGAGCGTGATGTTCGTCCATCATGCCGGCAAAAGTGGGCAACAACGGGGATCCAGCCGCCGTGAGGACGTACTCGATACGGTGATCGCCCTCAGATACGCCAAAGGTGATGACACGCCTCAGGGCGCCCACTTCGAACTGCACTTCGAGAAAAACCGGACGTTCTATGGTGACGATGCCAAGGCCCGTGAGGTGACGCTGGTCAGCGACGAGAATGGCAGCACATGGGGGTGGCAGCATCTCAACGACAGTACATTCGACCGTGTGGTGGATCGGCTCAATGAAGGGTTGAGCCAGAAAGATGTGGCCATCGAGTTGGAGGTCAATAAGGGCACCGTTTCCAAATACGCCCGTAAGGCCAGGGAGGCCGGACTGCTGATCAATGACAAGGGGGACAAATGATGGCCGCCCCGCATCCCGAGTTGCCAGTTGCGCCCCCTAGGGCAGGCAACTGGCAACTTTCAGCCGATGAAGGGCGGAGTGATAGCAACGCCTCATGCAACCCAACGGCAACCAATGATCTCCAAGCTATTGCTATCAGCAGGTTACATAAGATCAGAGGTAACAAGGATGCCAACCTCCAGACAACCGACGAGTTGTCAGGCGTGCAACTTCCACCCCCTATCGAGGCAACCGGAGTTGCCACCCCTGGCCCCCCCGCCGAGGGGGCTGGAAGGCTCGAATGGATCGTATGGATCGCCAGCCGGGTACCGATGGTGAGAAAAGACCGAGAATACGTCTGGGCACAGCTAATGAGCTTGCCGCCCAGCCGCTTGGCACCAGTGGCGTGCCGCTACGTTCAGCGGTGGCATGAGGTTGCTGCCGCTGAGCTCAAGGAGCATCGCAAGGAGAATGCAGGCAGGCGCGCAGCCAACCGCAGCTTACTCTCTTTAGTGCAGCTGGGGAGCGGAAATGGAGGTGCCATCTCTTGTTGATTGATGACGCCATTCACGAGGCCTGTCGCCTTCAAACCAGCCTGAGATCGAGCAGGCCAAACGCATAGACGCAAAGCTATCGGAAGGGGCTTAGGCCGGGCTGGCCCGTGCCCAACTGAGACACCTGGTCGGCATGATCCACACGGTCGCCGATCAGGCCGGTGAGGCAGACGCAAATAATGAGGTGGTCGTTGCCCAGACTACAATGGCTCAATCATGAGCCGGCTCTAGCTCACTCTGCCCTTAGCGCCCTTTTGCTGTGTATCATGGCGTTAACACAAAAGCATCAGCACAGCCAAGCCGGGGTTCACCTTGCATACCGAAAGCCATTCCCAGACGGCCGCCTTCATCTGGTCCGTTGCCGACCTGCTGCGCGGCGATTTCAAGCAGTCCCAGTACGGTCGCATCATCCTGCCGTTCACGCTGTTGCGCCGCCTGGAGTGTGTGCTCGAGCCGACCAAGACCAAGGTGCTGGACGCAGCTCGGGAACACGCCAGCAAGCCGGATGCGGTACGCGAGAAGCTGCTGCTGCGTGCCGCCAGCCAGCAATTCTTCAACGCCTCGCCCCTGAGCCTAGCCACGCTCTCCGACACCCAGACCGCCGACGACCTGATGAGCTACGTGCAGGCGTTCAGCCAGGATGCCCGCGAGATCTTCGAGCACTTCCACTTCGAGGATTTCGTCCAGCAGCTCAGTGCCAACAACCTGCTCTATCAGGTGGTGCAGCGCGTCGCCAGCATCGACCTGAGCCCGGATCGGATCAGCAACTACGGCATGGGCGTGATCTTCGAGGAGCTGATCCGAAAGTTCGCCGAGAGCTCCAACGAGACTGCCGGGGAGCACTTCACCCCGCGCGACGTGGTACACCTGACCACCTCGCTGGCGCTCACCGGGCGCGACGACAAGCTGCGTCCGCACCGCATCGTCACCGTCTACGACCCCACCGCGGGCACGGGCGGCTTCCTCTCCGAGAGCGACGATTACATTCAACAGGTCAGCGAGGACGTGACCGTCTCGCTGCATGGCCAGGAGTTGAACCCCGAGTCCTACGCCATCTGCAAGGCGGACATGCTGATCAAGGGGCAGGACGTCTCGCAGATCAAGCTCGGCAACACGCTCGCCGACGATCAGCTGGCCGGCGAGAAGTTCGACTTCATGCTCGCCAATCCGCCGTTCGGTGTGGAGTGGAAGAAGGTCCAGAAGCAGGTCACCGACGAGCACAAGCAGCGTGGTTACGACGGCCGCTTCGGTCCCGGCCTGCCGCGCGTCTCGGATGGCTCGCTGCTGTTTCTGATGCACCTGGTCAGCAAGATGCGCGACCCCCGCGAGGGTGGCGGCTCACGCATCGGCATCATCCTCAATGGCTCGCCGCTGTTCACCGGCGGGGCCGGCAGCGGGGAGTCCGAGATTCGCCGTTATCTGCTCCAGCATGATCTGGTCGAGGCCATCGTCGCGCTGCCCACCGACATGTTCTACAACACCGGCATTGCCACCTACGTATGGGTCCTCTCCAACAGCAAGCCGGACGAGCGCCGGGGCAAGGTGCAATTGATCAACGCCACCGAGCGCCACACCAAGATGCGCAAGTCGCTGGGCAGCAAGCGCCAGTTCATCGACGACCGCAACATCGAGGAGGTCGTGCGTCTGTTTGGCGCATTCGAGGAGACCGAGGAGAGCAAGATCTTCCCAGTCGAGGCCTTCGGCTACCGGCGCATCACCGTGGAGCGCCCGCTGCGGCTCAACTTCCAGGCCAGTCCCGAGCGCATCGAGCGGATTCTCGACGAGAAGCCCATCCAGAAGCTTGATGAGGCCGAGCAGCAGGCGATCCTGACGGCGTGCCGAACGCTGGATGAGGATACGCTCTACCGCAACCGTAACGCCTTTACCAAGGCACTGAAAGCCGCCATCAAGAGCAAAGGGATCAAGCTCGGCGCCCCAGCGCTCAAGGCAGTGCTCAATGCGCTGTCCGAGCGCGATCCGGAAGCCGAGATCTGTACCGACAAGAACGGCAACCCCGAGCCAGACACCAGCCTGCGCGATAACGAGAACGTGCCGCTGGACGAGTCGGTATTCGACTACTTTGAGCGCGAAGTACAGCCCCACGTGCCGGATACCTGGATCGACAAGGACAAGCGCGACGAACTGGATGGGCGTATCGGCATCGTCGGCTTCGAGATCCCGTTCAACCGACACTTTTACCAGTTCGTGCCGCCGCGCCCGCTGGAAGAGATCGACGCCGACCTGAAAGCCTGCACCGACCGGATCAAGGCGATGATCGAGGAGCTGTCGGCATGACGTTTCCGAAGTACCCCAAATACAAGGACTCCGGTGTCGAGTGGCTGGGGGAAGTGCCGAGTCATTGGGAACTTAAGCCGCTTTGGACGCTGTTTCAGCGTGTTAAGAGAACAGGCTTCAAAAATGAGGAGCTCCTCTCTATATACCGGGACTATGGTGTTGTTCCAAAATCATCGAGGGATGATAACTTCAACAAGCCGTCTGACGATTTGGATAGCTACCAACTCGTTGATAAAGGTGACCTTGCTATCAATAAAATGAAAGCTTGGCAGGGCTCTGTGGCTATAACGGATATAAGAGGAATTGTAAGCCCTGCGTACCATGTTTATGCAAATTTGAATGATGAAGTGTCGCGCTATCTGCATCACCTGATGCGTTCAAAAGAATATATTTCAGGTTACCTTTCTAATTCAAAAGGTATCCGAGTGAATCAATGGGACCTTGAGCCCCAGCAGCACTCTCGTATGCCAATTTTATTACCGCCAAAGGACGAACAGGCTAAAATTGCCACTTTCCTCGACCATGAAACCGCCCGCATCGACGCCTTGGTGGAAGAGCAGCAGCTCCTGATCGAACTGCTCAAGGAAAAGCGCCAGGCGGTGATTTCGCATGCCGTGACCAAAGGTCTCGATCCCGATGTGCCAATGAAGGATTCCGGCGTGGAGTGGCTAGGGGACGTGCCGGCGCATTGGAAAGTAGGTAAAGTAAAACACGTATCGGCAATTAGTGGCGGTTATGCGTTTAACAGCAATGAATTCTCTGAGTCTGGCGTTCAACTAATTCGGATCGGAAATCTTTATCAAAGCAAACTCCAACTTAATCGAGAGCCTATCTACATTCCAGTGGCGAGCAGCGAAAAGTACAAGAACTTTGAAGTGAAAAGGGGTGATCTGCTGATGTCTCTTACAGGAACTCTTGGCAAAAGAGACTATGGATTTGCTGTAATGTATGATTTAGACGAGCCTAGCTTGCTAAACCAGCGAGTTGCTAAGATAACTCCTTTATCAGGGAAGATGGAGCCAGCTTTCCTACTTTTGTTGCTTCAGTCTGAAAGCTATTTGAATCAGATATACTCACTTCCATCAGGAACAAAACAAGCAAATCTTTCCAACTCGGATGTGCTTTCGCCGTGGATTGCGGCCCCTTCTTGTTTGCAAGAGCAAAATAAAATTGTCAATAGAGTTTCTGACTTCACTTCACGGCTTGAGCAACTCATTAACAAAACGAGCTTTGCAATCTCACTGTTACAAGAGCGCCGCTCCTCCCTAATTTCTGCCGCCGTCACCGGCAAGATCGATGTGCGGGGTTGGCAACCCCCAGCGCAAACAACCGAGGCTCGGGAAGAAAGCACTAGTACGGAGGCGCTATGACCCAGGGCCGCAGCATTCGCCTGTTTCTAGTCGATGGTACGCCCAACGGCCTGCTCACCGCTGAAATCATGAACTGGACCGGCCACGTGCTCACCGGACCACGCACCAAGCTCAGCGAACTGGTGCAGCGCTCCGAGTGTGGGCGCACCGGTATCTATTTTCTGGTTGGCCCGGACCCGGACAATAGCCTGCGCCCGCTGGTCTATATCGGCGAGAGCGACGATGTCGGCACTCGCTTGAAGCAACATAACCGCCCCGAAGGCCAGGGCGGCAAGGATTTCTGGGAGAAGGTCTGCTTGATCACCAGCAAGGACCAGAACCTGACTAAGGCGCACATAAAGTACCTGGAGAGCCTGCTGATCAGGAATGCCGGTGATGTAGGGCGCTGCAAGCTGGTCAATGGCACCGCTCACGATTATGGCAACCTGCCGGAATCCGATCGGGCGGATATGGCGTTTTTCATCGAGCAGATCCGTACCGTATTGCCGGTGTTGGGGTTCGACTTCCTGCGCGACTCCCATGGTCCCGAAAAGCATGCGGAAACGGCTTCAGATATGGCCGGGTCACCACGACTCGCCATGCAGATTCCCAAGCTAAGCATCCACGCCAGTGCACAGGAATACGAAGGCGAATTCTTCGTCATGAAAGGCTCTTTGACACGCGCTCAATGGGAGGCCAAGGCAACCGGATACCACACGCTGTTTGCCCAACTCTGCGATGAGGGCGTACTCGTCGATGCGGGCAACGGTCTGCGGCGTTTCACAAAGGATCAAGCCTTCTCCAGCCCCAGCGCCGCTGGCGCCATCGTGGCCGGCTACAACGTCAATGGCCGTACTGTTTGGAAAGTCGAGGGCACCGGCCAGACCTACGGAGAATGGCAGGACCAGCAGGTCAGTGCCGTCGAGCCGGCAGCGGAAGCAGCACCGCAATAACTCAATAACAAGGAGCCGGAATGGCCGATAGCAGGGAACACCAGTTTCAGCAGGACATCATCGACGCCATGGCTACCGGCGGCTGGAAAGCAGGCTCGGCCAGCGGTTACGACCGGACCAATGCCCTCTATCCCGAAGATTTGCTCGGCTACTTCCGCGAGGCGTATCCGGGCCGGTGGGAGAAGCTCTGCAAAAACAATCCGCAGAACCCCGGGGCGACGCTGATCAAGGCGGTAGTGCGCGAGCTGGAGCGTCATGGCACGCTCGAGGTGCTGCGCCATGGCTTCAAGGTGCCGGGCATCAAGATCGACCTGTGCAGCTTCCAGCCCGATCATGCCATGAACCCTGACTCGCTGGCGCGCTACCAGGCCAACCGCCTGCGCGTGGTGCCGGAAGTCTCCTACTCGCCCCACTTCCGTGACGGCTACAACCCGCGCCTGGATCTGGTGCTGTTCGTCAACGGCATTCCCACCGCGACGCTGGAGCTCAAGAGCGAGTTCAAGCAGTCGGTGGAGAACGCCAAGCGCCAGTACCGCCAGGATCGCCCGGTGAAGGACCCGGTGACACGCAAGCCCGAGCCATTACTGACCTTCAAGCGCGGCGCGCTGGTGCATTTCGCGGTGAGCCAGGACGAGGTGGCGATGACCACCAAGCTCGCCGGCAAGGACACTTTTTTCCTGCCATTCAACCAGGGCACGGAAGATGGCGGTGCCGGTAATCCGCCCGCACCGGACGAGAACCACTACGCCACGGCTTATCTCTGGGAGCGAATTTTCCAGCCCCAGGCCTGGCTCAAGATCCTGGGCCGTTTCCTGCACCTGGAGCAGAAGATCAGCGAGGACTTCCATGGCCGGCGCCAGACCAAGGAGACGCTGATCTTCCCGCGCTTTCACCAGTGGGATGTGGTCAACCAGCTGCTCGACGCCACCCGCCGCGAAGGACCGGGCAAGCGTTATCTGGTGCAGCACAGTGCCGGCTCGGGCAAATCCAACTCCATCGCCTGGGCCGCACATCAGCTGGCCAATCTCTACGATGCGGACGGCAGCAAGCTGTTCAACTCGGTGGTGGTAGTCACCGATCGGACGGTGCTCGATAGCCAGCTGCAGGACACCATCTACCAGTTCGAGCATGCCCGCGGCGTGGTGTGTCCGATTACCCGCGACGTGGGCAACCAGAGCAAGTCCGAGCAGCTCGCCGAGGCGCTGGCCAACAACACGCGCATCATCATCGTGACCATCCAGACGTTTCCGGCGCTGTTCGATGCCCTCGACAAGCGCCCGCAGCTGGCCGATGGCCGCTATGCGGTGATTGCCGACGAGGCGCACTCGTCACAGACCGGCTCCTCGGCGACCAAGCTCAAGGCCCTGCTGGGCGCCAGTCAGAATGAGAATGACGAGGATAGCGACTCGGGTGAAATCAGCGCCGAGGAGCTGCTCGATGCCGCCGTGGCGGCCCGCCAGCCCAGCGCCCGTATCAGCTATTACGCCTTCACCGCCACGCCCAAGGCCAAGACGCTGGAGCTGTTCGGGCGCCCGCCCGATCCCGAGTTGCCGGCAGGGAACGACAACAAGCCCGAGCCGTTTCATCTCTACTCCATGCGTCAGGCCATTGAGGAGGGCTTCATCCTCGACGTGCTCAAGAACTACACCACCTATGGCACCGCCTGGAAGCTGGCGCATCCGGATGGTGAGGACCAGGAAGTCGAATCGAAGAAGGCCTCGCGTACACTGGCGCGCTGGGTGCGTCTGCATCCCTACAATATCTCGCAGCGCGTCGAGGTGATCGTTGAGCACTACCGCGAGAACGTGAAGCACCTGATTGATGGCCAGGCCAAGGCCATGGTGGTCACTGCCAGCCGCCAGGAGGCGGTGCGCTACACGCTGGCCATGCGCGCCTACGTGGAGGAGAAAGGTTATCAGGACGTGCACCCGCTGGTGGCGTTCTCGGGCAGCGTGCTGCCCGACGAGGCGATCCCGGAGGAAGTCACCGAGACCAGCACCCTGCTCAACCCCGGCCTCAAGGGGCGCGACCTGCGCGACGCGTTCGATACCGACGACTACAACGTGATGATCGCCGCCAACAAGTTCCAGACCGGCTTCGATCAGCCCAAGCTCTGCGCCATGTACGTGGACAAGAAGCTTCATGGCGTGGACTGCGTGCAGACCCTTTCGCGCCTCAACCGCACCTTTCCCGGCAAGCAGACCTTCATCCTCGATTTCTTCAACGAGCCTGAGGAGATCCGCGAGTCGTTCGCGCCCTACTACCGCAAGGCCGAGCTCGCTGATGTCTCGGATGCCAACGTCGTTTACGACTTGCAGAAAAACTTGGATGACGCAGGCATCTATCACTGGGCGGAAGTGGAAGCCTTCGCCAAGGCGTTCTTCGATCCCAAGGCGGCTGCCAGCAAGCTGAGCTACTACTGCCAGCCGGCCAAGGACCGCTTCACGACGCGCTACAAGGCGATGACCGACCAGATCCAGACCTGGCAGGCAGCACGCCGACAAGCGGAAAAGAATAGCGACAAGACCGGGTTGCACCGTGCCGAGCAGGAGCTCAAGGACGCCGGTACCACCCGTGACGAGCTTGACTTGTTCCGCAAGAACCTGCAGAGCTTCGTGCGTGCCTACGAGTTCCTCTCGCAGATCGTCCACTTTGACGACCGCGAGCTCGAACAACTGAGCGTCTACGCCAAGCACCTGCACCCGCTGCTGCGTGTCGATCGCCTCGACGAGGAGGGTATCGACGTCTCCGAGCTGGAGCTGACCCACTACCGCCTCACCAAGCGCGCTGAGCATCAGCTACGGCTTGAGGAGGAAGAAGGCGACTACGGCCTCAAGCCGGTCAGTGAAGTTGGCTCAGGCAAGCCCCACGACCCCGAGAAGCAGCGCCTGGCCGAAATTATCGACAAGCTCAACGACCTTTACGGCGCTGAAGTCAGCGATGATGACAAGCTGCACTTCGCCAACGGCATTGCCGATCGTATTGAGCGTGACGAGGCCGTCATGGCGCAGATGCGTAATCACAGCGAAGATCAGATTATGCATGGCCTGTTCCCCAAACGGGTCACCGACGCCGTACTCGACGCCATGAGCGATCACGAGAAGCTCAGCATGCCGCTGCTGGAGGACGAGGAGACCGGGCGGCAGTTTGCGCTGTTGATTCTGAAGCTGCTCGCGGGGAGGACTGGGGGAGATGTGCAGTTAATCACATGAATTCATGGGTTTAATGAAAGCCTGTCTCCGAATGCTTGCTATTTGTCATGGGCTGTTGTTGTGTCGTCTTTCTGTCTCGGCGATAAAAGTAACTAAAGTCATGATTTTAATTTTTTCCCCATGACTAAAGACATCTAGCTTGACACAAGGCGCCATTTGGCTATCTATGAAATTGCTTTTTAGTGGAGGGGCGGAGCTTGAAAGTTTTTTACCAGGCGGGAAGAGGTTGGAAGCAATCACCTATGCTCCCACATGAATGGGGCGATGCTGTTGTTCTGTCTTATAACAACTGGGATGATTATTCGTACAGAACAACCCTTAATGCTGCAGTATTTGTAAATGGAGATAAAATCTTTTCTTTTGCTATAAAAATAATGATTGAAGATGTAGATGACACAGCGATATACCTTGAGGAGATTTCTAACGAGAGCTGGGATGGGGAGTTTCCAATTCCGAACAAAGAATATATATCCGTTCCAAGTGACGTGGACTTTTATTCAGCTCTCCTCGGAAAGCTTGAGGCAAAAAAGGCAAAAGAAGTTCTTCTTAATCTCAGGGATGCTGGCTATTTAGAAAAAATTGAAAATGACCCATCAATAGAAAGCCTTGTGAAAGATGATAAATTTATAACATCTCTATTAAGAGAAGCAGGTGCGAAAAAGGCATATAGAGATGGCTGGCGAATATTCGAAGAGCACGGCGACTCATCAATAAGCGACTTCACTCTTAATATTAGGACGAGAGAGGGCAGCGTACAGCCTGTCAATTTCATGTTTAACTCTGCAGTTCTTCCGTATGACATTAATGTACTTATTGGTGCGAATGGAGTTGGCAAGTCTCATTGCATTAAATCTTTGGTTGAGTACTGGCTTGGCATTGATAGTGGAAGCAAGACTGAACTTGAACGTTTAGATCATGTCCCTTTTGATGGATTCCCTAACTTATCAAAACTTATACTCGTTTCTTATAGCCCATTTGAGAACTTTGTTCTAGATATTGAAGATGAAAATTTAATTGAGAAGAATGCTTATAAATATTTTGGTTTTAAGAAAAGACTTGAGCAAGATGGCGTGGAAAAAATCCGCGTTAACCACAATTTACCGGCGACCGATTCGGTGACCTCCCTGATCAAAGCACTTAAAGATGATGAAAAGCTTGGCTTTATGCCTAACTGGATAGGCAAATTTAATGTTATTAGCACTGTTTTGAAAGAAGCTTTAGGCTGCGAAAAGCTGGCTGTAAAGCTTAAAGACGGCCTTGATGAAAACAATCCTTTCCTCCCGGAATACTTATTTAAGATGGGCGGCGAGCAGTATTTAGAACTAGACAGAAAAACACACGAAGAGCTAAGCTTTGACATAATTGATTATGAAGATAGGATCGATTACAGGGAAGGCGTTGTCTTTGTCAGGCAAGGTAAAAAAATTGAACTTAGCTCAGGCCAGAGGCTGTTTTGCTACATAGTTATTAACATTGCTGGAGAGATAAGAAGGGATAGTTTGGTCGTTATTGATGAGCCCGAACTTTTTCTCCACCCTACATTTGAAATTAAATTTATATCAATGCTAAAAAAAGTATTGTCCTCATTTAAGTCAAAAGCAATACTTGCCACTCATTCGCTAACTATCGCAAGAGAGATCCCAACTAAGTGCGTGCATGTTTTCCACGAGATAGAAGATGGATTGCTTGTAACCTCACCCCCTTTCGAGACATTCGGGGGAGATATGCAAAGGATATCTTCATATGTTTTTGGTGACTCCTCCTTGAGCAAACCTTTTGACGAGTGGCTTGAAGAAAAACTTATCGAATATGGTAGTGCCAAGAGGGTTATTGATGAACTAGGGGAAGAGATTAACGAAGAGATAATAATGAAACTGACTGGCTTGGAGGAAGGAAATGGTAAGTAAGGCTGTCGCTCCAGAGCTTGCTCCCGCAGAGGTATTTGAAGTAGCTTTTCGCGAAAGAGTTCATTTTAAGGATTTCTACAATCGAATAAGAGAGGATTGGTGGAGAAACATCTCAATATATATTGCACATGAGGGGGATCCTGCCGTCGTCCATCCTCTTGCTTTGTGCATGTATACTGATGACCAACAGCAAGCCAAAGACAGAAAAAAATCGTTAATCAATTTGTACTATCCGCAAAAGGGGAGCTGGCTTCACTCAAATCTTTATAAAATGAGGCGGAATCATGATCTTATTTTCTGCCCTTCATGCGGTGAGTCGGGAACTCCAACAACCCTTGATCACTACCTTCCTAAAACAGAATTCCCCGAGTTTTCTGTCCTTCTGCATAACCTGACACCGATGTGCACTATCTGTCAGGAAGAAAAGGGAACAGAGTGGGTAACAGATGAAGGTGGAAAAAAATTTCTTCACCCCTACTACGACGATATTTTATTCCCTTTGATTAAAATAGATTTTTACGAACCCTTTAAAACTCCCTCCTTTAATATACGTATTCATGATGGCGTCCCTGCAGACTTACATGATTTAGCAAGCAACCATATTGAAGGGGTTGGCATAAACAGAAGGCTAAAAGAGTTTAGCAGAAAAAAATATATCCAGTTACTTAAAAATGCCATGATGCATCGTAACGGCAATCGAAAAATGCTTTTTAGAGAAAAAGTGGATATGTTCTTAGAGCATGAAGAGTATGTTTCGATTAATCGCTGGGAGGCCGTATTCTATCGGTCAGTTTTGGAAGATCAGAAACTATTGCATTACCTGGAGAATGGAGAGCTTCCGCGGCATCTGTAGCCGAGCTTGTACAGGCTCTTCGTCGCTGGATGTGGAATTCACCCCCTGAACTGGGCTAGGAGCTGGACCTATCGCACTCGACCGCTGTCGGCGTGGACGAAACAGCCTTTCGACGAGGTCAGCGCTATATCACGGTGTTCCTCGACATGCAGTGTCAGCAGGAAACGATGATCTTCGACGTTCCTGGGCATGGCAAGGCCGACATCACAGCATTCAGCGCCTTCCAGGCGGAGCATGGCGGCGCCCAAGACAATGTGGTCGAGGTGGGCAGCGACATGTCTCAGGCCTTCTTGATCGGCGTGACCGAAAATCCCTATCTGTTAACGTAGTTGTCACCTAAACGAAATGAGAGGTGATCAACATGCATTACCCCGCAGAGCGTAAGGAAGCCATCCTCAAGAAGAAGGCACCGCCCATGAGCATGTCCATCCGCATGTCCATCCCGAAACTGACCGAGCATGAAGGCATCACAGCGGCAGCCCGCTAAAGTTGGCGGATGGAGTCCAGAGCACTAAGTCACCGTATAGCGACATCATTAGCCAATCATGTTCAACACATCGCCGTCGGCATTAGATCGCAACTTAGTGCGGATGAAAAGCAGCTGGCAATCGCAGGACACCCAATGGCCCAAGCAAAGGAACAGGCTTTCGTTCAGCCGGGGCCTAGGCTTATCGGTTCAGATTGCCAGTTGAGCAACGGAACAGGCTACAGACTATCGAATCACTCGCATTTAATTGCCGCCATGGACCTATAGTACTGTTTCAGCGATATTGATCGACAAAAGCGGGAGCAGCTCCGTAAAGGCTCCCGCCTCGGTTACCTATCTTTTTGCACTCAGCCTGGCTTTCGCTGCGATACCCAGGATTGGCTGCGGCCTACCACGGTACCACGCATTTCCTGAGTGAAGGACTCTAGATCAGCCAGCACTTCATCCTGAGAAGCATCCGGTAACGCTATCAGCACGCCTAGCGTAGCATTCGTTTTCTTCACGATCACGTCGCGCCCCGCAACTATCATGTCCCCGGTCTGGGCATCACGCACATAGCGCACGTTCCCATCAGTCTCCGCCTTTCGTACGCCCAGCGCTTCAAGGCTTGTCGCTAGACCCAGAAGATCGCGGACCTCACCGTCGATAGAACGATCGGCACTATTCAGCATTACGTCGTTTGCCATGATCTTCTCCCTAGGGCTAGTGAGTGCAGCTGCAGCGCAGATTAAGGTCGTTCCTGTCATCGGAGTATATCTCCGAGCAGCTCGGACAGACCTTCAGGCGTGCGCTTTGACCGCCAAAATTCGAGAGCGCAGCCTCAAGCCGCTTACGCTCGACGGCGCTTATGAACCTTTTGCTTATGCCCTCGCTCGTGAACTCAGCTCTCCACGGCTGCTGTGGGTAACCCTCGGCCTGCCTGTGCTGAAGTAATGGCGTCACGATGCTGATATTCTCGGGGATTTGATTTTTCGTAACAGCGAGAAAGAAGCCCAGACCTAGCTCTGCACTCGGATGCTTCGGATGCTTCGGATGCTCATAGAAGAGATCCTTGCGTGCCATGCGACCCGGCTTAAGATCAGGTGCCGGAAACTCGACTAGGGTGGGCTCGTTTTCAGAGACCCATTTTGCGAATGAGCCAAACGGCAAACCGAACCCTCGCATGTGCTGCCCACCGAGGAAGAGCAGGTGCTCCTTAAGGTTGTGCGAAGGTAAAGCAGGCAGGAGGTCACATGCTATAGCGGAGCTCGCTGAGGAGGGAGGAAGCTCGGGAAGTTTCATTTCCTTGAGCAAGCCCATGCCGATCGACCTGAATGCCGGGGCGAACAGTAGCCGTTGTGTATAGACGAAAAGCCCATGCTGGCGGATGTGCTCTGTGATGATGGCGGCCACTCTCAGTTTCTGGAACTGAAATTCCACCGGGTCTGGCAGAGGCTTGCGCGAACGCTCGTAAACGCGGCGTAGAGCTTTATCTGCACGCTCGGACACAATATCGTCACGCAGGACACGCCCCCACGTTGAAAATGCGTTACTCGCGACGTTTTCCTGGCCTTTATCGATTACGACGGGGATACCCAGCCTCTTCATGTCCTCGAAGCTCGAGACACCGCGACCGAGGAGCGCAGCTTGTATAAACTGCTGGCAATTTTGTAACTGTAGCGGCAGATTTTCTGCCTGGATAGCACTGGCTGCTGATTGCGCCACGCGCATTGCGATAGATGCCATGATGCATCCTCCCTTGGAGGGTTATTTGCCAGACACGACTGCTGGGGGCCGTGTGCAATGCTGGCAAAAAGGATTGCATCGGGCACAACGGGTGCTACGGGTGGGGCTCGTTGCGGGCCTTGGATGTAAGCAGCATCGGACAAGGCGACCAAGCAACAACGAGATTATGGTCAATATTTTGGATGCCAGTCAAGCAGCTCCACTGAGGTAAGCCAAAGGGCTAGGCTGCCGCCTCCAGCGTGAAGCGAACTCATTGGCCGGGCATGAGCAGAGCATACCTTAAGGGGCATATTTGGGGGCATAAAAATAAATAAAAATAACAATAGCTTTGTTTATTCAGTTATTTACCAGCCGAATTAGATGGACGCCGCCTCCACCAATCAAGCATACGAATCAAGCACCTACGGGTGCTTTTTTCGTTCATGGCATACGCTAAAGCTTCTTGCCGCCCTCCCAGCCAATTAAGTGTTCGCTAATGGCGACACGCCTGCAACCGTTTGTAATTACTCCTTGGTTGACTATACTTACCGAAAATTGATCAAACCAAATCATACTGCAGGGACGCATAATGATGAAAACTCTCGCTGTGGTTGCGGCTTGTGTAGTGACCGCTGGGGCTGTCGCGTTGAACATGACTTCGACAGAGGTCAAATCCAAGCCCTTGTCCGCCGATGATCTCACCTCGGAACAGCGGCGATACTGCGACCGGGTCGACCAATGGAATAGGGAGGAGATGCTCGGCGTGGATCGACACAGGCGCTGGGGGAGTCCAGATACCAAAGGCGTCTACATGCAGTGGTGTGCCAATCGATAAAAGAGGCCGGATTGGAGCAGCCATGGCCGTCGGTGGTCATATCGCGATCAGCAGCATCGAACACAGGGTCGCGCCGATGCAGAATGGCCAGAAACGGCTTTGGCGCTCCTCCGGCAACTCCTCCTTCATGACGTTGAGCACCAAGCCTCCGGCCAACAGTGCATAGAGTGTGCTGGTGATCGCCTCGCTCACTTCGATAAGCCACCCGATTCCCCAACCGACAACCACCGCCGCTGAGAGCACCCACCTCCCCTTGCTCAGGTAAGCATGGCGATGATGCTGAGCCAGTGCATGATCGTTGACTAGAAAATGGAAGCCCATGGCAAGAAAGAAGAACAGGATCTCCAGAAAGGCGGTTTCGCGAAAGACCAATAGATAGCCGATCAAGGCGTTGTAAAGGGCAAAGGCGCCGATATGAATCCAGAAGACGCCCGTGTCGCTCTCCTGTCCAGGGTCTTCGGCCTCCGCCCTCTTGCGATGTTTCTTAGCCCAACACTCGAGTCCATAGAAGACGCCCAGCCCGAACAGGGCAACAAGATAGGCGTGATGCTCGATAAAGCCGATGACGCCCTGATCACCCAATGTCTGTTGCGCTTCCTGGAGCTCCGGGAATATATGAATGAATACATAGGCCACCGAGACACCGCCCGCAAACGAGAGCCAAGCGCTGCGTGGAATCTTGTTCTGGTAATGAAGCTTGCCGGCAAACAGATGCACGAGGGAGAGGCTCAAGACGAAGCATGCTTGCACGAGCATGGTCATTCGGCACGCCCTCGGTGGCCAAGGGCACTCGGTACCGTCATATGTGGAGCAGGGCTCAAGTCACTTGAACCGAAGGCAAGTTCGAAGATATCGCTTGGGTACGTCAATGTCTTAGCCATGCCGAAAGTGTAGACGAGTGCCGCCGTTGACACTGCACCAACTTCTGACCCGCGCCAGGAGACACCCGCTCTGCTCCTTGCACCTCTTCCCAAGCAATGGAATGATTCGGCCGTCCGGCTTTCGAGGACGCCATTGCTGAGGAGGCTTAATGTATAAGGAAATATGGAGTTCGGTTCTCGCCGGTGCGCTGCTGATGGGTACAAGCCTGGCAAGCGCAGAGGAGGAGAAGGTGTTTGGCTGGGTGGAGAGGGCCTCGGTCGAGCCTTGGGGCGTGGTGGTCAAGGCCAAGCTCGACAGCGGCGCATTGACATCATCGCTGGATGCTCGCGATATCGAGATTTTCGAGAAGGAGGGAGAGGAGTGGGTACGCTTCCGCCTCGAGCTCGATGACGAGAGCAGCGATGAGACGCTCTCCGAAGTGCTCGAACGTCCGCTCTATCGCGATCTCACCGTGCGAGGCGCAGGTGGCCGCTCCGAGCGTCAGGTGGTACTGATGGAAATCTGCCTGGGCGATACGATTTATGAAGAACAGTTTGGCCTGCGCGATCGCAGCGAGATGCTCTATCCTCTACTGCTTGGACGTCGCACTATCGAACACCTGGGGCTACTGGATGTGAAGAACACTTTCTTGATCGACCCCGAGTGCGGCGAGGATGCCGAGGTCAAGCGCTATACCTCGGATGACGAGGACGCCTGAGACGGGCATGAGCGGTGGCAGCGCCCAAGCCAGGCACTGCCAGCGCTACTCCCCGCAGGAAGCTTGGGCGTGGCGGCGGTTCAAGCGAGTGCCTAGGCGTACGCCAGACACCACGCCGCCCATCCACAGTCCTAGTGACAGCACGACATACCCCGCTGCCTGCCGCCACTCGCCCTGATCCGCCAGGCTTACCACTTCCAGGCTGAAGATGGAGAAGGTGGTGAAGCCACCGCAAAATCCCGCCATCAGAAACTGACGCAATAGCGGTGATGATCGAAAGCGCCCACCCTCCTGAGTACACACCGATACCAGGCCGATCAACACCGACCCCAGCACGTTCGCCACAAGGGTACCCCAAGGGTAACCAGGCCCCAGCAGGGAGAGAAGCCCGATCGATACCAGGTAGCGGGCAATGGCGCCCAGGGCGCTGCCCAGCGCGACGGCGGCATAGAAACGTTGCGTGTCGCTCACATGTTGCCTCCCGCCAGCAACGACACGAGCCATTGGCCTGTGCCGATACCCACGGCAGCGGCGAGCAGGCAACCACCAAGCGATGCCGCCACATTGGCCACCCCCTGCCAGGGCCGCATACCCTGCAGTAGCGCAAGGCTCTGCAGGCTGAAGGAGGAGACCGTGGTATAGCTGCCGAGCACGCCGACCGCCAGCAGCAGCCATAGCCCGGTTACCGCCCCGGCCGGAGTCGCATCCGTCACCCCCACCAGCAGGCCGAGCAGAAGGGCACCACTGGTATTGACAGCAAGAGTGCCCCAGGGAAAGCCCTCCCCCCAGCGAGCAGTGATGCGTGCTGTCAGCCAGACTCTCAGCACTCCCCCCAAGGCACCGCCTATTGTCACCACTAGCAGTGGGCCTAGCGTTGTTGGCATGAAACGTCTCTAGACTCTTCTTTCTTCGCGTTGGCACAAAAAACCACCCGCAAGGGGTGGTAAGCGTTTACTGCCTGCTTGCCAAAACAGGAGTCAGCGAGCGTGAGATCGCCCCATGTCCCGAAATGGTGATGGCCGGCGTGAAGAGGCCATCATCATGTGATGCTCGAGCTCGTCGGCGTGGCATTTGAACGCCAGGCATTCGACGCAGCGAATATCGGTATCGAGATCATCTAGGGTAGGGATCGTGAAGCGATCGTTACCGCACACGTTACAACGTAATTCAAGCGATACATTCAACATCCTTTTTCTCCCTTCGCACCGCCCGTGCTCGAAAGTCCGGGCGCATCCTTGCTGCTCTTACCGCATTTTTCGGCCAAAGACCGACTTATGAAGTATGGCATAAGAGATTAGAGATGCATAATTGCTGTATAGAAACTGCTAGACTCAAGCGGGCTGGCGATCATGACGCCATACCTCATGGCTTGTCTGGGATGAGATGCCATGCTTGTGATGGCACTCGCCGCAATGTCATAAGCCCCCCTGACTACGCTGATTCATGGAGATTAAAGCGTGCTGTATCCACGTCACCTCTTCCTGCTGCTAAGCGGGCTATTGGTCGCCCTACTGCTGACCTGCCTCCCCGCTCAGGCTCAGCAGCCCGATCCGCCCCCCGATTCTCCGGCCTACTCCACTCTGGCCGATCTGCTAGAAAACGATACGTCGCGCAACCGACTCATAGAAGAGCTGCGTGGTCTGGCCCAACAGGAGAGCGTTGCCGGGCTCGAGGGCAATATTTCCGCCGAGGCGATAATTGCCAGCCGCCAGGCAGCCCAGGAGGTCTCGCTTCCTCGACGGCTGGCCGAAGCCACCAGCAGCATCGCCAGTTACGCTGGCAGTCAGTTCACCAACATGGTCTCCGCCATCGATGCCTTGTTCCGGGGCCAGCCCGGCGACGGAGCGTTCGATCTGGATGGGCTGATCACGGCGACGATCAACCTAGCGCTGGTGATCATCGCCACCTTCGCGCTCTTCCTCGGCTTCCGCCGCCTGGCCAGGCAGGTGTTTACCCGCCTCAATCAGTGGTCGCTGCAGAGCGGCGGCATGACGCCCTTGGTGCGCCTGGTCCTGGCCGTCGCCATGGCGGCGGTCGTCGACGTGCTGGTCGTCGCGCTCGCCTATGTCGGCGGTAACTTGCTCGCCACCTTCGTCATCGGCGAGACCGGCGAGCTCTCGATCCGTGCCTCGCTGTTCCTCAATGCCTTCCTCATCATCGAGCTGTTCAAGGCGGCGGTGCGCATGCTTTTCTCGTCGCGTTACGACCGGCTGCGCTTGCTGCCCATCTCCTCCGAGGAAGCCTCCTACTGGAATCGCTGGATCGCGCGGCTGATCGGTATCGTCGGCTACGGTCTGATGGCGGTGGTACCGCTGATCAATGCCTATCTATCTCCCGCTCTGGGCGAGGCGGTCGGTACCCTGCTGATGCTCGGTGCCTTCTTCTACGGCGTGACCTTCGTACTCACGAACCGGCTCAAGCTTCGTCATGGCCTCGAGGCGATCGCCGAACGCTCCAGCCTCGGCGCCACCCGCTTTTCGCTGCAGTTGCTGGCCCATATCTGGCATTGGCTGGCGATTCTCTATTTCCTGATGGTGCTGGTCATCACGCTGGCCCGCCCCGCGGACGCGCTGCCCTTCGTCATGCAGGCCTCGCTCTACACCATCCTCCTGGCGGGAGCCGGCATCCTCATCTCCAGTCTGCTGACCCAGACGATCGGCCACCACATCACGCTCTCCGATGACCTGCGGCGCAAGCTGCCGCTGCTGGAACCCCGATTGAACTCCTATATCCCCAATGCGCTGCGCTTCATCCGCTTCGTCATCCTGGCCATTGTCGTCATGCTGGTGCTGAACGTCTGGGGCGTCTTCAATCTCGCCGCCTGGTACGCCTCCGACCTGGGCCGCACCATCGTCGGCAGGACCATCAGTGTCGCGGTGATCCTGATGCTGGCGGTCACCGCGTGGCTGGCGCTCGCCAGTCTGATCGAGCACAAGCTCAACCCCGAAACGGGGACCGGCGAGCCCGACCCGCGCGCCAAGACACTGCTCTCGCTGTTTCGCAATGCCTTGGCGATCGCTCTGGTCACCATGACGCTGATGATCGTGCTCGCGCAGGTCGGCATCAACATCGGGCCGCTCATCGCCGGTGCCGGTGTACTGGGGCTGGCGATCGGCTTCGGTGCCCAGAGGCTGGTCCAGGACATCATCACCGGGATCTTCATTCAGATCGAAAATGCCATGAATACCGGCGACGTGGTCACGGCCGGCGGCATCACCGGAACCGCGGAACGCCTCAGCATCCGCTCGGTAGGCATTCGCGACCTGTCGGGAACCTACCATATCGTCCCCTTCTCGAGTGTCGACACGGTGTCCAACTTCATGCGCGACTTCGGTTACCACGTCGGTGAATACGGTATCGCCTATCGCGAGAACATCGACGAGGCCATCATCGCCCTGCGCGAGGCCTTCGACGAGCTGGCCGCCGACGAGGAACACAAGATGAATATCGTCGCGCCGCTGGAGGTGGCGGGGGTCGTCGCGCTGGGCAACAGTTCGGTGAATATTCGCGTGCGCATCAAGGCCAAGCCAGGCACCCATTGGGGCATTGGTCGCGCCTACAACCGGCTGGTAAAGCTGCACTTCGACGCCAAGGGCATCGAGATACCCTTCCCGCATACCACGCTCTACTTCGGCCAGGACAAGACCGGCTCGGCACCGCCCGCCAATCTGCGCGTCATGCAGCAAAACTTCACTATCGACGGAAGCCCCGCCGGCCAGCCGAAAGCGGCCGGCAGCCAAACGGATGACCGCTTCGATCCCCGCGCCAGACCCAACCCAAAGACCGGGGAGAACTTCGACGAGGATTGATGAGCCTGGAGCGGCTCCACCCGGCTCCGGCGACCGAAGTCGAGGGAGTCGAACTGGCAGAATATGGCTTGAAAAATGTGTCCGCTCCGACATGCACCAGAGCCTCTTCGACTTCCCTGCCCTTGCCAAAACGCATTACAACTTATTATAAATTAAATAGTTACTTTCAGGCCGCTTCAGGATATCGCCATTGAGCTACGAGACACCTCATGTTATAGCGCCCTGACTACCGTTGAGGTTCACGTGGATGTGTCATACTGGCGGCCATCACCGATCAAGGTTCGGCGCATGGATTCCATCAATACTCTTTTTCTCCTCAGCGGCTTTCTTCTTGCGCTGAGCATTCTGGCCAGCCGACTCTCGTCGCTATTCGGCCTGCCGCTGCTGGTCATCTTTCTCGCCCTGGGAATGCTGGCTGGCGAACAGGGCGTGCTGGGCATTCGCTTCGACGACTATTCGATGGCCTTCATCATCGGCCATCTGGCCCTGGCCCTGATCCTGCTGGATGGCGGGCTACGTACACGACTCTCTACCTTTCGTGCCGCTTTCAAGCCCGCAATGTCCTTGGCCACCGTCGGGGTTTTTCTGACCGCTGGCATCACCGGGCTGATCGCCATGTGGATCTTCAACCTCAGCCTGATCGAGGGGTTGCTGATAGGGGCCATCGTCGGTTCGACCGACGCGGCCGCGGTGTTCTCGATGCTCAATGGCCAAGGCGTAAATATTAACGAGCGTGTCAGCGCCACCTTGGAAATCGAATCCGGCACCAACGATCCCATGGCGATCTTCCTCACCATCATGCTCATTGAGCTATTGGTAGGGGATATGGGTGGGATCCTAGACACCTTGCTATTCCTGGTGCAACAGTTCGGGGTCGGCATGGCAATCGGGGTAGTTGGTGGCTTACTGGCCGCCCGCCTGATCCGCTGGGTGGACTTGGCCGCAGGGCTCTACGCGCTGCTCGCCTTGGCTTTGGGCTTCTGCGTATTCGGCCTGACCAGCCACTTGGGGGGTAGCGGTTTCCTGGCCATCTATCTCACCGGCTTGATGATCGGCAACCAGCCGGGCAAACATCTCAACTTCATTCTTCCTGTGAACGATGGCCTGGCCTGGCTGAGCCAGATCGGCCTCTTCCTGGTGCTGGGGTTGCTGGTCAATCCGGCCGACCTGCTCGAGTACGCGCTACCAGCCTCGATCGTCGGTCTGGCACTGATCTTCGTGGCTCGCCCATTGGCCGTTCTCATATCGGTCAAACCGTTCTTCAAGTTCCGTTGGCATGAAATCGGTTTCATCTCCTGGGTGGGCCTTCGAGGTGCGGTTCCCATCGTACTGGCGATCTTCCCTGTCATTGGCGGCGTCGAGGATGCCTCACTCTATTTCAATGCCGCCTTCGCTGTCGTACTAATGTCGCTATTGATCCAGGGAGGCACCATCTCCTTGATGGCCCGCTGGATGAAAGTGGAGGTACCTCCCGGTGTTGAGCCCAATCATCGTGGCCCCCTTGGCATCCTGCCCGAGAACGACTATGAGATGTATGTCTATCGAGTCGAGAACCCGACCCTGAATGATGCGCCGATCCGCATGCTCCGCTTCCCATCGGGTGCCTTGATCTCTGCCCTCTTCCGCGAACACACCATGTTGCACCCCAAGGGCAGCACCCGGCTACAGTTAGAGGATGTGGTCTGTGTCATCGGACGCAACGAGGATCTGCCCGCCTTAAACCGGCTGTTCAGCGGAGAAGCGCGGCTCAAGAAGACACAAGAATTCTTTGGTCCCTTCACCATCAATGCCGAAGCCAAGCTGGTGGATATTGCTCAAGCCTATGGTCTGTCGATCACGCCCGGGGAGGGGGAACTGTTATTAGGAGAGTTCATTGCCACACGCGTCGGCGGCCATCCCGTGGTAGGCGATAATGTGAGTTGGCACGGCATCCACTGGGTGGTCAGCGAAGTGCAGGGCGACAAGGTCGTCAAGGTGGGCGTACGCTTCTACTGAGCTTAGGTACCTTTCCGAGGTCATGCGAGGCTATCTCTTTGTAGCCTCTTGGGCAGCATTACGCTGGGTTGATTGATGCCCATACGTCAGGTTCAGCGAGTCGGCTCATCGCGTTTGAGGCGCTTCAACCATTTCTGCTTGGCGTAAGTGCGCATATTATGAACGATATCGGTCTTCGACTTCCCAAGCCGGTTGTTAATGAGTTCAGTCAGCCAGATGAAAGGACCCATAATGACGATCATGAATTTCAGAATTGGTGGGAGAGATGGAGTCATTGCCCACCAATCAGTCGCGCCCAAGGTCTTCGGGAGGATTTCTGACAGTACCCGGATTAGTACGGTCATGATCGCCGAGTCGATGGCAATGTAGGCTTCGCCGAGCAGGAAGGCCACCTGAGCGCCGCCGCGAACGACATACGGGCAGTATATAAAGAAGGCGCCTTGCGGCGCCCGGAGAGCAAGTAATATGAGTGAAATTCAGGGATTGTCGTCGCTGGGCTGGGGAAGTGAGGGGAGCGATTTGTCGAGCAGCTCCACGCTCTGACGATAGTAGAGTTGGCTTTTGTTGTGCTCACCCAGGTTGGCATACAGCCGAGCCAGCTCGGCACATACCACACCGCTCGGGCGCTGACGCTGGCTTGCCTCGAAGTACTCCTGGGCCTTGCCCCAGTATGCATTGCGTAGCGACAGCCGACCCAGAGTTAACAGCAGGTCCGGATCGTTGGGCCGCTCCTGCAGCCATTTCTCGGCATAGACCAGCTGACGCGCCGCATCCACGTTGAGCAGGCCATAGCGCAGCACCAGCCGAGAATCCCAGTGCTCCTTGAGCGAGTGGCGCAGCAAGCGCTCGGCGATCGCCTCCTCGCCACCGCGCACTAGCGCTTCGGCATATAACACCACCAGCTCGACATCGCCACGCAGGTAGTCCGGCATGTCTGCCCATAAGTTGCGCGCACGCTCCACATCGTTGGGGCTGCGCGCCGCATCGATCAGCAGCTCGCGGTAGGCGCGCTGCTCGAGGGTGTGGCGCTCCTCCTGGGCAATCAGCTGCTGGGAAGCGAGCCGCGGCGTGAGGCGGCGCAAGCCGTCCCAGTCATTGACGCTGAGATAAGCTTGCTTGAGCAGCTTCAACACCTGAGGATGGCCAGGGACCTGATTGTCGAGCCGGGTCAAAATGGCCAGGGCCTCCTCGAACTGCTGACGGTCGAGCATCAACTGGGCCTGAAACATGCCCACCGCGCTGTCGGCGCCTTCGGTGGAGAGATGGGCGCGCTTGAGCAGGGTATCGGCCTGCTCGTAGCGACCCTGGTAGTGCGCCGCCAGAGCAGCAGATAGGTAGTTGACCAGCGGCGTGCTGGAGTCGTCGGCAGCCTTGACCAGCGACTTTTCGGCGCGCTTCCAGCGCCCTTCGGCCAGTGCCACCAGCCCCTTGACGGTACGCTTCATGGCGTTGCGATTGCGTGTGCGGCTATTCCACAACTTGAGCCGACTCACCGGGCGGCGCATGCGGCTGAAGATGCGTAACGTGAAGTGAAGCACCATGAAGGCGGCCAACAGTAGTATCAGGCCGAACCAGAAGGAGGTCTGCACCGAGGTATCGCCGACCCGGATCAGCCAGTAGCCAGGCACCGATACCATCAATTGACCGAACAGCGCCCCGAGCGCCAGCCCGATGACGATCAGGAGGATCAGCTTTCTCATGCGTCATCTCCCTGGCCGCCATTCTCCTCGGCCGTCCCGCCATTGAAGCGCCGCTCGATGAACTCCGCCAACGCCTGCTGGGAGCCACTGATGTCCGGCAGCTCGGGGCGTATGCTCGCATCGCGCAGCTCGCTCAATCGCTCGAGCGAGCGCTGCACGCCGTCGCGGTCAGTATCGTAGTAGCGCTCGACGAGCTCCATCGCCTTGTCGAGGCTGGCCTCGTAGAGCGTCTGCTCCTCCTGCAGCAGCGCCAGCTGGGCCTGCTCGACCAGCAGACGCACGTTCTGGCGCAGATAGGACTCCTGCTGGGGCGAGATCAGCGCTTCGAGCGCCTCGTCGTGTCGACGCACGGTGACCAGATCGCGCAGCTCGCCACCGAATCGCGAAAGCTGCTGCTGCCAGGTGCCCGTAGGCGGTGAATCATCGCCGGGCGCGGCGGCGAGCTGTTCGATATCCTGATTCAGCGGCAGGCGCGAAAGCTGCTGCTGCTGGGCATCGAGACTCAGGTAGAGACCGGTACGATCGATACGCGGCACGGCGTCGAGCTCAGCCAGCTCGGAGGCGATCGCGCGACGTATCGGCATGAGCGCGGGGTTGTCGGCATCGACCAGGCGAGCATCGGCGGTGCGCAGCAGCGCGGCGGAGCCCTCCACGTCGCGCTCCAGCTGCAGACGCTGGTTGGCGAGGCGCAACAGATAGGCCGCTTCGGCATGCAGCCACTCGCGCTCGTCGGTCTCCTGCACGCTGGAAAGCTCACTGAGTACGCGATCGAGAGTCTCGTTGACCTCCTCGCGATAGCTGCCGAACTCCTGACGCATGCTCTGCAGCGCCTCGTCGAGGGCTGCGTCGCGCTGATCGGCACTCTGCCCGAGACGCGACTCGATCTCGCTGATGTTATCGCCACTGGCCTGCTGGCCCGACTCGAGCTCGGCCAGCCGCTGCTGCTGGGCATCCAGGCGCTCCCAGGCCTGCCAGGCAAATACCATCAAGGCGGCTCCGACCACGATCGCCAGCACCAGTGCCGCCAGACCGAACTTGCCGCCACCGCGGCGCGTGTCGCGTGGCGGCCCCCCCGCTCCCGATCGACCGCTTCCACCGCCAACGCCCGCCGTACCGGCGGGTTTGGTCTCGTCGCTTTGCGATTTGGGCGGAACCTTCTTCTGCGGGTCGGCCACGTTATCCTGGGCAGGTTTATCCTTACCCGGCGTGTTTGAGTCCGGCTTGCCAGTGTTGGGCTTGGCCGGTTCCGCTGTGCTGGCATTCGATGACGTGTTCGGACTCACCGTGGCCGGCTCGCCCTGCTCGGCACGGGCCAGTTCGGCACTACTAGTATCGGCGAGAATAGCGCCCGGGGGAGCGGCAGCGATTGATGAATCGGACGATGAGCCGCCGCCGGACCGGCCGCGACGGCGACGCGAGCGCGCTTCCGAACGGCCCTTTTCGGGCTTGTCGGGCTTGCCGCTCTCGTCAGACTTGGCTTTATCATCAGGCTTGGCGACAGCGCTGGCACCCGAGGCGACGGCATGCGTCTCATCGGTGCGCTTGGCGTCGCTGTCGGCGCCTTTATTGACACCGCTGTTGGCACTGGCAGAAGCCTGTGGCGTGGCATCGGATGACGTTTGCTTTTCGTCCTGATCATTTGGTTGCTTACTCATCTTGTCGCTAGCCCTTTTCTAGATCGTCATGATCGTCTTCTGCGTCATCCAGGTCGCAGGCACTCAGCACCGCTGCCATCAGGGCGGCGACCGATGCGCCCCCCGCGACGCGCACCTCAGCGAAACCCAGGCTGTCTGCCAGTGTAGCCAAACGGCGACTGGACACGATTAGCGGTTGGTTCAACGCCTTCGACCCACACCATCCTGCCAGATATTCGAGCACTTCACCGCTTGAGATCACTAGTGCGGCGTAGTCGCCCTGCGCCAGCCACTCCCTGGCCTCGCCTTCGGGCGGCAACAAGACGCGCCGATAGAGTGCCAGGCGCGCCAACTGAGCACCACGTGCGACCAGAGCCTCAGCCAAAAGCGGCCGCCCCCCCTCCCCCGCCACCAGCAGCACTTTCTGCTCATCAAGAGCAGCCAGGGAGGGCAGCGCCAGCAAGGCTTCGCTGGTTTCTCCCCGCTCCGGCATCGGTACATGCACCCTAACGCCAAGGCGTTGGTGAAGGACCTCGGCCGTGGCGGCACCCACGGCATAGAAGCTCGGCCCCAGCGGCAGCTGTGGCCAATAGCGATCCAGCGCATCGGCCAGGCACTCGGCGGCGAAGGGGCTGACCACCACGATGCGCCGATACTGATCGATATCCAACCAGATACTGCGCTGGGCCGGTGTTTCAGGAAGCAACTGGTGGGACATCACGTCAAGGGCCAGCGCCTCGACAGCGTGTGTCGAGAACGCCTCGGCCAAGCGCTGGCCGCGCTCGCCGGGGCGAGTCAGCAGGACGCGCGGTCGGAACTCAGAACTCTTCGCTGCCATAAATCTCGGCGAGGATCTCACCGGCCCCCTGATCGAGCAGATCCTCCGCGACGCGAATACCCAGCGTTTCGGGTTCACTGGCGTTGCCCCGCCCTTCCGCGCGCAGCACCTGCGAGCCGTCGGGGTTGCCCACCAAGGCACGTAGCCACAAGGTATGCCCATCATTCTCGAAGATCGCATGCCCCCCGATGGGCACCTGACAGCCCCCTTCCAGGCGGGTGTTCATGGCCCGCTCGGCGCGTACGCGGGTGGCAGTATCCGGGTCGTCGAGAGGCGCCAGCAGTGAGATGATCTCGGCGTCGTCGCTGCGGCACTCTATGCCCAGTGCCCCCTGGCCACAGGCCGGCAGACACACCTCCGGCGGCAACTCCATGGCGATGCGATCGCCCAGTCCCAGGCGGCGCAAGCCGGAGGTGGCGAGGATGATCGCATCGAATTCGCCAGCATCGAGCTTGCCCAACCGCGTCTGGACGTTGCCGCGCAGGCTCAATATCTCGAGGTCGGGACGCCGCTCGCGCATCTGCAGACCGCGGCGCAGGCTCGAGGTACCAATGCGCGCCCCTTCGGGCAGCGCGTCCAGCGAGGCGTAGTCGTTGGAGACGAAGGCATCGGTGGGTTCGGCTCCCGGCAGGATCACCGAGAGGCCGAGCCCCTCGGGGAAGTGCATCGGCACATCCTTCATCGAGTGCACGGCGATATCGGCACGACCGTCGAGCATCGCCTCTTCGAGCTCCTTGACGAAAAGCCCCTTGCCGCCGACCTTGGCCAGCGGAGTATCGAGAATCACGTCGCCCCGGGTGGACATCGGCACCAGCTCTACCTGGAGCCCAGGATGCTCGGCCATCAGTCGGTCGCGGACATGCTCAGCCTGCCACAAGGCCAGTAGGCTCTTGCGGGTGGCGATTCGCAGCGTGGAAATGGCAGCCACATCAATCTCCCATCGGCAGGGGCTGCCGCTATCGATAGCCCCTGGTTAAGGTAGGCACAAAAGGGCCGACGCCCTCTGCTCATGACACCATCATAATGCACTGGCCCATGGAGGAAAAACGCCACGTCCGTAATCGTCCCGCCCGCTTGGCCGGCGTGGCCAGTGGCGTGGACTCTGGTACACTTCCAGACCATAGGCGCTTGCAGACGATTGATGCCGATCATTCATGCCACTCTTCATGACAAACATGCAGGATCCCAGTTGATGACGAAGTCTACCAACCAGTCCTGGGGCGGACGCTTCAGCGAACCCACCGACGCCTTTGTCGAGCGCTTTACCGCCTCGGTGAGTTTCGACCAGCGCCTGGCGCACCACGACATCCGCGGTTCCATCGCCCACGCCACCATGCTGGCCGGGGTCGGGGTACTGAGCGAGGCCGAGCGTGACGCCATCGTCGAGGGCCTCAACGAGATCGCCGGAGAGATCGAGCGCGGCGAGTTCGAGTGGTCGATGAAGCTCGAAGACGTGCACATGAATATCGAGGCACGCCTGACCGACAAGATCGGCATCACCGGCAAGAAGCTTCACACCGGCCGTTCGCGCAACGACCAGGTGGCTACCGATATCCGTCTTTTCCTGCGTGACGAGATCGACGCGGTCGATGCCGAACTGACACGCCTGCGCCAAGGGATGATCGAGCTGGCCGACCGCGAGGCCGATACCATCATGCCCGGCTTCACCCATCTGCAGACCGCCCAGCCGGTCACCTTCGGCCACCACCTGCTGGCCTGGCAGGAGATGGTCGCCCGCGACCAGGAGCGCCTGCGCGACTGCCGGGGCCGGGTCAACGTGATGCCGCTGGGCGCCGCGGCCCTTGCCGGCACCACCTATCCGATCGATCGCCACGTCACCGCCGAGCTGCTCGGCTTTACCCGCCCCGCCGAGAACTCGCTGGACGCGGTGAGCGATCGTGACTTCGCCATCGAATTCACCGCCTTTGCCAGCATCCTGCTGATGCACCTGTCGCGGATGAGCGAGGAGCTGATCCTGTGGACCAGCGCCCAGTTCGACTTCATCGATCTGCCCGACCGCTTCTGTACCGGCTCATCGATCATGCCACAGAAGAAGAACCCCGACGTGCCGGAGCTGGTGCGTGGCAAGACCGGGCGCGTCTACGGTCACCTGATGGGGCTGCTGACGCTGATGAAGTCACAGCCGCTGGCCTACAACAAGGACAACCAGGAGGACAAGGAGCCGCTGTTCGATACCCTCGACACGGTCAAGGGGTGCCTGCGGGCATTCGCCGACATGGTGCCGGCCATCGTGGCCAAGCCAGACAGCATGAAGGAAGCCGCACGGCGCGGCTTCTCCACCGCCACCGATCTTGCCGACTATCTGGTGCGCAAGGGTGTCGCCTTCCGTGACGCTCATGAGATCGTCGGTCAATCGGTCGCCTTCGGCCTTCGCGAGAAGCGCGACCTGGCCGAGATGAGCCTCGAGGAGCTGCGCCAGTTCTCCGATCAGATCGACGCGGACGTGTTCGAGATACTGACACTGGAGGGCTCGGTGGCGGCGCGCAACCATATCGGTGGCACCGCCCCGAACCAGGTACGCGCCGCGGCGCAGCGCGCCCGGGATGCACTGGCGGCTCTCGATGAGAAGCACTGACATGAAAAGCGCCGGGAGATCACGCCTCGCGGTGCTGGCACTGGCGCTGCTCATGGTGGCGGGATGTGGTCAGAAGGGCCCCCTCTACCCACCCGACGACCCCCGCGCAGCCGAGCGCTACGACCCTCAGGGCGACGTCACCCACACCGTCCCCGCATCCGAGCCTGACGACGAAACGCCCGATGAAGAGAGCTGAGCATGGACCACTTCGAATACCGCAACGGTGAAATGTATGCCGAGGATGTCCCGCTGTCGCAGCTGGCCGAGCGTTTCGGCACCCCCTGCTACGTCTACTCCCGCGCCACCCTGGAGCGTCACTTCCGCGCTTATACCGAGGCTCTGGGCAATCACCCGCACCTGATATGCTACGCGGTTAAGGCCAACTCCAACCTCGCGGTGCTCAACCTGCTGGCAAGACTCGGCGCCGGCTTCGACATCGTCTCACTGGGCGAGCTGGAGCGGGTGCTGGCCGCAGGTGGCGACCCCGCCAAGGTGGTCTTCTCCGGCGTCGCCAAGCAGGAAGCGGAGATGGTCCGGGCTCTGGAGGTCGGCATCAAGTGCTTCAATGTCGAGTCGCTGCCCGAACTCGAGCGACTTGACGCCGTGGCCGGCAGGCTCGGCAAGCTGGCGCCGGTGTCGCTGCGCGTCAATCCCGATGTCGACGCCAAGACCCACCCCTACATCTCCACCGGGCTCAAGGCCAACAAGTTCGGCATCGCCGTGGACGAAGCGCTATCGGTTTATGAAACGGCTGCCGCGATGGCCAACGTGCAAGTGGTGGGGCTTGATTGCCATATCGGCTCCCAGCTCACCGAACTCTCGCCGTTTCTCGACGCCCTCGACCGGTTGCTGGTGCTGCTCGACAAGCTCCATGCCCGCGGCATCGAGATCGAGCATCTCGACCTTGGTGGCGGACTTGGCGTGCCCTACCAGGGCGAACAACCCCCGGCGCCCTTCGACTACGCCGCCTCGCTGCTCGAGCGCCTCTCACGCTGGGAAGGGGGCCGGCCGTTGACCCTGTTGTTCGAACCAGGCCGCTCGATTGCCGCCAATGCCGGCGTGCTGCTGACTCGGGTCGAATACCTCAAGCCCGGCGAGGAGAAGAACTTTGCCATCGTCGACGCCGGCATGAACGACCTGATCCGCCCCGCGCTCTACCAGGCGTGGCAGCAGATTCTGCCGGCCGACACCCGCACGTCGCGCGAGACACAGCACTACGATGTGGTCGGCCCGGTATGCGAAACCGGCGACTTCCTGGGCAAGGATCGTGCCCTTGCGATTGCGCCTGGCGACCTGCTGGTGGTGCGCTCGGCCGGCGCCTACGGCTTCGTGATGGCCTCGAACTACAACAGCCGCCCCAAGCCTGCCGAGGTGATGGTCGATGGCGACCAGGCCCACCTGGTGCGCCGTCGCGAGCCTCTTGAGGCACTGTGGGCCGGCGAGTCGCTGCTTCCCGGCGGTGAGGGGAGCGACTGATGCTGCTGCATTTCACCAAGATGCATGGGCTTGGCAACGACTTCATGGTGATCGACCTGGTCACCCAGCGTGCCCGGCTGCGCAGCGAGCAGATCCAGCAACTCGCCGATCGCCACTTCGGCATCGGCTTCGATCAGTTGCTGATCGTCGAGCCGCCGTTGGACCCGGACATGGACTTCCGCTATCGGATATTCAATGCTGATGGCAGCGAGGTGGAGAACTGCGGCAACGGTGCACGCTGCTTTGCGCGTTTCGTGCGCGACCAGCGCTTGACCCATAAGCACTGCATCCGCGTCGAGACCAGCGGCGGCCCGCTGACATTGGAGGTCGAGGAGGATGGCCGCGTGACCGTGGACATGGGCGTTCCGCGCTTTGCCCCGCAGGCGCTGCCCTTCGATGCCGAAGCGGACGCGCCCCTGCACTCCCTGGATGTGGCGGGGCAGCGCCTGGAGATCGGCGTGGTGTCGATGGGCAATCCACATGCCGTACTGCAGGTCGAGAGCGTAGATGAGGCGCCGGTCGCTCACCTGGGGCCGCTGATCGAACGTCATCCGCGCTTTCCCAAGCGGGTCAATGCCGGCTTCATGCAGGTCGTGTCACGCCATGAGATTCGCTTGCGGGTCTTCGAGCGCGGCTCGGGCGAAACACTGGCCTGCGGTACCGGGGCCTGCGCGGCGGTGGCCAGCGGCATTCGCCAGGGCCTGCTCGCAAGTCCGGTCACGGTGCACCTGCCGGGTGGCGACTTGAGTATCGAGTGGGCAGACGGTGAAGCACCGCTACGCATGACCGGGCCCGCCGAACGCGTTTTTGACGGCCGCGTCGCACTGGCCTGACGTCACACACTGTACGTTTGCGACAGGAGGTATCTTCATGGCTCGCGCTCCGGCTCCCGAACCGCGCCAGACACTGAACCCCGACCGAGTCGCCCAATGGTTGGCCCGTCATCCCGATTTTTTCGTCGGTCGCGAAGGACTGCTCCAGCAGCTCAAGGTGCCCCACCCCGGCACCCAGGGCACCACTTCGCTGCTCGAACGCTTGGTGCACGACCTGCGCCAGCGTGCCGAGAGCGCCGAGTGGCGACTCGAGCAGCTGCTCGACTCGGCACGCCACAACGAGGGCCAGTACCGGCGCATCCGCGAGATGGTGCTGGCCCTGCTGGAGGCCGAGGACAGCGACGCCATGGGCCAGGCGTTGGCCACCCAGCTCAGCGAACGCTTCAAGACCCCGGCGGTGGCACTGTGGTGCCCGGCGAGCCTCACCGATCACGAGCCTCACCCCCCTCAAGCACCGCGCCATGTGCTCGACAATGCCGCCGGCCAGCGCCTGGCCGCCTTGCTCGATGGGCGCACCAGTCGCTGTACCCGGCTCACCTGTACCGACTGGAAGCGCCTGCTACCGCACGTACCGGTCCCACGGCAGGGCGGTTCCTGCGCCGTGACACGGCTGTGTCTGGGTGAACCGTTGGGTTACCTGGTACTGGCGAGCCCCGATCCGGAGCACTTCCGTGCCACCCTCGACACCCTGTTCACCGAGTACTTGGGCGACGTGGTGGCACGCCTGCTGGTGCGCCATGGCGGCAACAGTGCCTGATAGTGTCTTGCACGCCTCGCCGCTGGCCGAGCAGGCCGAGGCCTTCCTGGGTGAGCTCGCGGCAACCGCGAGTCCCGCCACCGTAGCCGCCTACCGCCGCGATCTCGACGCCTTGGCGCGCTTTGCAGAGCAGGCCGGCCTCACCACGTGGAGCGCCCTGGAGATCGGTCTGGTGAGACGCTTCCTGGGCAGCGAGCGCAGCCGCGGGCTGGCGCCGCGCAGCCTGGCCCGTCGGCGTGCCGCCGTGTCGCGCTTCTGCACCCATCTGGTGGCCAAGGCGATTCTTTCCCACAACCCGGTCAGCCTGACCCAGGCACCGCGCCAGCCTCGCCATCTGCCACATCCGGTGGATATCGACCTGCTCGGCCGCTTTCTCGATACGCCCCATGACGACTCGCCGCTCGCGCGGCGCGACCAGGCGATGCTCGAGCTGCTCTATTCCAGCGGCCTGCGCCTGGCCGAGCTGGCCGCGCTGGATGTCGCCCACCTGCAGGCACAACGCGTGCGCGTGATCGGCAAGGGCAGCAAGCCCCGCCAGGTACCGGTGGGTGGGCGCGCTCGCCAGGCCCTGGCGAGCTGGCTTGAGCTGCGCGATGGCCTGGCCGCCCCGGGGGAGCCGGCGCTGTTCGTCGCCCAGCATGGGCGCCGGCTCGGCCACCGAGCCATACAGCTGCGCCTGGCCGAGCTGGCGCGCCGTCGCGGCCTGCCGGAGCATCTGCACCCGCACCGTCTGCGTCACTCCTTCGCCAGCCATCTGCTGGAGTCGAGCCAGGATCTGCGCGCCGTCCAAGAGCTGCTCGGACACGTCAACCTCTCGACGACCCAGATCTATACCCGGCTCGACTGGCAGCACCTGGCCGCCAGCTACGATGCCGCCCACCCCCGTGCCCGACGTCTTTGCGATAGCGACGACAGCGCGCCCTGAACCACCTACATGCAGCAGCACCCACCGCGCCGCGTTGGGCAGGCATTTTCGAGCTGCCGCGCAGACAGGCTCAAGGGTATGTTACTGCGCCTGCGGGGCTGGATCTTCGGCCAGCCATTGGTCGAGACGCTGGCGCGCTTCGTCGAGCCCCTCGCGCTTGAGCGAGGAGAAGAGCTGCACGCTGACCAGATCCTCCCATTCACGCAGGCGGTTACGCACCTTCTGCAGCGACTCCTTGGCCGCGCCCCGCTTGAGCTTATCGGATTTGGTCAGCAGGATATGCACGGCCATGTCCTGCTCGTCGGCCCAGCCGAGCATCGTCTCGTCGAATTCGCTGAGCGGGTGACGCACGTCCATCACTAGAACCAGGCCTCGCAGTGACTGGCGGCGCTGAAGATAGTCGGCCAAGTGGCGCTGCCACTCGAGCTTGACCTGCTCGGGCACCTTGGCGAAGCCGTAGCCGGGCAGATCCACCAGTCGCTGGCTCTCGCCGCCGGCCAGACTGAAGAAGTTGATCAACTGGGTACGTCCCGGCGTCTTGGAGGTTCTGGCCAGCGCCTTGTGCTGGGTCAGGGCATTGATGGCGCTCGACTTGCCGGCGTTGGAGCGCCCGGCGAAGGCGACTTCCGAGCCGCTGTCAGGCGGGCACTGGGCCAGGGTGGCGGCACTGGTCAGGAAGCAGGCGGTTTGATAATTGATATGCGACATGACGTGGCGGGATCCTGGCGTAAGAGATAAGACCTATGAAAGGCGCGGGCGCAGGGCAGGTGCATTCACGTTATCCCGGGGATTCGTTATAATGCGATGTCTTTTGTCTGCGACCTGGGGCACGCTAGTGTACCACCGTGCTCTTGTTGGCAGCGAACCCGGAACGACTCAGGGCGCTGCCGAGCGAAGGCAAGTCCAGTTTCGGATTCGAGAAAGCTGGGCGGCACCCAGGGTACGTACCGGTTAACAACGAAACGGCATAGTGGATTAGCGATGAGAAAGTTACTGGCAAGCCTGGCAATTACCATGGGCGCCGTTGGCGTGGCCCACGCAGAGATAGATGGCGATCCCGCCGCTGGACGTGCCATGTCACAGGTCTGTGCGGCCTGTCATGGCGCTGAGGGGATCAGCCCCTCCCCCTCCTTCCCGCATATCGCCGGGCAGCAGGCCTCCTATATCGCCAAGCAGTTGATAGACATTCGTGACGGTAATCGGGTGGTGCCAGAGATGGCCGGTATCGTCGCTAACTACAGTGATCAGGATGCGCATGATGTAGCGGCTTTCTATGCTCAGCAGGAGCCCAACATCGGCCAGGCCGAAGCGGCTGACGAGCTGATCGCCCGCGGCCAGGAGCTCTACCGCGCCGGCGATATGTCCAAGGGCATACCCGCCTGTGCGGCCTGCCACACCCCAACCGGTGAAGGCATCGGCAGTGCCGTCTATCCGGCGCTCTCGGGCCAGTTCCCGGCCTACACGGTCTCCTCCCTGCAGGAGTTCGCCAACGCCGAGCGTGCCAACGACCCCAATGCGATCATGCGCGATATCGCCGCCAAGATGAGCGATGCCGACATGGAAGCGGTGGCCAACTATATCTACGGTCTGCATAACTGATTCGTAGCGGCACTGTAGCGAGAGGCGGTCTGTCCGACGCATGAAGGAAGGCGGCCTTGGCCGCCTTCCTTCATTGGGTTGAAGTGGAGTGACGTTTTGTTTCACGATTTGCACGGGAACCGAGCGCTGCACCGCCGCTCCAACAGACAGCACACGGGACGATGGCGACTGCGCTAGGCATGTCGCTTCCCTCATCAAGGAGAAGAAGTAGATGTTCAAGACATTGATGGTAGCCCTGGCGGGCCTCGGTTTCTCCACGCTGGTGTCGGCCCAGACCCTGGTCGAGGGCCAGCACTACACGGTACTCGACAACCCGGTTTCCACCCGCGTTGACGAAGGACAGATCGAAGTGACCGAAGCGTTCTGGTATGGCTGTCCACACTGCTACCGTCTGCAGGAGCATGTCACGCCTTGGTTCGAGGAGCTTCCCGATGACGTCGAGGTAATCCATATGCCGGCGACCATGGGCGGTGACTGGAACAAGCATGCTGCGGCCTACTACGCGGCCGAGGAGCTGGGCATTCTTGAGCAGGTGCACGCCGACTTCTTCGACGCCATCCATCAGGAGGGTCGGTCGCTGACCGACGTCGATGATGTCGCGACATTCTTCAGCGACTACGGTGTCAGCGAGGAGGAGGCGCGTGCGGCGCTCGGCTCGTTCGGCGTCAAGAGCCAGGTCAACCAGGCCCATGCGCGGATGCGTGAATTCCAGCTGATGGGCGTGCCAGCGCTGATCGTCGATGGCCGCTATGTGGTCAGCCCGTCGACGGCGGGGAGCCTTGAGAACATGCCGCAGATTGCCGGCGCACTGATCGAACGGGTACGTGACGAAAGGGGCGAGTAACGGTGAGCGGTGTCGTGAGCGGGTTGGAGAGCATGATGATGGAGCGGGAACCGGGCCACCTGCGCCTGCTCACCTTCAATCTACAGGTGGGCATCCAGACATCGGCTTACCATCACTACCTCACGCGCAGCTGGCAGCATTTCTTTCCGCACCCCAAGCGGGCCGGACGGCTGGACTTGATGAGCGAAGTGCTCGGCAAGTTCGATATCGTCGGCCTGCAGGAGGTGGATGGCGGCAGCTTCCGCTCCGGCAACGTCAATCAGGTCGAGTACCTGGCGAGCCGGGCGGGCTTCGCCCACCACTTCAAGCAACTCAATCGCAACTTGGGGCGGGTCGCCCAGCACAGCAATGGTCTACTCTCGCGTCTTCACCCGGCTAAGATCGAAGAGCACCGCCTACCCGGCACCCTGCCCGGGCGCGGTGCCATTCATGCCCGCTATGGTGAAGGTGACGATGCCCTGCACCTCTTCGTCGCCCATCTGGCGCTGAGCCATCGTGCCCGCGTACGCCAGCTCGACTATCTGAGCGAGATCATCACCCCGCTTCGTCACGTGGTGGTAATGGGCGATCTCAACTGCACGCCGGACCAGCTCAACGCACACTCGCGCTTCTGCGCATCGCTGCCGCTGCATCCGGTTCGCCCGCTGCTCAGCTATCCTTCGTGGCAGCCGCGTCGCGCGCTGGATCATATCCTGATCTCGAGCTCGATCGCCGCCGACGACGTGCGTGTACTCGATCAACTCTTCTCCGACCATCTACCGATCGCTGTCGACATACGTCTGCCCGATGCCTGCCAGGCCGCCCTGGACGACAGCAGTGCCATGCCCGGCTAGGCGCCAGCGCCACCTCTCGTCGCAGGATACCGCAGGAAAGGGTGACGCTAGCGCTGTAATCAGCGATGATATCGCGCCACCCAATCTAACAAGCGCTAATCGAGAGGCCTCATGAACCGCGCGAATCGCGAGCCCCCTCTGCTCTCATGGCTCGACGCCTTCACGGAAATCATCGGCCGGTCCGTTGCCTGGCTGGTACTGGTGATGATGCTGGTGCAGTTCGCCATCGTCGTGCTGCGTTACGTGTTCAGCATGCACAGCATCGTCATGCAGGAGTCGGTCATGTACATGCATGCCATGGTGTTCATGCTGGCCGCCGCCTATACCCTCAAGCATGACGGTCACGTGCGAGTGGATATCTTCTACCGCCGGCTGTCGCCGCGTGGCCGCGCCTGGGTCGATCTTGCCGGCAGCGTGTTCCTGCTGTTGCCGGTGGTGCTGTTCATCGCGATTGGCAGCCTGCGCTACGTCAGAAGCAGCTGGGCGATCCTGGAGCGCTCTTCCGATGGCGGCATTCCGGCCGTCTATCTGCTCAAGAGCCTCATCCTGGTGATGATGGCGCTGCTGCTGATCCAGGGCATCGCCCAGATAATCCGTCAAATACTCATACTCCGCGGTCACCTGCCCGCCGTTAAGATTCACGAGCACGAGGAGGTGCTGTAGTCGTGGAAAATCTGCTCGTCTACATGCCCTTCTTCCTGTTCGCCACGGTGTGTCTGGTACTGATGCTGGGTTACCCGGTCGCGCTGTCGCTGGCCGGCACCGCCCTGGCCTTCGCCGGGCTGGGCCTCATGCTCGACGGCATGGGGGTGGCGGTCCCCTTCCAGGCCAACTTCATGGCGGCGATGCCCAACCGGCTCTATGGCATCATGACCAACCAGACGTTGCTGGCCGTGCCGCTGTTCGTGCTGATGGGTGTGCTGCTGGAGAAGTCACGTATCGCCGAAACGCTGCTCGACGCCATGGCGATGCTGTTCGGTTCGCTGCGCGGTGGGCTGGGTATCTCGGTGGTGCTGGTCGGCATGCTGCTGGCGGCCTCGACCGGTATCGTCGGCGCCACCGTGGTGACCATGGGCCTGCTGTCGCTGCCGACCATGCTCAAGCGCGGCTACTCGCCGGCACTCGCCACCGGCACGATCTGTGCGACCGGCACCCTCGGCCAGATCATTCCTCCCTCCATTGCCCTGGTGCTGCTAGGCGACGTGCTCTCCAACGCCTATCAGCAGGCACAGCTGGCGATGGGCGTTTGGAGCCCGCGCACACTCTCGGTAGGCGACCTGTTCATCGGCGCACTGGTCCCCGGCCTGATCCTGGTGATGGCCTATATCGTCTTCATCACTATCGTCGCCTGGCTCAAGCCGCAGATGGCTCCTCCCGCCGACCGCCAGCAACTGATGAAGGAGCTCAACCATCAGGGCAGCGTCTGGCCGCTGCTGCTCAAGGGGCTGGTGCCGCCGGTCTTTTTGATCGTTGCCGTGCTCGGCTCGATTCTGGGGGGCTTCGCCACGCCCACCGAGGCCTCGGCGGTAGGCGCCTTCGGTGCCCTGTTGCTGGCACTCTCCAAGCGTCGCCTGAACGTTGCGGTGCTCAAGGACGTGCTGCGTACCACTACCCATGTGACCAGCATGGTATTCCTGATCCTGATCGGTGCCGCCCTCTTCTCGCTGGTCTTTCGCGCCTATGGCGGCGAGGAGCTGGTCACCGAGCTGTTCGAGGCGATGCCCGGGGGCGTGGTTGGCGCCACGCTGGTGGTGATGCTGGTGATCTTCCTGCTAGGTTTCATCCTAGATTTCATTGAGATCACCTTCGTGGTAGTGCCGATCGTCGGCCCGGTGCTGCTGGCCATGGGTATCGATCCGATCTGGCTGGGCATCATGATCGCCGTCAACCTGCAGACGTCGTTCCTGACGCCGCCGTTCGGCTTCGCGCTTTTCTATCTGCGCGGCGTAACGCCCGACTCGGTGCCGACCACGGCGATCTACCGCGGAGTGATCCCCTTCATCCTGCTGCAGCTGACCATGCTCGGGGCGCTGGCGCTGTTCCCGGGGCTGGCTACCTGGCTCCCCTCGGTGCTCTAATCAGTATCACAGGAGCGGCAAGAGCGGCTTCCGTGCTACTGGCATAGCGGCAGCAGCCAGAGGTGGGCCAGGTAGAGCACCAGTGCATAGCGCGCCCCCTTGGCGATCAGGATCAGCAGCACCGCCCGCCACCAGGGCAGCCGGAACACCCCGGCCAGCACGGTGAGCGGGTCGCCGATCAGCGGCGCCCAGGAGAGCAGCAGGCTCCACTCGCCGAAGCGGTGATACCAGCGCTCCGCTCGCTCAAGCCCCGACCGCGAGGCGGGAAACCAGCGCCGATCCTGGAAGCGCCGCGCATAGCGGCCCATCCAGACGTTGATCAGGCTCCCCAGCGTATTGCCGCTGGTCGCCACCAGCCATAGCGCCAGGGCCGGCTGACCGACGCACCACTGTCGCGCCAGCCATACCTCGGAGCCCCCCGGCAGAAGGGTGGCGCTCGCCAGCGCCACCAGAAACAGACTCAGCATGACGCCTCCGAGAGTGCCTGAAGTAGGCTAGAATTCAATTTTACCGATAGCGGTCGCATGCCGATGCCCCACTCTCCTTGCATACCCAATGCCCTGACCATCGCCGGCTCCGACCCCAGTGGTGGCGCCGGTATCCAGGCCGATCTCAAGACTTTTTCGGCGCTGGGCGCCTATGGTACCAGCGTGATCACCGCGCTGACTGCCCAGAGCACGCGAGGTGTGACCGGCGTCCACCCGGTACCGCCAGCGTTCATCGCCGAGCAGCTCGAGACGCTGTTCGCCGATATCGAGATCGATGCGGTGAAGATCGGCATGGTCGCCAGTCGCGAGGTCGCCGAGGTGATTCGCGACGCCCTGAACCGGCGGCGTCCGCGCTGGGTGGTGCTCGATCCGGTGATGGTCGCCAAGAGTGGCGACATTCTGGTCGACGATGCCGGCATCAGGGCAGTGCGCGACATTCTTGTGCCACTGGCCGACCTGATCACCCCCAACCTGCCGGAAGCGGCAGTACTGCTGGAGTGCAATACCCCACGAGACACCGATGCTATGGAGGCGATGCTGCCGGCCCTGAACCACCTGGGCGCCGGCCGGGTGCTACTCAAGGGCGGCCATCTCCAGGGCGAGCGCTGCCCCGACCTGCTCGCCGGAGCGGACGGCGTTTACTGGCTCGACGGACCACGCATCGATACCGACAACCTGCATGGCACCGGCTGCACGCTCTCCTCGGCGATCACCGCCTGCTTGGCCCGCGGCGAGAAGCTCACTTGCGCCGTAAATAGCGCCAAGCAGTGGCTCAACGCCGCGCTGGAAGCGAGCGACAGGCTACGCGTTGGCAGCGGCCATGGCCCGGTGCACCATTTCCATCACTGGTGGTGAGAGAGTCATGAGGGGCACCGAACCAGCCGAGTTGCACCCGTGACTTGCGAAGCGTGAAGAGTGGCGCCATGCTGAGGAGTGACCGTCTGTCGAGCCAGGCTTGCGCGCCAAGCCAACTGAGAAACGGAACACACCATGACTCAGACGCTACTGTTCGCCTGTGACCTCTCCGCCGAGAATCGCTCCGCCTTCGCTCGCGCCATTCGCCTGGCCAATGAGAGCGGTGCGCGTCTCGACATCCTCCATGTTCTCGATCCTCATCTGCCACGCCAGGCGCTACGCGATCTGGAGCCGTTACTGGTAGAGGAGATCCAGCGCACGATGACCGATCTGCGCGAGGATTATGCCCTCGTCGAGCCCAGCACGCTGATCCAGATCGTTGCCGGCTCGCCCTATGCCGAGATCATCCGCGAGGCGCACGACCGCTCGGTGGACATGATCATTCTCGGCACGCACCGCAAGCGCGGTCAGCCCGATCTGGTGAGTGGCACCACGCTTGCCCGCGTGCTGCGTAGCGCGCCCTGTCCGGTACTCTCGGTCAGCCACCTGGCGACCCAGGAGTGGCAGAACATCCTGGTGCCGATTGACTTCTCCCTGGCCTGTCGCCACACCCTGCGCGAAACACTCAAGCGCTATCCCGAGGCCTCGCTGACGCTGCTGCATGCCTGGAACGTTCCCGGCGAACGTGAGCTCGGCTCGAACAGCGACTATGCACGCTGGCGCGATCGCGAAGTGGCGCGTCTGCGCCAGCAATTGGAGCGTGAAGTGGAGCAGATCATGGCCGAACTCGAGGATGTGCCCGACCTGCAGCTCGAACTCGAGCAGGGCGATCCGCTCGAGGTGCTGATGAATCGCCTCAGGCGCCAACCGCCGGATCTGCTGTCGATGGGCAGCCGCGGCCAGCTGGGACGACAGAGTCACCTCACCGAACAGCTGCTTGCCGAGCCCCACTGCGACATCATGGTGTGCCGCGCCTGGTGACGTGTCTCCTGCGGTCGGCCTGTGTCATACTGATACACTAATTACCTAATGTATCAGTATGGCGAGCGAGGAGTCATCATGAAAGCGCTCATCCAACGCGTCAGGCGTGCCAGCGTCGATGTCCATGGCCGGCGCATCGCCTCCATCGATCATGGCCTGCTTGCCCTGATCGGTGTGGAGCGCAACGATGATCGGCAGCAAGCCGACAGATTGCTGTACAAGTTGCTGAACTATCGGGTCTTCAGCGATATCGAGGGCAAGATGAACCTCAACCTGCAGCAGGCGCGTGGCGATCTGCTGCTGGTCTCGCAGTTCACCTTGGTTGCCGATACCGGCAAGGGGTTGCGACCGAGCTTTTCCAGCGCAGCGCCCCCCGAAGCGGGCAAGCGCCTGTTCAACTACTTGGTGGAGAGTGCCGAGTCCGCCTGGCCCCGCGTCGACAGCGGCGAGTACGGCGCCGACATGCGGGTCGAACTGATCAACGACGGACCGGTGACCTTCCTGCTTGAGAGCTAGCCCTCACGAGTCCGTCAGCTCCGCCTCGAGTCGCTCCAGCGCCTCCTCGGCCGCCAACCACTGCTGCTCCGCGACCTCCAGTCGTGCCTTGAGCTCGCCCTGACGTGCGAGCGCAGCCGTCAGCGTCCCCTTGCGTGCCGGGTCGGTGTAGAGCTCGACATCGGCAAGCTCGCTCTCGACCTCCTCCAGTAACGCCTCGAGCTTGGCCATCTCGGCCTCGGCTCGATCGCGATCGCGTTTCAACGGACGCAGCTTTTCCCGAAGTTCGGCAGCGGCACGGCGCTGCGCCTTGCGGTCGTCGCGGGGTACGGCATCGTCCTGGCGCTCGTTCTTGTCGGCGCGCGCCTCGCGCCGCTCCTCCTCGAGTCGCTCCTTGAGCCATAGTCGGTAGTCGTCGAGATCGCCATCGAAGGGCTCGACCCGGTGGTCGGCCACTCGCCAGAACTCGTCGACGCTGGCACGCAGCAGGTGGCGGTCGTGGGAGACCAGGATCACGGTACCCTCGAACGCCGACAGCGCCTCGGTCAGCGCTTCGCGCATGTCGAGATCGAGATGGTTGGTGGGCTCATCGAGCAGCAGCAGATTGGGCTTCTCCCAGGCGACCAACGCCAGCGCCAGACGCGCCTTCTCGCCTCCCGAGAAACGCGCCACCTCGCCGAATACGGCGTCGCCCTGAAAACCGAAGCCACCCAGGAAGTTACGGATCTCCAGGTCGCTGGCCCGAGGCGATAGACGCTGGACATGCATGAACGGTGTGCTGCTCAGGTCGAGCTTCTCGAGCTGGTGCTGGGCGAAGTAGCCAATCGCCAGGTGTTCGCCGGGAACACGCTTGCCGGCCAGCAGCGGAAGCTCACCGGTGAGCGACTTGATCAGCGTCGACTTGCCGGCCCCGTTGGGACCGAGCAGACCTATCCGGCTACCCGGCAGCAGGGTCAGCCTGACGTTGTCGAGCTGCACCCGTTCGGCCCCGCCAGCGCCCTCGGCGGGGTAGCCCAGCCGGGCGTCCTCCAGCACCAGCAATGGATGCGAGGTCTTGTCGGCGGAGGGGAGGCTGAAGTGGAACGGCGAGTCGACATGCGCAAGCGCAATGGTTCCCATGCGCTCGAGCATCTTGAGCCGGCTCTGGGCCTGACGCGCCTTGGTGGCCTTGGCACGGAAGCGAGCCACGAAGCTCTCGATCTCCTCGCGCCGCGCCTGCTGCTTGGCCGCTTCGGCCTGCTGCTGGGCGAGCTTCTCGGCCCGCACCCGCTCGAACAGCGAATAGTTGCCGCGGTAGAGCGTCAGCTGTTGCTGATCGAAGTGCACGATGTGGTCACACACGGCATCGAGAAAATCGCGGTCATGGGAGATCAGCAGCAGCGTACCGGGATAGCGCTTGAGCCACTGCTCGAGCCATAGAAGGGCATCGAGATCGAGGTGGTTGGTGGGCTCGTCGAGCAGCAGCAAATCGGAGGGCATGAACAGGGTGCGGGCGAGGTTGACGCGCATCCGCCAGCCCCCCGAGAAGGCCGACAATGGGCGTTCGAGGTCGGCCTGGCCAAAGCCCAGCCCCACCAGCAGTTGCGCGGCGCGCGAGGGGGCGCTATAGCCATCGAGCGCCTCGATACGCCCGTGCAGTTCGGCCTCGCGATGCGCGTCGCCCGCCGCCCGGGCATCGACCAGCGCCCGCTCGGTGGCGCGCAGTTCGGCATCGCCATCGAGTACATAGTCGACGATCGCCCGATCGAGTGCGGCAACTTCCTGGGCCATATGGGCGATGCGCTGACCGCCCGACATCTCGACATGCCCCTTGTCCGGGGCAAGTTCGCCGAGCAACAGCTTGAACAGACTCGATTTGCCGGCCCCGTTGGCACCGACGATTCCGGCCTTGTAGCCAGCATGCAGGGTCAGCTCGGCTCCCTCGATCAACGCCTGGGTGCCGCGTTGCAACGAAAGTTGGCGCAGTGCGATCATGCCCGACTCCAGTGATAAAATGATGGTGACCTGACGCACGGCAGGACGACAGCGAGACGCGCCATGGATTCTACCCAATTGTGCGAGAGGATGCGGGCTTCTCTCAAGGCACGACCGCTATGGGAGCATGCGCTTGCATTCTATGGGCGCGAAGGCGTGGCTGATGCCTGTCTTCATCTGCAGGATGAGGCGGGGGGCGATGTCTGTGAACTTTTGTGGATCTGCTGGCTGCAGCTGCACGGCCTCACACCTGCCAAAGGGGTCGAGGTCGCGCTTGGCGAGGTGCGCCGCTGGCAGACCCAGATGACCCAGCCGCTGCGTCAGCGACGCCGCCAACTGAAGGCATCTGCCCAACACTCTGCATCGCTCGCCGAGTTACGGGCCGCACTCAAGCGCGCCGAGCTGCTCTGCGAGCGAGAAACCCTTTATCAGCTGCAACGCTTGAGCGAAGCCGGGCAAGGCATTCGCTGCCTGGAAGCGCAGGATCCCACGCTTGCCGAGCGCTTGGCACAGTGGCTACCCAAGCAGAAAAAAACGCATCTTTGGGCACTGAAAACCTTGGAAACGCGCCTTGACCGTCACTAATCCCCACGCTAGCCTGAAAGCATAAGTGCGTATTTTTTATCAGTACAATGCCAGCATGGATACCTTTTTGCTGGTTCAACCTGCTAGGGGAACATAATAATGAAGGTACGTAATTTACTGACTTCGGCCAGTATTGGCGCACTATTGCTCGGCATGTCGGCGGCCGTATACTCCGACACTTGGCGTTATGCCCATGAGGAGTTCGAGGGCGATGTCCAGGATGTCTTCGCAATGAAGTTCAAGGAGTATGTGGAGGAGAATTCCGACCATACCGTACAAGTCTATCGCTTCGGCGAGCTTGGCGAATCCGATGACATCATGGAGCAGACCCAGGCCGGCATCCTGCAGTTCGTCAACCAATCTCCCGGCTTTACCGGCGCGCTGATCCCCGAAGCGCAGATTTTCTTTATTCCTTACCTGCTGCCGACCGATGAAGAGACCGTCATCGAGTTCTTCAACACCAGCACCGCGATCAACGAGACGTTCCCTGAGCTCTATGCCGAACAGGGGCTGGAGCTGCTCAAGATGTATCCGGAAGGCGAGATGGTCATTACCCTTGATGAGCCGATCCGCACCCCGGACGAGCTGCGCGGCAAGAATATCCGCACCATGACCAACCCGCTGCTTTCGGAGACCTATCGCGCCTTCGGAGCGACGCCCACGCCGCTGCCGTGGGGCGAAGTCTACGGCGGCCTGCAGACCAACGTGATCCAGGGCCAGGAGAATCCGATCTTCTGGATCGAGTCCGGCGGGCTCTATGAAGTCTCCCCCCATCTGATCTTCACCGGTCATGGCTGGTTCACCACTGCCATGATGGCCAACCAGGACTTCTTCGAAGGACTGGACGAGGAGGACCAGCAGCTGGTGCGTGACGCTTCGGAAGCGGCCTACGAGCACATTCTCGAGCACATCTCGGGGCTTGCCGACCAGTCACTGGAGCAGATTCAGGAAGCCTCCGATGAAGTGACCGTGACGCGTCTCGACGAGGATGAGATCCAGGCGTTCCGTGAGCGCGCCCCGCAGGTCGAGGAGCGCTTCATCGAGATGACCGGCGATCGCGGTGCCGAGCTGCTCGAGCAGTTCAAGACGGACCTGGAAGACGTCTCCAACTAAGCGCCCGCACAACGATGCAGGGCCGATCAGAGGGTAGCCGCAGGGCTACCCTCTTTTCATTACCGCAGCTCTCCTCCGCCCCGAGAGCCCACTCTTATCAACGTTGAAGGAATCCTGGCTTTCCAACGCCGTTATGCGTAATCCTCAAGCAAGGAGTAGGGAAGGTCTCAGGGAGATGCCCATGTACGACGAAGAGTCCGAAACGCAATACCGCTCGACCCTGCCCGGCATCATCGGCTGGATCGACACTGGAATCAGCCGCGCCGAAGGCGTGATTCTGGCACTTGGCGTGATTCTCATGGCAATCAATACCGTCAGCAATGTCGTCGGCCGTTTCGTATTCGGTGAGAGCCTCCATTTCTCTGAGGAGGTCAATCGCATCCTGATCGTGATGATCACCTTTGCCGGTATCGGTTACGCGGCACGCCATGGCCGGCACATTCGCATGTCGGCCTTTTATGACATGCTGCCCACGGGGGGGCGGCGCGTGCTGATGATCGTGATTTCACTGTTCACCGCCATGGTCATGTTCGCACTCTGCTACTACTCCATCGGTTATATCCAGACCATTTATGGCCGAGGCCGGGTATTGCCTTCCCTGAATATTCCCGTGTGGTGGATGTACCTATGGGTTCCGGTCGGCTTTTCCGTTACCGGCATTCAATATTTACTGACAGGCCTCAAGAATCTCACCTCTTCCGAGGTTTATCTCTCCACCCATGTCACGGACAGCTACACGGATAAGGAAGCGTGAAGTTGAGCACTCTGAGAGGAGAACAATCATGACAACCATCATTATTTCGATAATGATCGTGCTGCTGCTGCTCGGCTTCCCGATGATGATTCCTCTGGTCACGGCCGCCTTCGTAGGTTTCTACATGACCTTTGGCGGCACCGGCCAGATGGAGACGTTGATTCAGCAGATGATGGGCGGTATTCGGCCCAATGCCCTGATCGCGGTACCGATGTTCATCCTGGCGGCGGATATCATGACCCGCGGCCAGTCTGCCAGCCGGCTGATCAATATGGTCATGAGCTTCGTTGGGCATATCAAGGGCGGACTCGCGGTCAGCACCGCCGCCTCCTGCACGCTGTTCGGCGCGGTATCCGGCTCGACCCAGGCCACCGTGGTGGCGGTCGGCTCGCCCCTGCGCCCGCGCATGCTCAAGGCGGGCTACAAGGACTCGTTCACGCTGGCGCTGATCATCAACTCAAGCGACATCGCCTTCCTGATTCCCCCAAGCATCGGCATGATCATCTACGGGGTCATCTCGGGTACCTCGATCGGCGAGCTGTTCATCGCCGGCATCGGGCCCGGCCTGCTGATTCTTTTCATGTTCTCGGCCTATTGCATCCTCTACGCCACGATAATGAAGGTGCCCACCGAACCCAAGGCGAGCTGGGGCGAGCGCCTCTCGGCAGTGCAGAAGGCGCTGTGGCCGCTGGGCTTTCCGGTGATCATCGTCGGCGGGATCTACGGCGGGGTGTTCAGCCCCACCGAAGCTGCGGCGGTCTGCGTGCTCTATGCGGTGATTCTGGAGTTCGCGATCTTCCGCTCGATGAAGCCGTCGGCGTTTTACACCATCGCCAAGTCGACCGGGCTGATCACCGCCGTGGTCTTCATCCTGGTGGCCGTGGGCAATGGCTTTTCGTGGATCATCTCCTTTGCCCAGATCCCCCAGGCGGTGCTCGAAACCTTCGGCATCAACGAGGCCGGCCCCGTCGGCGTGCTGATCGCGATCTCCATCGCCTTCTTCGTGGCCTGCATGTTCGTCGACCCGATCGTGGTAATCCTGGTGCTCACGCCGATCTTTGCCCCGGCGATTGCCGCCTCGGGACTCGACCCCGTGCTGGTGGGTATCCTGATCACACTGCAGGTGGCCATCGGCTCGGCGACGCCACCCTTCGGGTGCGACATCTTCACCGCCATCGCCATCTTCCGACGGCCCTACTGGGAGGTGATTCGCGGCACGCCACCCTTCGTGTTCATGCTGGTGCTGGCGGCGGCACTGCTGATCATGTTCCCGCAGATCGCCCTGTTTTTGAGAGACATGGCCTTCCGCTGATGAACTCGCCTGCCCTGCACCCAGTTAGCAATGTCTGCCGGGTGCGGAAACCATTGCGTCCTGATAGAGTCCGAGAACGGTATACATCGACTGAGGACGTTTCATGAAAACACTGGTGACCGCAGCGGCATTCGGCACTCTCCTGGTTTCCGCCCCCTTTGCGCTGGCCGCGCCGGAAAGCGAGCAGGGCAAGCTCAGCTACAGCCTGGGGGTGACCCTTGGCCAGAGCCTGGCACAGGATGTCAGCGATCTGGATATCGAGGCCTTCACCCAGGCGATCGAGGATGTCTACGCCGACGGCGAGCTGGCCATGAGCGAGCAGGAGATGGCGGAAGCGCTGACCCGTTTCCAGCAACAGGCGATGGCCGAACGAGAAGCCGCCTCCCAGCATATCGCTTCAGCCAACCTCGCGGAGGGTGAGGCGTTCCTTGCCGAGAATGCCGAGCGCGACGAGGTCGAAGTAACCGAATCGGGCCTGCAGTACGAAGTGCTGGAATCGGGTGACGGCGCAAGCCCCGGCCCGCAGGACAGCGTCGAGGTGCACTACGAGGGCATGCTCCTCGACGGCACCGTGTTCGACAGCTCCTACCAGCGTGGCGAACCGGTCAGCTTCCGGGTCAACCAGGTGATCGAAGGCTGGCAGGAGGCACTGCAGCTGATGAGCGTCGGCGATGCCTGGATGATCTATCTGCCCTCCGATATCGCCTACGGCCCGGCAGGTACCGGCGGCCCCATTGGCCCCAACGAAACGCTGATCTTCAAGGTAGAGTTGCTCGACATTGAAGACTAAACGCATGGCGCGCACCACCGCCATGCTGCTTGCGCTCGGCCTTGGCGGCACGGCAGTGGCCCAAGAGGCGCCCGACCTGCCGTCACTCGCTATCGATCGCGATGCCATCAGCGTGATGGGGGTCTCCTCGGGGGGGTACATGGCGACCCAGCTTGCCACCGCCTTTCCCGAGCGCTTCAGCGGGCTTGCGGCATTTGCCGCGGGCCCTTGGGGTTGCGCACAAGGCAGCCTGCGCCTAGCGCTCGGTCAGTGCATGGGGACGCGCCTGGGGCTACCCAGCGTACCCGAGCTCTTGAATCGCCACGACCGCTACCTGGCCGAGGGGCTGGTGGGCAATCGCGATGATCTGGCCCGTCAGCGCGTCTATCTTTGGCACGGCCAAGCCGATGAGGTGGTAGCGCCCGAGCTTGGCGAGCTGCTGGCGGAGCAGTATCGGGAGTGGCTGGCAAGCCCCGAACAGTTACGCGTCGAGCACACATCGGATGTGGCGCATGGCTGGCCAGTGGGCGGCACGGGGCTTACCCATATCACCGATCTGGCCGACTGCCAGCGGGGGGGCAGCCCTCACTTGCTGGCCTGCGATCTCGATGGCGCCGGCAAGGCCTTGAACTGGCTATATGGTGATCTCGACGCTCCCGAGCCAGCCTCGGAGGCTAGCCTCAAGTCGTTCGACCAGAGCGCCTTCCATACAGGGCGAGCCTTCGATGAGCAGGGCTATCTCTATGTTCCCCAGGCATGCGAAACGGGGGAGTCTTGCGGGCTGGTGGTCGCGCTGCATGGCTGCAACATGAGCCATGAGCAGATCGACACGAGCTTCGTGCGTCACAGCGGCCTCAACGAGTGGGCCGAGAGCAACCGGCTGGTGGTACTCTACCCCCAGGCGGCGCCGAGCCTGCCCAACCCACAGGCCTGCTGGGACTGGTGGGGCTTCGAGGAGAGTACCTGGCAGCCGAGCCCGACCCACGACACCCGCCAGGGGCGTCAGGTCAACGCCATCGCGGCCATGGTCGAGGAACTGATCAAGCCGGATGATGCGCCGCGCGAGTGAGCCTCACCCTGCCTCGAGTTCATGCTCCAGCGCCGTGATCAGCGCATGGGGCGTGGGCGAGTAGAGGACTCGTTGACGGATCGTGCCGTGCCGGTCGACCAGATACATCGACGAGCTATGATCGACGGTGTACTCCATGGCGGAGTCCTGCATGTCGACCTTGCGCCAGAAGACGCCGTAGCGCTCGGTCACATCTTCGAGCTGCGCCTCGCTGCCGCGTAGACCGATGAACGATTCGCCGAAGAAGCCCACATACTCCTCCAGCCGCTCCAGGCTGTCGCGTGCAGGGTCGACAGTCACAAGCAGCGGCACGACCCGCTCGGTGAGTTCGCTCTCCATGCGCTGCATTGCCTGACGCACCACCGCCAGGGTCATCGGACAGACGTCCGGGCAGTAGGTGTAGCCAAAGAACAGCACCGCGAGTTGATCCTCCTCGAGCTGCGCCAGGGAGAAGTTACCCTGAGTGGAGGCAAGCGCAATGTCGCCCCCACGCGGCTCTCCATTACTGGCGCCTGTCCGCTGCTGCATCAAACTCCATAACGCGATGGCAATGCCCACCACCAGTACCGCTCCCAGCCCCAGCCAGCGTTTCTGTCCCATCATGCCGCACTCCTTTTCACCTCGAAATCGAACCAGCTCCCCTTGCGCCCGGCCGGCGTCTCGATGATCACCTGGGCCCGCCAGGGCATGCTCTCCTCCGTGCAGATGCCGATCTGCCCTTCTCCCCGGAAGATACCATTACCAAGCGCCTCCAGCGGAAAGCGGTTGATGCCCATGCTCATGTTACGCCCCACCAGCTCGACCGTGACTGCATCGGCATGTACTCCGCTCAGACGAACCTCCATCGGCAGTATCGCCAAGGGGCTCAGCTCCCCCTCGAGCGACAGGGAGAGGCGCGCCTGCAGGCCTAGCGCTGCTTCGCAAGGCGCCTGGTGCAAGTCGCAGGAGGAACTGGGAGGAAACCAGGTCACCTCCTGGCTACTGCCGCGCAGGTAGTAATCGGCCAGGTACCAGAGCGCCACCACCATGGTCGCCAGCGTCACCAGGATCAGCAGGTTCAGGAGGGGCGAGCGGGGTGCTCCCTCCTCCTTGGAGGGTAGTGAAGTCGACATGGCGGCGACGGAGTACTCCAGTGTAACGGGAAATGGCGATAAGCTTATCAGTGTTCGTTGCAAGATGATCCGTGAAAGGTTGTCGCAGCCCACGGGTATCGATAAAAAAGGAGACACCATGAATGGTGTGGCAAGTGCGCTGGGACCGCTGTTTCTACTGATCCTGCTGGGTGCCGCCTTAGGCTGGCGGCGGCTACCCAGTGGCGACTTCTGGCCGCAGCTCGAACGGCTTATCTACTATCTGCTGTTTCCCGCCATGCTGGTTGCCAACCTGGCCGAGGCCGATGTCACCCAGGTGCCCATCGCGCGCGTCGCCCTCGCCCTGCTTGGCGCCATGCTGCTGTTTGGCATCCTGCTGTGGTCGCTTCGCACGCGGCTAGGCCTGGAGGCCGCAGCATTCACGTCGGTATTTCAGGGCGCCCTGCGTTTCAATACCTACGTCGGCGTGGCCGGCGCCAGTGCGCTGCATGGCAGTGCCGGTGCCACGGTCGCAGCGGTTGCCGTGGCGCTGATGGTGCCGGTGGTCAATGTGCTGTGCGTGATCAGTTTTATCGCTGCCGGTACGCTGGGCCCCTCGAGCCTGGGCAAGAGCCTGCTGGCACTGGTGAGAAATCCACTGATCGTTGGCTGCCTGATCGGTATCGCGCTCAACGTGAGCGGCATCGGCCTGCCCGGCTGGAGCGCCAGCAGCGTCGCTCTGCTCGGCAGCGCCGCGCTGCCGCTGGGTCTGGTGGCGGTGGGAGTGGCACTAAAACCAAGCGCCCTGTTGTGCCTGGACCTCGGCGTCTGGGTGACCAATGCCATCAAGCTGGTGCTGATGCCGGCCCTGGTGCTGATCATTGCGCTGACCCTGGGACTCGACCCGATCAGCCGCGATGTGGCGCTGCTGTTTGCCGCCCTACCCACAGCAACATCGGCCTATATTCTTGCACGCCAGATGGGCGGCGACGCCGAATTGATGGCCGCGCTGATCACCGGCCAGACACTGCTGGCGATGGTGAGCCTGCCGCTATGGCTAAAACTGGTGAGTTAAATAAAAAAGATTCTCGTTACGCTTGACGCGGGGAATGAGAATTATTATCTTGAAAATGTGGCGTCGCCAAACGCCACCCATCGCAGAGAATGTCAGGTTTTCTGCCATGGTTTCTCCTCATCTAGCTAGTCACGGTCTTACCGCCACCCGCTTGGGTGGCGTTTTTTTGCTCAAAATGACGGCAGAAACTGGTCGGCAGCTTGGCCGCAGCTACTCGCTGCGGGCGAAGATCAGATCCCACACACCATGCCCAAGCCGCTCGCCGCGAGCCTCGAATTTTGTCAGGGGACGAAAATCCGGGCGCGGCACGAAGGGTGCCGTCTGCGCCGAGGCCAGGTTGCGATACCCCGGGGCGGCGGCCATGGTCTCGGCCATCTGCTCGGCGTAGTGCTCCCAGTCGGTGGCCATGTGGAACAGCCCACCGGGCTTGAGGCGGGTTCGCACCAGCTCGGCGAAGGCCGGTTGCAGGATGCGACGCTTCTGGTGTTTCTTCTTCGGCCACGGATCCGGAAAGAAGAGCTGCAGGGTATCGAGGCTCGCCTCGGGGATGCACTCATCAAGGACGCGCAGCGCATCCTCACGATAGACGTGCAGGTTGGAAAGGCCACGCTTGTCGGCCTCGTCGAGCAGCTTGCCGACCCCTGGCGCGTGAACCTCGATACCGATGAAGTCCCGCTCCGGATGGCGCTCGGCCTGCTCGATCAGCGAGGCGCCCATGCCGAAACCGACCTCCACTACACGCGGTGCCTGGCGACCGAACAGGCCATCGAGATCCTGACGGCCCGCCGCCAGGGTCAGGCCCATGCGTGGCCACACCTCCTCCAAGCCGCGGGTCTGAGCCACCGTCATGCGTCCGGCGCGCAGTACATAGCTCTTGATGCCGCGTCGATGCAGGGGCGCTTCCTCGCTTGCCAAAGGTGCCTGTTGGTCCGGGGTGTCGTTGCGTGAATCAGTCATAGCGTTGCAGTCGGTCTCGTCGCAGTGAGCGAATATCAGGCGTTGATGCGGCCGGCAAAGGGTGAGGAGGGCTCGGCACTCTGGCGTCGCGGCATGCGCCCGGCCAGGAAGGCGTCACGCCCGGCTTCGACGGCCTTCTTCATGGCAGCCGCCATCAGTACCGGCTGGCGCGCGTGGGCGATTGCCGAGTTCATCAGCACGCCCTCGCAGCCGAGCTCCATGGCCATGGCGGCATCCGAGGCGGTACCGATACCGGCATCGACCAGTACCGGCACCTGGGCCTGCTCGACGATCAGGCGAATGTTGTGCGGATTCTGGATGCCGTGGCCGGAGCCAATCAATGAGCCCAGCGGCATGATCGCGCAGCAGCCCAGGCGCTCGAGTTCGCGGGCCACGATCGGATCGTCGCTGGTGTAGACCATCACGTCGAAGCCGTCGTCGATCAACTCCTCGGCGGCCTTCAGCGTCTCGACCACGTTGGGGTAGAGCGTATGGTCGTCGCCCAGCACCTCGAGCTTGACCAGCCGATGCCCATCGAGCAGCTCGCGGGCCAGCTTGCAGGTGCGCACCGCATCCTTGGCCGTATAACAGCCGGCGGTATTGGGCAGCAGTGTGAAGCGCTCGGGGGAGATCACGTCGAGCAGGTTGGGCTCGTCGGCATTCTGTCCCAGGTTGGTGCGTCGCACGGCGAAGGTGACGATCTCGGCACCGCTGGCCTCGATGGCCTTTGCCGTCTCGTCGAAATCGCGATACTTGCCGGTACCGACCAGCAGGCGCGACGTAAAGTCGCGACCCGCCACCCGCAATGGCAGGTCCTGTAGAAAGTCAGACATGGTCTCTCCGATGCGGTTAGCACCGCCGTTGGCCACCCGCGCTCAACCGCCGCCGATGGCGTGTACGATTTCCACGCGGTCGCCCTCGGCCAGCCGCTGGCTGACGTGCTGGCTGCGTGGCACGATCTCTTCGTTGACCTCGACGGCGATGCGTCGACCGGCAAGATCGAGGGACTCGATGAGCTCGAGGAGCGTCACCTCGCCGTCGAGCTCCCTCACCTCGCCGTTGAGCTGGATCTGCATAACGACCTCCAGCGAATCACGATATTCAGGGGGCATTATTGTAGCCTGTTCGCGGCCTGCGGGGTACGGTAATGCGCGATTGATCACCACGTACGGGAGGTTGGAATGCGCGACAGGGTCTGGTGGGTAGTGATGGCAATCAGCGGCGCCACGGCAGTGATGGCCGGCGCCTTCGGCGCCCATGGGCTGCAGGGCCAGCTGACGCCGCGCCTGCTGGCCGCCTTCGAGACCGGTGTGCAGTATCAGTTCTGGCACACCCTGGCGATACTCGCTGTGCTTGCCTGGCGATCCCGCACACCGCTCGCCGGCCAGCGCCTGGTGCTGTCGCTATGGGCGCTGGGCATCGTGCTCTTCTCGGGCTCGCTCTATCTGCTGGCGCTCGCCGGTACTCGCGGCATCGCCATGATCACCCCGCTGGGAGGCGTATCCTTCATCGCGGGGTGGTTGACGCTGGCCTGGTGCGCCTGGCGGGGTCAGTCGGAGTCGGGCAGCGCGTAGGTCGCCGTGACGATCGCCACCGGCGCCTCGTCGCTGGCCGAAAACAGCTCCACCTCGCCCACGGCCAGCCGCCGGCCCAGCTTGATGATACGAGCATTGGCGATCAAATCCCGATCGCCACGTGCACGGCGCAGAAAATGGCAGTTCAGGTCGGTGGTCACCGCCATCGGCTCGGGGCCGATCTGGGCAAGGATTGCCACGTAGAGGCAGACATCGGCCAGTCCCATCATGCTCGGACCCGAGACACAGGCCCCGGGGCGCAGATGCTCGTCTTCAATGGCCAGACTCATGGTGGCGCGCATCTCGTCGACGCCCTCGATGGTGCCTTGGCGATGCGGAAAGACCTCGTCGAGAAACTCCTCGATGGCGGCGGCGGTCATGACGGTCATGGGTTCTCCTGGCGGACGCAGCGTCAAGATGGTCGTTGGGCCTCAAGATAGCGCAACGAGGACGCGGCGGCGATAGAAACGAACATGCCCCGCCGCTTTCGCGGCAGGGCATGGATTGGGCACTTTCGCGCCGGGATTACTTCGCCTTGTGTACCGCGCGCCAGTGGTGCAGCAGCGGCTCGGTGTAGCCAGCGGGCTGCTCACGCCCCTTGAACACCAGATCGCAAGCTGCCTTGAACGCCGTGGAGGCTTCGAAATCCGCCGACATGGCGGTATAGCCCGAATCCTTGGCGTTCTGTTCGTCGACCACCTTGGCCATGCGCTCCAGCGTCTCGCGCACTCGCTCGGCACTGACCACGCCGTGGTGCAGCCAGTTGGCCAGGTGCTGGCTGGAGATACGCAGCGTGGCGCGATCCTCCATCAGCCCCACGTCATGGATGTCGGGTACCTTCGAGCAGCCCACTCCATGCTCGACCCAGCGCACCACGTAACCGAGGATGCCCTGGCAGTTGTTGTCGAGCTCCTGCTGGATCTCCTCGTCGGACCAGTCGGCGCTCTCGGTCACCGGCACGCTGAGCAGATCGTCGAGCAGGTCGACGTCGCCCTGGCCTTCGAGCTCTTGCTGGATGGCACTGACATCCACCTCATGGTAGTGCAGCGCATGCAGCGTGCCGGCAGTCGGCGACGGCACCCAGGCAGTATTGGCGCCGGACTTGGGGTGGCCGATCTTCTGCTCGAGCATGGCCGCCATCAGATCCGGCATCGCCCACATGCCCTTGCCAATCTGGGCGCGGCCGCGCAGGCCGCAGGCCAGGCCGACCAGCACGTTGTTGCGCTCGTAGGCGGCGATCCACTTGGCGCCCTTCATGTCGCCCTTGCGGATCATCGGTCCGGCCTGCATGGCAGTGTGCATCTCGTCGCCGGTACGGTCGAGGAAGCCGGTATTGATGAACACCACTCGCGATGTGGCCTCGTTGATGCACGCCTTGAGGTTGACGGTGGTGCGACGCTCCTCGTCCATGATGCCCATCTTGAGCGTATCGCGCTCCATGCCCAGGATATCCTCGACACGGCCGAACAGCTCATTGGCGAAGGCGACCTCCTTGGGACCATGCATCTTGGGCTTGACGATGTAGACCGAGCCCGCGCGGGAGTTGCGCGGCTGGTCGTCACCCTTGTTCAGATCATGCAACGCCAACAGGCCGGTCATCACCGCATCGAGGATGCCCTCGGGCAGTTCATTGCCCTCGGCATCAAGCACGGCCGGGGTGGTCATCAGGTGGCCGACGTTGCGTACGAACATCAGCGAACGGCCCGGCAGGGTCAGCGTGCCACCCTGCGGCGTGGTGTAATCGCGATCGGCATGCAGACGCCGCGTGATCACCTTTTCGTTCTTCTCGACCTGCTCCTCCAGGTCGCCACGCATCAGGCCAAGCCAGTTACCGTAGACGCACACTTTGTCCTCGGCATCGACGGCGGCAACGGAATCCTCGCAATCCATGATGGCGGTCAACGCGGACTCAACCAGCAGATCCTTGACGCCGGCCGGATCGGTCTTGCCGATCGGATGGGTGCGGTCGAACTGGATCTCCAAATGCAGGCCATGGTTGGTGAGCAGGATCGCCTTGGGCGAGTCCAGGTCCCCCTGATAGCCGGCCAGCTTTTCCGGCTGCTTCAGGCCGGTCTCGCTGCCACCATCCAGGGTCACCACCAGCTTGCCGTCACGCAGCGCGTAGTTGGCTGCATCGCGGTGCGAGCCGCTCTCCAGCGGTGCTGCACTATCGAGCACCTCACGCGCGCGCTGAATGACCTTGGCGCCTCGCGTAGGGTTGTAGCCCACGCCTTTCTCGGCGCCATCCGCCTCGCTGATGGCATCGGTGCCGTAGAGCGCATCATAGAGGCTGCCCCAGCGGGCATTGGCGGCATTTAGCGCATAGCGCGCATTGCTCACCGGCACCACCAGCTGCGGACCGGCGATCTCGGCCACTTCGGGGTCGACATTGGAGGTGGTGGCGCTCACCTTTTGCGGCGCGTCGACGAGGTAGCCGATCTGCTTGAGAAGATCGCGATAGGCAGGCATGTCGTGCACCGGCCCCTGGTGCTGACGGTGCCAGTTGTCCAGCTCCTGCTGGAGGCGATCGCGCTCGGCGAGCAATTCCCGGTTTTTCGGGGTCAAATCGTGGAACAGTGCGTCCACGCCCTCCCAGAAGGCCTGCGCATCGATGCCGGTGCCAGGCAGCGCCTGGTCGTTGATGAAGCGATCGAGCTCGGTGGCCACCTGCAGGCGGTGACGGTTGACACGTTCTGTCATGGGAGTCTCCTGATGCGCTGACCGCCCTGAAGGCGATCGAATCGTTGCGGACTCGCAACGATGGAATTTTGTGGAAATAGCTTCCACATACTAATGGAAAAAAACGAGCGGGTCTTCACGACTCGACCAAATGATGAAGGCCGTCTCAGAAACATGGTCTGCAAACACAGTGAGCGCTAGCATGGAGACATGATGAGGGAGGGATCGATGACCGCTTTTGCGTCGCTGCACACCCTCGGGCCAGTGGAACCTGTCTCCAGGTCCGGCACCGAGCCATGGACGGAACACCTCGGTCATTATCTCGACCACTATCGACTCGCGCCACTGCTCTGCGAGCAGGTGACGCTGCATGCCGGTTTTGTCGAAACCCCCGAATTCCGCCTTTGGACCCAGGTGTGGTGCCCCGCCTCGCCACGCGGTACCGCCTTCGTGGTGCATGGATATTTCGACCATCTGGGCCTCTATCGCCATCTGCTCGAACTGCTGTTGTGCCAGGGCTGGAACGTGGTGCTGTGGGATCTCCCGGGGCATGGGCTCTCCAGCGGGGCGCGCGCCTCGATCAACGACTTCGACGATTACGGGACCTGCCTGGAAGCCCTGAAGGAGGCCCTCTCGCGGCAGGGGGTGACGCCGCACCCCTGGGTGGGAATCGGTCAGAGCACCGGGGCGGCCATCCTAGCGACGGATGCGTTGGGTCATGGCGAGGAGACACGCTGGGCAGGACTTGCCCTGCTGGCACCTCTGGTGCGGCCCAGCGGTTGGCCGCGCTCCAGCTGGTTGCACCTGCTGGCACGCCCCTTCATCCGCACCCTGCCGAGAAAGTACCGCGTCAACTCGTCGGACGATGAGTTCAGCCTCTTTCTGCGCGAGAAGGATCCCCTGCAGTCCGAGCATCTGACGTTGACCTGGGTCGGCGCCATGCGCCGCTGGATGCCACGCCTGATGGCACTGCCCACAAGTGAGCTGCCTATCCTGATCCTGCAGGGCGAGCAGGACCTGACCGTTGATTGGGCCTGGAACCTCGAGGTGCTGGGGCGCAAGTTTCCCAATGCCCATATCTACCGTCACCCCACCGCCCGCCACCATCTGGTCAACGAGGCCGAGGAGATTCGCCAGGCACTATTTCTCGAACTGGAGAACTACCTGCTTGGGATACAGGTCACCCATGCCGCCCAGGCGGGCGTCAAGGAGCGCTCTGCCTCATGACGCTTCTAAGAGCTGCTGCCGTGGTGATGCTCTGCCTGCTGCTCGCGGCCTGTGCCGGCGCGCCGGAGCGCCCCGCCACGCTGCGCCAGGCCCTGTTCGGACTCAGCGAGCGCGCCAGTGCCAGGCTGCTCGAGCAGCCGGTATGGCAGCGGCCTACGGCGGATATCGTACTGCTGCTGGCCGAGCCGGAGATCGAGGCGCGTCTGCACATCGATGGTCAGCGTTTCAGCGAAAGCTTCACACGCTCCCTGCTCGCCCAGCCCGACAGCCCCCAGGTGCTCAATTGGACACCGGAGATGGGAGAAACGGGAATGCTGGACAATCAGTGGCTGCTCGAGTCGCAGCTCGTTGCCGACGGCCCGTTGCTCAGACTGACCGATCGTGAGCTGCTGCCCTACCAGCTGACGGTGACGTTACGCCGTCCCGGCGAGCCCCTGGTGCAGTGGGAGGCGCACCTTCAGGGTGCGCTCGATGTCACTGCGCTGTAGCCGCCGCGGCCTGCTATGCCGACTTGAGCATGCGATCGAGCTGGCGATAGCCGATCGCTTCCATCAGATGCGCCCGCCCGGGCTGAGCTTCGCCGGCCAGGTCGGCAAGCGTGAGTGCCACCCGAAGCACACGATGGTAGGCGCGCGCCGAGAGGTTCAGACGCTCCAGCACGCTGGCCAGCCAGGTTCGGGTGGCGGAGTCTAGAGCACAGGCACTTTCCAGTTCCCGCCCCGGCAGATGAGCGTTAAGAGCACCGCGCCGGGCCTGTATTGCCCGCGCCGCCAGCACCCGCTCACGCACTACCGAAGAGCTTTCACCGGCCTGCTGTGAGGTGAGCTGCTCAGGCGGCAGCGCCGGCACTTCCACCTGCAGGTCAATACGGTCGAGCAGTGGCCCCGAGAGCCGCGCCTGGTAGCGCTGGATCTGCGCCGGAGAGCAGCTGCAGCGCTTGCGCGGATCGCCAAGGTGGCCGCAGGGACAAGGATTCATTGCCGCCACGAGCTGGAAGCGCGCCGGATAACGCCGCTGATGGTTGGCCCGGGAGATGGAGATCGTTCCCGACTCCATGGGCTCACGCATCACCTCCAGCACGCTGCGGCTGAATTCGGGCAGCTCGTCGAGGAATAGCACGCCATGGTGGGCCAACGAGATCTCGCCGGGGCGCGGCCTGGAGCCACCCCCGACCAGGGCTACCGCGCTGGCGGTATGGTGGGGGGAGCGAAACGGCCGGCGCCCCCAATCCTCGCGCAGCGGCAGACCGCTCACCGAGCGGATTGCTGCGACCTGCAGGGCTTCATCGTCGGTCAGCGGAGGCAGGATGCCCGGCAGACGGCTAGCCAGCATGGTCTTGCCGGTGCCGGGAGGGCCGGCAAACAGCAGGTTGTGCCCGCCTGCAGCGGCGACCTCCAGCGCTCGACGCGCCTGATGCTGGCCCCGCACCTCGCCAAGGTCCATGTGAGTATCCAGCAGCGTGGGGGGCTCGGCCAGGCGGTGGGGCACGATCGGTGTCTGCCCCAGCAGGTGAGCCACGACATCGAGTAGATGCTCGGCGGGGAGCACCTCAAGGCCGCCGGCCAGAGCGGCTTCATCGGCGTTGCCACGGGGTACGATCAGGCGCCGACCGGCGCGCCGTGTCGCCAGTGCCATCGGCAATACCCCCGGCACCTGACGCAGCTTGCCATCGAGGGCGAGCTCACCCAGGCACTCGACCTGCGCGAGCGCCACGCCGGGGATCTGACCCGAGGCCACCAGAATGCCCAGCGCGATCGGCAAGTCGAACCGCCCGCCCTCCTTGGGCAGGTCGGCGGGAGCCAGATTGAGGGTGATGCGGCGGGTATTGGGAAATTCGAAACCAGCATTGACCAGGGCGCTGCGCACCCGTTCGCGGCTCTCCTTCACCGCCGTCTCGGGCAGGCCGACCAGGGTCAACCCCGGCAGCCCGTTGGCCAGATGCACCTCGACCGCCACGTTGGGCGCCTCGAGGCCTACACCCGCCCGGGTATTGATGATGGCCAAGGTCATCCGCTCGCCCTCGCTATGCTAAATCATCGTTTATGCCGTGATTAGGCGAGGACGGCAAGTGTCAGCGGGACGCTTCTCCCGCCCCGGCATCCTCCGCAGGGTCGTGGTCCTCTTGCATTGCCCCGGGAAGCGTCTTGCTGACCGAAGCGCCGGCATCGCGCTCGGCAAGAGAGGCTTCCAGTGCCGTCACCTGGCGCTCCAGCGCCTCGACGCGTCTGCGGGTACGCTGCAGCACCTCCATCAGGATATCGAAATCCTCGCGCGATACGAGTTCTAGCCGGTCCACCGCACCTCGTACGAGATGCTGCATGCTTTTCTGTAGCTCTTCAGGCGCATGCGAAGCGTCCTGCAGGCGTTCGCCCAGTTGTTGGGCAAAGCGGCTGATAAAGTCGTTCCTGCTCATGGCAATCTCCTGTCGTCCGTAAATCCTTCTAGTACAGCATACGCAAGCTCACCCGAACGCGTATGCGCCGCTATGGAGCGCCAGCAATATTCGTCGCACCATTGATGTGCACAAGCCCAGCTTCAATAACATGGTTTACACCTTTTGCAATGCAGCAAAAAGATTAACCCACTGTTTTATTAGGGAAGATAAAAACAATGGCACGTTTCACGCTATGTACCAATCAGGCGCAAGCCTATTCGCACGCCATCTATTTAAAAACATGGAGATACGGGATGAAACTCGTTACTGCCATTATAAAGCCATTCAAGCTCGATGACGTACGTGAGGCACTGGCTGACAATGGCGTCCAGGGTATTACCGTCACCGAGGTCAAGGGCTTCGGCCGCCAGAAGGGCCACACCGAACTCTACCGTGGAGCGGAATATGTCGTCGACTTCCTGCCCAAGGTAAAGGTCGAGGTGGCCGTCGATGACAGCCGCCTGGAGAGTGTGCTGGACGCCATCCGCACGGCGGCCAACAGTGGCAAGATCGGTGATGGCAAGTTGTTCGTCACCCCACTCGAAGATGTGATCAGGATTCGCACCGGCGAACGCGGCGGCGATGCCGTCTAATCCCGGATAGCGAATAGGGTACACAGGGTCGTCAAGCAATAAGAAATGCCAACGCGAACACTTAGAAATAACGCGGGCTCAGGAGAACATAATGGAAGAATTCACAGAGCTGACTTACGCGCTCGACACTTTTTACTTTCTGATATGCGGTGTACTGGTGATGTGGATGGCCGCCGGCTTCTCGATGCTCGAGGCCGGCATGGTGCGTTCGAAAAATACCGCTGAAATCCTCACCAAGAACATCGCGCTGTTTGCCATCGCCTGTACCATGTATCTGCTGGTCGGCTACTACCTCATGTACTCTAGTCCCGGCGGCGGCTTCCTGCCTAACCTGGGCTTCTTGATCGGTGATGAGAATACCTTGGACGCCATCACTGCCGGCGGTGAGGACGCACCCTACTACTCCATGCGTTCCGACTTCTTCTTCCAGGTCGTGTTCGTGGCGACCGCCATGTCGATCGTCTCCGGTGCCGTGGCCGAACGCATGAAACTATGGTCGTTCCTGGCCTTCGCCGTGGTGATGACCGGTTTCATCTATCCGATTTCCGGCTACTGGACCTGGGGCGAAGGTTGGCTGGATAGCCTCGGTTATTCCGACTACGCAGGTTCCGGTATCGTTCACATGGCAGGCGCTGCTGCCGCCCTGGCCGGGGTCCTGGTACTGGGTCCGCGCAAGGGCAAGTACGGCAAGGATGGCGCCATCTACGCCATCCCCGGCGCCAATCTGCCACTGGCCACCCTGGGTACCTTCATCCTGTGGATGGGCTGGTTCGGCTTCAACGGCGGTTCGGAGCTGAAGCTCTCCGATGGTATCTCGGCCAACAACGTGGCTCAGGTATTCGTCAATACCAATGCCGCCGCCGCCGGTGGCGTGATTACCGCCCTGATCCTCGCCAAGCTGTGGTTCCGCAAGGCTGACCTGACCATGGCCCTGAACGGTGCCCTTGCCGGTCTGGTCGCGATCACTGCTGAACCGCTGGCCCCTACCGCCTTGGGCGCAGTCATCATCGGTGCCATTGGTGGTCTGATCGTGGTGTTCTCGATCGTGACCCTGGACAAGCTGAAACTGGACGATCCGGTCGGTGCCATTTCGGTTCACGGCGTGGTCGGTATCTGGGGCGTCATGGTGGTACCGATGAGCAATGGCGATGCTTCCTTCGGCGCCCAGATCATCGGCATCATTGGCATCTTCGCTTGGGTCTTCATCGCTAGCTTGGTTGTCTGGCTGATTATCAAGGCGGTGATGGGTATCCGGGTCAGCGAAGAGGAAGAGTATGAAGGGGTCGACTTGGCCGAGTGCGGTCTGGAGGCCTACCCCGAGTTCAACGTCGCAAAGAAGTAATCGCGATAGACCGAGTGAGCTGGCGTGCTCCCCTGGCCCCCTTCGGGGGGCCTTTTTTAATCTCCCATCAAGCGGTGTATGCTTGCTAGCCAACGCCGCAGGAATCGGGGCTTCCCCCGTCAACAGGATGCGAGGAGAAAGATCATGAAACTGGTGACTGCCATCATCAAGCCGTTCAAGCTCGACGACGTTCGGGAATCCCTTTCCGAGATCGGCGTTCAGGGCATTACCGTCACAGAGGTCAAGGGTTTCGGGCGCCAGAAAGGCCATACCGAGCTCTACCGTGGCGCGGAATATGTGGTCGACTTCCTCCCCAAGGTGAAGCTCGAGGTCGCGGTTGACGATGACATGGTCGAGAAGGTGATCGATGCGATTACGCGGGTCGCCAATACCGGGAAGATCGGCGACGGCAAGATCTTCATCTCGCCACTGGAGCAGGTCATTCGTATTCGTACCGGCGAAACCGGCAAGGATGCGGTCTGACGCGCCACTGCATGATGGTGCCAGCTGCCATGAAAAAAGGCCCGCCATGCGGGCCTTTTCCTTGTCTGTGACCCGTCTTGAATAGAGTTGACACGTTCCGACCTGCCTTTTGGGAGAACGTGATGGATCAACGAGCTAAACGACGGACCCAGCAAGATTACACTCTGGTTTTAAACAGTCGGTCGTAGATCAGATAGAAAGCGGCGAACTGACCTATAAACAGGCTCAGGCCCGTTACGGTATTCAAGGCCGCTCAATTGCGGGCACCGCCTATTGATCCCTCGACCCCGGGCCTACCACAAAGCACTTTCAGTCATCATCGCTTCCGGCGTCATCCCAAGCTGCTCAAATGTGGTCTTGGGCAAGTGGTGGCCAGTCGCCCCAAGGGTGGCGGATATCACTTACTTACCGACGCCCTCGGGCATGAGCTATGTGAGCTTGATGAATGATAACGCCTACTCGCGCAAGATCGTCGGGCACCATGTGCATGAGAGTTTGACTATGATTGTTACCAGAATGCCCTGGCGGAGCGAGTAAACGGTATTTTGAAACGGAGTTCCTGCTGTTGCGTCCCAGGAACCTGGATCAGGCACGCGTAATAGTCGACGAATCGATCGAGAGCTACAACCGGGACCAGCCTCATCTGGCCCTGAAATACAAAACGCCCGATGCAGTGCATCGGGCGCTGTGGCACAAAGAGGTGTCAACTTATTCTAGGACTAGACACTGCAAAAACGTCTGCCTGGCTATTTTTCCACGAAGGCGCGCTCGATCACATAGTCGCCAGGCTCGCCCATCCGTGGCGAGATCTTGAAGCCAAGATCGTCAAGCAGGCCACTGGTCTCATCCAACATCGCCGGGCTGCCACAGATCATGGCACGATCCTGCTTGGGGTCCAGCGCCGGCAGGCCGGTATCCTCGAAAAGCTTGCCACTACGGATATGGTCGGTAAGGCGGCCCATGGTGTGGAACTCCTCGCGAGTCACCGTGGGGTAGTAGACCAGCTTCTCGGCAATCTCCTCGCCAAGATATTCGTGTGCTGGCAGCTCCTTGGTGACGAAATCGGCGTAGGCGAGTTCGCTGACGCTACGTACCCCATGGATCAACACGACCTTCTCGAAGCGCTCGTAGACTTCGGGGTCCTGGATCAGACTCATGAATGGCGCGAGCCCAGTACCGGTGGAGAGCATATAGAGATTGCGCCCCGGCAGCAGATCATCGGTGACCAGTGTTCCGGTGGGCTTACGGCTGACCATGATCTGATCGCCCACTTGAAGGTGCTGCAGGCGTGACGTCAACGGGCCATCCGGCACTTTGATGCTGAAGAATTCGAGGTGATCCTCGTAGTTGGGACTGGCGATGGAGTAGGCACGCATCAGCGGCTTGCCCGCCACTTCCAGGCCGATCATCACGAACTGGCCATTCTTGAAGCGCAAGCTGCGTTCACGCGTAGTGCGGAAACTGAACAGCGTGTCGTTCCAATGGTGGACGCTAAGAACCTCTTCAAGGGCGAATTTGCTCACGACCGGCTCCTTAAAAGACACATCATGTGGATGGCGGTCTCGATACTTCCGATCCGCTGTCAATGCGCTATCTATTTCAATATCGAATAACGCCACCGCTATAGGTTGTCACTCATTCTAAGAGCCTCGCCCTTATCTGTAAAATGACTATTATGGATAAGATATATTCATTAAGCAGATATGGATCGGAGTCGTTATGCGTTATACCCTGCGCCAACTTGAAGTCTTCGTGGCCGTTGCCCAGCATGAAAGCGTCTCGCATGCCGCCCGGGCGCTGGCGCTGTCGCAATCGGCCGCCAGCACTGCCCTTGCCGAACTCGAGCGGCAGTTCGACTGTCAACTACTCGACCGTATCGGCAAGCGCCTCAAGCTCAACGCCCTCGGCTTCCAGCTGCTGCCCAAGGCGGTGGCCCTGCTCGACCGCGCCGAAGAGATCGAGGAGCTGCTGCGCGGGCAACGCGGCATCGGCTCGCTCGACGTCGGTGCGACACTGACCATCGGCAACTACCTTGCCACACTGCTGATCAGCGACTTCATGCAGCGCCATCCCGATAGCCGGGTACGGCTCCAGGTGCGCAACACCAGCGGGATCATCGAGCGGATCGTGCAGCATGAACTCGACCTGGGGCTGATCGAGGGCGACTGTCAGCACGAAGAGGTGGTAATGCAGCCCTGGGTGGAGGATGAGCTGGCGATCTTCTGCTCACCGCGCCATCCGTTGGCAAGTGCCGGCAGCGTGGACATGGATCAGCTGTTGCGCGCCGACTGGATCATGCGCGAGCAGGGCTCCGGCACGCGCCTGACACTGGAACATGCCGCCCGGCACCGCCGCGGGCGCTTCAATATCCTGCTCGAACTCGAACACACCGAAGGCATCAAGCGCGCCGTGGAGTCCGGGCTTGGTATCGGTTGCGTGTCGCGCCTGGCGCTGCGCGATGCCTTCCGCCGCGGCAGCTTGGTACAGATCGCCACACCAGAACTCGACCTCAAGCGCCAGTTCAGCTTCATCTGGCACCGCCACAAGTACCTGACCACCGGCATGCGCGAATTCTTGCGCCTGTGTCGCCAGATGACCGAAGGTGTCACTTGCAGCGATGAGATCGACCTGCCCTATACCCCCTGACACGACGCATGGCGGAGCGACGTCCCATGTCAGTGCAGTGCCAGCGGTGGCCTCTCGTTGTGTGAGGGGGGGTTCAGCTGAGGCGCGCCCGATGTCGCATTCCGCTCGGCAAGCGTGAAGCCCCCGATGACCTCGGCCAGCCGTAGCGACTGATCCTTGAGCTGCTCGGCCGCCACCGTTGACTCCTCCACCAAGGCCGCGTTCTGCTGCGTCAGTCGGTCCAGCTCGGCCACCGCCTGATTGACCTGGACTATGCCCTTGCTCTGCTCACCCGCCGCTGCGGTGATCTCGCCGAGCACGTCGGTCACGCGGGTCACGCTCTCGACGATCTCGTGCATGGTGAGACCGGCGGTGCGTACCAGCTCGGTGCCGGCGTTGACCTTGTGTCCCGAGGTCTCGATCAAGGTCTTGATCTCGCGAGCGGCGGAGGCCGAGCGACTGGCCAATTGACGCACCTCGCCGGCAACCACGGCGAAGCCACGGCCCTGCTCGCCGGCGCGTGCCGCCTCTACCGAGGCATTGAGCGCCAGCAGGTTGGTCTGGAAGGCGATACCGTCCATCACCGTGACGATCTCGGCAATCTGCCGCGAGGAGTCGGTGATGTCATCCATCGTCGTGACCACCCGGGCCACGACCTCGCCGCCCCGCGTGGCGACCTCGGAGGCCGAAAGCGAGAGCTGGTTGGCCTGGCTTGCCGACGCTGCGGTGTGCTCCACGGTACTGGTGATCTGCTCCATGGAGGCCGAGGTCTGCTGCAGGTTTGAGGCGGTATTCTCGGTACGCCTCGAGAGGTCCTGGCCGCCGAGCGCAATCTCGGTGGCCGCCATGCGCACCGACTCGCTGCTGTCACGCACATCGAGCAGTACCGCGTTGATCTTGTCGGCGAAGGCATTGAACTGGGCCGCCAGCGCCGCGCTCTCGTCACGCCCCTTGACCGGTAGGCGCTGGGTGAGATCGCCGCCGCCCGAGGCGATATCGCGCATCCGCTCGGCCAGGTGCCGGAGAGGCCGCGAAATGGTGCTGCCCACCAGCCACAGGGCCACCAACCCCAGTCCCGCCAGCGATAGGCCGACCACGGTCATGCCGGCCATGTCGGCGCGCTGCTGCTCATCCATGGTGTTCTGCAGTGCGGTCAGCTCCGCCAGCACGGCACTCTCCGGTAGTCGCACCATCAGCACCCAAGGGGTAGCGGTGTCGCCGATCGTGAAAGGCCAGTAGCGTTCGATCATGCCATCCTCCACCATGCCAAGCGTCACGTGCTGGCGCTGCGCCTCCTCGATGTGAGTCATGACCGCGCCACCGAACGCGTCGGCGGCAGGGCCGCCCAGCAGGCTGGGGTCGCGCGTGTAGGCGACCAAACCACCCTGGCCGGCAACCAGCGCCATTTCGCCGGCGCCGTCATAGAGTGACTGGTTGGCTTGGGTAAGCAGCTCCTGGATGAAGTCCAGCGACAGGTCGACGCCAGCGACACCAAGAAAGTTGCCATTCACCAGGATTGGAACGTTGAAGGAGGTGACCAGCAGCGTCTGGCCGGCGTAGTCATAGGGCGCCGGGTCGATGATGCAGGGGACCAGCGTCTCGCGGGGACAGAGGTAATACTCGCCTTCGCGAATCCCGCTGGGCTGGAGCGTCTCGCTCTCCATGGTATCGCCAAGCGGCAGTACCTCGATCGCCCCCTGCTCGGTGCGATACCACCACGGCATGAAGCGGCCGGTGTCGTCATAGCCTTCGCTTTCGAGACCGGCGAACAGCGCATCGTGCCCAAAGGCATTGGGCTCCCAGCCGATGAAGGCGTCGAGCAGCGATGGGTTTTCAGCAACGGTATTGCGCACCAGATTGGAGAGTTCACGCCGACTCAGCGACAATTGGCGTCTGCCGTTCTCGTCCCGCCCGCCCATCAGGGCATTGGTGTGGGCGAGTTGTGTTGCCAGCAGCAGCGCCTGGTCCAGTTCACGCTGGATTAGGCCCGCTTCGGCGGCGGCCAGAGCCGAGAGCCGCTCGTCGGCAGCCTCTTCGAGCAAGGCCTGAGTACGCGTACTTACCGTCTCCTGGGTACGCGCCGAGGCGAACAGCGAATAGAACACCAATGCGGCCACTACCGCCAGCAGGCAGGCGCCGGCCAGGATAACGACGAAGCTGCGGATCGATTTAAAACGCACTGGCAGGCTCCTTGGGCAATGATTCGACTCTTGGAACCGAGCCGCCGGGCAGTGCCAATGCCAAGTGTTCGGTGTGATGTTGCGACAGTGTGAAGGCCCCGACCGCCATGGCCAGCCGATCAGACTGCTCCTTGAGCTGCTCGGCCGCCGCCGTCGACTCCTCCACCAATGCCGCGTTCTGCTGGGTCATGCGATCGAGTTCGGAGATTGCCACGTTGACCTGACCAATGCCCTGGCTCTGCTCACTGGTCGCTGCCGTGATCTCGCCGAGCACGTCGGCTACCCGAGTGACACTCTCGACGATCTCGTCCATGGTGGTACCGGCGGTGCGTACCAGTTCGGCTCCTTCCTCGGTGCGCGACACCGAGGTTGCGATCAATGTTTTGATCTCGCGCGCGGCATCGGCACTGCGCCCGGCCAATTGCCGAACCTCACCGGCGACCACCGCAAAGCCACGTCCTTGCTCGCCGGCACGCGCCGCCTCCACCGAGGCATTGAGCGCCAGCAGGTTGGTCTGGAAGGCGATGCCATCCATCACTGTGACGATCTCGGCGATCTGCCGCGAGGAGGCACTGATCTCGCTCATGGTGTTGACCACCTGCGAGACCACTTCGCCGCCCCGCGAGGCGACCTGTGAGGCCGATTGGGAGAGTTGGTTGGCCTGGCGTGAGGACTCTGCCGTGTGCTCCACGGTGCTGGTGAGCTGCTCCATTGACGCCGAGGTCTGCTGCAGGCTGGAGGCCGTGTTCTCGGTGCGGCGCGATAGATCTTCGCCACCGAGGGCGATTTCGCTTGCCGCCACGCGTACCGACTCGCTACTGTCGCGGATGGTCATCAGCACACTTTCCATCTTGGCCACGAAGCGGTTGAAGGCATCGGCGATATGAGCCACTTCATCATGTCCTTCGTCGGGTAGGCGTTTTGTCAGATCACCGCTACCGCTGGCGATGTTCTCCATGGCATCGCGCACCACCTGCAGGCGGCGGAAGACGATCTTCAATACTGCCCCCAACATCAGGGAAGCACCCAGTACCACCAGCACCAGAATGATCGTTGAGGTTCCAAGCACTGCACGCAGCCCGGCGGTGGCCTCGCGTTCGTCCATTGCCACACCGAGCTCCCAGTCGCTACCGGCAATCGGGGTGACAGCAAGACGCTTGTCTCGCTGCCCAATCTCCAAGGCTCGCCAGCCCCCCTCATGCCCCAATTGTGCAATGACCTGTGGGGTCAGATCAGGACTCAGGCGGGTCACGGACTCAAGCGTCAGCTCGGCATCCGGGTGGGCGATCAATGTCTCACCGCCACGGCTCAGGAAAGCGAAACTTGAAGGCGTTGGTCGTATGGCCGCCACACCCGCGATAACGCTATCAATGACTACATCACCGCCAATCACCCCGATCAGCGTATTGCCACGCTTGACTGGGGTGGCGAAAGTCACCACAAGGCCGCCGGAACTGGCATCCACATAGGGGAGCGAGACGATGCTCTGGTCCTGCTGAGTGGCATCGAGGTACCAGCCACGTTCGCGTGGATCATAATCAGCGGGGGGCACCCAGCCATCAGAGGTGATCAATCTGCCGTCGGGCATACCCAGATAGGTCGACAGAAACCCTCCAGACTCGGCTAGCTGTACCAATGCCTCCACTGGCGAGTCGCCATCCATGGGAGTGCGGGCAGCCTCAATCATGTGAGTACGCGAAGATAGCCACTCGCTGATCGCCAGTGCATGCCCATGGGAAACGGAAACGAGCTGGCTTCCCACCTGCTCGTCGTTATGAGACTTTACGGTAAAATAGTTGCCCATACTGTTGATCAACAGGGCGAGTACAATCACTGCTACGGTGGTGATAAGAATACGAACGCGAAGGGAGGTCAGCATTGGAGTCTCGCAGCTAGGGAATCGTTATACCCCGGCTCTCGGTGAGCCGGCTTTATTCGTTTTATCGGCTAGCACGGGCCAGACTTTAACCAATGTCTAGTTTACAGCTCGGGGCGGCGCCCAAGACGACACATGAAAAAACCGGCATGTGTTGCACATGCCGGCGTGTCTATCGAAACAAGGCTTCTTTAAATCAGCGCAAGTCGCTGACCGCTTTCTGGATGTCGTCCAGGCTCGCCTTGGAGTGATCCTTGGCGAGCGTGTGGATGATCAATTTGCTTGTCGTGGCATCCAGCTTCTCCCGTAGAAGGCCTAGAAACTTAGGCGGCGCGACCAGAATCAGCTTGGAGAGCTTGTTCTCTACCCTGGCCTTGTAGATATGCTCGGCCAGCTCCTTGGCGAAGAGCTCGATGAAGCGCTTGGAGGCCGCATCCTCGTTACCCGCGGCTCGCGACGTGGTGGAGGTCGATTCGTGAACGTCGCCGCGATTGTCAGTAACGAGATCCCCTTCATGCATTCGCCCTTCGGCATGCACCAAACTCTCCTGCTCCTCCAGCTGCAGGGCGTCTCGAGTGAAGATACGTGCCCGTGCGGAATCTGCTACTACGATATAGGTCGTCATAATCGCTCCTTGTGCGCTGCCTAAGGACCTTCCGTCGGCTTGCCGGTGAAATCCGAGATCGGCTTGTCGACCTCCTTGTTGAGACCGGCTCCAAAGGCTTTCAACCCCTTGATCAATGGCGTCACTGCCTGCCAGAGCTCCTCGTCCTTGAGCATATGGTAGGCACCACTCACGCCAGGGGAATCGCCCTTCTCGTCCTGCTGGTGGTGCTCACCAATTTCACCCATGGCATCGCGCAGAGCAAAGACCACCTTGTAGAACTGGTTGGGCGGAATGGTCGAGAGCGCCATTGCCAGCGCCGAGAGATTCTGTATGGCGTTGAGAGTGCCCTCCTTGCTTAGTCCGTTGACCACTACCTTGGCGATCTGAGGATTGGCTACCACTACATCGTTGGCAAAGCGCAATACGCCATGCTCATGCATGCTCTGCAGCAGCCGCTCCAATTCATCGTGCGCATCCGGGCCGATCTTGGGCGGCGTAAAGTCCTGATAGATTCGTTCTGCCATCACATTTTCTCCGGACGAGATTGATGCTTGGGTGGCTCGGCATAATCCTGCTTCATCCACTTGACTTCGACGGGCACCCCCTCGCTCGGCGTGCGCCTCCCGAAGCGGAAATTGTGGGGCGGCAGTGGCGGCTCATGGCGCTCCCTGTCCAGCACCTCCAGCTTGACCGCAGTCTCCTTGTAGGCCGGAGTATGTACATCGGGGTCGTGGTGTTCACCAGTCAGCGCGTTGATGCCGATCTTGCCGTGGTGAATGGGCAGAAAGACCGTCTTGCCTCGTACACGATCGGTAATCACGGCGGGCATTTCCACACTGTCGCGGCGTGAGGTGACACGCAGCCAAGTCCCCTCCTCGATACCGCGTTCGGCGGCAAGCTCCGGGCTGACTTCAAGAAAGCCGTGGGGTGACTGATGCCAGATGCCGTCGGTACGCCCGCTCTGGTTGGTACCTTGGAAGTGTTCGAGCATGCGACCGTTGTCGAGCATCAGATCATATTCGTCGTCGGCATCCTCTTCGGGCGCCTGCCACTCGAGGGGAAAGAGCGTCGCCTTGCCATCCTCGGTGGGGAAGCCGTCGGTATAGAGTAGCGGCGTGTCGGTGCCATCCGCCGCCACCGGCCACAGCAGCGACTTCCACCCCTCCAGCCGTTCGTAGGTCACGCCGGCAAACAGCGGCGAGATACGGGCGCACTCCTCCATGATTTGCGAAGGGTGGGTGTAACCCCAGTCGTGGCCCATACGCGCCGCCACTTCGGTCAGGATCTCCCAGTCAGGACGACTATCGCCCAACGGTGGCATCACTTGATGGAAGCGCTGAATGCGCCGCTCGGTATTGACGAAGGTTCCCTCCTTCTCGACGCTTGGACAGGCCGGCAGCACCACATCGGCGAACTCGGCGGTACGGCTCAGGAACATGTCCTGCACCACCATGAAGTCGAGCTCCTCGAAGGCGGTGTGCACGTTATGCGAATCGGCGTCGGCAAAGGCGGTTTCCTCGCCGATGATGTACATCGCCTTGATCCTGTCCTCCTGAGCAGCCTGCACCATCAGGAAGTTGCCCATGCCCACCTCGTCGGAGAGCTGCTCGGGCGCCACCCCCCAACCCTCGGCCCAGCGCTTGCGCGCTTCCGCGTCGCTGACCTTCTCGTAGCCGGGATACATGTTGCGCAGGCAGCCAAAATCGCTCGCCCCCTGCACGTTATTGTGGCCACGCATCGGATAGCCCCCGGTGCCGGGCTTGCCATAGTTGCCGGTTACCAATAGCAGATTGGAGAGTGCCGTGCTGATGTCCGCTCCGTGGCTGTGCTGGGTGATGCCCATCGCCCACAGTAGGCTGACGCTCTTGGCACGTCCGATCATTTCCGCCGTGTCGATCAGCTCCTGTTTGGAGATACCGGTCATCTCCTCGGCGAATTCTAGGGTGAACGGCTCGATCGACTCGCGGTACTCCTCGACCTGATTGACGTGCTGCTCGAGAAACGGCCAGTCAGCCAGATCGTTGTCGAACATATAACGTGACAGGGCCGAGGCCCAGATCAGATCCGTACTTATCTTGGGACGCAGGAAGATATCGGCGCGCTCGGCCATTTCGTGCATACGTGGGTCGACGACGATCAGCTTGTGGCCATACCGCTTGCGCGCAGCCTTGATCTTCGAGGCGATGACGGGGTGATTCTCGGCGGTATTGCTACCCACGATGACGATCACCTCGGCCTTCTCGAGATCCTGTATGGTGCCGGCATCGCCGCCGTAGCCGACGGTACGGAACAGCCCCTTGGTGGCCGGGTTCTGGCAGTAGCGCGAGGAGTTGTCGACGTTGTTGGTACCGATGATCAGTCGCGAGATCTTCTGGGTCAGATAGGCCTCTTCGTTGCTCGCCTTGCTCGAGCCGATGAAGCCGACACTCTCTGGACCGTAGGTGTCGCAGGCATCCAACAGTCCCTTGGCGACTTTATCCAAAGCTTCATCCCAGCTCGCCTCGCGAAAGCGACCGTTCTCTCTGATCAAGGGCATGGTGAGGCGTTTTTCGCTGTTGACGAAATCCCAGGCGAACTTGCCCTTGACGCAGGTCGAAATGCCGTTGGCCGGTGCCTCGGCAACCGGTTGGACCTTGAGGATGTGCCGATCACGCGTCCACATCTCGAAGGCACAGCCCACCCCGCAGTAGGTGCACACTGTCTTGGTGCGCTTGATCTCCGGCTGACGCCAATACTTGTCGATATTGGAGAGGCCGGTGATCGGTGTCGCACCGATGGTCTCTTCCAGCCGCTTGACGATCTCGATCATCGGCCGCTTGAGTTCTTGCGGCATCGCGGTGAACGGGCCGGCATCGGGCTGCATGCTCTTTTCAAGCAACGCGTTGCAGGGGCAGACAGTGACGCAATGCCCACAATGCACGCAGCTCGAATTGTCGACCGAATGGCCGCCATCCCAAAGCACGCGGGGATTTTCCATCGAGTAGTCGATGGTCAGCGTCTCGTTGACCTCGACGTTCTGACACGCCTCCACGCAACGGCCGCATAGAATGCACTGGTCAGGGTCGTAGGTATAGAAGGGGCCGGACTCATCCTTTTCGTAGGGCTTGCGGCGAAACTTGTAACGCTGGATGGGCACATCCATCGCCGCCAGGGTTTCATGAAGGGTACAGTCACCAGTATTGTGCTCGCATACAGAGCAGTAGAGTTCGTGCTTGCCCAGCAGGCGGTCCATCCCCTCTTCCCGGGCCGCCCGGGCGCGCTGATCCTGGCTGGAAATTGTCAGGCCATCGGCGCTTGTCAGGGTACAGCCACGTTTCAGGGCACCATCCACTTCGACCCAACAGGTATCACAGGTTTCCAACGCGCCCAGTGATGGGTGGTAGCAGACATGGGGCAGGTCGATATCATTCGCTTCGAGAAATTCGATGAGTGGCCTGTCTGCTTTGCCTGTCAGGGGCTTCCCATCGTAGATGATTGTGCAATCCTTGGTATCGCTCATTGGACTCCTTTCCTCCTAGCGTTCGACTGTTATTATCGAACCTCTTTAATTTCTCGATCGAAGACCGGGAAACGCGTCCTGGCTCAGCGGGCGCCAACCCACCTCATCTTCAAACCGTAGTAAAAGCGTTGGAAGTTGTCTAAGTTGGCGGCAGGAAACGCTTTGCCATGTCGAGGCGCTACCGGAGCGCTGGAAACTGGTATGATTCGGGCAAAGGAAGTCTGGACGCGACCGAGTCGACATCCCAGGATGGCGGCTTCACTGGAGTAACATCGATGCGCACCCTGCTTTTGCTGCAACGCCCGCTATCGCGCCGCAGCGTAGTCTTCGTTCATGTCGCGGCTCAATTGAGCTGGCTACTGTGTGGCGGTGTCTGGCTGGCGTTCCACAGCCCCTGGCTCTCCACCGTGGCGTGGTCCGAGGCCTGGCCGGCGATGCTGCTCGGCGTCGGTGTGATGCTCCTGGTCATGTTGGGCACTCGTCTGTTGGCCGAACTGGTGATGCTTCCACACTATATGTCGGCCATGCGCCAGGGATTCGCCCCGAGTGCGGTAGTGACTCGCTCTTATGAGCGACGCCCGGCGGTACACGATACCAATGAATCCTGGACCAGTGCGGCGCGCTATCAAGAGGGTGACGATGCCGTGCTCGGCGAGGCCCGGGTCACTCAACCGGCTACCGTGGGCCGGCGTCGTTCCCAGGAGGAGCCCAAGGCGAAAGCCATCGACAAGGCCCCGGCCCGCAAGGAGCCTCGTCTATAACGCCTTTTGTTAGCTCTCATAGCGCCTTGCTGCGCAGCAGGCTGGTGATTGTCTCGCCAATCAATACCAGCACCACGATGGCAATCAGGATGGTTGCCACGGTGGGCCAGGCGAAAGTGTCGATCGAGCCCTGCAGGATTACCCCGATCCCGCCGGCACCGACCAGCCCCAGCACCGTGGATTCTCGGATATTGATGTCCCAGCGCAGAATGACGATGGCGAAAAACGCCGGCATCACCTGGGGCACGATGGCATAGGCGATCACCTTGAGCTTGGAGGCACCGGTGGCTTCCATCGCCTCCACCGGGCGGCGATCGATCTCCTCGATCGCCTCGCCCATCAGCTTGCCGATGAAGCCGATCGAACGGCACATGATCGCCAGAATGCCGGCCAGCACACCGGGGCCGAAGATCGCCACGAACAGCAGGGCCCAGATGATGGTGTTCACCGAACGGCTGGAGACCAGGATGAAGCGTCCAAGCCACAGGCAGGCACGGTTGGGGGTGGTATTCTGCGCCGCGATATAGGCAACCGGCAGTGCGATGAAGATGGTCAGCATGGTCGCAAGCGTGGCGATATGCACCGTCTCGATTAGCGCACTGACGATCCGCGCCAGGCCGGTGGGGTCTGGGGGCCACATGCGCGCGCCTAGCCCCGAGATCTGATTCGGCGCATCCCACACCCAGGGCCAGAAGATATCGATGTCTCGCACCGCCCAGACCATCAGCATCAGCGTCAGCAGCAAGACGGCGTAGCGAATCAGCCGCTCCCTGCGGTCGTAGCGCTGCCATACACGATCGGCCAAGGTGCCGGCATGATCTACCATATCTTCTTCCTCACCCAGCCGCTGATGCCTTCACTGACCAGGATCACCGCGATGATGATCAATAGGATGGCGAAGGCGAAGTCATAGTCGTAACGTCCGAAAGCATTCATCAGGGTGCCGCCGATACCGCCGGCCCCGACGATGCCCACCACGGCGGAGGCGCGCAGGTTGCTGTCGAGCTGATACATCGAGAGTCCCACCTGGCGCGGCAGGATCTGCGGGAACACCGCATAGAATAGTGTCGCCAGGTAGCCCGCCCCGGCGGCGCGCATCGCCTCCACCTGGCCCCAGTCGATCTCCTCGATCTCCTCGGCAAGCAGCTTGCCGACGAAGCCGATGGAGTAGAGCGTCAGGGTCAGAATTCCCGCCAGCGGCCCAAAGCCCACCGCGGCCACGAACAGGATCGCAACGATCACCGGATGGAAGCTGCGCGAGATGATGATCACCGCACGCCCCAGCAGGTAGATCGGCTTGGGGGCGATGTTCTTTGCCGCCATCACCGCGAAGGGGATCGACAGCAGCACACCGAGCAGGGTCGCCAGAATGGCAATCTGGAAGCTCTCCTTGAAACCGGTGAGCAGCAGGCCGCCACGTTCGAAGCTTGGCGGGAAGCCACCACCGAAAATGCGCGCGGCGCGCGGCAGCCCCTCGGCGATACGATCCCAGTTGAACGGCAGCGTCGCGAAGGCCCATACCAAGTAGACCACCACCACCAGCCACAGGCCGTAGCGCAGCACGGGGCTTGCGATGAAGGGGGGCTTGCGCCAGGTACGTGGCGGGGCTGCTGCCACACTGTCGTCAGACTTGGTCATGCACCACCCCTTGCGTAGACTGAAGCGCGGTCATGGAGAGCTCCTCCTCGGGTGCTTCGATCCCCCCGTAGATCGCCTCCAAGGCATCCTTGGTGAAATCGGCGGGGGCACCATCGAAGATCATCTTGCCGTGGCGCAGCCCGACGATGCGCTCGGTGTAGGTCTTGGCCTGGGCGACGTTATGAATGTTGATCAGCACCGGCAGCGACAGCTCGCTGGCCAAGCTCTGCAACAGGATCATGATCTGCTCGGAAGTGCGCGGATCGAGCGACGCGGTAGGCTCGTCGGCCAGCAGCACCTCCGGCTCCTGCATCAGTGCCCGCACCACACCGACCCGCTGGCGCTCGCCCCCCGACAGCTCATCGGCACGCTTGTTGGCGTAGTGGGCGATGCCGACACGCTCCATCAGCGCGAAGGCGCGCTCGATATCGGCCTGGGGATAGCGCCGCGAGAGCGCCTGATAGAGGCTGACATAGCCAAGCCGACCGGCCAGCACGTTCTCCATCACCGTCAGGCGATCGAGCAGGTTGAAGCCCTGAAAGACCATGCCGATCTTGCGCCGTGCCTTGCGCAGGGCACTGCCCTGCAGATTGACCAGCTCGGTACCGTTGAGCTTGATCGAGCCCGAGGTGGGCTCCACCAGCCGATTGATGCACCTGAGCATGGTGCTCTTGCCCGCCCCCGAGGCGCCAACGATGGAAATCACGCTATTGCCTTCCACCTTCAGGTCCAGCTCCTTGAGCACCGGCTCGTCATGACCGTAGCGCTTGACCAGTTTCGAGATTTCCAGCATTCCCCACCCCTCTTGAACGACCATCCATCATGACCGGCCTCACGGCAGGCCAGGCTTACTCCTGCTCCAGCCCTTCGCGCGTGTAGCGCACGTCGTTGGCCGCCTGGATGGTGCGGATCACCTCCCAGTGCTCCTGGTAGTTGATGGGGATGAACTTGTCGACGCCCTCGAACTCCTCGCCAAGCTCGGTGCCGGCGAAATCGAAGCTGAAAAAGGCCTCCTCGATCTTCTCGACCAGGTCCGGATGCAGGTTGTGCGCGTAGTTGTAGGACGTGGTGGGGAAGCGGTCCGATTCATAGATCAGCCGCACCTCCTCCTCGTCGTAGAGCCCTCGGGCGGCCATGCGCTCGACCACTTCGGAGGCCACTGGGGCGGCATCGTAGTCGCGGGCGACAACGCCCAGCATCGACTGGTCGTGGCTGCCCGAATAGACCACTTCGTAATCTTCGTCGGGGACGATACCCAGCTCGGGGAATAGGGCGCGAGGCGCCAGGTTGCCGGAGTTGGAGGTCGGCGAGGTGTGCGCCACCCGCTTGCCCTTGAGGTTCTCCATCTCCTCGATATCCGAGTCGACGTGGGTGAACACCTGGAGGGTATAGCCGAACTGGCCATTGTCGGAGCCCATCAGCGCGAAGGGCACCGCGCCTGCCAGGTTGACCGCAAAGGGCGTGGGCCCAGTGGAGAAGCCGGCGATATGCAGGCGTCCACTACGCATTGCCTCGACCTGGGCCGAGTTGGACTGCACGGCGAAGAAACGCACACGCCGCTCGGTCACCTCCTCGAGGTGATCGATAAAGGGTTGCCAGATATCCGAGTAGATGGCCGGATCCTCGACCGGGGTATAGGCAAATATCAGCGTATCGGGATTGGACCATTGGGATTCGTCTGCCGGACGGTCGGCGACCATGTCGCCATCCTCGTCGCAGAAGATCGTATCCAGATGGCCGCGCTCACACTCGGCATAGGCAGGCGACAGGGCAAGCAGCGAGAGCGGTAACAGGGCAGTCGCTGCCAGGGTTTTGATCACTGGCTTATTGGTTGAAACAGACATTTTCATGGCATGCCCCTTGGGGTTGTTCTTATACAAACTCGGGTTTTCGAAACTCAACATCAGGAGAAATAAATGATTGTTTTCGAAAATACCCCCAATCTAGGGTGTGTCACAAATATGTCAATTGCTTTCCCTGAACCCCATTGAGCCTCACGCGAGGTGCTGCATGAGCGTGATTACAGGGGAGCCAGACACGGCGCGGCATTGCCGCCAGTTGCCAATGAAAAGCGAACATTATCGAGCCGACTCGACTTGGACCAAAGTTGAACGCTCCGCCATGCAAAAATTTGCGTGAGGTCACGCAGACGGTACTTGTCCGTTACGAACGAGAGCGTAAAGAGACGCAAAGCGCCTTGGCCGTGACAGCCAGGCGCTCTGCAAGGGGGCCATCGGCAATACGGGTCAGGCCGTAGGCATTGTCGGTGGAATCCAGGCGATCATGTCCACTTCCACATCCGCCCCGCCGGCGAGCCCTGTCACGCCGATGCAGGTCCGGGTCGGTAGCGGCTGCGCGAAGTAACTGGCATAGACGGCGTTGACCTCATCGAAATGACCCATGTTGGTGATGAAGACCCGCGACTGAACCACATACTCGAAGGCACTGCCCACCTCCTCGAGAATGATCGCCAGATTCTGCATCACCCGGTGGGTCTGCTCGCTGAAGGTGCCCAGCAGCATCTCGTTGGTTTCGGGCACCGTGGGCATCTGCCCGGTGATGAAGACCAGATCCCCCACCCGGCAGGCATGCGAGAAGGGCGCGATGGGCTGCGGAGCCCGGGCAATGAACTGCTTGTCTATCATGTCGCTACCTCAGTGGCCGAGGATCTGGCTCAGGAAGAGCTGGGTACGCTCCGACTGCGGATTGTTGAAGAAGGGCTCCGGCGCGTTCTCCTCGATGATCTGCCCCTGGTCCATGAAGATCACCCGGTCGGCCACGGTCTTGGCGAAGCCCATCTCGTGGGTCACGCAGATCATGGTCATGCCCTCCCTGGCAAGTTCGACCATGACATCGAGCACCTCCTTGATCATCTCCGGGTCGAGCGCCGAGGTCGGCTCGTCGAACAGCATCACCTCGGGGTGCATGCATAGCGAGCGGGCGATCGCCACACGCTGCTGCTGACCACCGGAGAGCTGCCCGGGATACTTGCGTGCCTGTTCGGCGATACGCACACGCTCGAGATACTGCATGGCGCGTGCCTCGGCCTCGCGACGCGACTTCTTCTGTACCCACATCGGCGCCAGACAGCAGTTCTCGAGCACGGTCAGGTGGGGGAACAGATTGAAGTGCTGGAACACCATGCCCACGCGACGGCGAATCTGCTCGATACGCTTGACGTCCTGGGTGAGCGCCATGCCGCCGACCACGATCTCGCCCTGCTGATGCTCCTCGAGATGGTTGATGCAGCGTATCAGCGTCGACTTGCCCGACCCCGAAGGGCCGCACACGACAATCCGCTCGCCACGTCTGACGGTCAGGTCGATATCGCGCAGCACGTGGAAGTCGCCATACCACTTGTTGACGCCACGCATCTCGACCATGGGGGTGGCGTCGGCCTGGGGGGTTGCGGTTGCTTCATTCATGACTTTTTATCCTTAGACGCCGAGGCTCAACGTTTATGTCCGGTATGCAACTTGCGTTCGAGATACTGGCTGTAGCGCGACATGCTGAAACAGAAGATCCAGAAGATAAACGCTGCAAATATGTAGCCCTCCAGCGAGAACCCCAGCCAGCGGGAGTCGGCGAGCGCTGCCTGGACGATGCCCAGCAGGTCGAACAGGCCGATGATCATCACAAGGGTGGTGTCCTTGAACAGCGAGATGAAGGTGTTGACGATCCCGGGGATCATCATCTTCAGCGCCTGGGGCAACACGATCAATCCCGTACGCTTCCAATACCCCATGCCCAACGCTGCCGCGGCTTCCTCCTGTCCACGTGGGATGGCCTGCAGGCCGCCACGTATCACTTCCGCCATATAGGCGCTTTGGAACAGCGTGATACCCACCAGCGCGCGGATCAGCCGATCGACTCCCATGCCGGTGGGCATGAACAGCGGCAGCATCACCGAGGCCATGAACAGCACTGTGATTAGCGGAACACCGCGCCAGAATTCGATGAAGATCACACAGAAGCTCTTGACGATCGGCATCTTCGAACGCCGCCCCAGCGCCAGCAGGATGCCGATCGGCAGCGCACCGACCATGCCCACCACGGCCAGTATCAGGGTCAGCATCAACCCGCCCCAGCGATGCGTCTGGACCACCGGCAGGCCGAAGCTGCCGCCATAGAGCAGGAAGAAGGCGACCACCGGGAACACCAGCAGCGTGACCAGCACGACCCATCGCTTGTAAGGCAGGCGCGGAATCACCAGCCAGGCGATCAGTGCCGCGAAGAGGGCGAAGGTCAGGTTGACCCGCCAGATCTCGCTACGCGGATAGAGGCCGTAGATGAACTGGCTCAAACGTGCATTGATGAATACCCAGCAGGCCCCCTGGCGCGAGCAATCCTCCCGGCTGGTGCCAATCCAGTCGGCATTGATGAATGCCCATTGAATGATGGGTACCAGTATCAGATAGAGCAGGTAGAGGCCCAGCAGCGAGAAGAGAGTATTCACCGGGCCGCTGAACAGATTGGCCCGCAGCCAGGCGACCGGGCCAATGGTATGGGTCGGAGCCGGTCGCGCCTCGATCATTTTGTGTTGAATTGTCATGGCGCTCTCCTAGCGTTCCACCAGCGCCACGCGGGCGTTGAACCAGTTCATGAACATCGATACCAGCAGGCTGATGGTCAGGTAGACCGCCATGGTCATGGCGATGACCTCGATCGCCTGCCCGGTCTGGTTGAGCGTGGTACCGGCAAAGACCGAGACCAGGTCGGGGTAGCCGATCGCAGTGGCCAGTGAGGAGTTCTTGATCAGGTTGAGGTACTGGCTGGTCATCGGGGGGATGATCACGCGCATCGCCTGCGGCACCACCACCAGGCGCAGCACCAACCCCTGCGGCAGGCTCAGCGCCTGGGCCGCCTCGGTCTGACCGTGGGAGATCGCCTGGATACCGGAGCGTACGATCTCGGCAATGAACGAGGCCGTATAGATCGTCAGCGCCAACCACAGGGCCAGGAACTCGGGAATCACGGTGACACCGCCGCGAAAGTTGAAGCCGCGCAGTTCCGGCACTTCCCAGGTCACCGGCACCCCGGTTCCCAACAGTACCAGCAGCGGCAGACCAATGATCAGTCCCAGAGCGATCCAACCGGCGGGTAGCCGCTTGCCGGTCGCTTCCTGGCGGCGCTTGTTCCAGACGATCAGCACCACACTGGCCACGACTGCGATGCCCAGCGCCAGCGGAATCAGCCCGAAGCCGGACTCGAACAGCGGCTTGGGCAGAAAGAGGCCGCGCACGTTGAGGAACACCACCTCGCCCAGCGACAAGCTATCGCGTGGGCTCGGGACGGCACGCAGCACCGTGAAGTACCAGAAGAAGATCTGCAGCAGCAGCGGGATGTTACGGAAGATCTCGATATAGGCGTTGGCAAGCCTTGCAATCAACCAGTTGGGTGACAGCCGGGCAATCCCCACGATGAAGCCGACAATGGTCGCTGCCAGCACGCCAAGTCCACCGACCAGTAGGGTGTTGAGCAAGCCCACCACGAAGGTACGGCCATAGGTGCTTTGCGACGAGTAGTCGATCAGGGTCTGGCTGATGCCAAAGCCTGCGGTTCTGTCGAGAAAACCGAAGCCGGTGGTGATGCCGCGCGCGGCAAGGTTGTCCTGCGTATTGCCAACGATATAGAGCAGAAAAGCCACAACTGCCGCGATCAGCAGCAATTGAAACAGCAAAGCCCGCTTGGCGGGATCGCGCCATAGCGGGGGGTTGGGGCCGGTATGGGCCACCTTGGGTCGAGCAGGCATGGACATCGTCTCCGCCAGGAGTGGTGCTTGAGTCATGGGCTATCCGCCAGGCCGGGTGGCCTGGCGGAAGAGGCCGTACGTGCACCGGCGGGCGCCGGTGCATCAGGCGGGACGCTTAGCGTACCGGCGGGGCGTACTGGATGCCGCCATCCGTCCACAGAGCATTGATCCCGCGCTCGATTTGCAGCGGAGAATCCATACCCACGTTGCGGTCGTAGCTTTCGGCGTAATTGCCGACCTGGCTGACGATGTTATAGACCCAATCGGCGTCCAGACCCATGCCTTCGCCGTAGTTGCCATCCTGGCCCAGCAGGCGAGCGATATCGGGGTTCTCTGAATCGCGCATCTCGTCGGCGTTTTCACTGGTGATGCCGTACTCTTCGGCATTGAGCATGGCGAACAGCGACCACTTGACGATGTTCAGCCACTGATCGTCGCCCTGACGAACCACTGGACCCAGCGGCTCCTTGGAGATGACCTCCGGCAGCACCACGGCGCCATCGGGATTGTCGAGCTGAATGCGCAGGGCAGCCAGCTGGGAAGTGTCGGAGGTCAGCACGTCGCAACGGCCCGCCTGGAAACCGCCTACGGTCTGCTCGGAGGTATCGAAGACGATCGGGTCGAACTCCATGTCGTTGGCACGGAAGTAGTCGGCCAAGTTCAGCTCGGTGGTGGTGCCGGACTGGATGCAGATCGCCGCGCCGTCGAGCTCGCGCGCGCTGGAGATGCCCAGGTCGGTGGAGACCATGAAGCCTTGACCGTCGTAAAAGTTAACGCCGGTGAAGTTCAGACCCAGCGTGGTGTCGCGGGTGGTGGTCCAGGTGGTGTTGCGTGACAGCAAGTCGACTTCGCCAGACTGCAGGGCAGTGAAGCGCTCGACCGCGTTCAATGGCACATAGCGCACGGCTTCGGCATCGCCGAAGACCGCAGCGGCCACCGCACGGCAGACGTCAACGTCGATGCCCTGCCACTCGCCCTGGTCATCCGGCGCGGAGAAACCGGGCAGGCCGTCGCTGACGCCACACTGCACCGCTCCACGGCTGAGCGTATCTTGCAGAGTGGTGGCCGATGCACTGACGGAAGCACCGGCAGCCAGCACGGCGGCGGAAGTCAGCAGCATGAGCTTGTTATTCTTGTGTGACATGGAGAATCCCTCACGTAATAGTCATTAATTTGGACATGCGCCTGTATAAGCATGTGCCAAGACCATAGCAAAGAGTGTTCCAATAACGTGAGACGCTGGCGATAACTCTTATTCAACGCAGAAAAAGCAGGTAAAAGCGCGGTTCTGCCCAGACTTGACAAGGCCCGGCACTCTGGCCGGGCCTATTCGCGCCTCAAAACGGTGCAAACTCTGGTGCAACAAGACGTTAATAGTGCACCAAGGCAGCGACGGCGTTACTCGGTCTCATCTCCTCGGCCGAGAAAGCCGCGCCGAAACAAGTAGAGCACTGCTACGGCACTCGTCGCGCCTAGACTATTGGCGAAGATATCGAGCCAGTCACCACCACTACGGTCGGGCACCGGAATCTGCGCATACTCGATGGCAATGCCGTAGAGCACCACGAGCACCAGCGTCAGGCTAAGCCGCACTCCGGCAAGCCCGACCAGCCCGGCCAGGCCGGCATAGCCGACGAAGTGGTTGAACTTGTCCCACGGCAGATTGCTCGGCATGTCGCTGCCCGGGGTCAGGCTGCCCACGGCGATCGCCACGGCCGCGATCGCTGCCATGACCGTCCACAGGCGACGCCGGTCGTGCCAGTACGTCATCATTGTTCTTATCTGGGCCATGGTCATGCGCCCTGATGGTAGGCCGGACTCAGCTCATGCAAGGCGTCCATGAACGCGGTGACATGATCCGGATCGGTGAACTGGCTGATCCCGTGGCCCAGGTTGAAGACGTGGCCCGGCCCCGTTCCGTAGCTATCCAGCACTCGTGCCACTTCGGCACGGATCGCCGCCGGCTTGGCGAACAGCACGTTGGGGTCGAGATTGCCCTGCAGCGCGACCCGATGCCCGACCCGCTCGCGCGCGTCGGAGAGTTCCGTGGTCCAGTCGAGTCCCAGCGCATCGCTGCCGGCACCGGCGATATGCTCGAGCCACTGGCCGCCATTCTTGGTGAACAGGATAACGGGCACGCGACGCCCATCGTGCTCGCGGATCAATCCGGCAACGATCTGCTCCATGTAGCGCAGCGAGAACTCCAGATAGGCCGGGGTGGAGAGCACGCCGCCCCAGGTGTCGAAGATCTGTACCGCCTGGGCCCCGGCGCGAATCTGCGCGTTGAGGTAGTCAGTCACCGCCGTGGCCAGGAGGTCGAGCAGCTCGTGCATGGCGTCGGGGTTGCCGTAGAGCATCGACTTCACATGGCGGAAGTCCTTGCTCGAGGCGCCCTCTACCATGTAGGTGGCAAGCGTCCAGGGGCTGCCTGAGAAGCCGATCAGCGGCACCCGACCATTCAGCTCATGCCGAATGGTGCGCACCGCGTTCATCACGTAGTCGAGATCGCGCTCGGCATCCGGGGCCTTGAGCGCAGCCACGTCTTCGGCACTGCGCACCGGCTTGCGGAATTTCGGCCCCTCGCCGGTCTCGAAATAGAGCCCAAGGCCCATGGCATCGGGGATCGTCAGGATATCCGAGAAGAGAATGGCGGCGTCCAGCGGATAGCGCTCTAGTGGCTGCAGGGTGACCTCGCAGGCCAGTTCCTGATTGCGGCACAGGTCCATGAAGCTGCCGGCATCGGCGCGTGAGGCGCGGTATTCCGGCAGGTAGCGACCTGCCTGGCGCATCATCCATACCGGAGTGCGGTCCACCGGCTGACGGGCCAGGGCGCGCAGGAAGCGATCGTTCTTGAGAGACATGAGATAGACTCGGTGCTTGCGAATTTGTGCGCATTGTACCCAATGACGCCGCCGGCGGCTTGATTCGTGACAGTACTCCCCCCACCTATAGCCATTATTCATCACTACATTCGTCGCTTTCGGCGGCGTACTACCCTGCCGCCGTGAGCGGGGACGGCGAACCTGCTAGAATGGCCTCCTCAATTCGCCGGCCACGCCGTCGCTCAGCATCGAGGTTTTCCGTGACGATCCGATTCATCGCCGCCTCCCAACTGCCCACGCCATGGGCGACTTTCATCATGCATGGCTTCGAGGATGACGCCACCGGCAAGGATCATATCGCCCTGACACTTGGCGAGATCGACGACGGCGAGGCAGTGCTGGGACGTGTGCATTCGGAGTGCCTGACCGGCGATGCGCTGTTCTCGATGCGCTGCGACTGTGGCTACCAGCTGCAGGAGGCGCTCAAGCGCATCGCCGACGAGGGGCGCGGCGTGCTGCTGTATCTGCGTCAGGAAGGACGCGGCATCGGCCTGCTCAACAAGATCCGCGCCTACCACCTGCAGGACCAGGGGCTGGATACCGTCGAGGCCAACGAGCGCCTGGGGTTTGGTGCCGACCTCAGGCGTTACGATCTTTGCGTGCCGATGCTGGAACATCTGGGCGTGGCATCGCTCAAACTGATGACCAACAATCCACGCAAGGTGGATGCCCTGACCCGCGACGGAGTGACGATCGCCGAGCGGCTGCCGATCACCACCGGCCTCAACCCGCACAACGAGCACTATCTGGCCACCAAGGCCGGCAAGCTCGGCCATATGATGGCGCTCGGAGATTTCACCCAGGCGTCCGATGTGGATATCGAACGCAAGGAATGACCATGAACCAGCTTTCCCAAGAGTTCAGCCGTCTCGAGGAGTTGCTACACAGCATCAGCCACGGCGTGGGGGCCGCGCTCAGCCTGGCCGGCGTGGTAGTGCTGCTGGTGCTGGCCAGCCTGGCCGCCAATATCGATCCCTGGAAGCTCGTGGGGATCAGCCTCTACGGCGTGAGCCTGGTGCTGCTCTATACCGCCTCGACGCTTTACCACGGTGTCCGCCATCCGCGCCTCAAGCAGCTGTTCCAGATGCTTGACCACTGCGCCATCTACCTGCTGATCGCCGGCACCTACACCCCCTTCTTGCTGGTCAACATGCGCGGCCCCACCGGCTGGACGCTGTTCACCGCGGTGTGGGGCCTGGCGCTTGCCGGCATCGCCTGCAAGCTGCTCTGGCCACAGCGCTTTACGGTTTTCCGTGTAGTCATCTATCTGGTCATGGGCTGGATGATCGTACTGGCCAGCGGCGAGATGTCCGCGAGCCTGTCGAGTACCGGGATCGTGCTGCTCGCCGCTGGCGGCATCACCTACACGCTGGGCGTGGTGTTCTTCGCCATTCGCGCGATCCCCTACAACCATGTCATCTGGCACCTGTTCGTGCTCGCCGGCAGCGTTTGCCACTACTTCGCGGTCTACACCGCAGTACTGCCCTTCGAGGCGTAGACGAGTCCTGCGAACCCAGACTACTCGGCTTGCGGGGCGGCCTGCTTCTCGCGTGCCATGGCTCTGGCCAGGGCGGGGCGGGAGAGGCAGCGCTCGCGGTAGGCATCCAGCGCCGGCGGCAGGCGGTTCTTGAACCTGGCTCCCCAACTCAGGGTGTGGGCAACGAACAGGTCCGCCAGGGTGAACGTTTCTCCCACCAGCCACCCCGCGCCGTCGAAGCGCCGTTCGAGGGCTGCCAGAGCGCGCTGGAACTCCCAGGCCGCAGTGGGCAGTATCGCCGGTACGCGCCGCTCCTGAGGAAGGGCAAACTTATGCTTGCCCTGGGTCCAGAGCGGCTGCTCCAGTTCGCCAATCACGAAGCTCATCCACTGATCGACTGCGGCGCGTGCTTCGAGTGACTCCGGCAGGAGAGCACCCGGTTCACCATGGCGCTCGGCCAGGTAGCGGCAGATCGCCGACGACTCGAACAGCGTCCGATCGCCCTCCTCCAGCACCAGCACCTTGCCGTCAGGATGCCTTGCTAGGTGCACCTCCTCCTGACCTTCACCAGCTACCATGTCGATGTGTCGGCACTCGTAATCGAGCCCCAGCTCTTCCAGCGTCCAGGCCACCCGCAACGAGCGGGACGAGGGAAAGAAGTACAGGGTTATCATCGACAGATCTCCTGGCGCCATCATGTTGGATCGAACAACCGTATCACTGGCTGGTGCTCTCGATAAGACCTTCTACAGTGTAATAACGCATCCTGAAGCCGTACTGCTGGCCTGTTTTAGATGCGTCGCTTATTCGATTTCCGCAAATGGAGGTGCACGCCATGTTGAATAACGATCTTTATAATAAGCTCGCCGTTCTCGGTCTCTCTTTCGGATTGTTGGCAAGCCCCTTGGCTTTTGCCGATGACAACGATACCGACCGGGACGATCAGCAGATCGAGACCCAGGAAAACGAGTCCCAGGGTGCCGGCACCTTGGGTACCGAGACGGGCTCCGATACTGCCAGTGGCGGCAGCTCACAAGCGGGTGGAGCCGATGCCGGTGCGGGGAGTCCCACAGGCGGGGCCGAGCGCCGCGGCGGCGGCGATGCCGACGATATCGATTGGGACGACAACGGCGATGACGACGACAATTGGTTCGAGGAAGACGACAATACGTGATGTGATCTCAAAACCAACTATCCATTAACGACAGTTGATTGATCGATAAAAGAGGCCGCTTGCGACACTGGAGGCGGCCTTTTTTTTGTAATACTCATTATCACCGCCATGGTGATAATGGGATGACCCTACTGTCTCGACAGAGGCAATTACAGGCTCTCTATATGGGCAATCATCCGCCTGCGCATCGCCTCGTCCGGCAAGTCGCCAAGGGCTGCCCCCATGTTGTCGATCATGTGGCGGGTGCGGCTGGTGGCGGGCGTTGCCACGGTAACGGCGGGATGCGCTATGACGAATTTCAGGAAGAACTGGGCCCAGGAGTGAGCATCGAACTGTGCTGCCCATTCCGGCACCTCGTGTCCGCTCACGCGCTCCCATAACCGTGTGCGCCCGAAGGGGGCATAGACCAGCACACCGATACCCCGTTCCTGGGCGAGCGGCAGGATGCGCTCCTCCATGGCTAGGTTGTCGATGGCGTAATCGACGCCGATGAAGTCGAGAGGCTCGTGCTGCATGATCTGCTCGAGCTCGTCGTACTGGCGTGGGAAGGTGGTCGTCACGCCAATGTAGCGCACCCGTCCCGCGTCACGCAGCTCCTTGAGAAGGCCGAGCTGAGTCGGCACATCGCCTAGGTTGTGAACCTGAATCAGATCGAGTGTGGGTTTCTTCAACCGTGCGAAGGAGGCTTCGATCTGCGCCCGAGCCTCGTATGGATCGGCACTCCCGCCATCGCGCCCGGCGACATTGAGCTTGGTGGCCCAGAACAGCGTATCGGTGATACCGAGTTCATCGGCGATCTCACCGGCCGCCTCCTCGGAGGCCCCATAGCCGGGAGCGGTATCGAAGAGCCGGCCGCCGTTGTCGACCATTGCCTGGAACACCTCGCGCAGCGCCGCGACATCCTCGCTTCGCGCCACATCGGCAAAAGTGGCGGAACTGCCAAGCCCCACCACGGGAAGACGTTCGCCAGACGAGGGAATGGCGCGAGTGATCAGGCCAAGCTCACGCTCCTCGGCCCATGACAGCGCGGGATTGATGGCCAGCGCGGCACCTGCGGCCAGGCTGAGTTTCAGGTAATCACGACGAGAGATCATGGCGCACTCCGCTGTCTGCTAGGGTTGATGGCGTCAGTGCCGATTTCGGCACTCTCCGGTGGCGCCAGGGCGATACGCTGCTGCGTGCGGCCGAGCCAGAGGGCGAGGGCTGCCCATGCCAGTGCCAATGGCACGGCAACACTGGCCACGGCGGCAAGTCCCATGCCCAGCCGGCCCAGCATCCCTTCCAGCTGCGCGCCCACCACGTCTCCGCCGCGATAGATGAAGGTATCGATAAAGGCCTTCGACTTGTACTTGTCCTCGCGGCTGGTGACCGTGTAGAGCGTCTCGCGTGCCGGGCGCATCAGCGCACGCTGCACGGCACGAAAGGCTGCTTCGAAGACGATCAGTGCTGCCAGCGATCCGACAATCGCGAGGCCTATGAAGCCAAGTGCCGCCGTGAGCGGCAGCAGCGCCAGCGTGACCGACACCCCGGCCCGCTTCATCACGTGGCCGGCCACCAGGGCCTGCATCACCAATGTCGCGACCTGCGTGATCAGATCGATGCGCGCGAACATCGTGGTTCTCAGGTCCAGATCCTCGCCCAGGGCGGCGACCATCTGCAATCGGGTGAAATAGAGAAAGGTAGCCATGATGGCAAGAATGACCACATAGGCCGCGATGCCGAGCAGGTAGCGCGAGCGGAAGACCGCACGCAGCCCTTCCCAGGCACTGCCGCCGATGAGTTCGCGCTCATCGACGATGGACGTGGCATGGGTGCCGGTGCCCTGCCGCGGATGCAACGGCTGCAGCCGAGCGATGCCCCAGGCGGCTCCCAGTGCCAGCAACAGAAAGCCGATGGATATCAGCAGCAAGGCGGGCGTGCCCAGGGGAGTGGCCAGTCGTGAAGCGAGCCAGGGGCCGAAGATGGCGCCACAGGTTCCTCCCACCGCGATCAGTCCAAAGAAGCGCTTGCCCTGCTCCAGCGAGAAGCGATCCGCCATCAGTGCCCAGAACACCATGGTCACAAACAGGTTGAAGACACTGAACCAGACATAGAACAGCTGGCCGGTAGTGATGCCGATCACCTCCGGCGTAAGTGTCATGGTCAGGTAGAAGGCGAGTAGCGTGAAAGAGAAGAACGCATAGGTGGCGGTGATGAAGCGCATGCGCGGCAGGCGACTGACCAGTAAGCCAAACAAAGGGTTGATCATCAGCGTGACCAGCGCAGTGCCCATGAACAGCCAGCGTACCGCATCGATGCCCCCTCGCAGGCCAAGCGCTTCGCGGGCTGGCCGCAGCACCATCAGGGCAGTCAGTACGCAGAAGAAGAACAGCACCGCGAGCAGCACCGAAGGGAGCTCTTCGCGACGTACATTGAACAAGCGAGGAAGGAGGATCGTCATGCCATGGCACCGCCACCGTAGAAGTGACCTCGTTGACTCGACCCTACACCGCCAGGCTGCGCAGGGGAACTCCTGACAATTTTCGGACAAAAAAAAGCCCCCCGAAGGGGACTAGGGGAGCACGCCAGCTCACTCGGTATATCGCGACCCGATGGGGTGCGACGTTGAAAAGGGGTCAGGCCATGACGAGGAGTACACTGTCCGATTCTCCTCCTGACCTACGTCTATACCCTTACGAAAATCGTGCCGCTTTTTTTTCTTCCTTTAAAAAACAATGTCTTAATTTAAAATCAGGCCAATTCGGCTGGAAAAGAAGCCCTCGATGGCGAGTAACGACGCACCAAATGAAGTCTTCTTTCGCCCTGTTGCGCCATTGCAGCGCAACATTAGGAGATGCCCCTTGATGCGGCGAACCGCTGCTCGATGGCCTTGACGATCCCTTCGGTCGTCAATCCGCACTCCTCGAGCAACTCTTGTGGCTTGCCATGCTCGACAAAAGCATCCGGCAAGCCCAGGTTGAGCACTCGCGCCTGTACGCCTTCGCTTGCCAATAGCTCGTTGACCGCACTTCCGGCACCACCGGCGATCACGTTCTCCTCCAGGGTGACCAGCAGCTCATGCTCGCCCGCCGCGGCAATAATCACCCCTCGATCAAGCGGTTTTATCGAGCGCATGTTGATGTGCGTGGCATCGAGCCGCTTGGCAACCTCGGCTGCTGCCGTGTTGAGGCTGCCGAAAGCGAGCAGCGCCACCCTACTGCCCTTGCGCCGCTCCTCGGCCTTGCCGATCTCAAGCGGCTCGAGATGCTCGGGTATCGTCACGCCCGGTCCGCTGCCGCGCGGATAGCGGACCGCCGCCGGCCCCGGGTGATGGTAGGCCGCCGACAGCATGGCGCGACATTCGGCCTCGTCGGCCGGTGCCAGGATCACCATGCCGGGAATGCAGCGCAGGAAGGAGAGGTCCATGCTGCCGTGATGGGTAGGGCCATCCTCGCCGACCAGGCCGGCACGGTCGATGGCGAAGGTGACATCGAGGTTCTGCACTGCCACATCGTGGATCAGCTGGTCGTAGCCACGCTGCAGGAAGGTGGAGTAGATCGCCACCACCGGCTTCATCGCCTCGCAAGCCATGCCGGCGGCAAGCGTGACAGCATGCTGCTCGGCAATCGCCACATCGTAGTAGCGTTCCGGATACTCGAGCGAGAAGCGGATCAGGTCCGAGCCTTCACGCATCGCCGGGGTGATGCCGATCAGCCGCGGATCGACGGCTGCCATGTCGCACAGCCAGTCGCCGAACACGTTGCAGTACTTGGGTCTCTTCGGCGCGGGACTGCTTGGGACCGGCGGCGGCTCGACGCTCTTCTCCAACTTGGTGATGGCGTGGTAGCCAATGGGATCGGCCTCGGCGGGCTGGAAGCCGCGTCCCTTGCGGGTCCTGACATGCAGGAACTGGGGGCCCTCCAGATCGCGCATGTTGCGCAGCGTATGGGCCAGCTCCGCCAGGTCATGACCGTCGATCGGGCCGATATAGTTGAAGCCCATCTCCTCGAACAGCGTGGCCGGGCTGACCATGCCCTTGACGTGCTCTTCGGTGCGCTTGGCGAGCTCAAGTGCACCGGGCAGATGCGAGAGCACGCGCTTGCTGTTCTCGCGCATCGCGGTGTAGGGCTTGCTGGTGAGGATACGTGCCAGATAGCTGGCGATGCCGCCGACATTCTCGGAGATCGACATCTCGTTGTCGTTGAGCACCACCAGCAGATTGGCATCGACGTGCCCGGCATGCGCCAGCGCCTCGAAGGCCATTCCGGCGGTGAGCGCACCGTCACCGATCACCGCGCAGACACGTCGCTTCTCGCCGCGTGCGCGGGCGGCGAGCGCCATGCCCAGCGCCGCCGAGATCGACGTGCTGGAATGCCCCACACCGAAGGTGTCGTACTCCGATTCGGCGCGGCGCGGGAACGCCGCCAACCCGCCATACTGGCGAATGCGCGGCATCGCCTCGCGTCGACCGGTCAGGATCTTGTGCGGATAGGCCTGGTGCCCCACGTCCCAGACGACACGGTCGTAGGGTGTCTCCAGCGCATGGTGAAGCGCCACGGTAAGCTCCACGACACCGAGCCCGGCGCCAAAATGACCGCCACTGCAACCCACGCTATAGAGCAGGTAGGCGCGCAGTTCATCGGCCACCTGCCGCAGCTGGGACGGGGTCATGGCCCGCAGCGCCACGGGGGTATCCAGCGTGTCGAGCAGCGGCGTGGCCGGACGCTCGGCGGGAATTTCGTCGAACAGCTTCATGGGGATATCGGTCGTCTCAATGGTCGCGCTCGATCATGTATCGAGCCAGGTCGGCCAGCGGCATGCCGCGCTCACCCAGCGGCGCGATCGCCGCCAGCGCGTCGTCGAGCAGCTCGCGGGCCTTGGCGCGGGCGCCCTCCAGGCCAAGCAGGGCCGGATAGGTCGGCTTGTCGCGCGCCGCGTCGGCGCCGGAGGTCTTGCCTAGGGTGGCGGTGTCGCCAGTCACGTCGAGGATGTCATCCTGTATCTGGAAGGCCAGGCCGATCGCCAGGCCGTAGCGCTCCAGCGCTGCCAGGCCCGGATCGCTCTCGTCGACGGCGATCAGCCCGCCCAAGCGCAGCGCGGCGCAAATCAGCGCGCCGGTCTTGTAGTGGTGCATGCGCATCAGCGCGTCGGCATCGGGGTGAACGCCCACGGCGGCGAGGTCGAGTGCCTGACCTCCCACCATGCCCCGCCGGCCCGAGGCCTGGGCGAGAGTACGGACCAGCGCAGCAAGCCGCGGGTGCTCGGTCCCGGCCAGCGCCTCGAAGGCCAGTACCTGCAGGGCATCGCCGGCGAGTATCGCATTGGCTTCACCATGCGCCTTGTGCACGGTGGGTTGGCCCCGGCGCAGGTCGTCGTCATCCATCGCCGGCAGGTCGTCATGGACCAGCGAGTAGGCGTGGATCAGCTCGATGGCCGCGGCCGGGCCGTCCAGCATCGCCTCCGACGCGCCAAGGGCGCGCCCGGCGGCATACACCAGCACCGGACGCAGGCGCTTTCCGCCGCCCAGCACGCTGTAGCGCATGGCCGCCTCAAGCGCCGGCGAGACCGCCTCGTCTGCCGAAAGCAGTGCCTCGAGCCGGGCATCTACACGGGCACGATCGCCGGCCAGCCGCTCGACCAGCGGTTGCGTCTCGGTGATCACCCGCGCATCTCCTCATCAGGCGTATCAAAAGGCGCCTCCTGCAGCGTGCCGTCAGGCTGCTCGATCAAACGCCGCACCTTGAGTTCGGCATCGTCGAGGCGTTGCTGGGCATCACGGGTCAGGCGCACGCCCTGCTCGAAGGCGGAGAGCGACTCTTCAAGGGAGAGCTCGCCGGACTCGAGGCGGGCCACCAGCGACTCCAGATGATCGAGCGTCGCGGCGAAATCCTGCCGCGCCGTGGGCTTGTCAAGGGGCTTGTCTGGCATGACACCTCTTCTCGCTTATCGATGCGGGCAGGCTTCCTTGGCCACCGTGCCCGGACAAATCGAAATAGATAGCAGAGTATACACGCTCCCCCCCGGTGGTCGTCTGCCTCTTGGCGATATCGCGGCGACATGCATGGCATTCACTATCAGCCACGTGCATTTTCATCTTGCCATGCGGCCGAGCCGAGGCCCCGCTGTGCTAGGATAGTGCCCCTGTTGCATGCCATGCCCGACCACCACGGGAGGGCGGGCCGACAGGCTAACCAATATACTGATCGCAAGCGGCACCAGCCGCCGGAAGGGTTGATTCGACCATGGCCAAAACGTCCCTGGACAAGAGCAAGATCAAGATCCTGCTGCTTGAGGGCGTCCACCAGAGCGCGGTGGACAACTTGCTGAACGCGGGTTACACCAATATCGAGCATCTACCGACATCGCTTGACGAAGCCACACTGATCGACAAGATTCGTGATGTTCACTTTCTCGGTATCCGCTCCCGTACTCAGCTGACCCAACGCGTCTTCGACGCCGCCGAAAAGCTGACGGCGGTGGGCTGCTTCTGTATCGGCACCAACCAGGTCGACCTCAATGCTGCCCTCACCCGCGGCATTCCGGTCTTCAATGCCCCCTACTCCAATACTCGTTCGGTGGCGGAGCTGGTGCTGGCCGAGGCGATCATGCTGCTGCGTGGCATCCCCGAGAAGAGCGCCCGCGCCCACCAGGGCGGCTGGCTGAAGTCGGCCAAGAACTCCCACGAGGCGCGTGGCAAGACGCTGGGTATCGTCGGCTACGGCAGCATCGGCGCCCAGCTGTCGGTGCTCGCCGAATCCCTTGGTCTGGACGTGATCTTCTACGATGTGGTCACCAAGCTTGGCATGGGCAATGCCCGCCAGGTGGCGAGCCTCGAGGAGCTGTTGGCACGTGCCGACGTGGTCAGCCTGCATGTACCAGAGCTGCCCTCCACGCGCTGGATGATCGGTGCCGAACAGATCGCGCTGATGAAGCAGGGCGGCATTCTGATCAACGCCTCCCGCGGCAGCGTGGTGGTGATCGAAGCACTGGCCGAGGCGCTCAAGAGCGGCAAGCTGCTGGGTGCGGCGATCGACGTCTTCCCGGTCGAGCCCAAGGGCAACGACGAGGAGTTCGAGAGCCCGCTGCGCGGCCTCGAGAACGTCATCCTGACGCCTCATGTGGGTGGCTCGACACTGGAAGCCCAGGAGAACATCGGCATCGAGGTCTCCGAGAAGCTGATCACCTACTCCGACAACGGCACCACGGTCACCTCGGTCAACTTTCCCGAAGTGGCGCTGCCCGCGCACCCGGACAAGCACCGTCTGCTGCACATCCACGAGAACGTGCCAGGCGTGCTATCCGAGATCAACCGCGTGCTATCCGAGAACGGCATCAACATCTCCGGCCAGTACCTGCAGACCAACGAGAAGGTCGGCTACGTGGTGATCGATGTCGATAAGGCCTACGGCCCCCAGGCGTTGGACACGCTCAAGCAAGTCGAGCACACCCTGCGCCTGCGCACGCTCTACTCCGAGACCAACTTCCAGGATTGAAACCTCGCCTCGATTCGTTTGACCGATAGGCCCCGCCAATGCGCGGGGCCTTGTCGTCAAGGGCTGCAGCATAGCCGCCCGTGACGTAGAATATGCCGCTTCACATACCCGGTCCGTCCTTTGCGAGGACGACTACCTGGAGCGAGCATGGGCACTATCGATACACCGCGCATCGTCGTCGCGGCACTCTACAAGTTCGTCACCCTCGAGGATTACCAGGCCCTGCGCGAGCCGCTGCTCGACGTGATGCAGGCCAACGGCGTCAAGGGCACCCTGCTGCTGGCCAACGAGGGCATCAATGGCACCGTGGCCGGCACCCGAGAGGGCATCGATGCCCTGCTCGCCTGGCTCAAAGCCGATCCGCGACTGGTCGACATCGATCACAAGGAGTCGCTGTGCGATGAGCCCCCCTTCTACCGCACCAAGGTCAAGCTGAAGAAGGAGATCGTGACCATCGGCGTCGATGGCATCGATCCCAACCAACGAGTCGGCACCTATGTCGAACCCAGCCAGTGGAACGACATCATCTCCGATCCGGAGGTGCTGGTGATCGACACGCGTAACGATTATGAGGTGGCCATTGGCTCCTTCGAGGGCGCCATCGACCCCAAAACCAAATCGTTTCGCGAATTTCCCAAGTACGTTCGCGAGCACTACGATCCGGCAAAGCACAAGAAAGTGGCGATGTTCTGCACCGGCGGCATTCGCTGCGAGAAAGCCTCGAGCTTCATGCTCGGCGAGGGGTTCGAGGAGGTCTATCACCTCAAGGGTGGGGTGCTGAAGTATCTCGAGGAGGTGCCCGAGGAACAGTCGCTGTGGCGCGGCGAGTGCTTCGTGTTCGACAACCGGGTCACGGTGCGGCATGACCTGAGCGAAGGTGACTTCGAGCAGTGTCACGCCTGCCGCATGCCGGTCTCGGCCGAGGAGATGCAGTCCGGCCGCTACCAGCCCGGAGTGAGCTGCCCGCACTGCTGGGACTCGCTGCCCGAGAAGACTCGCGCCGCCGCGCGTGAGCGCCAGAAGCAGATCGAACTGGCTCGCCAGCGCGGCGAGCCGCACCCCATCGGCCGTGATCCGCGTGTGATGAAGGAGAGAGCCGAGTAACTTGTTGGGCCCATAGCACTATTAATTTTAATTTGGACATCACACTCACGAACAAACGCAGGTGGCCGAAGCGAAGTGCATGTTACCAAGCGTCAATCTATTACAGCTTGATCATGTAGCAGATCGTCTAGCGGCCAATCATAAAAGATATTATCGTGCACAGAGTGGCCATTCACCCGCGCAGGCGATAACCATGAGCATCGTGATTTGCTGCTGTTGCTAGCTGGGTGGCATCGAGACGCGCCGCCTCAAGCGCGTCAAAGTCAGGCGTGAAGCCGAGTCCCGGGGCGCCCGACAGCTGCATGTGACCGTTCTCGGGATCGGGCGTACCATGAAAGAAGTGCTTGCCGACCTGCCAGATGCCGTAGTGAAACTCCACCGCACCGCCGTTCATCAGGCCGCATAGCAGATGCATGTTGAAGATCGGCCAGCCGCCGCCGTTGGTCATCGGCATGTTGAAGGCCTGGGCCATGTGCGCGACCTTGATCGATTCGGTGAAGCCGCCGTTGTAGATCACGTTGGGCTGGATGATGTCCACCGCCCGCTCGGCAATGAACTCGCGGTAGCGCCAGCGGTTTCCCTCCATCTGGCCGACCGCCAACGGCATGCTGATCTGGGCTCGCAAATCGGCCAGCGCACGCACGTCGTTCTGCTGGATCGGCTCCTCGAACCACAGCAGCCGGCAGTCGGCCACCGCCTGGGCCAGCTGGCGCGCCTCGAACGGATCGAACCAGCAGTTGGCGTCGATGATCAGGTCGGCGTCGGCACCGATCGCCTCGCGCACGCAGCGCACTCGCTCCACGTCATCCTTCCAGGTGCGTGATGGATCACCCCCCACTACCATCTTGAGCATCCGATGGCCATCGGCAAGGAAGCGCTTGGCGTGCTCGGCGAGCTGATCGGTATCGAAGAACGGATAGCCGAAAGTGGCATAGGTCGGCGCCCAGTCGCGATAGCCTCCGATCAGCTCGTGAATCGAGCGCTGCTCCCACTTGCCCCAGACATCCCACAGTGCGATGTCGATGGCCGATAGCGCGTTGGAGATCACCCCGGTATAGCCGCGAATATTGAGTTTGCGCCAGACGTGGGCATGGATGCGCTCGCGAGATAGCGCTGGCATGCCGAGCAGTGCCGGCTTGAGGTGGTGCTCGATGCAGGCCACTACCGCGGCCGGCAGCATGGCGCCGGTCAGTCCGAACCCGGTAGTGCCGGCATCGGTCTCGACCTCGACGAACACAAACACACGCCGCTCCACCGAGACCCCGACGCCGGGCACATCAACGTTCAAGGCATGGATCGAGGCGCGAATGTCGGTAATACGCATGGCAAGGCTTCCTGATCGGTTATGGTCGAGGTCAGGCGCCCGTGGCCAGGCGGCTGGTCTCGTAGAGATGCTCGCGGCTCAGGCCGCTGATCTCAGTGACGCCGAGCAGAGCCATGTCGCGGCGCATCTCATCGGCCAGCAGGGTCACCGCATGGCGTACCCCGTCCTCGCCAGCGCAGGCCGCGGCGTAGTTGAAGGGCCGCCCGAGGAACACGAAGCTGGCACCCAGCGCCAGCGCCTTGATCACATCGCTGCCGCGACGGAAACCGCTGTCGATCATGATCGGAATATCCGGCACGTCGGCCACCACCTGTGGCAGCACCTGCAGCGGCGAGATGGTGCCATCCAGTTGGCGCCCGCCGTGGTTGGAAAGAATAATGCCGTCGACCCCAGCGTCACGCGCACGCACCGCATCCTCAGGATGCAATATGCCTTTGACTATTAGGTGGCCCGGCCAGAGCCGGCGCACCAGGTCGAGGTACTCCCAGTCGAAGTGGCTGCGGCCGGAAAAGTCGCGGGCCACGTGTCGCGAGATGATCGGTGCGCCACGCTGGGCGTAGTTATTCTCGAAGTGCGGGATGCCGTGGCGCAGCAACGTGCGGCAGAAGGTATCTAGCAGCCAGCGCGGCCGCAGCAGACCATCCACAGCCAGCCGCGCAGTGGGCTTGAGCGGAGATGAGAAGCCGCTGCGGATATTGTGCTCGGGGTTGGGGGGAACGGGATAATCCAGGGTCACTACCAGATTGTGGAAACCGGCGCGCTTGACGCGTTTGATCAGTGCCTCGATTGCATCCGGCGTACCCGGCAAGTAAGCCTGAAACCAGTCGGTGCCGCCGGTGGCGGCGACTTCTTCCATGGGGATCAGTGAAGAACCGCTGAGAATCATGGGGATGTCGGCGGCAGCCGCCGCCTGGGCCAGCACCAGATCACCACGATAGGCCGAAATGGCGCTGATACCCATCGGTGCTATGCCGAACGGTGCCTGGTGGGTCTCGCCGAACAGCGTGGTCTCGAGCGAAATCGATGCCACGTTGACAAAGGTGCGCGGCACGAAGCGGTAGTCGTCGAAGGCGCTACGATTGGCCTGATAGGTTTTGCGATCCTCGGCGGCGTTGTATACATAGCCAAAGATCGGTCGGGGTAGTTTCTTTCTGGCCGCCACCTCGAAGTCGTGAAGATTAAGGATGCCTGCCAGCTTGCGGTTGCGATGCGTCATCGAAGGGTTCCCTGAACTCACATGGAGAAGCCGTGCTCGTTGAGCGCGGTGGCAAGCTGGCGGCGCTGCGTCTTATTCAATGCCACCAACGGCGGACGCACCCGACACCAGTCATCACTGTCGCGGAAGTCGGCAATCGCCGACTTGAGCGCGGGAATCATCGGAAAACCTTCGAAAATCTCGCGTGTAACATTCAGCGCCAGCTGCGCCTGGTCGGCATCGCGCTCCTGCCACCGCTGGGCCAGCGCCACGATGGCACGTCCGTTGACGTTAGCCGTGGCGCTGATGCAACCCGCGCCCCCTTCACGCATGGTCTGTAGTAGAAAGCGCTCATTGCCGGCATAAACCTGAAAGCCATCAGCGGCGAATTGGCGAATCATGGCACGGGTATTGCCCCAGTCCCCCGAGCTGTCCTTGATGCCGACGAAGGTCTCGGGATAGGCCTTGCGCAGCCGCTCGATCAGGCCAAGGCTGATCGGTACCTGGGCTACCGGTGGTATGTGATAGAGATAGATCTTGAGCGCCGCATCGCCGACCCGCTCGACCACCTCGGCAAAGTAACGATAGAGGCCCTCGTCCGGTACGTTCTTGTAGTAGAACGGTGGCAGCATCAGCACTCCGTGACAGCCCGCCTCAAGGGCATGCCGGCTGAGCATCACGGCATCCTCGATGGCGCAGCTGCCGGTGCCCGGCATCAGGCGGCTACCCGGTACACCCGCCCCGACCAGCGCGTCGAGCAGCTGCTGCTTGTGGGATACCGCCAGAGAGTTGGCTTCAGAGTTGGTACCGAAGACGGCCAGGCCCACATCATTGTTGACCAGCCATCGGCAGTGTTCGATGTAGCGCGGAAGATCAGGTGACAGGTCGTGCTGAAACGGGGTCACTACCGGTGACCACACCTTTCCTTTGGCGCTGCTGGAATTCATCATATTCTCCTAATTCATTATCATTGTAAGAGTCGCCACTGGGATCAACCCCCAACGTCGTGCTGGCGCTCCAACCATCGCGCCAGCCCTTTACTGGTATGCTCAAGCCCCGCCTGATAAGCCCGGGCCTTATCATTGGCGACGATGGCGGAAACAATTTCGGTATGTTCCTCATGGGATTTGCTCATCACCACCGCCCCCTGAAGTAAATACTTCCGCGCCAACAAAGAGTCTTTCACTAGGTCACGATATATCGCACTGGCTCGCTGATGATTGGCCACTTTGAGGATAAATTCATGGAAGTCCAAGTTGAGATGGAAATAGGTGTCCGCATCATCGCATGCCGCAGACTTTCCCATTTCAACTAGCTTAACTTGTAGTTCACGTTTTTCTTCATCGTCCGCATTTTCTGCTGCTTTACCGCATAAAAAAGCAGTAATAAGAGCTCTTACCTCGCTATTTTCGACATATTCTTCACGAGTGACTTTTTTCACGAACACGCCACGATTGGGCAGGCTATTCACCAGCCCAGCACGTTCCAGACCACGCCGTGCTTCGCGGATTATTCCCCGACTAACATTGAATTTTTCTGCCAGACGCATTTCATTAAGTCGCTCTCCAGGCTTTAAATAACCTGATAAAATTAACTTTTCAAGCTCTTCCGCGACTATCGTCGTCAATGACGAAGCCTTACGCTCTGTAATAATGTTGGCCGATTCAAGCACAGGATCCATGACGCCCTCACTCACAAATAACAGTGGTGTCAATATCGATAAATTTATATCAACACTAACTTCTCGAAAGCTACCCAAAGAAGACGGACGGACAATAGCGTCAGCAATATTTTCATTATGAAATCGAAGCTATTGTTAGTGACTTTGCTTAGAACTTTCAACCCTGCCCAAGTGCCCAGAAAGCCTACAACTATCATAGCAATCATCAAAGGTAGCCAGTCAAAAAAAATGAATCCGGCAATACCAAAAATGAATGCCTTGGATAAGTGTTGCAACGTCATGACCGCCGAGAATGTCGCTACGCGAACCAGCCTCTCGGGGCTAATATGCTTGAGATACGCAGCTACTACCGATCCGGCAGCACCCACAAAACTGGATAAGAAAGTCGTTAGCGCCCCCATCAACAAGCTTCCCCCCATCCCTACCGCTCGCGATGGAAGCGAAGGTCCCCAACACATAAAAATCATAAAGCTGGCAATGATTAGCTCCAACATTCCTGAGGGCAAGCGAATCAGTAGCCAGGAAGCCATCAAAGCCCCGAACAGAATACCAGGTACGATAGCCGCAAGACGTCGATAGTCAACGTCACGCCAGGTAAATATGAAACGACTTCCATTGGCGCCTAGCTGAACCATGCCATGCACCGGAATCACTGCCGCTGGCGGCATGATCTGCGCCATCGACATGATCAGCAGGGCGCTTCCGCCGATACCGAAGGCGCTGGTCATCCATGCCGTCGCCAGGCTCAGCAGGATCAACAGCGCATTGGCGCCTCCAGAAAGCGGTGAGAGACCATCCAATAGCGCGAACAGGCTAGCCATAGGCTGGCATCTTCCAGGTGGAAGTGGCCATGCCAACCAACTTACCTGTTTCATCAAAAGCGCGCGATTCAAGGAAGGAGACGTTGCGACCCTTCTTGATGAAACAGCCCTCGAGTCGCACCGCCCCCACTGTAGCCGGCCGCATATACTGGATCTTCATTTCTATGGTACTGCCCCCCGCCCCCATCGCATGATGAATGAGATGCCCCATGGAGACGTCCATCGCCAGTGCCAGAACCCCACCGTGCAAACTACCCTGAGGGTTGTAGAGGTGAGGCTCGACAGGTAACACCACATTACATACCTCATTGGTGTAGGTGATTGAGAGCTGCATGAACTTGGCCAGGAAGAACTTCTCGAAGGCCGGCTCCTGGGTGGTAAGCGCCTCCTCGAATACGAGTCTTACCTTTTCTTCATCGATCATGCTTAGGCTCCTTGGACATTGGCTTTCTTGCGATAGGTGTTGAGCAGAATGCCGGAGAGAATTACCGCGACAAAGAACCCCATGATGTAGATTGACGACGGCCGCAGGAAGAAAATATCGAACGAGCCTCGGCTGATGATCAGGGTCTGACGCAGCGACTCCTCCGCCATCGGCCCGAGCACCAGCGCCAATACCACCGCAGCCGGCGAAAAGCCGAATCGTTTCATGAGGAAGCCGATCACCCCGGCAACCAGCATAATGAATACCTCGATCATGCTGGCATTGACGCTGAAGGTACCCATTACACAGACAACCAACACTAGTGGGGCCAGAATGCGATAGGGCGCCTTGATGATATAGACGAACAGTGGGATGGCGAAGATGCTTATCACCAGCAGCGCCATATTGCCTAGATACATACTGCTGATAAGTCCCCAAGCAAACTGGGGATTCTCTGCCATCAGCAGCGGCCCGGGGCGCAGCCCCCACATGATGAATGCCGCCAGCAACACAGCGGTAGAGGCCGATCCGGGGATCCCCAAGGTTAACAGTGGTACCATTGCCCCAGAGGACGCCGCGTTGTTGGCCGACTCGGGTGCCGTCAAGCCTCGCATCTCTCCCTGACCAAACTTCTTTGGCGTACTGGAGAGCGATTTCTCCAATGAATAGGCCATTAGCGAGGCGATGGTCGCTCCAGCACCAGGAATCAGACCGATACAGAAGCCGAGCACCGAATTTCTCGGCATGGTGAACTTGCTCTCGCGGAAATCCTTCTTGGTCGGCCAGAAACGCTCTTCGTTCTGGTACTCGACGATTCCGCCGGTGCCACTTTTGTGAGCCCCACTATAAAAGGCGTGGAAGAGCTCTCCTATCCCGAACAAGCCGATGGCCACGGGAATGAAATGGATACCGCCAATCAGTTCAGTGGAGCCAAACGTGAAGCGCTGATGCCCCGTCTCCAGATCGACACCCACCGTGCCCAGCGCGAAACCGATCAGCGCCGACACAAGCCCCAGGATCCAGTTTCCCGACATCAGTGCTACCAGGGTTAGGATACCCATCAGGCACAGCAGGAAGAATTCCGGCGGACCGAAACTGCGCGTGACCATAGCAAACATTGGCGCTAGCAGAGTGATCAGGATCACGCCGATGGTCCCACCGGTGAAGGAAGCACAGGCCTGCATCACCAGCGCCGGCCCAGCACGTCCTTGCTTGGCTAGCGGAAACCCGTCAAATGTCGATGCTACAGTGGTCGAATCGCCGGGGGTATTGAGAAGGATCGCCGTAATTGTGCCGCCGTACATGGCGCCATAGTAAATGGCCGCCAGCATCATGACCGCACCGATGGGGTCCATGCTGAAGGTGACGGGCAATAGAATGGCAATACCCGCCGAGGGCCCGAAGCCCGGAATGGCACCAATCATCATGCCAATCATTGCACCGAGTAGCAGGTAGAGCAGATTTACGGGAGTGATGGCTATCGATAAGCCCATCAACAAATTGTCAAAGATTTCCATTGCGATACCCTTGTCTATTGGTTGTGGGCTACCACCACAGGCCGCGCGGCAGTGATGCGTTCAATAGGGCGCCAAACAGGAAATGGATTACAACCGGCACTGCCACCGTGATAGCGGCATTTGTTTTATGCTTCCCGCGATTGAAGTAGTAAAGCGTGGCACCAATATAGGCGGGTATTGCGATGACATAGCCAAGCACCATCAGCAGCGCACCAAAGGTCAGCGATAAACCGATTAACACAGCCGCATCTTGGTATTGGTTATCCTGAGCTCCGGAAAATAGCGCCTTATTCTTGATATCGCTCAAGATCACCAACAGCATGGCAACAACCATGCTTATCCCCAGAATTCTCGGGAAGAAGCCCGGCCCCATCCGCCCGCGATTTGTCAGGAAGGTCAGGTCGGAAAATGCCATATAGGTGTAGCAAACAGCTACTACCAGAATAAAAAGATAGAAGAAGAGTCTCATGGGTACGTCTCACTGAGGCTGCTGCGAGATAGACGACACCATCCCAATGTCGCCTTGTTCAGCGTCTTCATGATCCCGGCCATGTTGGCACATGGCCGAGACATGCATCTAATAAAACTTACCAAGTACTGAATTAAATTGCGCCAGTTTCAGTGAGAATGGTCTCGAAGTTATTGATGGCGTTTTCCAGAAATTCAGTAAAGTCGTCCCCGAACTGAACATTCTCTGTAAGGAAGTTAGCCTCTACATATTCCGCCCATTCGGGGGTTTCCACCACCTTGGCAATCGTGTCGATCCACCAGTCGCGGGCTTCTTCCGGCACCCCCGGTGGCATAATCAGGCCGCGCGGCATGGCCACTGCGGCATCGCCATAGCCGAGCTCTTTGAAGGAAGGCACGCCCTCCAGCGCATCGGGAACCGTTTCGCCACTAAAGGCCAGCGCCCGGAAATCGCCAGACTCGATCAGGCCGATCACCGAACCAGGAGTCGCCACCATGGCATCGAGCGATTTCGAGAGCAGCGCCGTGGTGAGCTCGCCCTGCTGATTGAAAGGCACATAGTCGTAGTCGTAGCCAGCTTCCTGTGAGAGCAGCTGGGCGACGATGAAATCACTGTTGACCGAGCCGATACCGCCCACCACCGGTGGGTTTTCACGCGCCCACTCGAGATAATCATCGAAGTCCTGAATATCGCTTTCACCGTTGACAATCAATACTGCATCATCCGCTGCCATCAGCGCGATATGGGTAAACGACATGGTGTCCCAAGGGGTGTCGGCCTGCAGGGGGGTGGCAATGAAGCTACCACTGGTAGTGGAAAGATGGTAGGGGTTGCCTTTCTGATTAAAAACGTAACCCCAGCCCACCGCACCACTCCCCCCCGGGCGGTTGGTGGCAACGATATTCTCGGGGTAAAGATCGTACTTTTCGAGGATATCGATCAGCGTGCGCGACAGCACGTCATTGCCTCCTCCTGGGCCAAAAGCAATGGTGACATTCAGCTGCTCTTCAGGCTCCCAACTATCAGCGATGGCCTGGCTGCTGGTCAGAGCTAGGCCACCGGCAGCGAGTACAATGGCAGTGGCGAGCGTGGTACCTGTCTTCTTCAGCTTGGCGTTGTGCATGACGTACTCCCGATTATTATTGGATCTATGGGTAATAATGAGTTTGTACTTCTTAGTAACGCTTACTTGCCTTTAAAGTTGGGTTTACGTTTCTCCTTGAATGCGGCCTGGCCCTCCCGATAGTCTTCACTCTCGAAACATGCCACTACCATGCGACTGACCTCTTCCACTGACGGAGCATTGTCCTCCTGCAGCACACAACGAATACCGGTCTTGACCGCATGCATGGTCAGCGGGGCGTAGCCGGCCATGGTGGTGATACGCTCACCGACAATCTTGTCGAAATGCTCCTCGCTGAACACTTCGTTAACCAAACCGATCCTGCCTGCCTCAATACCGCTAAAGGTGCGGGCGGTCAGGAACAGTTCTGCCGTGCGCGAGGCACCAACAATATCCACAAAGCGCTTGATACCTTCGTAGGCATATCCCACGCCGAGCTTGCCCGCCGGCATACAGAACTTGGCCGTCTCGGTGCTGTAGCGCAGGTCACAGGAGAGCGACAGGCCCATGCCGCCGCCCATGCAGATACCCTTGATGGCGGCAATCGTCGGCTTGCGGCTGCTGCGTAGCGCAGACTGAGCGGCGTTGACGCTGTCGGCATAGTGCTGTGCCTGCGCCTTGTCGCTGCGCTTATCCTTGAATTCGCTGATGTCGGCGCCCGATATGAAGGCTTTCTTACCGGCCCCCTGCAGCACGATGACGCGTACGTCATCATTGCTCTGGGCATCCGTAACCGCCTTGGCGAGGTTTTTCCACATGTCCAATGACATGGCGTTAAAACGCTTTTCATTACAGATAATGATGCGCAGCACGCCACCATCCAGAGAAGTATCGATGTAGCCAGGCAGTTTTTCTTGGGCACTCATGGTTGTGCTTCCTCGTGATATATCAGGCTGGTTAGTTAGACAGCGCCAATCTCATACAGATGGTTGATCTCTTCTTGTGAATAAGACAGCTCACTGAGAATTTCATCGGTATGCTCTCCCCACTTGGGTGCCACCTTGGCCACGTTGGCGGTAGTGCGCGAGAGATGGACCGGCTGAGTAATGAAGTATTTCTTGCCGATATCGCTATCGTCGACTTCTTGATAAACGCCGAGGTGCTGGATCTGCGGATCCTCGAACATTTCCGGCACCGTATAGACCGGGCCAGACGGCACACCGAAGGTATTCAGGCGCTCAACCCAGTAGCTGACGCTTTGGGTGGAAAATATTTCCTGAATCAGTGTATTGAGTTCCTGACGATGCTCGCGACGATCCTTGACCGTCTTGAAGCGAGGATCGTCGTTCCACTCCTGTTTTTCTAGCGCATTGCAAAACTGCACCCACTGACCGTCGCCTGAGACCCCGATGTTGAAATCGCCATCGTTGCCGTGGAACAGCCCCATAGGGCAACTTGTGGGATGATCGTTACCTGCCTGTACCGGCACATCACCATCATTGAGATAACGTGCCGCCTGGAAATCTAGCATAGCAATCTGGGCATGCAGCAATGAGGTATGCACCCACTGGCCTTCTCCTGACTGCTCACGCTCCAGAAGGGCGGTCATAATACCCAGTGCGGTATATAATCCAGCGCTAGAGTCAGCCACAGCGATTCCCGCCCGCACCGGCCCCTGTCCTGGTAAGCCAGTCACCGACATCATCCCACCCATACCCTGAACAATTTGGTCAAAGCCTGGCCGCTTCACGTATGGGCCCGTTTGTCCGAAGCCGGAAATACTCGCTAAAATAATCCGTGGATTAATTTTTTTTAATGATTCGTAATCAACTCCCAAGCGTTCTTTAACATCGGGACGCCAGTTCTCTACTATCACATCGGCCTCTTCGACCAGCTTATATAGAACTTCCTTAGCTTCTGGCTTCTTGAGATTAAGAGTCAACGAACGCTTATTTCGATTGAGATTCTGGAAGTCACCGCCAAGACGTACATCGGCAAACATATTGGCATTGGGGTCAACACCCATAGGCGGTTCAATACGGATTACATCTGCGCCAAAGTCAGCAAGCATTCTGACACAAGTAGGGCCTGCTCTCACACGTGAAAGATCAAGTACCCGGAACCGCTTGAGCGCGCTCGACGCTTCGATTTTTGACATGACAACCTCTTGTAAATTGTTAACAGTTTACGAAAAACTATCATCGCTTCCCAAGGAGGTCAATGAGTAACAAAACTTAAGTTCTTATACATTGGTCGCATGAAAAGCCATGAATTCGATAAATCGACTTCATGGCTTTTTATATAAAAACTATTTTTCAGAAAAAGGTGGGCATAACTTCAATAACTTTAAGAGAGTCATCCATTAGCAACAGCTGGCGCCACTTATCGAAGGTCAGGCAGGGGTGCGAGGTGCCGAAAGCGATGACATCGCCGACCGCAAGTGCGGCTTGCTGGGGAATCTCGAGGAAGAGATGCTGGTCCATGATATGCCTCGCATGCCAATTGCTGACATCCAGCGGCAAGGTTGCCGCCTCGGGACGAGAGAACAGCGGATAGAGGCGTAGCGGCAACGGCAGGTCTGGTTCGTGACCTATGTCGCGCTTGCCCAGTGCGACGATCGCCAGGCCGGGTTCGGGCAGCGACTGCACATGGGCGTACACTTCCAGGGCCGACTGCAGCTCCCCCTGCAACTGTGGATGGCGGGCCTTCACGTCGGCCATGGCCCCGGCGTAGAGCTTGTGGTCGTGGACCACGTAGCAGCCCGGCCTGAGTACCGGCGTATAGTGTTCGCGCAGCTCCGCATTATCGAACGCCTCGGCAATCAGATCGAACCACTTGGAGCCGGAAGCGGTGACGATCGGCGCCTCACAGCTGAGCACGCCGCTGGCACGCAGCGCGCGCACGGTCTCCACCAGTCGTTCGCCGTAAGCGCGCACCGAGGCGACCTCATCGTCTCCGGCGATCACGCCCTCGTATCCTTCGATACCCACCAGCGCCAGGGCGGGCTCTCCGGCAATAGCTTCCACCAGCGCCTCGAGCTGGAGCTGATCGCGGCAGCCGCAGCGCCCCCCCTCGACACCCAGCTCGATCAATACCTGCAGACGCAGATCACGGGCGGCAAAGAATGCGCCCAGTTGACGAACATTTTCGATGCTATCCACCAGGCAGTAGTAGTCTGCACCCGCCGCGATCAGCTCGGCGACAATCGCCATGTTGGCCATGCCGACGAGTTGGTTGGCCATCAGCAGCCGCTGGACACCGTGGGCGAAGGCCGCCCGGCACTGCGGCGCCGTGGCCAAGGTGATGCCCCAAGCGCCGGCCTCGAGCTGGCGCCTGAACAGGGCCGGCGCCATGGTGGTCTTGCCGTGTGGCGCCAGGTGCGCGCCATGCGCATCGGCGAAGCGCTGCATCCAGAGCAGGTTGTGGCGCAGCGCCGGTTCGCGAATCACCGCCGCCGGTAGACTCACCCCCGAAAGCAGGTCGCCTCCGCTCTCGACCGTCCCCTTGTCGTAGCGCCAGACAATCGGGGCGTCATCATGGTCGCGCATTTCCTCTCTCCATTTCGGTTGGCCTGTGCAGCCACGTTCTTTATTTTCACGAAAATTTGACTATGTGTTAGAAACTAACATAGCGTTGGCGTCAGGCAAGTTCAAGGAGCACACGGTGAGCCAAGACACCGATATTCTTTCCCATATTACGGCCCATTTCGCTGGACTGCGCGATGCCGAGAAGAAGGTCGCCGCACTGATTCATGACGATATCGACTTCATCACCGAGGCCAGCATCAGCGAGATCGCCACCCGCGCCGGTGTCAGCGACGCCAGCGTGACACGCTTCGCTCGCGCCGTGGGATGCCAGAACGTGCGCGACCTCAAGACCCGCCTGACCCGGGCCCTGGCAGCCGGACGTCGCTTCATCCAGGATGCCAGCGAAGCCGATGGCTCCAGTGCCGTATACGACATTGCCACCCAGACGCTTGCCGTCAATCGCGACCTGATGGCCCAGGCCGATCTTGCCGGTGCGGTCGAGCATCTCGACAACGCACGTCAGATCCTGGTCTTCGGTGCCGGCGGCGGCTCCAGCATGCTGGCTCAGGAGATGCAGTTCAGGCTGGTGCGGCTTGGCTACGCGATCAGCGCCTACCCACAGTCGCTGCTGCCTCGCATGGTCGCCTCGACACTTGACCCAAGCGATGTGGTCGCGGTGCTCTCCGTTACCGGCTTCACTCCCGAGATGATCGAGTCCGCCCAGATTGCCCGCCACTATGGGGCCCGAGTCGTGGCGATCACCGCCAGTGGCTCGCCGCTTGCCGAGATCGCCGATGTGGTGCTGCCGATCGCCTCACGCGAGACTGATTTCATCTATCACCCGTCTGCCTCGCGCTACGCCATGCTGGCCGCCATCGACGTGCTGGCACTTGAGCTTGCCATGCGCCATCGCGACCGCAGCCGTGACAAGTTGCGACGCCTTAAGATCACCCTGGATGCCCATCGCAGCGGCGACAATCGTCAGCCGCTGGGAGACTGACCCATGCCCTATGACGTACTGATTCGTGGCGTTCACGTACTCGATGGCACTGGCGCGAATGCCTTTACTGCAGATGTCGCGATTCGTGGCGAGCGCATCGCCGCTATCGGCCAGCTGACCCTGGCCACGGCTGACATCACAATCGATGGACGGGATAGATATCTGAGCCCCGGCTTCATCGACGTGCATACCCACGACGACACCAATGTGATCCGTACCCCCGAGATGCTACCCAAGCTCTCTCAAGGCGTAACCACTGTAGTGGTGGGCAACTGTGGCATCAGTGCAAGCCCGGTCACGCTAAGCGGCGATGTGCCCGACCCGATGAACCTGCTGGGTCGCGCCGAGGACTTCCGCTATCCAAGCTTCGCCGCCTATGCCGAGGCCGTGGATGCCGCCACGCCCAGCGTCAACGTGGCAGCCTTGGTAGGACATACCAGCCTGCGCAGCCAGGTGATGGACGACTTTGCGCGTGCCGCAAGCGAAGAGGAGATCGCCGCCATGTGGCTCATGCTCTGTCAGGCACTCGACGAGGGGGCGCTGGGGCTGAGCTCGGGGCTCGCTTACCGCAACGCCTTCCATGCCCCCAGGGCGGAAATGACATCCCTGGTAGCCGCCGTGGGCCGAGCCGGCGGGCTTTATACCACCCATCTGCGGGATGAGTTCGCCGGCCTGCCCGGCGCCATGGACGAAGCCTTCACCACTGCCCGAGAAGGCCAGGTGCCGCTGGTCATCTCGCATCTCAAGTGCGCCGGTGCCGGCAATTGGGGTGGCGCACCGCGGGCGCTGGCCAAGCTGGAAACGGCAGCACGCCAGCAGTGCGTGCATTGCGACTGCTACCCCTACACGGCAGGCTCCTCGACACTCGACCTGGGTCAGGTCAATGACGAGATCGAGATCACCATCACCTGGTCGGAGCCTCATCCAGAGCAGGCCCGACGCCCGCTCAAGGCCATCGCCGCCGACTGGGGAATGCCGCTGCATGACGCTGCAAGGCGCCTGCAGCCGGCCGGGGCGGTCTATCACAACATGAGCGAGGAGGACATGCGCCAGATACTCGCTCACCCCCTATCGATGGTGGGTTCCGACGGCCTGCCCAACGACCCGCATCCCCACCCCCGCCTTTGGGGCGCCTTCCCTAGGGTCCTGGCCCACTACAGTCGCGATCTGGGCCTGATGTCGCTCGCCGAGGCGGTCCGCAAGATGACGGGATTGTCGGCTGCCAACTTCGGACTGATCGACCGTGGCGTGATCCGTGAGGGCGCTTATGCCGACCTCACCCTGTTCGATCTCGACACGCTGGAGGATATCGCCGATTACGACACTCCTATCTCACCGGCTCGCGGCATCGAGCTGGTCATGGTCAATGGGGTGATCGGCTATCGGCAGGGACAGCCAACCGGAAATAGAGGCGGGCGCATGCTGCGCCGCCGACAACGCATCTGATGGCGATTCGCCAATTCATGGAGGTAGGAAGCATGAGCATTACCCGATATGGCACCGAGGGTGGCATTGGCACCGGGGGCCAGAAGCTGCCCTTCGCCCGCGCCGTCGAGGCTGGCGGATGGTTGTACGTTTCCGGCCAGACACCGATGACCGATGGCGAAGTGGTGGAGGGTGGCATTATCGAGCAGACCCGCCTGGCGTTCGACAACTGCCTGGCGATCATGCACGAGGCGGGCTATGGCGTGGAGGATGTGGTGCATGTCACCGCCGTGCTTACCGATGCCCGCTACTTTTCGTCCTTCAACAAGGTGTTCAGCGAGCTCTTTTCGAACAATCCGCCGGCGCGCATCTGCAGCGTTCAGGACCTGGTGGTGGACTGCAAGGTGGAGGTCGACGTGAAGTGCTTCAGGGCCGACCGGGCCTGAAGAAGGTGTGCCGCGCCCCCGGCAAGGGGCACGGCACGGGGCGCGTACGGGCAAGCTTTCGATATGGAACCCGACGCGTTCAAGCATTGCTCAGCCGGTCGCGGCAACGACCGGACAACAACGATAAGAGGCTAACATGAACAGTCAAATTTTCCTCGGCGCCTTCGTGGCGTACGTTCTCGTCATGATCGGGTTCGGCTGGTGGATATCGCGTCATAAACGCGGCACCGGCGACGACTTCCTGTTGGGCGGGCGCAGCGTTCCGCTGTTCCTGACCATTGGAACTACGGTGGCGACGATGGTCGGTACCGGTTCGAGCATGGGTGCAGTGGGCTTCGGTTACGCCAATGGCTGGGCAGGCGCTCTGTATGGTATCGGCGGGGCAACGGGCGTGCTGCTGCTGGCCTGGTGCTTCGCCCCGGTACGCAAGCTGCGCTTCATGACCATGAGCGAGGAGCTGGCTTACTATGTCGGCGCCAATCGCCTGGTCCGCAATGTGGTGGCGCTGCTGATCTATGTCGCCTGCATCGGCTGGCTGGGGGCGCACATCCTCGGCGGCGGTCTTTATCTTTCGTGGATGGCGGGTATCGACCTGGGCTTAGCCAAGGTACTGGTGGCGCTGGGCTTCGGTGTCTACTGCGTAATCGGCGGCTATACCGCGGTGATCTGGACCGATACCGTCCAGGCCGTGGTGCTGTTTGCGGGCTTCATGCTCATGGCGATCCTTGCCCTGGTCGAAGTCGGCGGCTTCGGCGGGCTGACCGCCAGCATGGACGTCGCCGCCACCAGCTTCCTCGGGATCGACAAGATCGGCGCGCTGCCCGCGCTGTCGCTCGCGGCGGTGATCGCCATCGGCGTACTCGCCACGCCGTCGTTTCGCCAGCGCATCTACTCCGGCGAGTCGGTGGCATCGGTGCGGCGCTCCTTCGTCATCACCGGCGTGCTCTACCTGGGCTTCTCGATCATTCCGGCAATCATCGGCATGGCCACGCATGCGCTCAATCCGGGCCTTGAAAATAGCAACTTCGCCTTCCCTTTCCTGGCCACCGAGATACTGCCGCTGGGACTGGGTCTGCTGCTGCTGGTCGCGGGCCTGTCGGCGACCATGTCGAGTGCCAGCTCCGATGCCATCGCCGGCGTCTCGACGCTGATGCGCGACATCTGCCTCCTCTTTACCGGGCGTACGCCGGCAGCGCGCAACGTGGTGCGCTTCTCGCGCCTGGCGCTGGTGGCAACCATCGGTCTTGCGCTGATCTTCGCCCTCACCTCGGACAACGTCATCACCTATATCACCCGGATGATCTCGACCATTCTCTCGGGGCTATTCGTATGCGGCATGCTGGGACGCTTCTGGCCACGCTACAACTGGCAGGGCGCCGTGGCGACTCTGGTTACCGCCTCGGTGACCTCGCTGACCGTCATCGCCAATGCCGAGTGGAGCACCTTCTGGGGCAATCCCAGCATTCCTGCGGTGCTCGCGGCCCTCCTTGCCGGCGTGACGATCACCCTGCTGACCCCCGCCTCACGCGTCACCCCGGAGCAGGCCTTGGCGCTGCTCGATCAGGAGCGCGAGCGGATGGAGCAGGCCCCCGATGTGGCACTGACCCAGGCTGCCTCGACTACCCCTTGAGCTCAGTCCAGCAAGACCCGCAACAGGAGAGGGCACTCCTCGCAATTGTTGCCCTCTCCACCACGATCGACGACCAGGAATTCGCCCTCGCGGTCGAGCACCGACTGGATGGCGTGCCAGGTACCGGCACGGTAGTTGACGCCCTGATGCCCATCGGTGACGAACGCCCTCACCGCGTGTGAATCGATCGTCTCGCCCGGCGGTGCGACGACAATCACGAAGCGCTCCTGGTGCAGCGGCATGAAGGCTTGGCTGCCCAGCGGATGACGCTCAAGGAAGTCGAGTTCCAGGGGCAACGCTACCGGCTGGCTGACGAAGATGCTGATCAGCGGACGTGCCCCTTCACCGAGCGTCTCGACCCTGGCCAGATCGTGATAACGCCGGGTACGCCCGGCATTGATCTCGAAGTAATCGGCGCATCGCGTATCGATGACGTCACCGAACGCCGCGAAGGCCTTCGGGGTCAGTGGCTGGGCCTTGAGTTCAAGCATGGTCTCTCCCTACCCGTTTAACGGGCGCCAAAGGGCGTGAGCTTCATGTGCCGGTTCACATCCTTGTAGAGCAGGTAGCGAAACGGCCCCGGACCGCCGGCATAGCAAGCCTGTGGGCAGAAGGCGCGCAGCCACATGAAGTCGCCGGCCTCCACTTCCACCCACTGCTGGTTGAGATGGTAGACCGCCTTGCCCTCGAGCACGTAGAGGCCATGCTCCATCACGTGGGTCTCGTCGAAGGGGATCACGCCTCCCGGCTGGAAGGTGACGATGTTGACGTGCATGTCGTGGCGCACGTCATCGGGATCGACGAAGCGCGTGGTCGCCCAGCGCCCTTCGGTGCCCGGCATCTCCCGAGGTGTGATGTCGTTCTCGTTGGTGACGAAGGCCTTGGGTACCTCAATGCCCTCGACGCACTCGTAGGCCTTGCGCACCCAGTGGAAGCGCACCGCGGCATCGGTGTCGTTACACACCTGCCAGTCGCTTCCCGGTGGAATAAAAGCATAACCGCCCGGCTGCATCAGGTGCCGTTCACCCGAGAGCGTCAACGTCAGCTGCCCCTCCACCACGAACAGCACCCCTTCCGCTGCGGGATCGGGCTCGGGCCTGTCGCTGCCGCCGTCAGGGGCAACTTCCATGATGTACTGGGAGAAGGTTTCGGCGAATCCCGACAGTGGCCGCGACAGCACCCATAGCCGGGTCTTCTCCCAGAAAGGCAGATTGCTAGTGACGATATCGCGCATCACCCCCTTGGGAATGATCGCGTAGGCCTCGGTGAACACCGCACGGTCGGAGAGCAGTTGGGTCTGAGCCGGATGGCCGCCATGGGGCGCGTAGTAGCTTCGCTTGGTCATCATGAATCCTCAGGTGGGCACCCGGCCGGCAAGGAATATTATGGAAATCATTTCCAAAATAACTCACGAGAGAGGCTGGGGCAAGTGATCTACTACGTGGCCATTCATTAATAATCGAGCGCTCTACTTCCGTAGCCACCAAGCAAGCGGCGCACATCATTACAGAGGTGGTCAAATGAGAGGTAGGCGCTCAAGGGCAGCCAGGGTACTTCATCTGCCGCCACAGGATCGCAATCAGGTTCAATTCCGGCGAGTAGGCGGATAGGTAGACCAAGTGCACACGATGCGACATCCCCTCCTGCATCTTGCATCTAAAGGCCCTGGAACGATGCATGCTGACATTGTCCAGCACCACCACCGGAAGGTATCGGAATCTTTCTGGGACACAAACTGGTCAAATGCCGCAATTACCGTTTCCGTCATGACGGGTTCGGTGGTGGTAGGGTGAACCAACTTCCCTTGCCGGCTGAGAAACCCCAATACGTTGAGCCTGCGACTGTGTGAGTAAGCCGTCACCTCCCAGGGCTTACCGATAGGGCTCCACGCATAAGGCACCGACGATGACTGCGAAAAGCCCGACTTGTCAAAGTAATACAGCTCGTGCTCGCCTCGATCCTCACGCTCGTGAAGCGCCTTCAGGAGGCGCTAAGTGTTGCGAAAATCCGTTTCATCACGCCGTCCCTTCAGTGAGCGCCGAATACGCTTGAAACTATGACGATTTTTTATGGTTCATCTCATTTTGCCGGGAAACGCGACACGGATCTTCAGAAAGAAGTACGCCGTGTCCCGATACCCATAGGCCATCCGCTTGATGACCTTGATCCGATTGTTCATGCCCTCCAGCACGTTGGTGTTCAGCCGGTGCCGGGTACTGGACATGATGCCCAGATAGGGAGCCAGCCGCTTGGCAAAGCGTCCCAGGGCCTCAATGCCGCTGCTGATTGCCATGTCGTACTGACCTTTCCCCCAGTAACCGGTCCACCGCCAATGTGAGTTTTCCGCTACGTTATCCTCATAGCAGGAGATCTCACGATGAAGCGTAACCGACATACCGAAGAGCAGTTCATCAGTATCCTCAAGGCCAACGAGCGTGGTGTCTCGATCGCCGAGCTGGCCCGGCAGAACGGCGTGACCGAGCAGACCCTTTACCGCTGGAAGGCCCAGTACAGCGGCATGGAGATTTCGGAGGCCAAGCGCCTGCGCGAGCTGGAGACCGAGAACGCCCGACTCAAGACACCTCGAAGAGTTATCAGGCTTTTCGCCACTGGGTCAGCTTTGGCGTGATGCGCGATGCGCTCCGTGACAGAGGCAATGCGATCATCCAAGTAGCACAGGTCCTCGGCGAGTCTAGCGAGCAGGAGGCGAAAGCTATCGGTCAAGCCGTTCTCGGCATCTTTCAGCCAGCGTGGCAGAGCCGCTCGCAGTTGACCGATGCCAACTGGCGCCACCAGTCCATATTCGCCCACTCAGGCCACGGATCTAGTTGGCCTTGGCTGTGCGCTGCTGAACCAACTCTTCGCGGATGCGGTGCGCGGCCTGAACATCTTGTTGAGCGCCGTCTTGACCGTCACGAAGCGCATAGTCAGCCGGCTCATGGCCTCACAGATGGCCTCGGCATCGACCCGGTCGTTCTTGTTGCTCTTGACGTAGGGCTTCACGAACTGAGCCGCGATCAGCTTGACATGATAGCCACATGCCTGGAGTGCACGCGCCCAGTAGTGAGAGGAGGCATAGGCTTCCATGCCGATTTCGCCGCCAGCGGGGACTCGCTTGACGATGGCACCCAGTCACTTATCACGTGAATATTTCCCGCGCCACTGAGCCTGATCATGGCGGTTTACGCCATACACATAAAAGACAGAGTTTACGATATCGACACCGACTCGGGTAATGGTCATGAAATGCTCTCCTCATCCTCCGATAGGGCTATAGCCCCGTTACCTATCAGTACAGTGTGGCGCAGCAGCGCCGGTATAGGTGGGGCGGACCATTCCATTGGTAAAGCAGGGAGGGTACCGGTGCTGGCCCTCCTGCCTCTACCGTGTGGTCCAAAGTGCTGCAGTTATTCTATGAATTCAGGCATTACATCTCGCTTGATCAGCTCCAGTCCCACCTGGATGATTACCTATGGGGCCTATAACAGTGCCCGACCACTCAGGGCGCTCAAGAGCAAGACGCCGATTGGATTTATCCTTGATCAATGGCAGAAAGAGCCCCAGAAATTTTATAATGCTCCAACCATTACTTCACGGGACCAAACATCTAAATACTCCCCGCCGCGACTCCTTCCTGGCGAAGGAGACGCGACGCGAGTGCATCATATACCGGAGATAGGCCCCCGAATTACCTCGGGTCAATTAAACATGAATCGTTATACTGAGTTATCATGTGCCCCTTATCCTACCTCTCGCAGCAAAACTTCCCCCACATCGCCGTTGACATTTATACGACAATCAAAAGGAGCAGATAAATCACGCAAGTGTTCGAGAATACTTTGTCCGTAACGGCCCTCTGCCGGAAGAGGATAAAGTCGGGAGGGATCGGACATATCTTGATTCACGATGATATCCTCCTTGCCGAGTGTAATGGGATGCAGCTTCAACTCTTGCCAGCTGCCATCAGCAAAACTCGCCTCAACTATGACACTTTGCCAGCATCTGTGATCAGGCCAGTAAGATGGTCCCGCAGTCGGATGGAAGATAAAATTGCCAAGACTATAAAAAATCGGTTTTTCCTTATAGATCTCCACAGCCTGTAACATGGGGACACCGTGACCGAGGAAGCCATGGGCACCGGCATCTATACAGTCGTGGGCAAAATCCTGTAACCACTCCCCCACCTGCTGCCACTCCTGTTCCCAATGGTGCTGGTGCAAGTATACCAGAACGATATCGGCTTGTTCCGCTGCCTCGGCTATCAGACGGAGATGGCGAGCTCGATCCTCCGCGTCAATAACTCGTTTAATTTCATGTCGCTCCCCTTCGGCGAACCATTGCTCTCCGACCTGGATATACCCATCGGCGTCCGGGGCGTACCCAAGTGGCGCAAGCGTTGCCGCTAACCGTTCAAACTCCTGCCTGGGCACAGCATGGATATCCCGCACCAAAATGGGGTTCACACCGGGACGAGCGAGCGAGCCAAGTTTTTCTTTTGCCGTTGCAAAAGCTTGCTCAGGAAGATTGCCTGATGCCATCGCAATAAGAGCGACTCTACCACCTGGTGTATCGACAAATACCGGGGCTTCGGCATCCTCTAGACAAACACCTGTTCCAGCATGCTTGAAGCCTTCCTTTCCTACTAACTCAATCGTATCCAATACCCCTGTGGGGCCAAGATCCCAAGCGTGGTTATTTGCAAGAGAGAGTACATTAAACCCCAATTTCTTTAGGCAGTCCAAAGATGAAGCATCAGGACGTGTACACCAATCGAGTGGTTTCATAGGCCAGCTCTCCCTATCTCCCTTGACAGTAACCTCCAAATTAGTGAAGGAAAAGTCAGCCTCTTTAAGTATTGCTTCTAACTCAACCCAACCATCGGCATCATGAGGCTCGATTTTGTGTTCGACCAATGACTGACCCACCATGGCAAGCTTTACTTCCTTAATGTTTCTACTCACTAGCTTCTACCTCCTTTTCGGATAAATCATAATACTTCACCTTGGTCTTATCCTTTCTCTCTTCTGATACCGCTGCTCGCTTAGGTCGATGGCTGCCGGGAGCGTCAGTGCCCCTCGACAAAGATATCCAATTGCACCATGGGAATGCCGTGCATCGTAGTACTCGTAAGAAAGACAAGATTCTGCTGTGCTCATTCAAGCGACATTTCTTTTATGCAACGTATGTATCTACCCTCTTCCCGTCGCTCAAAATCGGGTACCTTTTCGCTACATTTATCCGACACATGTGCACAACGCTGAGAGAAGCTACAACCGCGGGGCAGAGCGGCAAGATCCGGCGGTTCACCAGGGATCGGAGTGAGTAAATGTCCACGATGCGCGGGCGTTATAGTCGCATTTAGTAACCCTACGGTGTAGGGATGCATAGGTTCCTTTACCACTTCATGAGTTTGGCCAATCTCCACGAAGCGTCCGGCATACATCACCGCAATCCTATCTGAAATTTCACCAGCCACCCCAAGGTCGTGAGTTACGAAAACCATGCTCATGCCCAACTCATCTACCAGTTTTCTAAGCAAGAGCAAAATTTGGATCTGGACGGTGGCATCCAAAGCAGTAGTGGGCTCATCCGCTAACAAGAACGAAGGCTCGGGAGCAAGCGCAACGGCAATCATTACACGCTGCCTGAGGCCGCCAGACAATTCATGCGGGTATGCGTAGTATCTTCGTTCAGGAGACGGGATCTGTACTAACCTCATCAATTCCAAGGCACGCTGTTTCGCTGCCCGACGAGATACCTTCATATGCCTTCTCACGGTCTCCGCTATCTGAAACCCAACAGGAAAGACCGCATCTAGCGCATTCATGGGTTCCTGAAATATCATTGAGGTCACTGCGCCACGGTAGTCCCTTAAATGCTGACCCCGTAAAGCAAGCACATCGTGCCCCGAAATCACCACATTTCCAGTGACATTTGCCTGCTTGGGTAGTAGGCCAAGCAAGGCGCGCAAAGTGACACTTTTTCCTGAACCCGATTCCCCCAATAGGCACAGAACCTCGCCTTTTTTTATCTCGAAACTGATATCATTGACGGCACGAATTACCCGGTTTTCTTGCACGAACCCCACCATCAAGTTCGTAACACGAACTTGATCGATACCTTTTTCGTCGATATCTTCCCACGCTGCACTTTTCATATCCCTTCCTATGGAGGACATACCAATATGGAAGATATACCAATGATGGAATTATCCCCATACAGCAAATATTCACACCAGCCTATGAAAATGACTTTTACTTACATCTATCCCATAGCAATAATATTTTTTATTTCCGCTTGCGGATTCTCACTATATTTATTGTACATATGGCAAGCCACTAAATGAGATTTATGAGCATTCACTTCATTCAGGGAAACGAATTGCAGCTCAGGAGTGCGTTCCGAGCAGGTACGATCTGCAAACTCACAACGAGTATGAAACCGGCACCCTGAAGGTGGATTTATTGGATTAGGTGGATCGCCAAACAATGGTGGCTCACTGCGCCGCTGGCCTGCACCAATGCTTGGCATCGACGCCAAAAGCGCACGCGTATAAGGGTGTCTCGGGTTTCTATATATATCTTCGACAGGACCAATCTCGACAATCTCACCGAGATACATAACGAGGACCCGGTCACAAATATAATAGATAACATTGAGGTCATGGGAGATAAACAAGTATGTCAATTGAAGCGTATTCTTCAATTCCACCAGCAGATTAAGAACCTGCGCCTCAACAGATTTATCTAATGCAGATACGGCTTCATCTAAAATCAACAACCTTGGCTTAAGCGCTAGAGCACGCGCGATGTTGACCCGCTGTCGCTGCCCTCCCGATAATTCATGAGGAAAACGGCGACTATAAAGCCCTACATTAAGCCCCACTTTCCTCAATAATATATGTGATTTTTCTATCGCTTCGTGTGCTTTGATACCATTACTTTGTGGGCCAAACGCCACGCTATCTTCCACCGACAGTCTAGGATTCAAAGACGAATACGAATCCTGAAAAACCATCTGGACTTGGCGTCGGTATTTCTCCCAGCTTAACCCGCCTCTGCATCCTACCGGGTCTCCATCGAAAATCAGCTCACCGTCGTCAGCGGAAACAAGGCCCATTATCAATCGGGCAGTGGTGGATTTCCCACAGCCCGATTCTCCAACAATCCCAACCGTTTCCCCTTTATCTATTGAGAAGCTGATGCCTTCCACCGCTCGAACCATCTTCCGGCTAGTAAACGCTTTAGATCTGACAGGAAAATGTTTCTTAAGCTTATTCGCTATTAATAAGGGTTGCGCAGGACCACCACGGGCATGCTCTTCCAATTGGTGCTGGCTATTACTTCCCACATTGACGGCCATATTGTCACCTCTCACAATCTAATATCCATTGCACTTCTTAATCCATCACTCAGGAGATTGAAGCTGACGGAAGTCACAAAGATCATTAATCCCGGAAGCACCGCCACCCAAGGATTGAAATAGATCGACTCACGGAGATCGCTCAGCATCAAACCCCATTCCGGGTTAGGAGGACTCACTCCCAAACCTAAAAAGCTGAGGCCCGAGGCAATTATGATAGAGAGACTCACTAGGCTCGTCGCATAGACCAAGATAGTACCAACGACATTTCCAACCACATGTACTCGTAGTACTCTATAATGTGACGAGGTAGCAGCTCGGGCTGCTTCTATATAATCATGTTTGCGAATTTGAGTGGCAGCACTCTCCGCCACACGAGTCATTGGTGGAATAAATACCAATGTCAATGCGATTATTCCGTTAGAGATTCCCGGCCCCATTGCTCCAGCAATAGCGATGGCCAGCAGGATTGACGGAAACGCATAGAAGACATCCATAGTACGCATGATGACAGTATTCATGAAACCACCAGCGTAACCTGCCAGTATTCCCATTCCACCGCCGATGAGCACGGCTAAAAGTACTGGAGCAATCCCCATGATCAATGACACCCGCCCTCCATAAAGCAAACGAGACAGGATATCTCGTCCCAAACGGTCCGTGCCCAGCAAATAACCTTCAGAGCCGATGGGTTGAAGCCTGTTCATCATGGATGCCTCAAACGGATTGGCCGGAGCAATGAAAGGCGCTGCGATGGCCGCTCCTACAACTGCCACAATTATCAAAGTACAGCCTATGGTGACAGGGTCCCTGAGAAGATGCCGTACGACACGTTTCCAATAGCGTGGTGCTGGGAGCTCCATCCTTTCGCTTCCAGCCCCTTCGTCTTTGATATATGGACTAGTTATATTTGCTTTCATCTTTCTGCCTTGGGATTCATAGTTCAGCCTCTCTGCATGACTCATCATTTTTTCCGCTCAAGTCATGCACCCACGAAACGTTTTCAATCCGTGCAACTGCCGAAAAAAACCCGTATCATGCGCGCTGGATTCTTCTATCGATAATGTTTTGCATCAAATCCACCATGAGGTTCAGGACTACAAAAAACAGGGCCATGAGTAGTATGGCTCCCTGTAGTACTGGTAAATCTCTCTGTAAAATAGCCTCATTCAGAAGAAATCCCGTACCAGGCCAAGCAAAAACCGTCTCTATTAAAATGGATCCACCCAGTAAATTTCCTATTTCCAATCCCATCACTGCCATAATCGTAGGAGCCGCGTTACGCAGGACATGGAGGAAAACGGCTGGCTCGTTGAGCCCCTTTGCCCTTAGTGCCTGTGTCACCTCGGAAGCCATTGTTTCGGCGACACAAGCACGGGTCACGCGAGCAACTATTGCCATTGGAATTGCGGAAATTGTCAATAAAGGGAGAATCAGATGCCGAAAATGTTCGGTATCGAATGCCCAGCCGGAACTATCATAGGGTGACATACCCATAGCGGGAAGGTTGCCAAACTCAACCGCAAAGAGCGTCACAAGCACCATACCAAGCCAGTAATGTGGAATACTAATTCCAGTTACGCTCACAGCACTAAGAACACGATCTAACCAGCCACCATGGTAATAACCTGCAAGTGCACCGATAGCGACTGCAACCGGGAAGCCGAGTGAGAAAGCGAACGCTGCCAAGATGGCTGTATTCTTAGCGGCATCAATAACCTCCTTCATCACTGGGCGGCCCGAACCAATGGATTTACCTAAATCGCCCTGCACCGCGTTCCATAACCAGATACCGTATTGTGCGGGTAGCGGTTTGTCGAAGCCATAGTGAGCACGAATACGCTCAATATCTGCAACGCTTGCCTCATCGGGAAGAACAGCATCAAGGGGATCCCCTGGCCCAATGTAGACTAAAGCGAATACAATGACAGAAACAGCCAGTGCAATCGGAATGGCATAAATCAAACGGTACAGGGAATATGACCACATCAAAATCGTCCTTACCTATTTAACGACAACATTCGTCAAGTCTATATACCAGCTCTGTGGTGGTATGAACCCACTAACTCTTGGCGAAAGTGCCCGAGGACTCACATCATGAACCACCCACAACCAATGCGCGTCATCTACTAAAATTTCATTGACACGTGCCAAGAGTTGAGCCTGCTCATCAGGATCGAAAGTGACAAGCACTTCATCAAGCAGTTCATCAATTTCATTGTTTATCGTATACCCCCAATTTCTTCCATGCGGAGGAACCATTGCACTATGAAAAAATCGAGTATATGCCTCAAAAGGGCTTGAAGTACCATAGCTATGGTTAAATGCATGAATGCCACGGCTTTCCGGAGCTTGTGCCCCAACTCGCGATACATTCCTCAGCGCAGTCCATTCAACTACTTGGTAGTCAACATTTATTCCCACCTCGGAAAGATTTGCCTGAATATATTCGTTCATTGGGAGTGGCTGCATTTGTCCAGAACCACTGGGTGAAATCAGAACTGTCACATTTACCGGATTGCTTTGACTATAGCCAGACTCGGCAAGTAATCTCCTGGCTTCATCTGGATCATATCGGATGTCGAAATTTGGATTTCCATACCAAGGATGCTCACGCGGAACTTGTCCATAACTCGGTGCAGCCATCCCTCCAAGCATCTCGACGAGCCCCTCCCGGTCGATTGCCAGATTCGCTGCCTTGCGCACGTTAATGTCATTCCATGGTGATCCCTCGATATGACTAAACGTCCATGGCCATACGTGTGGATAAATATTAGTTACAATCTGCATACCAGCCGACTCAAGGCGTGGAATACTGTCTGGCGAGGGCGCCTCGATCCAGTCAACTTGGCCGGAAAGTAGCGCAGCAGTCCGCGTGGTTGGTTCGGGCATGGGGACCAGAATAAGACGATCTGTCTGAGGGATCCGCTCTTTATCCCAGTAGTTTTCATTGCGAATCATTTCAACTCGCTGCCTGGAAACTATATTATCCAAGGTCCATGGCCCCGTGCCGGATGGCTGCTCTGCAAAGGCATCCCAGTCGTTGCCTACTTCAGAAAAGTGGGCGGGACTGGAAATCATGAACCACGTTAATTGATAGGGAAGTTGGCTATCGGGGTAGGGCGTTGTAATAGCAATCTTGTATTCGCCAATTTTCTCGTAGCTATCCACTCCTGGAATTCTATTCAAGACTTGGGACGCCTGCCTAGCATCATATTGCGGAGCGTCTTCCTTGAAAATTTTATCGAAATTCCATATTACTGAATCCGCATTGAACACGGACCCATCATGAAATTCTACTCCTTCGCGAAGCGTAAACAACCAACGCGTAGGATCATCCGGGTCGACCTCCCATGATTTCGCCAAGCCCGGAACAAGTTCAGCTGGCTCATCGGAGTGTCTAAGATCCCAGGCTACCAATGCATCGTAGAGCTGCAACGCAACGAAGCGATGGCCTTCACCACCTTGATTTGCTTGCCCAGTTGTCTGTGGAATACCAGACACCGTCATGCCTATTCGAAGCACCGTTTCTTCACTTGCCATCAATGGACCACTGAGAACAGTGCTCGCCGAGATGGCTACCAACAGCTTGATATACCCTCGTTTCATTACGACCCCCTATCAGCGACAGGAATTGTTCATGATTTGTGGGACAAATGTATCATAAATAGAAAATCAGAAACTTTCGTTTCATTACAAGCAACAAGTGTGCCAAGAATTCATGATTCTCTGTTTAGGCAAACCACTGGCTGGCCGCAGGCTTCGGTCCGTGCCACCACGAATGTCATTGGCGCCCGCCAGAGGCACTTCAATGGTGATTCTGAGTGATTTTGCGCACCGTTATGGCGCGCAAGGCGTGGGGAGAAGCTCCAAGCTCAGGGCGCAAGTTCACCCAGTTGCTGGTAGAGATCGCTCACGGCATCGATACGCGAGCGGCCCTGGGCGAGACGGTAATGCAACAAACCATTGGCCAACAGGCTGATTAGGCTCATGGCACTAGCATAACTGTTGAAGGCGGAAACGCTATCGAGGGAGCACTCCAGCCGCCAGTCGACCTGCTTGTCGAACTCCGCCGCCGTGGCATCGGCGATCAACAATACCCGGCAGGGCATGGTGCCCAGCATCTCCATCAATGTCTCGAAGATCCGCGGGCGACGCCGGAAACCGAAGAGGACCACCAAGTCCTCTTCTCCCAGTCCCACCAGTTCCTCGGCAAGAGACTGGTTAGGCTCCGGGGCGAGTCTGACCCGTTCACGCGCCTGGATCAGTTGCTGGCGACAGTGCATGGCCAGCGGATAGCCATTGCGGAGCCCAACCACGATGATTTGGCGTGCGCTATCCAGAGCGTGCACGATGGCCTCGAAGGTGTGCGTCTCGATGCCCATCAGGCAGCGTTGCAAGTTTTCCTGCTCGCGTTTGAAGTGGCGTTTGAAGGGCTCGCTATCGACGCCCATGGCATTGGCATTGGTGACCAGCGGCATGCCCAGACTGCGCAGTTGACGAGCATGCTCCTTGACAGAGCGAAAGCTATCGAAGCCGAGGCGCTTGAAGAGGCGGCTGACCGTCGACTTCGACACTCCTGTCAAACGTGACAGATCGGCGGCGCTGTATACCGCCAGATCATCGAAGTGATCGAGAATGAAAGTGGCCACGCGCTGCTCCTGCGCGCTCAATTCGGCATACTGCGCCGTGATCCGCTGACCGATGTGTGGCGTCATAGCAACCTGTCAATCGACGATAGATGTGCCTGGGAAGGCGGACCGACAAGTATCGCACAGCAGGCACTCCCAGCGCCGACCATCAATTCCACGGGATATGACGTCCGAATCTCCCGGTACGACGAACCACCAGCCTTAGCGGATTTTCGGCGCCGGATGATACTCGGCCCAATGCCGCGCGATATCCACGCGGCGGGACACCCACACGCGATCGTGGGCCTCGATATGGTCGAGGAAGCGCTGCAGTGCGCGGAAGCGCCCTGGGCGACCGATCAGCCGGCAGTGCAGGCCTACCGAGAGCATCTTCGGGGTCTCTTCGCCTTCGGCATAGAGCACGTCGAAGGCGTCGCGCAGGTAAGTAAAGAAGTGCTCGCCGGTGTTGAACCCCTGGGGCGTGGCGAAACGCATGTCGTTGGTATCCAGGGTATAGGGCACTATCAAATGATCGTGCGCCTCGCCCTGGCTGTCCTGCTGGCGGCTCCAGAACGGCAGGTCGTCACCATAGTAGTCGCTGTCGTACAGAAACGAACCCTCATCGAGCACCAGCCGCCGGGTATTGGGGCTATCGCGACCGGTATACCAGCCCAGTGGCTTCTCGCCATAGAGGTTTTGGAAGATCTCGATGGCGCGGCGCATGTGCTCGCGCTCGACATTCTCATGCATGCCTTGGTAGTGGATCCAGCGCCAGCCGTGGCAGGCGATCTCATGTCCCAGCTCTTGGAAGGCCTGGGCCACCTCGGGGTGACGCTCCAGTGCCATGGCCACACCGAACACGGTGAGCGGCAGGCCGCGACGCTCGAACTCATTCAGTACCCGCCATACGCCAGCCCGCGAGCCATACTCGTAGATTGACTCCATGCTCATGTGGCGCTCAGGGTAGGCCTCGGCACCGACGATCTCGGAAAGGAACCGCTCGGAGTGGCTGTCGCCATGCAGCACACAGCTCTCGCCTCCCTCCTCGTAATTGAGCACGAACTGCACGGCGATCCGTGCTCGGCCAGGCCAGTTGGCCTCGGGCGGATTGCGCCCGTAGCCGATCAGATCTCGGGGATAAGATGTCCCTCTCGCGCCCATGCTGCCCTTCCTTCGCTTTATTGTTTGCGCCTTAATTGATATGCGCGATCGGCACCTGCCCTACCGCACAAAGCGTATACAACAAGACGTTAAGATGTATTCAGATGACTTGCAAGCATCGACCTCTGTCGCGCCGGAACGCTATGAGGGAGGGCTCTCGGCGAATATTCCAGCGATTGAATATCCCAATGATAGTCATAAAGAAAGTAAGGCTATCACGTACCGTCTGGCATGCTACGCTTTGTGAATCCGAGCATATAGTGACCAGACTTTGGGGTTACCCAAGGGAAAAAGCAACGCTAGTAACGCTAGATAAAGGAGCGTGGTATGGATAAGCAGGATAAGGTTCTGACAACCCGCCAGGGCCATCCCATCACCAACAACCAGTCCCAGCGTACCGTCGGCAGCCGCGGTCCAGCCACGCTGGAGAACTACCAGTTCCTCGAGAAGATCAGCCATTTCGATCGTGAGCGTATCCCTGAGCGCGTCGTGCACGCTCGCGGCTTCGTGTGCTACGGCGAATTCGAGGCGACCGGCATGATCGGCGACGAGCCGGCGTCCAAGTATACACGTGCCAAGCTCTTTCAGGAGGCCGGCAAGAAGACCGACCTGGCGATCCGCTTCTCTACCGTTATCGGCGGACGCGACTCCTCGGAAGCCGCTCGCGATCCGCGCGGCTTCGCCGTCAAGTTCTACACCGAAGATGGCAACTGGGACCTGGTCGGCAACAACCTGGCGGTATTCTTCATCCGCGATGCGGTCAAATTTCCCGACGTCATCCACTCGCTGAAGCCCGACCCGGTCACCTTCCGCCAGGAAGCCAACCGCATCTTCGACTTCATGAGCCAGACGCCCGAATCCATGCACATGCTGACGCACCTGTTCAGCCCGCGCGGCATCCCGGCAACCTACCGTCATATGGAAGGTTTCGGCGTCAATACCTACAAGATGGTCAATGCTCAGGGAGACACCGTCCTGGTCAAGTACCATTTCCACCCGCGTTGCGGTGTGGCCAGCCTGACCGACGAGGAAGCAGCCAAGATTCAGGGCCAGGACCTGGGCTCCGCCTCCAAGGACCTCTTTGAGGCCATCGAGCGTGGTGAATACCCGCAGTGGGACGTCTACGTGCAGGTAATGGAGGACCACGAGCATCCCGAGCTGGAGTGGGACCCGCTGGACGACACCAAGATCTGGCCGGAGAACGATTTCCCGCTGTGCAAGATCGGCGTGATGACCCTGAACCGTAACGTTGAGGATCACCACAACGAGAACGAGCAGATCGCCATGGGTACCGGCGTACTCGTCGACGGTCTCGACTTCTCCGACGACAAGATGCTTGTCGGGCGTACCTTCTCCTATTCCGATACCCAGCGCTACCGCGTCGGCCCCAACTATCTGCAGTTGCCGGTCAACCAGCCCAAGGGCGTGCAGGGCCGCGTGCATACCAACCAGCGCGGCGGCCAGATGTCCTACGGCGTCGACCTCGCTCCGGGCCAGAACCCGCACATCAACTTCGAGCCGTCGATCCACAACGGCCTGCAGGAGTCCAAGCGCGAAGAGCCGAACAACTCGCCGGAAATTCGTGGCCAGCTGACGCGCAGCGTGCTCGAGCGTCGCAACGACTACATCCAACCACGCGGCCGTTTCAATACCATGATGGACTGGGAGCGTGACGACCTGATCAACAATATGGGCAACCTGCTCAACCAGTGCGAGCGCGACGTGCAGGAACGCATGCTGTGGCACTTCTTCTTGGTGCACGATCAGTACGGTAGCCGTGTCGCCGAGAAGCTGGGCATGTCGGTCGACGACATCAAGCATCTCGAGCCGCTGCCCAAGCAGGTGCTGACCGACGAAGATCAGCGTCGCCTGCAGAACCTGGGCAACAACGGAGACAAGATCGACTCCGAGGTCTGGGGCCAGTGGACCAGCTCCGTGCAGAACTATCAGGCAAGCGCCGAGGAAGTACTGAGCGGCAAGCTGGGTAGCCATCCCTACACCAGCCAGGGCTAAGCCCACCCGATAGCGCCAGGTAACCTGGCGCTATCGGTGCATCGCCAAATGAAACCGGATGCCTCAGGCATCCGGTTTTTTGCGCTTTGCCTTACGCTAGCAAGCGGATAAATGCCCCAATGCTCGAGCCTGTACCAAGGCGGCATCGAAACAGTCCAGCAGCCGCGTCCCGTCACGTGTCGGCAGCTCGGGGGCCAGTCCCGCAAATGCCGCCCCGCCGACGATAATGACATCAGGTGCAAGTGCGTCCAGCTGAGCGTGTATGGCAGCCTCTAGCCGAATACGCGCCTGCTCGCGCTGTTTGGGAAGCTGCAGATCGTCTATCGTCACCGCATCGATGCCCAGGCAGCGCCGCCCGACCCCAAGATCGTTGAGCACATCTTCGATCATGCGCGGCCAGTGCTGCCCTGGGGTCACGATCGAGAAGCGTTGCCCCAGCTGCAAGGCGGTGAGCAGCGACGCCTCCAACATTCCCACCACGGGCACACGAGTGATCTCGCGCACCGCCGCCATGCCGGGTTCGCCAAAGCAAGCAAGCAAAATGGCGTCGAACTCGCCTTCCGCCAGATGCCGCTCGACCAGCGCCAAGGTCGACCCTGCCGCCAGGGCGCACTCCCGCCGGGAGGTGATGTAGGGCACGCTCTCGCGGGCGGTAGCCTCAACCACCTCTACTGCGTCGCCCAGCATCAGACGGGCATGGCCGGCCAGTTGCCCCGTCATGGCGATATTGGTATTGCCATTGAGTAAAAGAAGCCGCATCCATTTGTCCTTATCCGAGCGCATGCCCGGCTCAAGCGCTGCATCAAGGAGCCGTCAGCTCCAGTCGCTTGCACGCCGCCCAATGGGTGGGGCTCAGCTCCCGGGCGGCGGGTACGTTTCGCGAGCATTCGTCGGTGGCGTGAGGGCAACGCGGCGCAAAAGCGCAGCCCGACGGCAGCATCGCCAGATCGGGCGGCGCTCCGGGAATCGCCTCGAGGCGCTGGCCGCGTAGTTCGCCCGAGGCGCGCGAGCGCATCAACCCCAGCGTGTAGGGGTGTCGAGGCTGCCCGATGATTTCGCCGACCTTGCCGGTCTCGACAATCCTTCCTCCATACATCACCGCGATACGGTCGGAGATCTCGTTGGCCACGCCCATGTCATGAGTGACGAAGATCACCGACATGCCGAGCTCGCGCTGCAGCTCGCGAAGTAGCAGCAGGACCTGGATCTGCACCGTGGCGTCCAGCGCCGTGGTCGGCTCGTCGGCGAGCAGCAACTTCGGGCGACAAGAGAGCGCCAAGGCGATCATTGCCCGCTGGCTCATGCCACCGGAGAGTTCATGGGGATAGTTGGACAGACGCCGCTTCGCCGAGGGGATGCGCACTAGCTCGAAAAGTGCCAGCGCTCGCGCCAGCCCCTGTTTGCGACTGATTCCCTCATGCCGGCATACCGTCTCGGCGATCTGTTCGCCCACGGTGAAGACCGGGTCGAAGGCGAGCATCGGCTCCTGAAAGATCATCGACGCGGTACGTCCACGAAAGCGCGATAGCTCGCGACGCGACATCGCCAAAACATCCTGACCATCGACGCTCACTCGTCCCTGAATGCGTGTACGCCGCTCGGGCAGCAGGCGCATCAGGCTGCGCAACGTGACGCTCTTGCCGGATCCGCTCTCGCCGAGGATGGTGAGGATCTCGCCGCGCTCGAGGGTCAGGTCGACGCCATTGACAGCGTGAACCTGACGGCCGGGAGACTGGAAACGCACCTCGAGCCCGGAGATCTCCACCAGCCGCTGGGCGGTTCGAGGCTGGGAGGTGGACACCAAGTTTTCGGCAACCAGGCTCATGATGCATGCTCCTCGGCAACGGTCCGGGCACTGGCACGTCCGGCCATCACCTCGTCGGCCCGCAGGCAGGCGGCCAGGTGATTCTCGCCGCACGCAAGAAGCGGCGGCTCCTCGAGCTGGCAAGCATCTACCGAGACAGGACAACGCGGACAGAAACGGCAGCCGGGCGGCAGATCGATGGGATTGGGTGGATCGCCGGCAAGTGGCGCCTTCTCGGTTCGTCTGCCGGGATCCATCGACGGCATGGCCGACATCAGTGCACGTGTGTAGGGGTGGGCGGGAGCGCGGTAGATCGCTTCGGTATCGCCCATCTCCGCCACCTTGCCCAGATACATCACCATCACCCGGTCGCTGATGTAGCGCACCACGTTCAGGTCGTGCGAGATGAACAGATAGGTCAGACCGTACTCCTGCTTGAGGTCGACCAGCAGATTGAGCACCTGCGCCTCCACCGACTTGTCGAGTGCCGAGACCGCCTCATCGAGAATCAACAGACGCGGCTCCAACGCCAGCGCCCGGGCTATGTTGACACGCTGGCGTTGCCCACCGGAGAGCTCGTGGGGATAGCGGCTGGCGTATAGTGCTGGCGACAATCCCACCTGATCGAGCAGCTTGCGGGCCCGGCGACGCGCATCGCCACGGCCCAGCCCATGCACTTCGGGGCCAAAGGCAATCGAATCCTCGACGCTCATGCGTGGATTGAGCGAGGCGTAGGAGTTCTGGAATACCATCTGCACCTGGCGACGCATGTCGCGCACCGAAATGCCCCCGCGTGCGCCCACCGGATCGCCATCGAAGATCGTCTCGCCGGCATCCGACGTCAGCAGGCGCATCAGCAGCCTCGCGGTGGTCGACTTGCCGCAACCCGACTCGCCGACGATGCCCAACGTCTCGCCCTTGCGCAGATCGAAATCGACGCCGTCCACGGCATGCACGCGCTTCTCCTGTCGACCAAGACCGCCACGCTGGATCACGAAGTGCTTCTTGAGGCCGCGCACGCTGAGCAGCGGCTGCGCCTTGCCGCCACGGTCCCGCGCGGCATGACGGTCGGGTATCTCCGTGGCCGCTTGAGTCGCTGTCATAGCTTGACCTCCATGGCGGAGCGCAGCCCGTCGCTGAGCATGTTGAAGCAGATCGATATCGTAAAGATCATCGCTCCTGGCAATACCGTGACCCAGGGGTTGACGTAGATGGCGTCACGCATGGTGTTGAGCATCAAGCCCCACTCCGGCATCGGCGGGCGGGCCCCCAGGCCGAGAAAGGAGAGCCCCGAGGCTAGAATCATGCTGACGCTGATCAACGACGTGGCGTAGACGAAGATTGGCCCCAGCACGTTGCCGAGCACATGACGGCGGATGATCGTCAGGCTGCGTGCGCCGCTGGCGCGTGCCGCCTCGATGTAGTCGAAGTTGCGTACCTGGGTGGTGACGCTCTCGGCGACACGGGCGATGGGAGGAATGAACACCACCGTCAGCGAGAAAAGCGAGTTGACCAGTCCCGCCCCCAGGGCGCCGGCCAGGGCGATCGCCAGCAGTACCGCTGGAAAGGCGTAGAAGACATCGATTACACGCATGATCGCGGTATTGGTGCGTCCGCCAACGAAGCCGGCGACTATCCCGATACTGCTGCCGATGACGAAGGCATTGATCACCGGCATCACGCCAATCAAGAGCGACAGCCGCGCACCGTGTATCAGCCTGGAGAGCACATCTCGACCCAGCTCATCGCTTCCCAGCGGAAAGCCCGGTGTACCGATCGGCTTGAGCCGGTTGAGCATGCTGGTGGCGTAGGGATTCGAGGGCGAAATCCAAGGCGCAAGCAACGCCGCCAGAAGAATGGCCAGCAAGATGATGCCGGCCGCCATAGCCACTGGATCATGCTGCAACCGGCCGAACACGGCCCGCCAGTAACCCTTGGCGGGAGCTGGAATCGGCTCAATGGCAACCGCGGCAGTCGCATCGAGGGTAGGGGGCATGGCAGAACTCCTTGGCGATCAATTGCGCTGGATACGCGGGTCCAGGCGCGCCTGGGCCAGATCGACGATAAGGTTGAGCAGTACGAAAAAGATCGCCAGCACTAGGATGGTGCCCTGCAGAATCGGCAGGTCGCGCTGGAAGATGGCATTGTTGAGCAGCAGACCGGTTCCGGGCCAGGAGAACACCGTCTCGACCAGGATCGAACCGCCCAGCAGGTAGCCGAGTTGCAGTCCCATGACCGCCATGGCGGTGGGAGCCACGTTCTTGACCACATGTAGGAACACACGTGTCTCGGCCAGGCCCTTGGCCCGCAGCGCTTCGACGAAATCGTGATTGAGGATTTCGGCCACCATGGCGCGTACGGTGCGCGTCACCACCCCCATGGGAATCACCGATAGCGTCACCGCCGGCAGGATCAGGTGACGCAGGTAGGCCCATTCGTAGTTCCAGTCGCCTGAGCTGCCCGGCCCGGCGCCGGACGAGGGCAGCCAGTTGAGCTCGACCGAAAAGACGATGACCAGCAGCATGCCAAGCCAGTAGTGCGGCACGCTGACGCCGCCCACGGCAAACCCGGTGACCAGACGGTCGAGCGGCGATCCCTGCCAGTAGCCGGCCAGGGTGCCGAATGCGCAGCCCAGGGTGAAGCCGATCAGCGAAGCGGCGATCGCCAGGCGCAGGGTGTTGCGCAGGGCGCCGAACACTTCCGCGGTCACGGCTCGTCCATTGGCCGCCGACAGCCCAAGATCACCCTGCACCGCGCGCAATACCCAGCGCCCATACTGTTCGGGCAGCGGCCGGTCGAAGCCATAGGCGCGCTGCACCATGGCAACGACCTCACGAGGCGCATCGGCGGAAACCACGGCATCCATTGGATCGCCGGGCGAGAGATGCACTAGCGAAAAACAGAAGAAGCTGACCGCCAGGGCGATGGGGATAATGTAGAGCACCCGCTTGATAAAATAGATCGGCATGAGAACTCCATGCGCTCAGGCATCGCAGCGTGTACTGCAATGCCTGAGACGACTTACTCTTCGAGGTAGACCGGAGTCAGGTCCTGGAACCAGTTCTTGGCCTGAACGAAGCCCTGGACCCTTGGATGCATGGCACGTGGGCCTACATCATGGGCGACCCACAACCAGGCGGCGTCGTCGACCAGGCGGGCATGGAATTCGGCAAGAATGGCATCCTGGGCCTGCTGATCGAAGGTCACCCGAGCTTCGTCGAGCAGGCGATCATACTCGGGGTCGTTCATGTAGCCCCAGTTGAAGCCATTGGGCGGCGCCAGGCTGGAGTGCATGAAGCGATAGAAGCCGCTGAATGGGTCGAGCCAGGCAAAGGAGACGTTGGTGGAGTGGGCGCCGCGGCTGGTCGCGTGGTCGGCGCCGTGACGCCAGTTCGGGAACAGCGATTCCCAGTCCAATACCTCGAACTCGAGTTCGATGCCAACCTCGGCCAGGCTCTGTTGGATATATTCGTTCATCGCCAGGGGCTGCATCTGACCGGAGCCCGATGTCGAGATCAGCGCTCGCGCGCGCACTGGATTGTCGGGCCCATGGCCACTCTGCGCCAGCAGGCGCATCGCCTCCTCTGGATCGTGGCGAATCTCGAATTCGGGCTCACCAAACCATGGATGATCGGGAGTGACGATACCCACCGCCGGCTCCATCATCCCGCCCAGCAGCGCCTGCAGTCCTTCGCGGTCGACCGCCAGGTTGGCCGCTTTGCGTACATTGATATCGCGCCACGGGCTGCCCTCGAGCATCGAGAATTGATACGGCCAGGTATGTGGATAGGGGTTGCGGGTAATGGTCATGCCCTGCGACTGCATACGCGGTATCGCGTCGGCCGCCGGCGACTCGATCCAGTCGACCTGGTCGGAGAGCAGCGCCGAGGTGCGCGAGCTAGACTCGGGCATCGGAATCAGCACCACGCGGTCGATCTGCGGGATCCGGTCGGCATCCCAGTAGTCGGCATTGGGCTCGAGCTCGGCGCGCTCGCGCGGCACCAGGCGAGTCAGCTTGAAGGGCCCAGTTCCGGAGGGCTGGCGAGCGAATTCGTCCCAATCGCCGCCAAGCGCTTCCCACTGTGCCGGGCTCGAGAAGAGCAGGAAACTCAATTGATAGGCGAACCAGGCATCCGGTTCACTGGTGGTGAAACGCAGGACATAATCGTCGACCTTCTCGTACTGATCCATGGCGGGAATGCGTCCACGCACGTTGCCTGCCTGGCGCGCGTCGAACTGGGGCGAATCCTCATCGTAGATCTTGTCGAGGTTCCAAATCGCCGCATCGGCGTTCCACTCGCTGCCATCGTGAAACGTCACCCCCTCACGCAGCTCGAAGTTCCATACCCGCGGATCCTCCTCGTCGACCTCCCAGGAGACCGCCAATCCGGGGGTTAGACCGCTGATCTCCTCGGCGGAGGAGAGATCCCAGTTGATCAACGCGTCATAGACGGTATAACCCAGGAAACGGTAGCCCTCGAAGCCGCTGTCGGGCTGGCCGGTCGTAAGCGGTATGTCCGAGGCGGTCATGGCGATGCGTAGCGTCTGTTCCGCCTGGCTCAGTCCCGGGATTGCCAACACCGCAACCCCGAGTGACAGTGCGGTAGCGTTACGGGTATGGCGCCAGGTCTGCGCAATATTCTTGTAGACCATATTGTTGTTCTCTCTCTCTTGGATTCGCCGGACAGGCGCCTAGAGACACGCGCCTTTCAGCTGATATGCAAGAGAGAGGCCAAAAACCTCAACGCGACGAATGGCCTTCGCCATAAACAAATACAAATTACCTATTTTTGGTATACAACAATCAGTTGAGAACCATCAATGCAAGAATCTCCTCTACCGCCATGCTCAACTCATGGCACCACGATGAGAAAGAGTGGCGCAGGCGCACCTCCATGGCACAACGTGGACGGCAAATATTTCTTGATGGTGCATCCAAGTTGCCTGGTAATCAGGCGTTACGCCTGTCCAAATATCCGTCTCAGGTCCGGCGCGGCCTCCTCCTCCTCGACAATCGTCAGCGATGCCTCGATCGTCTTCAGGTGACGACCCATGAACGCCTTGGCACGCTCGCCGTCGCCCTTTTCGAGATGGCCGATGAGATCCTCATGATCGTGGGATTCGCAGCCCAGATGACCTGAGTTGCCATAGACGGCAAGGATCAGCGACGAGCGCGAGCAGAGCCGGCCGACGAACTCGGCAAGCGTGGCATTGCCGGAAAGCTCGGCCAGGCGCTCGTGGAGGGCCGCCGAGAGCTTGATCGCCACGCTCTGCTCACCTGCACGCAGGGCCTGGCGCTCCCGGCTTGCCATGTCGCGCAGCTCACGCACATCGGCCTCGCTGATGCGCCTTGCCACTTCCGGCATCAAACCGCATTCGATCATCTGGCGGGCATCGAAGACATCCTTGGCTTCATCCGCCGTGGGGCGCGTGACGCTGGCCCCCCGCCGTGGCGTGAGCGTCACCAGCTGCTCCAGCGCCAGGCGCTGAAGTATCTTGCGAATGCCGGTGCGGCTGACGCCGAACACCTCCGACAGCGCATCCTCGCGCAGTCGTGCCCCCGGCTTGAGGCGGTGCTCGATGATCGCATCGCTGATCGAACGGTAGATGGCATCGTGGCGCTCGGCACCATCGCCATTCTTGCCCAGCCGCCGGGCCTTGGGTTCGGCCTTGGCGGCGGTGACGCCGGGGGCTGAGTGACGCTCGGTCATGTTGGGCACTTCTCCATCGCTATGCATGAGGGATTCATTGTATACAGCTTGCCGACGGCGAGACGTCCACTCTGTTCAGCGTCACTCTGCCCAGGCAGCGATCGCGGCGCGCTCCTCGTCGGTCATGTTGGTCATGTTGCCAAGCGGCATGTAGCCACTCGCCACCACCTGCTGAATCTGTTCCCGCTGGCGCCCTATCTGCGCTTCGCTGTCGTAGGCGATGCCGGCCGGGGGCGAGGCGAAGCTGGGGTGAGTTGGGCTCTGGGAGTGGCACTGCACGCAGCGCGCCTCGATGATCGTGCTCACCTCGGCCATCGAGGGGGCTTCGAGGCCCTCCCCCGCCCTGCCGGTTCCCTGGCCATGGGGCATCGCCACCCAGAAGGCCGCCGCGATGAGCGCAACCCCCGCCGCAGGATAGGCGGGCCGGGTCTTGCCCATGTGCATCAGCACGAAGAACTGGCGAATCAATGCCCCGGCCAGGATGAACAGTGACATGATGAGCCAGGAGTGGGGGTGCGTATAAAGGAACGAGTAGTGGTTGCTGAGCATCAGCAATACCACCGGCAGCGTGAAGTAGGTGTTGTGCACCGAGCGCTGCTTGCCACGCTTGCCATCCAGCGGATTGGGCGCCTCACCCGCCTTCATCGCCTTGACCATGCGCCGCTGGCCGGGAATGATCCAGAAGAAGACGTTGGCCGACATGGCGGTGGCCATCACCGCGCCGGTGAGCAGGAAGGCCGCGCGTCCGGAGAATATCTGGGTGCTCAGATAGGCCACCACCACGATCATCACCGCCACCGCCAGGCTCAGGATTCCGTCCCGCTCCATGTTGGGGCTGATGCGTTTGCACAGCTCGTTATAGACCACCCAGCCAAGCAGCAGGAACAGCAAGGCGGCGATATTGGCCTGCCAACCGCTCATGTTGGCGGCCCATGCCCAACTGCTGTTGGGGTTGACCAAGTAGAAGCCGGGGTTGGCCATGTAAAGCAGCACGAACAGCGCAAATCCCGATAACCAGGTGGTGTATGCCTTCCAGAACGACCAGTGCAAGTCGTCGGGCAGCTTCGCGGGACTCGTGGCGTACTTCTGGTTATGGTAGAAGCCGCCCCCGTGGACGGCCCACATCTCGCCGAACACCCCCTTGCGGCGATCGCCCTCGTCTCGCGGCGTACGCAGGCTGTTGTCCAGCATCACGAAATAGATCGACTCGCCAATCCAGGCGATGGCGGCGATTACATGCAGCCAGCGCAGCAGCATGTTGGAAAACTCAAGCAGGTAGGCTTGCATGGACTAGCGCTCGTTGTGGTTCATCGTTGTCGGTCAGCTGCCACGGTAGGTGGAGTAGCTGTAGGGCGATAGCAGCAGCGGCACATGATAGTGCTCACCGGCATCGGCCACGCCGAAGCGCAGCGGGATACGATCGAGAAAACATGGCTCGCGAGCCACGACACCTTGGCGCTGCAGGTAGTCGCCTGCATGGAACAGCAGCTCGTACTCGCCTACGCTGAATGCCTCGCCCTCCAGCAGCGGCGCATCGCAGCGACCATCGTCGTTGGTCACCGTCTCGCCCAGGCGGGTGCGCTGCTCGCCCTCCAGACGAAAGATCTCGATACGAATGCCGTGCCCCGGGCGGCCCAGCGAGGTATCGAGTACATGCGTGGTCAGACGTCCCATATCATTTTCCTCTCCATCCACCTTTTTGACTACAAGAGTACATTCCAAAAATTATTGTATACAGTCATGGTATCGACGTTAACCCACTCTTACATCTCTAGGAGCTTCGATGAGCGAACTCACTCTTTTACCTGCCCCCAGTAGCCTGTCCCGCGATGCGTTCGTCCAGGTGTATGGCGAGATCTATGAACACTCGCCGTGGATCGCCGCGCTAGCCTGGGAAGCTGGACTGAGCCAGGCCCAGGACACCCCCGCCGGCCTTGCCAGCGCCATGGGGCAGGTGCTCAACGCCGCGAGTGCCGAGCGCCAGCTCGAAGTGATACGTGCCCACCCCGACCTTGCCGGCAAGGCGGCACTGGCCGGCAAGCTGACCCAGGACTCGAGCCGCGAGCAGGCCGGCGCCGGTCTTGACCAGTGCTCCCCGGAGGAGTTCGCCCGTTTCGAACGTCTCAACGAAGCTTACAAGGCCCGCTTCGGCTTTCCCTTCGTGATGGCGGTCAAGGGGCAGGACAGGTACGCCATTCTCACGGCCTTTGCGACACGCCTCGACAATAGCCTGGACGAGGAGCGCCGCACCGCGATCGAGCAGGTCAACCGTATCGCCCTGCTGCGCCTGCAGGCGCGTGCCGGAAATTAAAATGGAAAGGGTTTCCGCTGGCACGACAGCTCTTGGACGAGTGTGTATCCTATGCCGAGAAGCATGTAGGCGTGGGTAACCTGGGAGATCGGGCGTGACCGAGAGCAAACGTAAGCCGGTGGGTCGGCCTGCCGGCGCGAGCAAGAGCAGTGGTGGCCATAGCCAGTCGCTGGTGCGCGGGCTCAATATCCTCGAAGGCCTGGCTGCCGCGCCCATGGGGCTTGCGCTCTCGGATATCGCTCAGATCGTAGGGCTGGCGCCCTCCACCACGCATCGCCTACTGCAGGCGCTGCACAAGCAGGGCTTCATCACACAGGACAGTGAACTCGGGCTATGGAAGATCGGCGTCAAGACCTTCCAGATCGGCAATACCTTCCTCGAGGCGCGGGATTTCGTGGCGACTGCACGCCCCTACTTGCGCCAGCTCACCAACGAGAGCGGCGAGTCGACCAATCTGGGCATTCGCGATGATGGCTGGGCGGTCTTCCTGGCACAAAGCGAGTCGCCGCAGATGATGCGCATGATCACCCGGCTCGGCTCCCGCGCACCGCTGCACGCCTCAGGCGTCGGCAAGGCCCTGCTGGCCTGGCTACCAGACACGGAGATCGAGCGCATCCTTCAGGCACGTGGCCTGCCTCGCGTTACCGACAACACCATCGATACACCCTCGCGTCTGCGCGAGGGGCTTGCCGAGATTCGCCGCCAGGGTTATGCCTGCGACCGCGAGGAGCATGCCGTCGGCCTGCACTGCGTGGCGGCCTCGATTCACGACGAGCAGACTCTGCCGATCGGTGCCATTTCGGTCTCCGGTCCCATGGCACGGATTCCCGAATCGCGCCTGACCGAACTGGGCGGCCTTGTCAGCCGTGCCGCCCAAGAGATTACCCTACTGATCGGTGGACGCCTGCCGACCAGCATGCAGGCTCAGGAAGAGATCGCCAGACGCGCTTGAGTGCCTGCCGGCGTGTCAGGTATTGAGCACCACGCCGCCATTGAGGTGCATCGTCTGGCCGGTCATGTAGGAGGAGTCCTCGCAGGCCAGATAGACATAGGCCGGGCCCATCTCGCTGGGCTGGGCCGCACGTCCCATCGGCACCTGGTCGCCAAAGCTCGCGACTTTTTCTTCATCGAAGCTGGCCGGAATTAGCGGCGTCCACACCGGGCCGGGCGCCACGGCATTGATGCGAATCCCCTTGCTGACCAGCGGGATTGCCAGCGAGCGGATCAAGCCTTGGATGGCGCCCTTGGTCGCGCTGTAGTCGATCAGTGACGGATTGCCCTTGAAGGCGTTGATCGAGGAGCTGGCGATGATCGCCCCCCCCTCGCGCATGTGCGGCAGCGCCGCCTTGATCATGTAGAAATGGCTGAAGATGTTGGTCTGGAAGGTGCGTTGCAACTGATCGTCGGGAATATCGGTGATGTCGTCCCAGTCATACTGCTCGGCGGCGTTGTTGACCACGATATCGATCTTGCCGAAGGTCTCCAGGGCCTTGTCGACCACTTCGCGACAGAACGACGCCTCGCCGACATCGCCCTTGATCAGCAGGCAGCGCCGGCCTTCGGCCTCGATCAGCGCCTGGGTGTCCTCAGCATCACGCTGCTCGTCGAGATAGACGATGACGCTATCTGCCCCTTCACGGGCGTAGTGCACCGCCACCGCACGACCGATGCCGCTGTCACCGCCAGTAATTATCGCCACCTTGCCCTTGAGCTTGTCGCTGCCGCGGTAGCTTGCGCGGATGTACTCCGGCTCGGGCCGCATCTCATGCTCTTCGCCGGGCTGCTTGTCTTGATGCTGCGGTGGTTGGTTCTGATCGCTCATGTGCTTGCACTCCTTTGTCACACGTAATGAACCGGCGCCAACTCCCTGACGCCGTCAACCTTTATGAAAGATAGAAGAGCCTGGTTGCAGATCACAAGCATGAGCGTGCATCTCATCGTCACAGCCCGTGATGCCCGGTGAATTGCCGGTTACACTAGCGGCCACTTCCTTGTCGCTCTGCGAGGCTCCGATGACATCCCACCTGCTCTCCGTCGATTCTCTCTCCCGCGAACACGTCGATCACCTGCTGCGCGTCGCCGCCCGCATGGAGCCGATTGCCCAGCGCAGAAAAGTGACTCGGGTGCTGGAGGGGGCGGTGCTCGGCAACCTGTTCTTCGAGGCCAGTACACGCACGCGCATCAGTTTCAATGCCGCCTTCTGCCGTCTGGGCGGCAGCGTATGCGACACCACCGGGTTCACCTTTTCGTCGATGGCCAAAGGCGAGTCGCTCTATGACACCAGCCGGGTGATGGGCGGCTATGTGGATGCCATCGTCATGCGCCACCCGGACCAGGGCTCGGTGGCCGAGTTTGCCCAGGCCACCAACGTGCCGGTGATCAACGGCGGCGACGGCCCCGGCGAGCACCCCAGCCAGGCGCTGCTCGACCTCTACACCATCGACAAGGAGTTCACCCGGCTCGGCAAGCGCCTGGCAGGTGCCCACCTGCTGATGACCGGCGATCTCAAGTACGGGCGTACCGTGCACTCGCTGATCAAGCTGCTGTCGCTCTACGATCCCATGCGCATCACGCTGGTCTCGCCGCCGGGACTCGAGATGCCGAGCCATCTCGTCGATATGGTCGTCTCGCGAGGCCACCGCGTCGAGCAGCGCGAGAGCCTGGCAAGCGACTTCTCCGATCTCGATGTGGTCTACACCACGCGTATCCAGCGTGAGCGCTTCACAGACGAGATGTCCGAGAGCTTCGCCGGCATCTCCCAGGATTTCATCGTCGAGCGCGCCTTTCTCGATCAGTGCTGCTCGCCCACCACTATCGTCATGCATCCGCTTCCCCGCGACAGCCGCCCCGGCGCCAACGACCTCAGCGTCAACCTCAATGGCGACCCGCGCCTGGCGATCTTTCGCCAGACCGACAACGGCATTCCGGTGCGCATGGCGATATTTGCCACACTGCTCGAGGTCGAGGAGCTGATCGAGAAGGATCTGCGCGACGTGCGCTGGTTCGTGCCAAGCAAGACCGGCGTCGACGACCGGCAACTATGATCGCCGAAGGCTCCGTATGACCATTGCATAACCCATGTGCGGCGAGAAATATGCCAGACTGCCAATACGACGTCAGCCAACAACAACAGCCATTGTCGGTCGTAACGGAGGATGTGGGGCCAATGAACATGAATCGCGCATATATCTCGCTGGGTGCCTTCTACAGCCTGCTGGTGCTATTGGGGGTGGTCGCTCTGTTGATGGGAGGCGGCTCGCTGCTGTCGCTGGTACAGCTCGGCATCGGGGGCATGGCGGTGGTTGGACTATGGGGCTACACGCTGAAGAAGGGCTTTCTCAACCCCCGCGTATGGCGGCCGCTGGCCTTCGTACTGGGCGCGGCGGTAGTGGGGCAGCTGCTGCTGGTTTTCTTCGCCTCGCTCTCCAATACCGAAATCACTTGGATGTTGATCAGCGCAGTGTTCTCGGCACTGCTGGTCGCCATTCTCTATCAGTATGGCGACCGCGATCAGGAGCTCTGGGCGTCGTGGGACGATATCGTCGCGGGCCGAGTGCTTGGCGATCTGCTTGCCAAGCATGAGACGCTAACCGTCGAGAAGCAGGAGGGGGAGCGACACGCCACCGTCACGCTCTCCACCGTGGGCGAGCGCTATCGCGCCAGGGTGATCCGGTGTCGGGAGGGTAGCAGGGAGGAGTTCGAGGAGCGCTTTGCAAGCCTTGCGACCCTGGCCGACTTTATCGAGACCTATACCTGCATCACGGTCAAGGACTTCGCCAAGCACTACTCCGGCTCCTCCTCCCGCACTGCCGACTACGGTGCGGGTGTACCCCCGCATGCCGTGGCTCAGCGCGGCGGCAACCCTTCGAGCGAGGCGAAGTAGCTCTCCAGAATCAGCTGCGCGGCCAGGCCATCGACCCCCGCTTCGCGATAATTGCCCCGATGCCCGGCCGCACGGGCGATCTCCTTGGCCTCGCGGGTCGAACCCCGTTCGTCGACCATCTCGCAGGGCTTGCCGAAGCGCCCATAGAGACGCTTGCCGAACTTGCGCGCCCGGGTGCTCATCTCCGATTCGCTGCCGTCCATGTTGAGCGGCAGGCCAACCACGAACAGGTCCGGCTTCCATTCCTCCACCAGCCGTGTGATCACCCGCCAGTCGGGAATGCCGTCACGGGCCGGCAAGGGCTCCAGCGCCGTGGCCCGGCCGATCATCTCGTTGCCCACCGCCACCCCGATGCGCCGGGTGCCGAAGTCGAAGGCCAGGATCAGGCGCTGTCCCGCCATCAGCTGTGGCCGGCCTCACGGCTCATCAGGTTCAGGTCGACGCCGAGACTTCCGGCAGCCGCCTGCAGCCGCTGCTCCGGCGGCACATCGAACAGAATGCTGGCCTGGGCCTCGATGGTCAGCCAGGTATTCTCCTTGAGCTCATTCTCGAGCTGGCCGGCCTCCCAGCCGCAGCACCCCAGGCAGACCAGAAAATGCTCGGGACCGGTGCCATCGGCCAGCGCCTTGAGCACGTCCATGGAAGTGGTCAGCGCGATATCGTCGCCGACCTGCAGGCTGGAGTCCCAGGCCGCGGCACTGCCACGGTGGAGAATAAAGCCACGATCCTTGTGCACAGGGCCGCCGAAGTAGACCGGAGCCGAGCGGTGCGGGCTTTCATCGCCGCTAAGCTCGAGTTGCTCGAACAGGGTGTCCAGCATCAACTCAAGAGGACGATTGACAATCACGCCCATGGTGCCGTGTTCGTCATAATCGCACAGGTAGCTCAGGCTACCGGCGAAGTGGGGATCCTCGAGATGAGGCATCGCCAGAAGAAAGTGGTTTCTCAAACTTTGCATGGGCCTCCCGGGCGTCAGGGCCGTGACCGCCCCTATTGCACGCCGAAATCGTTGCCGTTCCCGAAACGCCAGACGCGAGTGATGGAGAGCGAGTCTAGCGCTTCCATGCCGCGATCGAAGCGGGGATAGGGTGCCGCGCCTTGCACGGTCGCCATCGCTACCCGATCGATTTCGGGATGATGCGACGATTGTACCACCTCTGCCTGCCGTAGCTCCCCGTCGTGGCCAATCACGACACGAATTCGCACTTCGCCCTGCAGCCGTGCCGGAACCGGGTAGTCGTGATTGCCGTACTCCTCGATGCGCCTTGTCCAAGCCTCGACATAGCGCGCCTCCGCCGCCTCGCGGGCCGCCTGCTGACGCCTATCGTCAGGCACCGCCGCGGCATGCTGCACGGCACGGTGCACGCTTGTTGTCTCGCTTGCCTCAGCATCCAGGGGCCGTGAGTCGAGGCGCGGCAGGGCGAGGCCCACATCCGCCAGGGCCAGCGCCACGCGTGTTGCAGGCATCGCTTCCCTGGCCTGCTCGGCCGTAACGAGGTCGGGCAGCGGTGGGTGAGAAGGCTGCGGAAGAGAAGATGGGAGAGAAGCGCGCGCGGGGGCAGGCTGGGGAAAAGAGGGGGCGAGCACCTCGCCAGGCTCCCGCGCCTGCTCGCCAAGTGAGTGCTGGCTGGCCTCGGCGATCGCCTCCGCCTCGACTGGCTCAGAGGCAGCCTGGCCAACCAGAACGACATCGAGGCTGCGCCGCTCACGCACAGGGTCAGCCAGCTCGGGCACAAGCGTCCAGCCTGCAAATAGGCCAATCAGCGCCAGATGCAACAGCAGTGCCAGCGCCCAGGCGAGCAATCGACGATGTGATCGGGTGACCGGGGCGTAGCGAATCGGATCGCCCAGCGAAGAGGCCATTGGCGCGCTATCTCGCTCACTCAGCTCAGGCAGATCGCTGCCCAGCCACGCGACGTTCGATGGCCTCCATCAGCAGGCCTGCGATGTCGGTACCGCGCTGGTCGTCGATCTCGCGCACGCAGGTGGGGCTGGTCACGTTGATCTCGGTGATGTAGTCGCCGATCACGTCGAGACCGACGAACATCAGCCCCTTCTCGCGGATCATCGGCTGGACCTGTTCGATCAGCCAGTAGTCGCGAGCGGTCAATTCGCGACTCACTCCGCGGCCGCCAGCGGCCAGGTTGCCGCGTGTCTCGCCGGCCATCGGCACCCGCGCCAGGCCGTAGGGCACCGGCTCGCCATCGACCAGAAGAATACGGGTATCCCCTTCGCTGATCTCGGGGATGTAGCGCTGCGCCATGATCTGGCGTTGGCCACGCTCGGTGAGTGTCTCGATGATCGCGCCGAGGTTGCGACCCTCGGGCTGGACATGGAAGATCCCGGTACCGCCCATGCCATCCAGCGGCTTGAAGATTACGTCGTTGTGCTCGGCATGGAAGGCTCGCAGCACCGGCTCGCTGCACGACACCGTACTCGGCACGCAGCACTGCGGAAATTGCTGGGCAAACAGCTTCTCGTTGCACTCGAGCAGCGCCCGGGTGGGATTGACCACCAGCACCCCCTCGCGTTCGGCAAACCCGAGCAGGTGCACGGCATTGAGGAAGTGGCTGTCGACCGGCGGGTCCTTGCGCATCAGGATCACGTCAAGCTCGGAAAGCGCTGTCGGCTTGGGTTCGCCGAGGCGATACCAGCAGTCAGGATCGCGGAACGCCTCGAGATCGCGCATGCGGCCGAAGGCACGGCCATCGTGCAGGAATAGATCCTCCTGCTCCAGATAGGAGAGCGACCAGCCACGCTCCTGGATGGCCCACAGCATGGCCAGGGTAGTGTCTTTCTTGTAGGCGATGTCGGCGATGGGGTCCATCACCACACCCACCTTGAGTGCGCGTTCGCTCATCGATTCGTAGTCCACAATGGGAAATGATGAGCGCAGTATGACGCAGCCCGAAGGGGAGACCAAGCGGTCGACTACCCCTGCTCGCCCTCTTCGACCAGGCGAATACCCGCCTCCTCGATCACGATGCGGCGCTGCTTGTAGAGACGCCCGATCGCCTGCTTGAAGGCGCTCTTGCTCACCCCCAACCGCGCCTTGATCTCCTCGGGCGCACTCTTGTCGGAGAGTGCCAGGTACCCCCCTGCACGGGTAAGCACGGCCAGCACCTTGTCGCCGACCACATCGAGGCGCGCCGAGCCCGGTGGCAGCAGCGCGAGATCGAGCCGGCCGTCGTCGCGCACACGTTTCACATACCCCTGCAGGCGATCGCCGCGCCGAGGCATGCGAGTCAGTTCGTCTTGGTAGAGCACGCCCCAGTAGCGATGATTGACCACCGCCTTGAGCCCCAGATCGGTACGCTCGGCGATCACCAGCGTCACCCCATCGCCCGCGGCGAGCCCTTCGGCCTCATCCTTGATGAAGCGGTCGAGGCGTTGCGAGGCCACCGGACGCCCACGGTCATCGACGTTGATCATCACCAGCACCCGCTTGCCTAGGGTGGGACGAAAGCGCTGTTCGCCATAGGGCAGCAGCAGATCCTTGGGCCTGCCCCAGGCGAGGAAGGCGCCGGTATCGTTGACCGTGACCACCTCGAGGTAGGCCACCTGGCCGACCTCGGCTGTTGGCGCGTCGCGGTGGGTTCGATCCCGTGATGCATCAGACATGACAAAATCACTCAAGGTTAAGGAAGCCCAACGCCAGCTAAATATCACCAAATCGATACTGCAACAGAGAGAGCGCTACCACAGGAGCGGTTTCAGTGCGCAGGATGCGCGGGCCAAGGGTAAGAGGAGAGAAGCCGGCGGCCTGAGCGGCATCGACTTCGCCGCGGGATAGCCCCCCTTCCGGGCCGATCAACAGCGCAACGCCGGCAGGCGTCTCGGCCGTCTCGAAGGCGCCGTCGGTGGCAGGGTGCAGTACCAGACGCAGCGGCTCGTCGCGTTCGGCCAGCCAGTCGTCGAGTAGCTGCGGGGGAAGAATGGGCGGGATCGTGGCGCGTCCGCACTGCTCGCAGGCACTCGCCGCCACGCCCTGCCAGTGAGCGAGTTTTTTCATCTCACGTTCGCCTTTGAGCCGCACGTCGCCATGCTCGGTATAGAGCGGGGTAATAACGGCGACACCCAATTCGACGGCTTTCTGGATCGCGTAATCCATGCGATCGCCCTTGGAGATTGCCTGGCCGAGATGTACCGCAAGCGGTGATTCGCCCCGGCCACTGGCCGTCGACTCGATGCGCACCACCACACGTTTGCGACCCGCCTCGACCAGCACCGCTTGCGCCTCTTGGCCATGACCGTCGAACAGGGTGAGCGTCGCGCCTTCGCGCATACGCAGCACCCGCGCCACATGTCCCGCCGGCCCTTCGGGCAACACGACGTCGCCGCCGACGGTGAAGTCGGCGGCGACGTGTATACGCGGGCCGCTCATGCCAAACCTCGCGCAACGCGCTGAGGCGGCGAGCGCTTACTGCTCGGTCGGGCTGGCCTGGCTTTCACGCTTCTTCTTCTGGGCGTACATCGCCTCGAAGTTGACCGGCGCCAGCATCAGCGGCGGGAAGCCACCACGGCTGACCAGGTTGTCGATGCACTCGCGGGCGTAGGGGAACAGCACGTTGGGGCAGAACGCGCCCAGGGTGTGCTCGAGCTGCTGCCCTTCGAGGCCGCCAATGCGGAACATGCCGGCCTGCTCGACCTCGACCAGAAACGAGGTCTGGCCCGATTCGCTGTGCGACACCTGAGCCGTGACCTTGACCACCACCTCGTAGGTATCGTCACCGATCTGGCTGCTGGTGGTGTTCAGATCGAGGCCGACCTTGGGCTTGAACGGCTGCTGGAATACCGCCGGCGCGTTCGGCGACTCGAAGGAGATATCCTTGACGTAGATCCGCTGCAGCGAGAACTGTACCTGCGGCGAGTTCTGCTGGCCGGCGCCCTGAGCACCAGCTTCGGTCTGATTGTTCTCTTCGGCCATGCTGAAATTTCCTTAACTGCCTGTCGTGAGTGTGTAAGGCGTTACTATTTCTTCACCAGCGGCAGCCCGTCGGTCTGCCACTGCATCATGCCACCTCTGAGCTTGTAGACGCGCTCGAAGCCGGCCTTGGTCAATTTGGCCTGGGCCATGCCCGAGGACTGCCCATGCTTGCAGACCACGATGATCGGCTTGGCCTTCGACTTCTCGAGCTCAGTGATGCGGTCGTCGAGGCGGCTCTGAGGGATGTTTCTGGCACCCGCGATGTGACCCGCCTTGAAGTCGTTCGCCTCGCGGATATCGACTACGATGGCGTCTTCACGATTGATCAGCTGAGTGGCCTCGCTGGACGTCACGCCGCTGGCGCTGCTGCCCTTCACCTCATAGGCGATCCAGGCGGTCAATACCAGCAGGAAGGCACCTACCAGCAGCGGATGGTTTTGCACGAATTCGAACAGCTGATCGATCATGGCTCCGAATAACTCTTGTTGAATAACACCGGAGGCGTGTTGATAACGCCGAATGATAGCCTGGCCAAACCGGCATCGGTTGCGCCGGGCGGCGCCCAGTATACACAAGCCTGAACGGCGCGTCCGGTAGCGAGTGCGCTGGCTGACGCCCGCTATCGCCGTGCGATATGATGCCCTAAGGAGTCGTGCGTCGCGACCATGGGTGTGCCCTGTATTCCCGCCAAGCCGCGACCTTATCAAGGAGGCAATCGCATGTCCGATAATTCCGCAGCACCACGTCCGGTGGCACTGATCATTCTCGATGGCTACGGCCATAACGCAGATCCCACCGCCAATGCCGTGGCCGCCGCCATCACCCCGGTGATGGACCGCCTGAAGCGCGACTATCCGCATAGCCTGTTGAATACCGACGGCCGGCACGTTGGCCTGCCCGATGGGCAGATGGGCAACTCCGAAGTCGGACACATGAACCTCGGCGCCGGGCGCATCGTCTATCAGGACTTCACGCGTATCACCAAGGCGATCGAGGATGGCGAACTGGCCTCCAATCCCATCCTGACCACGCCCATCGATGCCGCCGTCGCGTCAGGGCACGCCGTGCATCTGCTGGGCCTGCTCTCCCCGGGTGGCGTTCACAGCCATGAAGATCATATCCTGGCGATGGCGGAGCTTGCCGCCAGCCGCGGCGCCAAGCGGATCTATCTGCATGCCTTTCTCGATGGCCGCGATACCGCGCCCAAGAGCGCCCTTGCCTCCCTTGAGCGCGCCAACGCCAAGCTCGCCGAGCTGGTGGGCCATGAGAATGGCTTCGTCGCCTCGATCATCGGTCGCTACTTTGCCATGGATCGCGACAATCGCTGGAACCGCGTCGAGAAGGCCTACCGCCTGGTCACCCAGGGCGAGGGCGAACATGTCGTCGAGAGTGCCGAGGCAGGCCTCGCCGCCGCCTATGAGCGGGGCGAGAACGACGAGTTCGTTGCCGCGACCAGCGTACGTCCCGCCGGCCGTGCAGTGGAGATCGAGGATGGCGATGCCGCACTGTTCCTCAACTTCCGTGCCGATCGCGCCCGCGAGCTGACCCGCGCCTTTACCGATGACGACTTCAGCGGTTTCACCCGGCAGGCACGCCCCAGGCTTGCCGGCGATGGCCTGGTGATGCTGACCCAGTACGCCGCCGATATCGCCGCGCCGGCGGCTTTCCCGCCGAACGAGCTGCACAATACCCTTGGGGAGGTGGTCGAGCAGTATGGCAAGACCCAGCTGCGCATCGCCGAAACCGAGAAGTACGCCCACGTCACCTTCTTTTTTTCCGGCGGCCGCGAGAACGAATACGTCGGCGAGACCCGCGCCCTGATCCCCTCGCCCCAGGACGTCAAGACCTATGACGAGAAGCCCGAGATGAGCGCATTCGAGTTGACCGACACCCTGGTCGAGGCAATCGACTCGGGCAAGTTCGACCTGATCGTGTGCAACTACGCCAATGGCGACATGGTCGGCCATACCGGCAATTTCGACGCCGCAGTCCAGGCGATCGAGGCCGTCGATACCTGCCTGGGACGCGTGGTCGAAGCCATCGAGCGTGTCGGTGGCGAGTGCCTGGTGACCGCCGACCACGGCAACGCCGAACAGATGGTGCACCCCGAGACCGGCAACCCGCAGACCGCGCACACCACCTTCCAGGTGCCGCTGGTCTATGTCGGCAAGCGCCGAATCACGCTGCACGATGATGGCCGCCTGTGCGACATCGCCCCGACCCTGCTGGCCATGATGGGCGAGGCAGTGCCCGAGGAGATGACCGGCCAGGTGTTGATCGACTTCTCGTGAGCCCGTTCGCGACCCCGAGGTGGCGGTGAGTAGAGTACATCGCAGAGGCGGGTGGCTGGCAGTGTTGCTGATCCTCGTGGCGCCATCGCTCGCCGCTCAGCCTAGCGAACGAGACGCCCGCGCCCGTGTCGACGCCATCGGCAGCGAGATACAGGCGCTCACGCGGCGCCTGGAGAGTACCCGCGACACCCGTGGCGATGCCAGCCGAGAGCTGCGCGAGGTGGAGACTCGCCTGGCCGACACTCACCTCAGGCTCGATGCGCTGCAGGCCGAACGCCGCGAGGTCGCCGACGAGCTTGCTTCGCTCGAGCAGCATCGCGAGCGTCTCGAGGAGGAGCGCAGCGAGCAGGTCGCCGCACTCAATGCTCAGCTCGACGCCCTCTATCGCCTGGGGCTGACGCCGCAGCTCAAGCTGCTGCTGAACCAGGACGACCCCTACCGTCTCGATCGCCTGCAGACCTACCTCAACCGCCTGGCCCAGGCGCGCAACGAGCGGCTGGATGCGATCGCCGCCCTCGACGAACATCTGCTTGGCAATCGCCGCGCGCTGGACGAACGCGATCGACAACTGGCCGACCTCGGCGATGAGCTGGGGCAGCGCAGCGCCGAACTGGCGAGCCGCATGCGCGAGCGCGAACGGCTCGTTGCCGAGCTCGATTCACGCTTCTCGAGCGAGCAGGCGCGCCTCGCGTCGCTCGATGCCGACCGGGCCCGTGCCGAGCGGGTACTCAGGGAGGTCCAGGAGGAGCTGGCCCGGCTCGAGCGGCCACCTCCCTCCACTGCCATCGATCAGACCCGTGGCGATCTGCCCTGGCCGGTCCAAGGTAGCGTGACCTCGACCTTCGGCAGCGGCGACGGGGTCAGCCGTAACGGCATCCTGATCGAGGCCCGGGAAGGCACGCCCGTGACTGCCGTGCACGGCGGCCGGGTGGTATTCGCCGACTGGATGCGCGGCTTCGGCAATCTGCTGATCGTCGATCATGGCGATCAGATCATGACGCTGCATGCGCATCTGCAGCACTTCTCGGTCGCGGCCGGAGAAGCGATCGCTTCTGGCGACACCTTGGGGGCGGTAGGCAACACCGGGGGGCGCAACCGTCCGGCGCTCTACTTCGAGGTACGCCGAAACGGCGACCCCATCGACCCCCAGCCCTGGATCGCACGTCGCTGAATTTGCGCGGTCGAAGCAATGCACATACAGAAGATGCGCTATGGATTATCTTGCAGCGCAGCGACTATGCTGCCATAACGCTGCGTTTTACTGTCACTGGAGTCCGCATGTTAGACAAATTGACCAAGCATCTCCTCGGTTCGGCCGTCTCGCTGGCACTGCTGTCGATGCCGCTTAACAGCCTGGCTGCGCCGAACGAGGGAGACGGGCTCCCAGTGGAAGACGTGCAGACCTTCGCCGAGATCTTCGAACGCATCAAGCGCGCCTATGTCGACGAGGTCGATGACAGCACCTTGCTGCGCAACGCCATGCGCGGCATGCTCAGCGAGCTCGATCCACACTCGGCCTACCTCGACAGCGAGGAGTTCCAGAGCCTGCGCCAATCCACCGAGGGGCAGTTCGGCGGCATCGGCATCGAAGTGGGTACCGAGGATGGTCAGCTGACCGTCATCACTCCCATCGACGACACGCCGGCGGCGCGGGCAGGACTACAGGCGCGCGACATCATCCTGCGCGTCGAAGGCACCTCAACCGATCGCATGTCGTTGCAGGAGGCCGTGGGCATGATGCGTGGCGAGCCGGGCAGCGAGCTGCGCATCACCATCATGCGCCGGGGCGAGGAAGCCCCCCGCGAACTGACGCTGACCCGCGAGATCATCCGTAGCGAAAGTGTCAGAAGCGAACTGCTCGAACCCGGCTACGGTTATCTGCGCGTCAGCCAATTCCAGAACCGCACCGGCGAGCAGGTGCGCCGCGCTCTGGCCAGCATGGAGCAGGATGCTCCGCTAAGCGGCCTGGTCCTCGACCTGCGCAACAATCCCGGTGGCGTGCTGCAGGCAGCGGTCGCGGTGGCCGATGCGTTCCTGGATAGCGGGCTGATCGTCTATACCGAAGGACGGCTGACGGACAGCGAGCTGAGCTTCTCGGCGACCGCCGATACCGCCGCCCCCGATGTGCCGATGGTGGTGCTGATCAATGGTGGCAGCGCCTCGGCAGCGGAGATCGTTGCCGGCGCCCTGCAGGATCAGCGGCGCGCGGTGGTGATGGGCACCGAGAGCTTCGGCAAGGGTTCCGTGCAGCAGGTCATGCCGCTGGGCAACGGCGATGGGCTCAAGCTCACCACCGCGCTCTACTACACGCCGGATGGCCGCTCGATCCAGGCCCAGGGCATCGTGCCCGATGTCGAAGTTGTCCGCGGTCGCCTGGAGATCACCGAGAATGGTAGCCCGCAGCTGCGCGAGGCCGACCTCGAAGGGCATCTGCGCTCCCGCGAACAGGCCCGCGAGCGGCGCGAGGGCAGCGAACGGCTACGCGACGACTACCAACTCGGCGAGGCGCTCAACCTGTTGAAGGCGCTCAACGTCCTGGGGACGCGCTCCCGCGCAGGCTAATCTTTCACGCCTTGCCTCTTGTCGCTCAGCGGCAGGAGGCAGGCAATCGCCCTCGCTCGCCGACCGCCTGGCGCATGATCATGCGTTTGAGCGGCGTCAGGCGGTCGACGCCGGAGAGTCCCAGATTGCGCGCCAGTTGCAGCGCCGGATTCTCGGTGCCGAAGAGCAGCCGAAAGCCATCCATCAGCGTCAGCATAGTGGCGTTGTCACCACGCCGACGCCGGGCATAGCGCGACAGGATCCGCTCGTCGCCAAGCGACGCCCCGCGCCGGCGCGCCTCGAGCAGCTCCTCGGCGAGTACCGCGGCGTCCATCAATCCCAGGTTCACTCCCTGTCCGGCCAGCGGATGGATGCTATGCGCCGCATCGCCGATCAACGCCAGCCCTGGCTGCACATATTCACGCGCATGGCGCTGGACCAGTGGCACGCTGACCGCCTCGTCGATCACCTCGACATCTCCCAGCCGGTGCTCGAAGGCACTGGCCATTTCATTTCCCAACGCCTGCCGCGAAAGTGCGCCTAGCCGCATGGCCTCCTCCGGCGTGGTCGACCAGACGATCGAGCAGTAGTGCGCATCACCGTTGAGGGTGAGAGGCAGGAAAGCCAGGGGTCCAGTGGGCAGGAAGACCTGGCGCGCCACGCCGCCATGGCCGCGCGATACCCGCACCGTGGTCACCACGGCCACCTGTCCGGTGTCGCGGGCAGCGGTATCGATGCCGGCCAGGTCGCGAAGATAGGAGCGCGCCCCATCGGCAGCAACGACCAGCGGTGCCTGGCAGCGGCGCCCGTCGGCCAAGATGAGCTCGCGCAACGGCGCCTCGCCCTGCATGGATGTCACCCTGGCGTCATACCACTGCTCGACGCTCGGCAACTCCGCCAAGCGCGCCTCCAGGGCCGCCAGGGTGATGTCGTTCTCGACGATATGGCCAAGGCAGGCCACGCCGGCCTGGTCGGCGGTGAAACGGATGCGCCCGCTGCCCTGGCTGTCCCATACTTCCATACCCGCATAGGGAGTCACGCGCCTGGCCGCCATCGAGGGCCAGACCTGCAAGTGGTTCAGCAAGCGCTGCGAGACCGGCGTCAAAGCGCTGACGCGTAATGACAGGCGTTCGCCGGGAATGCGCGCTTCCACCAGCGGTGTCAGGCGTGCATCGAGCACCCCGACCCGCACGCCGGCCTCCCCCAATAAAGCGGCCAGGGTAGCGCCGACCATACCGCCACCGACGACGATCACTTCCGCCTGCATCGCTGTCTCCTTACTTGTCTACACTGGAATTGTCGCACGGCTGCAGGTCAAGCGCTGCGTCCCGCTATCGAATATTCCCCTCTTCATAATCTGTTCATCATTAATGACTGCTTTGTGTACAGCATGCTAGGGTCTATTGCTCTTAATACTCCAAGCAATGTATACAAAAAGCTTGTCAGAGGCTCCCATGACCCCGGATGACGACTCGCAGGGTGCGCGCACTCTCCATACCCAAGACCAGGACCCCAACGCCATGCCCCCGCTGGGCAAGGCGATCCCGCTCGGCCTGCAGCACATCATGGCGATGTTCGCCGGCAACGTGACACCTCCCATCATTATTGCAGGCGTGATCGGTGCCAATCCCGCCGAGCAGATATTTTTGATCCAGGTTGCGCTGTTCGTGGCCGGCTTCTCGACATTAATCCAGACCATCGGCATGGGCCCCATCGGCTCGCGCCTGCCCATTGTCCAGGGCACCAGCTTCGGCTTTCTGCCGGTGGCGCTGCCGTTGGCCTCAGGCTTCGGGCTTCCCGCCGTGCTGGGAGCCTCATTCGTTGCCGGGCTGCTTCAGATAGTGCTGGGGGCTTTTCTCAAGAAGATACGTCACTGGTTCTCGCCGGTGGTGACCGGCATCGTGGTCCTGCTGATCGGCATCACCCTGATGCCGGTAGGCCTCAACTACGCGGCAGGCGGCGTTGGCAGCGACGATTTCGCCTCACCCATCAACCTGGGACTGGCGCTGTTCGTGCTGGTCATCACCATTGTCGTCCATCAGTACGGCCGTGGCTTCATCAAGGCCTCTTCGATCCTGCTCGGCCTGGCGGCCGGTTATCTGGTCGCCATCATGCTCGGCATGGTCGACTTCAACTCGATCACCGAAGCCAGCTGGTTCGCCCTGCCCCGCCCCTTCGTCTACGGCATGGAGTTCTCGCTGACGGCGATCATCGGCATGACGCTGATCATGTTCGTGGTTGGCCTGGAAACCATTGGCAATATCTCGGCGATCACCATGGGCGGCGCCGGCCGCCCGGCCAAGGACAAGGAGCTTTCCGGCGGAGTGATGGCCGACGGGGTAGCGACCTCCTTCGCTGCGGTTTTCAACACCCTGCCCAATACTGCCTATGCCCAGAACGTCGGCCTGATCACCCTGACTGGCGTGGTGAGCCGGCATGTCGTCACCATCGGCGGCGTGCTGCTGATCGCCATGGGGCTGTTTCCCAAGCTGGGCGGACTGGTCGCAGCGATGCCTCACGCTGTTCTGGGCGGCGCCGGCGTGGTGATGTTCGGCATGATCGCCTCGGCGGGATTGAAGATCATCAAGGAGTGCGAGCTCGACCAGCGCGCCATGCTGATCATTGCGGTGTCACTGAGCCTGGGCATCGGGCTACCGGCGGTCGAAGCGATTTCCGAAACCTTGCCTGGCCAGGTCGGCCTGCTGTTGAAATCTGGACTCGTACCTGCCGCCGCTGCCGCGTTACTGCTCGATGCCCTGTTGCCCGGCAAACCAGAGCGCATTCAGCAAAGCGAAGAGGCCGTGGCGGCCAAGAGCGAAAACGCCAAATCCAATCTCTAATCCGACACAACGCAAATGTCCCGGAGAAATAGCTTCGGGACATTTGCGTTTGCGGGGCGCTTATCTTTCCATCCCCATCGCGCGCCTGGCCAGGCTGCGGCGTAGCGGTCCAACCAGATTCAGTCCCACCAGGCCGGCGGCCCGGGCATGCGACAGCAACGGGTGATCGATGCCGAACAACCGGATCAGCCCATCGCTGAAACGAATGACATTATGTCGGTCGGCGGTACGTCGCGCCTCGAAATCACCAAGGGTCGTCATGCTGCCCCAGGCGCTGCCGCGCGCCTCGGCCGTCTCCAGGGCGGCGATCAGGTCCATTACCCCGCGCAGCGCCAGATTGAATCCCTGCCCCGCCACCGGGTGCAGGGCATGGGCGGCATTGCCCAGTACCGCCAGGCCGGGGCGCACCGGCTCCATGGCAGTGACCAGCGACAGCGGATAGGCGTGGCGCGTTCCCACTCGCCGGAAGCGTCCGGCGCGATCACCAAAGGCGTGTTGAAGGCGCATCAGAAAGTCTCCATCCTCAAGCGCCAGCGTCTGCGCCTCGTCACCGGCCCGATGGGTCCAGATCAGCTCCATGCGCTGGCCCGACAGCGGCAGCAGTGCAAGTGGCCCCTGCGTGGTGAAACGCTCGAACGCCACCCCCTCGTGCGGTCGGCTGACTTCGAGATTGGCAATCACCGCAACCTGCTCGTAGGGCGCCTCACGACTGGCAATTCCCAGCTGCTCCTTGAGCCCCGAGCGACCTCCGTCGGCCAGAATGGTCAGCCCCGCCTCTAGCTCCTCGCCATTGGAGAGCTTCAATCGATGCCCCATTCGCGTGGCGGTCATCTTCTCGACACGTGCCGGACAGTGCCAGCGCAAGTCCAGTGATGCCAGGCGCTGGTGCAGGACGCGCCCCAGCCAGACATTGGGTATTACGTAACCCAGCGCCTCGACCGAGAGCTCCTCGGCACTCAATCGGGCCACTCCGAGCCGCCCCCGCTCGCTGACATGAATCTGGCGGATCGGCTCGGCCTGCTGGGCCAGGGCCGGCCACAACCCCAAGGTTCTGAAATGCTCGCAGGAGCCTTGGGCGATGGCGCTCGCCCTGGCGTCGAAACTAGGCTGATACTCGGACTGCGGCGCCTTGCGGGAGAGTGTCGCCGCCTCGATCACCGCAACCTTCAGGGCGTTGCGAGCCATGATCGGCGCCAGCGCCGCCGCCAGGCTGGCGCCTACCAGACCGCCACCGACTATGGCGATATCCACCGACATTGACTGTATCTGCATGCTCTCTTGACTCCAAGGCAGCCTCTCTAGGCATGTCTCGCAAACTGTCCTTGTCTATTATTACGTATTTTACGTAATCACCGTTTCAACTGCTTTCGATATGGTCATTTTTCCGCCATTAGTGCCTCGATATCGTCAGGCTGCTTGGGCACGGCGGCGGTCAGCACCTCGCGTCCGCTGGTGCTTACCACCACGTCATCCTCGATACGGATACCGATGCCGCGAAAGGCTGCAGGTATATCTTCTTCATCGGGGATGTAGAGACCGGGTTCGATGGTCAGTACCATGCCCGGCACCAGACGCCGCGGCTCGCCGCCCAGCCGATAGCTTCCCACGTCATGCACATCCAGCCCCAGCCAGTGGGACGTCGAGTGCAAGTAGAAGCGGCGATAGCTCTCGGATTCGATATTGCTCTCGAGTTCGCCCTCAAGCAGGCCGAGCTCGATCAGGCCGCGGGTCAAGTCCTCTACTACCCCCTGGTGAATCGCCATAAGCGTTGAGCCCGGGGAGACCGCTTCCACGGCGCGCATCTGGGCATTCAGCACTACCTCATAAAGCGCCCGCTGGGCGGCGGTGAAGCGACCATCGACCGGGAAGGTGCGAGTAATGTCACCGGCATAGAGTTCGTATTCGGCGCCTGCGTCGATCAGTACCAGCTCACCTGCGTGAAGCTCATCACGATTCTCGATGTAGTGCAGCACGCAGGCATTGCTTCCCCCCCCGACAATGCTGCTGTAGGCGGGTGCGGATGCGCCGTGCCAGGCGAACTCATGCTCGAGTTCCGCCTGCAGTTGATACTCGAACAGGCCAGGTCGCGCGACGCGCATGGCGCGCCGGTGGGCGAGGGCGGATATCGCGGCGGCATGGCGCATCAATGCCAGTTCTGCCTCGCTCTTGATCAATCGCTGCTCGTGGATGAGCGAGGCGACATCGCCCAACATGCGCGGCGCCACGGCACCCTGGCGTTGGCGGGAGAGCAGCTCGCTGCGCAGCGAATCGGCCAGCGCCATGCTGTCGGCATCGTCCAGCGGCAGGTAGAGCGTCTCGCAGCCATCGAGCAGTGCCGACAGCCGCGCCTCCCGCTCGCTGTTCTCGAAGGCCTGATCGATGCCGAACCTCTCGACGGCCCCGGCCGCCCCAAGACGGAACCCAGTCCACGCCTCCAGCGTGGCATCCTTGTCCTGACAGAACAGTACCGTTTCGCCCTCCTTGCGTCCTGGCAGCAGCAGCAGCAGGGCTTCCGGCTCGGGAAAGCCGGTCAGGTAGTGAAAATCGCTGTCCTGGCGAAAGGGGTAGTCGCTGTCGCGGGAGCGGGTCGCAAGCGACGCTGAGGGCAACAGCACGGCACTGTTCGGCGACAGGGCTGCCATCAGCGCCTGGCGGCGTGCACGATACTCATCGAGCGTTATCGGGGCGGGGCGCGGCGCGGCGTTGGCGGTCATCGGCTCTCCTGGAAGGTCGGTAGGCAGGTGGTATCGTCGAAGCGGCATCGTAGGGCATGAGTCAGTGCGGCACCTTGCTCTGCTCGATCTGCGGCTTGCCGGGGTGCTGCTCGGTGTAGAGCAGCATCGCCGCCATGCGCGCATGCTCGGTGAGCGCAAACAGATCGTTCTCGTTCTCGCTGCTCTCCTCGAGCTCGGTATCGATGCCACTCAGCACTTCAAGATCGTCCAACGCCTCGCGCAGGTTGACGGACCACGCCTCGCGGCGCGAGGCGTCGACCTCGCCCAGCACCTCGATGAAGCCTAGCGCCCACTCCTGCAGGCCACGCGCCCGCTCGCTCAGCGAGTAGATCTCATCGGGCAGCAGCGGCTCGTAATTGAGTTCGGCGGCCACGAGCGCCTCGAGACTCTGGCGGCGCCAACCTAGCAGCACGGCGGCGCTCTCCTCGTCATGCGGCTGTTCGATACCCAGCGCCGCGCAGACGTCCTCGAGCCAGGCCTCGGCCGTGATATCGTGCAGCGCCAGCATGGCCGCCAGGCGCCCATCCAGAAAGGCGGGGGTCTGCAGGCTACCGTGCAGAAGGAAGGTATCGGCGACGTCGGAAAAGTCGTAACGATCGTTAATCAATGACATGTGAGTCTTCCATGGAAAAGAGGCGAGCCGACATGCCGCGTTGACCGCCTGCAAGGGGCTCTCTTATGATCGTCTCTCTAGCCTAACCCATCTGCCCCATTCTTGGCCCATCCGGGAGCCCGCCATGACCGATGAAACCCGGCCCACCACTGAAATCACGCTGCTGGGGCAGGCCTATGTCATTGCCTGTCAGCCAAGCGAGCAGGAGCCGCTCAAGCGTGCGGCGCGTTATCTCGATCGCGCCATGCAAGGCATCCATTCACGCGGAAAGGTGCTTGGCGCAGAGAAGGTAGCCATCATGGCCGCACTGAATATCACCCATGAGCTGCTGCAGAGCCTCGAGGAGCGCAAGGAGGGCGAAGCTAGCATCGCCCGTCTGAACGAGCGTCTCGACAAGGCCCTTCACGATACACCGCCCCGCTAGCGGTGCACTGCGCACGTGTGGCCGAGCGCACGTACAGACAAGCCATCCGCGCTCTCCTGCGCCCCTTGCCGATTAATTGGCGCTTTCCTTTGGGACTGCAGCAAGCCTCTGTTAGGATGAAGAGGTTCCCTGGGGTGTGCGCCAGTCGTTATAGTCCCTCGAGCCTATGCGCAGTACCCAGGGGGCCAAATGCTAGACAGACCCGTGTGCATGTCCGTGCGTCGGAAAGCCTGACGGTCTGTCTGCGGCCACCCACCTTGAACCGTTGGGTTCAAGGGCCAGAACGACAGCGGCACTCTGGGGAACTCTTGAATCATTGCCGTGAAACATGACTTCACAACGAGACAGTGACCAATGCTTGCCAGGCGATATCGCCAACAGCGATCGCCAGGCGGTGCGTAGCGAGCTTCGCCACATCTTACGGCGGCGCCGACGCGCATTGAGCACCCGACAACGCAAGCAGGCCTCCTTTGCCCTGTGCCAGCGGCTGAAACGCCTGCCGGAGGTGCAGCGAGCGCGACGTGTCGCCCTCTACCTGCCCAATGACGGCGAGATCGATCCCACCCCCCTCATTAGATGGCTGCGGCGCCGTGGCGCCCGTATCTATCTGCCAGTGCTGCAACCGCTTGCCCACCATCGGCTATGGTTCGTGCATCACCACCCTGAAACGCCCATGATCCGCAACCGCTTCGGCATCCGCGAGCCCGATACCCGGCACGGTGCCCATCGTGCCCGGCGGCTATCCGCCTGGGCACTGGACTTGGTACTGATGCCGCTGGTCGGCTTCGATCCCGACGGCCAGCGCATGGGCATGGGTGGCGGCTTCTATGATCGCAGTTTCGCCTTTGCCCGCCAGCGCGGTCCCTGCCCGACGCTGATCGGCCTTGGGCATCATTGCCAACAGGTTGCCGCGCTGCCCATCGCCCCTTGGGACGTTTCGCTGGATGCTATCGTAAGCGACCGCCAGGTGATTCGTCCGATGCGCAATCGAGAGGCAAAAAAAACCGGCCGATGAGCGGTTCATCGGCCGGTTGACTCGGCTATCTGGTCATGGCGCTGGCTTCGACTTAACTCCCCACCAACGCCTGGGCATAGCCGGTGGCAACTACACCAATGGCAAATACCAGAGACAGTGCCATGACCAGATCGGGCTTGCGCTTCATCGGCTACTCCACAATTCTTGTTACATTAAGAAACATTAATATCGTCCCAAGGCCCCGCCGACTATAGGGCCAAGAGGAATGAATGACAACTATTGCGATGCCTCGAATAACGCATGAAAGTCAGTCTTAATCACTTTTATCAAGTTAGTTAACGCTCACTATCAAGCATTGAGCATCACGCCATAAATAAGCGATATGCGGGATTATCCGTCTCCTTCCAGTAGCGGTAGCCGATCTCATCAAAATACTTTTCGACATGAATACGATCGCCATTGGGGAGCTGCATCCCTACCAGAACGCGACCATAAGCGGCGCCATGGTTACGATAATGAAATAAAGAGATATTCCAGTCCCCCGGCAAATGGGTCAGGAAATTCATCAACGCTCCCGGGCGTTCGGGAAACTCGAAACGATAAACCTCCTCGTCGAAGTGCTCCTTGGGTCGACCACCTCCCAGATGGCGAATATGCAGCTTGGCCAACTCGTCATCGGTCAAGTCCTCCACCGGATAGCCGGCGTCGCGCAACTTGTCGATCACTGCCTGGCGATCTTCACCACCCGGCTTAACCTGCACGCCGACGAAGATATGCGCATTGTCGCGATCGGCATAGCGATAATTGAACTCGGTGACCATCCGCTTGCCGATGGTCTTGCAGAATTTCTTGAAGCTGCCTGGCCGCTCGGGGATGGTCACCGCCAGGATCGCCTCGCGCTGCTCGCCAAGTTCGGTACGCTCGGCGATATGTTGCAGTCGATCGAAATTGGTGTTGGCCCCGGAGTTGATGCACAGCAGGGTCTGCCCCTCGACACCGGTCTGCTGGATGTACTTCTTGAGTCCAGCCAGCGACAGCGCCCCGGAGGTTTCGGCCACCGCCCGGGTATCCTCGAAGATATCCTTGACCGCGGCACACATCTCGTCGGTGGTCACGGTGATCATCTCGTCGACGAGATCGCGCATGATGGTAAAGGGCACTTCGCCGATCTGCGCCACCGCCACTCCCTCGGCGAACACTCCCACCTGGTCCAGCACCACCCGCTTGCCTGCGGCCAGGGCCGCCTTCAGGCAGGCGCTGTCGTCCGCCTCGACGCCGATCACCTTGATGTCCGGCCGCAGGTACTTGACGTAGGCCGCCACCCCAGCGATCAACCCACCGCCACCGACCGGCACGAAGATCGCATCCAGCGGCCCACTGTGCTGACGCAGGATCTCCACGGCGATGGTGCCTTGGCCTGCGATCACGTCGATATCATCGAAAGGCGGGATATAGGTGTAGTCGTGCTCCTCGATCAGCTCCCGGGCGTGCTCGAGCGCCTCACCGAAGGCGTCGCCCTTGAGCACTACCTTCGCGCCACGAGCGCGCACCGCCTGAACCTTGATGTCCGGCGTGATGCGCGGCATCACGATTACCGCCTTGACCCCCATCTGCTTGGCGGCCATGGCCAGCCCCTGGGCGTGATTGCCCGCCGAGGCGGCAATCACGCCTTTCGCCTTCTGCGCCTCGGTCAGCAGTGTCATCTTGTTGTAGGCGCCACGAATCTTGAAGGAGTAGACCGGCTGGAGGTCCTCGCGCTTGATCAGGATGGTGTTGTTGAAGCGACGGGAGAGAAAGGATGCCGGGGAGATCGGCGTTTCGCGCGCCGCATCGTAGACCTTGGCCTGGAGTATCTTCTTGACGGTATCTTCGAGCATCCTGATGTCCTGGCAATGGCGCGAGCTTGAGCGTAAGCCCTTGATCGAGAAAACCCTATAGGTAGCAGTTGTATGTGCCGACGTCCAGCGCCGCGCACCTCTTCCATCTACAGCGCGGCCTCGGTCGCCTATAATGGGCCGCACTCACGATTAGGTGCTCGTGCATTACCGCCCAACCACAGGACAGCTTTCATGACGCAAGATGAACTCAAGGACGCGGTTGCCGCAGCCGCCATCGACGAGATTCGCCCCTGGCTCACCCGCGCTACCATGCTTGGCATCGGGACCGGCTCAACCGCCAATCTGTTCATCGACCGACTCGCCGAGCTGCACGGCGAGTTCAGGGGTGCCGTGGCAAGCTCCGAAGCTACCGCCCAGCGCCTCGAAGGCCACGGGATCGAGGTGTTCGAACTCAATTCAGTGGGCAGCGTTCCTTTCTATATCGACGGTGCCGACGAGATCGATGCCCAGCTCAACATGATCAAGGGCGGAGGGGCAGCGCTGACTCGTGAAAAGATCGTCGCCGCCTGCAGCGAACGTTTCATCTGCATCGCCGATGCCTCCAAGCGTGTCGCGACCCTGGGCGCCTTTCCGCTTCCCGTCGAGGTGATCCCCATGGCGCGCTCCTATGTGGCTCGCGAGCTGGTCAAAATGGGCGCCGACCCGGTCTACCGGCAAGGTGTAACCACCGACAACGGCAACCAGATCATCGACTGCTTCGACTTCATGATCGAGGATCCGGTGGCCATGGAGGCCCGCTTGAACGCCATCGTCGGTGTGGTCACCAACGGCCTGTTCGCTGTGCGGGGGGCGGATATCCTGCTGCTGGGTACCGAAACGGGCGTCGAGAGGTTTGCCAAGTAAGCGCTCACTATCTTGAATAGAGCGCGCGGAGGCCATGCATGGTGCGCTCAAGGGCACCACGCTTGGCCTCGACCACGCCCCGTCCCGCATCGCCGAGTCGCTGGCGGGTCTCAGCGTCGCCAAACAGACGACGCAGCTCGTCCGCCAATGCCTCGCTGTCATCCACCTCGATGAGCGCACCGGCATCTCGCATGACCTCGACGACATCCAGGAAATTGTCCATTGACGGCCCGCTGATCACCGGCACTCCCAGTGCGGCGGGCTCAAGCAGGTTATGGCCACCCACCGGAATCAGGCTGCCCCCCACGAAGGCGATATCACCGGCGCCATACAGACCCGCTAGCTCACCCATGGTATCGCCGAGATAGATCGCCGAATCAGTTCCGGGCCACGCGTTGCGAGAGCGCCTTGCCACTTCTACGCCGCGCTCACGGCACAAGGCGGCCACCGCATCGAAGCGTTGCGGGTGACGCGGCACCAGGATCAGCAGCGCCTCGGGGAACGATTCCCGCAGTCGCCCGTGGGCCGCGAGCAGCTGTTCGTCCTCGCCGGGATGAGTGGAGCCCGCCACCCAGATCGGTCGCTCGCCGAGACAGGTACGTAAGTGCTCACTCACCTCCTGTTCCTTGGTATCGACACGCTGGTCGAACTTGAGCGAACCTACCGCCTGACTTCGCTCACGCGCCATGCCGAGCGCCTCGAAGCGCTCGAGATCGGCCTCGGACTTGGCTGCCAGCCAGCCGATGTGCTGCAGCGCGCCTCGCATCAGGGGCTTCAAGTGGCGGTAACGCCTGAAGGCGCGCTCCGATAGACGCCCATTGACCACCGCTACCGGTATCCGCTGACGATGACAGGCGTGCAGCAGGTTGGGCCACAGCTCGGTCTCGAAGAGCAGCACCAGTGAGGGGCGCAATTGACAAACGAAATGGCGCGCCGCGCCAGGGAAATCCAGCGGCAGAAAGGAGTGACTCACTCGCCCGTTGAATGCCGGGGAAGCGGCCAGCACCGCCACGCGATCGGCGCCGGTAGCGGTCATGGTGGTCACGCGCAGGTGATGATCAGGGTAGTGCGCAAGCAGTGCCTCGATCAAGGGGCGTGCGGCCAGCACTTCCCCCACCGAGGCACAGTGCAGCCAGATCACCGCCCCCTCGGGGCGCTCCACGCCAAGGCCGAGGCGTTGGCGGCGCGGGTGATGAGCCGCCTGCTCGCGCCAGACCCGTTTCCAGATCAGCGGCGCCAGGAGGTAGAGTGCCGCCGAATAGAGCCAACGCGGCCACCTCGGTGCGCTCATCAACGCTCACGATCGAGGATGGTGGAGATCATCGCCGTGGTCGAGACGCCATCCTCGAAGCCGAGCACCATCACTTCGCCCCCGTTGGCGATCACCGCCTCGCCACCAGCGATCTCGTCGGGGCGGTAGTCGCCCCCCTTGACCAGGATATCGGGCAGCACCGCCTCGATCAGCCGCTGCGGGGTATCCTCGCTGAAGGGCACCACCCAGTCTACCGCACCCAACCCAGCCAGCACCTGCATGCGTCGCGTCAGAGGATTGATGGGTCGCTTGGGCCCCTTGAGGCGGCCGATCGAGTCGTCGTCGTTGACGGCGATGATCAACCGATCGCCGAGCTGACGGGCATGCTCCAGGTAGGCCACGTGGCCGGCATGCAGGATGTCGAAACAGCCATTGGTCATCACCACACGCTCACCGCGGGCCTGGGCGGCGCGCACGGCCTCCACCAGGGGCGCCTCGTCGATGACGCCGAACTCGGCCAGCTTGTCGCCATGCAGGGCGGTGTAGAGTTCGGCAATCGAGAGCGTGGCGGTGCCCGGCTTGGCGACCACCAGGCCCGCTGCCAGGTTGGCCAGCATCATCGCCTCGGGAAAACCGTGACCGGCGGCCAGCGCCAGGCCAAGCACGCCGATCACGGTATCCCCAGCACCGGTAACGTCAAACACTTCGCGGGCGTTGGTCGGCAGGTGCAGGGGAGCGTGCGCCTCGCGAATCAGCGTCATGCCCTTCTCGCTGCGCGTGATCAACAGCGCCTCTAGACCGAGCTCGGCCCGCAGCGCCTCGCCCTTGGCGGCCAGTTCGTCATCATCGCGGCATTCGCCGACCACGCCTTCGAATTCGCTGAGATTGGGAGTGATCACGCTGGCACCGCGATACTTGCCGAAATCGCTACCCTTGGGGTCGATCAGCACCCGCTTGCCGGTCCTCCGCGCCAATGCGATCAGCTCCTCGACCCGGTTGAGCGTCCCCTTGCCGTAGTCGGAGAGAATGATCAGATCGACGTCCTGCAGCGCCTCCTCGACCTTCATGGTCAAGGCGCGAGTGTCGACCTGACCGAGCGGCTCCTCGAAATCGAGACGGATCAACTGCTGGTTGCGGCTCATTACCCGCAGCTTGGTGATCGTCGGTACATCGGGGCTACGCTGGAAGTGAGTACTCACATTGGCACTCTCCAGACACTCAGTGAGCAGCTGGGCGTTGCTGTCGTCGCCAACCAGCCCGGCCAGCCCCACGTGCCCCCCCAGCGAGGCGATATTGAGCGCCACGTTGGCCGCACCGCCGGGACGGTCGTCGGCACCATTGACCTTGACCACCGGCACCGGCGCCTCCGGCGAAATGCGCGAGGTACCGCCGTGCCAGTAGCGATCAAGCATGACATCACCGATCACCAGAAGGCGCGCCTGTTCCAGGGCAGTAAAATCAAGCTTCATTGGAGAGCTCCGCTAGCAAGTCGTCGAGGCGTTCGATCACATCCTCGGCGTGAATCAGTGACATGGCATTGGGATGCCGGACTCGCTCCCCCCAGGAGAGCTCCTCGGGCTCCTTGTGCAGATAGGTACGCACGGCCTCGGGATAACGATCCACCGCCTTATGCCGCCAGCAGTAGGGGCCGGTGCGCTCGAGATTGGAGGTGGCATAGAGGCCGATGGTGGGCGTACCCAAGGCATTGGCCATGTGCACCGGGCCGGAGTCCGGGGCGATCACCACTCGCGCCCGCTCGATCAGCGCCAGCAGCCCCTTGAGCGAGACACGGCCGATGCCATCGATCAGTGCCTCCCGAGGTGCCAGAGCGGCAATGCGCGCACCCATCTCGCGCTCCACCGTCGTCCCGCTCCCGGTCAGCATCGTTTTCAGACGATACTGGGACCAGGCGTGCTCGATCACCGAGGCAAATCCCTCCGCCGACCAGTTGCGATAGTTACGCAAGCGCACGCTGCTGCAGGGACTGATCAGCAGGTAGGACGCCTCGCCGGTGAGCCGCAAGGCCTCGTCCCGGGCAACCTCGGGAATCGGCAGACGCCACTCGAGCGATGTGTCCTCAACTCCCAGTAGTCGGGCGAAATCCATGAATGACTCCACCACATGGACATTGGAATTGGGCGGCAACTTGCGATGTGTGAACCAGCGCTGCCCATCCTTGCTGCGCTCCTTGTCATATCCGACACGCACGTCGACCTTGAGCCCCAGCGCCAGCACGCTGGCCCGCAGCGCCTGCTGCATGTGCAGCAGCACGTCGAAGCGTGTATCGGCGAGCTGATGCCAGACCTCGCGCATGCCGGCAAGTCCCGTGGCCTTGTCGTAGACCACGAACTCGACCCCTGTGAGTCCCGCCAGTAGACTATGCTCGCCCTTGCCGATGATCCAGGTAATGCGGGCGTCCGGCCACTGGCGTTGCATGGCACGCACGGTGGGCACCAGATTACACACATCGCCCAGGGCGGAGAGTCTCAGCACGCCGATGTGCTTGGGGCGGGTGGGCAGAGGATGCTTCATGCGCTTGGCAACGTTCCAGAGGGAAAAGGCGTTCATTCTATATGATGAGCCTAGTGTAAGTGAGGCGCTTGGCTCGTCACAAATCAGCCCGCTGCACTTTACTGCCGATCATTGGCGCACCGAAGGCGCCGTCATCGGCGAGGCGCCGGGGCGAGGCGCCAGCCTGTTCCTCCAGGCCAGCCAGCAACAGTGGGTGCTGCGTCCCTACCGGCGTGGCGGGCTCGCCGCCCGGCTGGCGAATAAACGCTACCTGTGGACGGGACTCGAGCGTAGCCGTGCCTTTCGCGAACTGCGCCTGACGGCCGAGCTACGCGCCCTGAAGCTGCCGGTGCCTCCTCCGGTAGGTGCCTGCGTCTGGCGCCACGGCGCCACCTACGAGGCTGCGCTGATCACGGTGCGGCTGCGCGGCGCCCGCGCCCTGGCGGCATGGCTGGATGAGGACCTTGATAAAAGTTCGGCGCAGGCCCGCGAAGCACTGCTGCATGAGGTAGGCGCCACCATCCGCCGTTTTCACGAGGCGGGGCTCGATCATGTCGATCTCAATGCCCGTAATCTGCTGATCGATGGCGATGAACGGGTATGGCTGATCGACCTCGACCGTTGCCGACTGCGCCGCGATGGCGCCTGGCGCGAAGCCAACCTGCAGCGTCTGGCACGCTCGCTGGAGAAGTTTGGCGCTGGCCAGGCCATGGCGCCGATCCGCGAGGGTTATGGTGGGGATATACACTCCGCCTCGAAGGGCCCGCGCTCGGGATAGAGCCGCTCGAGTAGGGTGGCAAGCCCGGTAATGATGTCGCTCTTGCCGGGCACCTGCCCATCCCGATGGAACACCGCTTCGTGGAAATCCTCATAGCGCGGCCAGTAGCGAAACGGCACCGTCATGAAGAAGATCCCCAGCGTCGGGGTATGCGTGGCCAGTGCCAGGTTACGGACTCCGGTGTCGCCCGAAACCAGCACGCTGGACTGCGCCATGAAGTCACCCAGCGCTTCGAGCGATATGCGCGGCTGCACTTCGACGTTGGCGTGCCGGGCGATCACTTCGGCCATGAAGTCGCCGCTCTCCTCCTCCTTGTGCCCCTCCAGCAGTACATGTCGGTAGTGCGGGAACTGGGTCGCGGCATGCTCGACGACCTGACACCAGGAGCCCGCTGAGAGCGACTTCTCGGCATCCGCGGCGAAGGGGAAATAGACGATGCGCGGCTGCGCCGAGGCGCGCTGATGGCGCGGCATGGCGAATTCCAGCGGATAGCGCGGCTTGTGCCCCATGATCTTGAGGAAATCGAGCAGCACCTCCGCTTCGTAGTGGAAGTCGGAGCGCAGGATGCCGATATCGAACAGCACACGGTTGAGGATCTGGTGGTAGGGAAAACCCAGCTTGACGCGCGACTTGGTGACCAGCGTCAGCAGCCGCGAGCGAGCCGTGTCGGCCAGGTCGAACAGCACATCGTACTGTGGCAGGGAGTTGAGCGAACGCCACTGCTCGATGAGCGAGCCCTGAGTATCGAGGACGTGCACCTCATCGACCAGCTCCTCAGGCAGAGCATACTGATAGCGACTGATCGTGCTCAGCGTGATATGGGCTCCCGGAAAGAAGCGTCTCAGCTCGACCAGGAACGGGCGCGTGGCCATCATGTCGCCGAACGCACACTGCCGAATCACCAGGATGCGCTTGACGTTTTCCACATGCAGCCGCGATAGCCAGCGTCTACCCGTATCGTTGAGGTATCCCCCCTTCTCCACCCAGGCTTTCACTCCACACTCTCCTTGCTTGAATCGGGATGGGCTTTGCTTGAACCGGCATAGGCCTCGATCAGCGCCGTGATATGGGCGACTACTGAAAAGCGTTGGCGAGCCATGCGCTGAGCCGCGTCACCCAGTGTCTGACGCAGCGTAGCGTCGCTTACCAGCAGGGCCATGATATCCGCCCAGGCGCCGGCATCGTCCGGGGGCGCCAGCCGACCGCAGGTCTCATCGAGCAGTTCCGGGATCGCCCCGCTGTCGGCGCCGATCACCGCCTTGCCGGCGGCCATCGCTTCGATGACCGTCAACCCGAAGGCTTCGTTGGTCGAGGGCACGCAGACCAGATCCAGCACCTCGAGCAGGCGCGGCAGGTCATGCCGATAGCCGGTGAAGGTTAGTCGCCTTTCGCTTAGCAAGCTAGCGGCCTGCCCTTTGAGCCTTGCCACGTAGGCTTCGTCGCTCCCTTCGCTGGCCAGCAGCCCGCCGATGATCACGCCATGAAACGTGAGTTCGGGATGGCGCTTGCGCAGCAGTGCCAGCGCCTCGAGCCAGGTATCCTGCCCCTTGCCCGGCGTCAGCCGCCCCGGCAGGCCAATCGCCACGGCCCCTTCCGGCACGCCCAGCTCGGCGCGTAGCGTTGCCTGCCCTGCTCTATCGAGCTTGGGTGCATACTCGGCCACATCGATGCCCAGATAGAGCCGCTGGATGCGCTCGGGGGGCAAGGGAAAGGCGTTGAGATTGCGCTGGCGGGTCGCCTCGCTGATCGAGAACAGCCGCGTCAGCTTGCCGTAACTCCAGCGATGATAGGGATCCTTCTTGGGCCGGGTCACGCCCATGTGGTCGGTGAAGAACAGCCGCAGCGTGGGGTGCAACTGCTTAAGCAGCGCGCCCACCTGCAAGTCGCTGGACTTATGGCAATGCACCACCTGAATGTCATGACGCTTGAGGTAGTCGAGGATACGCCACACGCCCCATACTGCCCGCCCCTTGGAGGAGACGGTCAGCGGTTCGATGCCGGCGTCGCGAAAGCTCTCGGCGATTCGCGAGTTCTCGAGCGCCAGGCCATGAGCCTGCCAGCCCTTGCGGGCAAGCTCGGGTATAATTCGGGCAGGATACATTTCAAGTCCGCCCCAGCCGCGCGAGAGACAGATGTGCAGCACCTTGCTCGGCACGTTGTTCGACAAGGCTAGCTCCTTGCGGTGTGGGGCACGGGAGTCTCGATGACCAGGTCTTCGGAGCAACACCGCGCACCACGCATTCTGGTGGTTCGTAATGACAAGCTTGGCGATTTCATGCTGGCCTGGCCAGTGTTGGCGTGCCTCAAGCGCGCCAATCCGGACAATCACGTCAGCGTGCTGGTACCCGCTTACACGGCATCGCTGGCGAGTGCCTGTCCCTGGATCGACGAGGTGATCGTCGATCCCGGCAAGCACGCCGGCCGCCAGGCGCAACAGACGCTACTCGCACGCATGCGGGAAGCCGACTTCACCGCCCTGCTGACGCTGTTCTCGACCTCAAGAGTCGCTTGGCTTGGCTGGCGGGCAGGCATTCCCCTGCGTCTGGCCCCGGCAACCAAATGGGCCCAGCTATTCTACAACCATCGCATTACCCAGCGTAGGTCACGCTCGCAAAAACCGGAGTACCACTACAACCTCGAGCTGGCCGAGGCCCTGCTGGCACGCCTCGGTCAACCTTCCAAGCCCGTGGCTCCTCCCTACTGGCCGTTGCCGAGCGGCACTCGCCCAGCCCAGCGCGCGCGGCTTGCCGATGAGCTGGGCCTCGACGGGAATCGCCCGTGGCTGTTCATCCATCCCGGCAGTGGCGGCTCGGCGGTGAACCTGTCGCTTGCGCAGTATGCGCAGCTGGCCGTTACCATCGAGCGGACGCTGGCCAGCAATTCGATCGTACCGCAGTGGCTGCTGACCGCCGGCCCCGGCGAAGAGCAGGCCGCTCGGAAGCTCGCCGACACGCTGGGCGACGAAGGCCTCGCCGTTGGTGTGCCGCCGCCCCGCGAGGGGCTTGAAGATTTCGCCCTCACCCTTGCCGCCGCGGATATGCTCATTGCCGGCTCCACTGGACCGCTGCACATGGCGGGCTGCCTGAACCTTCCGACAGCGGGCTTCTATCCGGCCAAGCGCTCCTCCACACCGCTGCGTTGGGAGACCTGCAATGCCGAGGATCGGCGTCTGGCCTTTTCGCCTCCTAGCGACAGCGAGAGCGACATGTCGCGCATCGACCTGACGCAGGCGGCGCAACAGATCAGTGCGCTGGTGGTGGCTCGCCGGGCGGTGCCGGCGCCCGGGTCCTGACCCACAGATCGGCGTACTTGGCAAAAGTCGAGTGCGCCGACAGCAGCGCCAGCAGGAAGCCCGGCCGACCATCGAGGAAGCCGGCCTTGAACACGTACATGCGCAGGAAGCAACCGATACCGTGCACTATCCCGTCAACCAGGCTGCCGCGCTTGCCGCGCACCTGGCGCTGCTCGGCCCAGGCCTGGGCATAGTGCGCAGATTTTTCGAGATAATGCCGAAGATCGCGATAGGTGAAGTGCAGCAGATCGCCGTCGAGCGCCTTGACAGGTAGGCGTTCGCTGTTCTCGAGCTTCTCATGCACCAGCGCGGCATTGTAGCCCGCTCGACCACGCGGATAGAGGCGCGCCACGCGATCCGGGTACCAGCCGCTGTGGCGAATGTAGGCGCCAAAGCACCATGAGAGCCGCGCCACGGTGTAGATCGCAGGCGCGGGATCGGCTACTGCAGCCTGGATACTGGCCCTCAATTCAGGCGTCACCCGCTCGTCGGCATCGATCATCAGGATCCAGTCGCTCTCCACCAGTGCCTCGGCGCGCTGGCGCTGGATACCGAAGCCCTGCCAGTCTTTACTCATCTCCACCTTGGCAGTGAAGCAGCGGGCGATATCGCAGGTGGCATCGGTACTGCCGCTATCGAGCACGACGATTTCATCGACCCAATCCAGCGTACGCAGGCAGGCCTCGAGATGCTCGGCCTCGTTCTTGACGATCAGGACGGCGGCCACGCTCATGGCGGGCTCCTTGCAGCGGCATGTCGCATGGAGTGTAAGGACATGATGGGTGCTCGGCAAACGTGCCACACCCGACCAGCCTTGATAAGCTTACTCTCCATTTGCGCAATACCGAGCGATATCGTCGATGCGTGCCTTGTTCGAGTACCGCAGCCTTGCCCAGCCTCGCTGGCTGGCCCTGACGTTCCTGGGGCTCTGCCTGGGCTATGCCGTGACAACCCTGCTGGTCATCCACCGCTGGTGGATACCCTTGATCGTCGCGCTGTGGCTGGCCATGGCCTGGCTGTTTCGCTGGGGCCGCCCGCGCTATCCCCGGGTGAGACGGGTATTGCCCTGGTCACTGCTGCCACTCGCCCTATGGTGGCTCTATATCTATCTGGCCGACAGCTTCGGCATCGTCGATCTGGGCGCCATCTTCTTCCACCTACAGGCGGGGATCACCGATCACGGTGGTGCCGGTCGGGTGATGGCGGCCTTCATCTATACCGCCTGCGGTTTCATCAGCCTGGTCGCCTTCACCTGGTTGGCGCGACACGACCAGCGCTGGCGGTTGTGGGAGCGCATGCTGGCCATGCTGCTGTTGGCGACCAACCCGCTGCTGTTTGGCATTACCCAGCGCAGTGCCGCCATCGTCGCCGAGGATGGCGCCTGGCTCGATCGCCGCTATATGGAGCCGACCGTCCTCGAGCGCCCTAGCGAACCGCCCAACCTGCTGCTGATCTATCTCGAAAGCATCGAGCGCACCTACAGCGACCGTGAACGTTTTGGCGACGCCTATGCCGATCTCGAGGCGGTGGGTGAGGGGGGCGTGGTGTTCGAAGGGGTCCGCCAACTCGAGAATACCGGCTGGACCATGGCCGGAATGATCTCAAGCCAGTGCGGCACCCCGTTGATGCCCGCGGGGCTGCTGCACGACCGGCAATTCGAACCGCTCGAAGCGGTGGTGCCGGGCGTGACCTGCATGGGCGACTTGCTCAGCGAGGAGGGCTATCGCCTCAGCTATCTCGGCGGGGCGAGCAAGAATTTCGCCGGCAAGGGCCTCTTCTACTATGGCCACGGTTTTGATGACGTCTATGGCCGCGAGGAGCTGCTGCCGCATCTGGACGACCCCGAGTATCTCAACAGCTGGGGACTCTACGACGACACCCTGTTCGATCTGGTCGAGGAGGAGATCCGCGCACTCGATGCCCAAGAGGGTCCCTGGGGCCTGTTCACCCTCACCATTGGTGGCCATGCCCCCCATGGTCACCCGGCCACCGCCTGCCTGGAGCGCCAGGGGGAGTTCGATGGCATCGACATCCTCTACTCGGTGGAGTGCAACGCCTGGCTCACTCGGCAACTGCTGGCGCGCCTCAACGCCCAGGGCCTACTCGACAACACCGTGGTGGTGATCGCAAGCGACCATCTGACCATGCGGGTCTCGGCCTGGGAGCAGCTGATCGGCGCCGAGCGTGACAATACCTTCATCCTGATGGGCAGTGCGATGCCCCCCGGACGCGTCCAGCGCGAATCCTCGATGCTGGATCTCTTTCCCACCGTGCTCGAGGCGATGGGCTTTACCATCAATCAGCATCGTGCGGGGCTCGGCGTTTCGCTGCTCTCATCGGTACAGACCCTGGTCGAGCGGCACGGCGAAGTGCAGATCAATGCCAAGCTGCATGCCGAGCGGGCGCTGCAGCAACGCCTTTGGGACGGCCTGGCTCCTCAGCACCAGGGGGATGGAGAGGTGCTGGAGGAGACCTCCGAGTGATGCAAGGGCTAGGTGGCAGCTGAAGAAGCGTCGGAAAGCACTGCCTCGAGCAGTCGCTGCGGGGCGATCCCCTTCAAGCAGTTGGTATGCCCCAAGGGGCAGGTTCGGGAGAAGCAGGGCGAGCAGTCGATACCCAGGAAGTGGATGCGAGCGTTGTCGGTCAAGGGCGGCGTAAACGCCGGTGACGACGAACCATAGATCGCCTGAACCCAGGTACCCACGGCGGCGGCCACATGCATCAGGCCAGAGTCGTTAGTCACCACCTGGGTACAGTCGGCCAGCAGATCCACGGCATCGGCCAGACGCGTCTTGCCGCACAGGTTGTGGATATGCGTCCGTTCCGCGGCGATCGTCTCGCCCGCCTGTTGCTCCTTGGGGCCGCCCAACACACGCACTTCGTACCCCTCATCGACCAGTCTTCCCGCCAACTCATGGAAGTACTCGAGCGGCCACTGCTTGGCCGGGCCGAACTCGGCCCCCGGCATCATACCGATCGCCGGCCGTGAAGAGAGCCGGTGCGCCAGGCGCAAGTCAATCAGGTTGTCGAGGTCGACGGCGAGCCGCGGCGTGGGAATCGCGAAGCTTCCCTGCTCCACTTCGTCCAAGGGTAGGCCGAGGGAGACGAAGCGCTTGACGGTCTGGTCGAGACGCGACTTGTCCAGTCGCCGCCGCTCATTGAGCAGGAAGACGCGCTGCTCGCCAGTGAACCCCACTCGCTCGGGCACCCGGGCCAGGAAGGGTACCAATGCCGATTTCCATGAGCGCGGCAATACGATGGCGCGGTCGAAGCGACCGTGCAGAGTGGTGGCAATGGTACGGCGAAGTTTCCAGCCGACCTGGCCATGGTCCACATCGAGCGGCACCACCTCGTCGACCTCCGCCATGCGCTCAAGGATCGGCTGCGACCAGCTGGGCGCCACCACGCCGAGTCGACAACCGGGGTGGCGAGCCTTGAGCGTCATGAATAGGCTCTGCGCCATGACCATGTCACCGACCCAGGAGGGTCCCACCACCAGCAGGCGCAACCCAGGCTGGGCCTGCGTATCATCCATTCAACCACTCCAAGTATTCGCGCACGCCCTGAGCGACGCTCCTGAACTCGGCCGTGTATCCCGCCTCGCGCAGCCGGGTGATATCGGCTCGGGTATAGCTCTGGTAGCGCCCCTTGAGCTCGTCGGGGAAGTCGATGAAGTCGATATCGCCCTTGCCGTGATAGGCGATCACCGCCTCGGCGATCGCCTTGAACGGCTCGGCGCGGCCAGTCCCCAAGTTGAAGATGCCCGAGCGCTCCGGGTGGTCGAGGAACCAGAGATTGACGCCGACCACGTCGCCCACATAGACGAAGTCGCGGCTCTGCATTCCCGCCTCATAGCCATTCCAGGCACCGAACAGCTTGGGATTCTCACCAGCGCTCACCTGGATATGGTGATGGTAGGCGACGCTCGCCATCTTGCCCTTGTGCTGTTCGCGCGGTCCATAGACATTGAAGTAGCGAAAGCCCACCACCTGACTGGTGAACTCATCTCGACGGGCACGCACATACTGATCGAAGAGCAGCTTGGAGTAACCATAGACATTGAGCGGCTTTTCATGCTCCGGTGCCTCGACGAACACCTCGCTGCCGCCGTAGGTCGCCGCCGACGAGGCATACAGAAACGGGATGCTCTTGAGCTGGCAGTAGTGCAGCAGCACCTTGGAGTACTCGAAGTTGTTCTCGAGCATGAATCGGCCATCCCACTCGGTGGTATCGGAGCAGGCGCCTTGGTGGAAGATTGCCTCGATGGGCGGCAGGCCCGCCTCCTCACCGCGCAGCTCAGCCTCGACGCGCATCAGGAAGTCGTCCTTGTCCAGATAATCGCCCAGGGTACAGTCGGCTAGGTTGACGAACTTGGTCCCATCGGTGAGATCATCGACTACCAGCACGTCGTCGCGGCCGCGTGCGTTCAGTGCCTTGACCAGATTCGCCCCGATAAAGCCGGCACCGCCTGTCACTACGATCATCGCTTTCCCCTCTCTGGTATGGCAAGACGCAGACACATGCCACCGCGCCTATAACCGATTAGCTGGTAATTGTATACTTGGCGGTTCGTGAATTCATGGGCCAAGGTGCTTCACCAATGACACAGTCGACGCCAGATGGAAAAACCTTCCAGGGCCTGATACTCGCCCTGCAGCAATACTGGGCTGAACAGGGTTGCGTCATCATGCAACCCCTGGATATGGAAGTTGGTGCCGGCACCTTTCATCCCGCCACCTTCCTGCGCGCCATCGGTCCGGAAACCTGGAACGCCGCCTATGTGCAGCCGTCGCGGCGCCCCACCGATGGTCGCTATGGCGAGAATCCCAACCGCCTGCAGCACTACTACCAGTTCCAAGTGGTGATGAAACCCTCACCCAAGGATCTGCAGGCCCTCTATCTGGGCTCGCTTGAGCGGCTGGGCATCGACCCGCTGGTCCATGACATCCGTTTCGTCGAGGACAACTGGGAGTCTCCCACCCTGGGCGCCTGGGGCCTTGGCTGGGAGGTGTGGCTCAACGGCATGGAGGTGACCCAGTTCACCTATTTCCAGCAGGCCGGCGGCATCGAATGCTATCCAGTGACTGGCGAGCTGACCTACGGTCTCGAGCGTATCGCCATGTACCTGCAGGATGTCGATAGCGTCTACGACCTGGTGTGGACCATTGCTCCGGATGGCAGCAGGGTCACCTATGGCGACGTCTATCTGCAGAACGAGCGCGAGCAGTCAGCGTACAACTTCGAACATGCCGACGTACCGGCACTGTTCGCCGCCTTCGATCACCAGGAGCGTGAGTGCACCAAGCTGCTCGAAGCTGGACTGCCACTGCCCGCCTACGAGATGGTGCTCAAGGCCTCTCACACCTTCAACCTTCTCGATGCCCGTCACGCCATCTCGGTAACCGAACGCCAGCGCTTCATCCTCCGGGTGCGTACCATGGCGCGTGACGTGGCCCACGCCTACTTCGAATCGCGCAAGGCTGCGGGTTTTCCGATGGCCCCCGAGGCGCTGCGCCGTGAACTGCTGGCTGAACAGCCACTTGCCAACCAGGGAGAAGCTTGAGCATGGCTATCAATACGTTACTGATCGAACTCGGTGTCGAGGAGCTTCCTCCCGGCGCCATCGATAGCCTCTCCGATGCCCTGGCCGACGGCGTAGCCTCGGGCCTGCGCGAAGCGGAGGTCGCTTTCCGCGAGATCCGTGCCTATGCCACCCCCCGCCGCCTGGCGCTGCACATCGAGGCGCTGGCCGATAAGCAGCCGGATCGCGAGGTGGAGCGTCGCGGCCCGGCGCTGGCTGCCGCGTTCAAGGATGGCCAGCCGACCAGGGCCGCCGAAGGGTTTGCCCGATCCTGTGGCGTCTCGGTGGAGGAGCTGATCCATCTGGAGACCGACAAGGGTACCTGGCTTGGCTATCGCGAACAGCAGCAAGGGGGAGCGACGACTCAGCTGCTTCCGGCGATCCTGAGCAAAGCGATCGCTACCCTGCCGGTGCCCAAGAACATGCGTTGGGGCGCCTCGCGCATTGAGTTCTCACGTCCTGTTCACTGGCTGGTGATGCTTTATGGCGACCAGACCGTCGACGCCGAGGTGCTGGGACTCAAGGCCGGCCGTACCACCTACGGACACCGTTTCCATGCCCCGCAGGCCCTCGAGCTCGAGCATGCCGAAGCGTATCTTGAGGCACTGGAAAATGCGTATGTACTGGCCGACCGTCAGCGTCGCCGTGAGCGTATCCGTGAACAGGTACTGGCCGAAGCCGAGTGCTTCGATGCCACTGCGGTGATCGATGAGGCGCTTCTGAGCGAGGTCAGCGGTCTGGTGGAGTGGCCCGTGGCCCTGACCGGCAGCTTCGACGAAAGCTTTCTCGAGGTACCGCCGGAGTGCCTGATCTCGTCGATGAAGGCCAACCAGAAGTACTTCCACCTGCTAGACGACGCAGGCAATCTCAAGCCGCTGTTCATCACCATCTCCAATATCGCTAGCCAGGATCCCCAGCAGGTGATCGCAGGCAATGAGAAGGTCATTCGCCCGCGCCTGGCCGATGCTGCCTTCTTTTACGACATGGATCGCAAGCACTCGCTGGCGTCACGGCGCGAGGGACTTGCAAGCGTCGTGTTCCAGCAAAAGCTCGGCACCCTGGCCGACAAGGCCAAGCGCAGCGCCGTGGTGGCACGCTTCATCGCCGAGCGTATCGGTGGCGATAGCGATCACGCTGAACGTGCCGCCGAACTCGCCAAGTGCGACCTGGTCACCGAGATGGTCCTGGAGTTCCCCGAGCTACAGGGCACGATGGGCTGCTACTACGCCCGCCAGGATGGCGAAGCCGACGACGTCGCCCAAGCGCTGCAGGAGCAGTATCTGCCGCGCTTCGCCAGCGATGCCATCCCGCAGAGCCGTACCGGCCTGGCCCTGGCGCTCGCCGACCGCCTGGATACCCTGACGGGCATCTTTGGTATCGGCCAGCGTCCCACCGGCGCCAAGGATCCCTTCGCCCTGCGTCGTGCCGCTATTGGCGTACTCAATATCCTCATCAAAGGTGAGCTGGATCTCGACCTGCGCGAACTTCTTGAGCTCGCCACCGCACAGCACAAGGAACTTCCCAAGGCCGAAGGACTGGTAGACGTGGTGCTCGGCTATATGCTCGACCGCTTCCGCGCCTGGGCGCAGGACGAAGGTATCGCCGTCGAGGTCTATCTCGCGGTGCGCTCACGCCCGGTGACCAAGCCGCTGGATTTCGCTCGCCGGTTGCGTGCCGTCGCGGCATTCAGTCATCGCGAAGAGGCTTCCGCCCTGGCGGCCGCCAACAAGCGTGTATCGAATATACTTGCCAAGCAGGCACATGATGGTAGCACCGTGATCGAGCCCTCCCTGCTGCAGGAGAGTGCCGAGAAAGCACTCGCCGATGCCTTGCAGACACGCCGTGATGAAGTCTCGCCGCTGTTTGCCGGGGCGCGTTACAGTGAGGCGTTGGATACGCTTGCCAGCCTGCGTAAGCCAGTGGATGCCTTCTTCGACGAAGTGATGGTCGTGGCGGAAGGCGAAGCGGTCCGCAACAACCGCCTGGCCCTGCTGGCCAACCTGCAGGACCTGTTCCTAGAGGTGGCGGATATCGCCGAGCTTCAGCAGTAGCGCTATTGGGCAGTAAGGAGGCCAGCGACTCGTCGCTGGCCTTTTTTCTATTAGAATAAACTTCAGACGACATGTTTCACGTGAAACATTCCATTCACAAATTGAGCTTGCCACCTTGTTCCCGCCCGCCACTCCCGCCTACACTTCCCCTCTCTTTGCATGACGGTAGGGCTAACCCATGATCAGCGCACCCAAACTGGTAATTCTCGACCGCGATGGTGTCATCAATCGTGATTCCGTCGCCTACATCAAGTCGCTCGACGAATGGATACCCTACCCGAGCTCCATTGAAGCCATCGCCAAGCTTTCCCGTGCCGGATGGAGCGTCGCCGTGGCCACCAACCAATCGGGCATTGCCCGTAGTCTGTATGACGAGACAACCCTCGCCGCGATGCATGACCGCCTGCATCAGCTGGTAGCGGCAGCGGGAGGAGAGATCGCCACCATCGCCTATTGTCCCCATGGGCCGAATGACGAATGCAGCTGTCGCAAGCCCCTGCCAGGGCTATTGGAGCAGATCCGTATTGCGCTGGAACTCGAGAGTCTGGAAGGAGCCTGGATGGTGGGCGATAGCCTGAGAGATTTACAGGCGGGAGAAGCGATGGGCTGCCGAAGCGTACTGGTACGTACAGGCAAGGGAGCGCAAACGGAAGCGAAGCTCGAGCACACCGGGGATGTCGCGATCTTTGACGATCTTGCTTCGTTCTGTGACTCACTGCTGTCGCAGGACACTCTTCCTGAGTACGAATAAGGCCGGCGCTCAGGCCGGCCTTACATTGGCTTCACGTAGTTTCACGTGAAACGTTAAACGTCGAGATTGGCTACCAAGGCGAAGCGCTCGATGAAATCGCGCCGCGGCTCGACCTCATCCCCCATCAGAGTGTTGAACATCATATCGGCCGCTACCGCATCCTCGATCGTCACTCTCAACATCCGACGAGTCTCCGGATTCATGGTGGTATCCCAGAGCTGATCCGGATTCATCTCGCCCAATCCCTTGTAGCGTTGGATAGAGAAGCCGCGCTGCGCCTCCTTCATCAGCCACTCAAGTGCCTCATAGAAAGTGGTAATGGGATGCTCTCGCTCGCCGCGGGCGATGTATGCACCCTCTTCAATCAATCCCTCCAAGGTTTCACCGAGCGATGCCATGGCGCGATAATCCGCACTGCGGAAAAAATCAACGCCCCATGTGAAGTCAGTCGTGACACCATGCGCCGTCAACGAGACTTCCGGCAGGAACAGACCGCGCTCGTTATCCTCTCTCAGCTGGAACGTATAACGCGGTCCACCTTGATGAGCGATGAGTTCATCCATCTCCCGCTGAAGATGCTCGATCCAATTCTGCATGGTGATCCGATCCTTCAGGCTCGTCTCGCCATCGAGCTGAGCCACATGGACGATCTTGCGTAGCACTTCGCTTGGATAGACCCGGGCAAGCCGGTCGATGCGCTTCATGACATCACGGTACTGATTGACCAGAGATTCAAGCTGCTCCCCTGCAATCCCGGGCGCATCGTGATTGACATAGAGACGTGCGCCATCCAGCGCTGTCGATGTCAGGTAGTCGACCAGTGCCTGCTCATCCTTTAGATAACTCTCCTGCTTGCCACGCTTGATCTTGTAGAGAGGCGGCTGGGCAATGAACACATGCCCCCGCTCGATCAGTGTCGCCATCTGGCGGAAGAAGAAGGTCAACAACAGGGTGCGGATGTGCGAACCATCGACATCGGCATCGGTCATGATGATGATCGAGTGGTAGCGAAGCTTGTCCGGATTGAACTCTTCACGGCCAATGCCACAGCCCAGCGCGGTGATCAAGGTTCCCACCTCAGCAGACGACAGCATCTTGTCGAAGCGCGCTTTCTCTACGTTGAGAATCTTGCCCTTGAGAGGAAGAATCGCCTGAGTACGCCGGTCGCGACCCTGCTTGGCGCTCCCCCCCGCTGAGTCACCCTCGACAAGATAGAGCTCGGAAAGGCTTGGATCCTTCTCCTGGCAGTCAGCAAGCTTACCCGGTAGGCCAGCAATGTCCAAAGCGCCCTTGCGCCGCGTCATGTCGCGTGCCTTGCGAGCCGCCTCACGCGCGCGGGCAGCGTCCAGCATCTTGTTGACGATAGCCTTGGCTTCGTTGGGCTTTTCGACCAGGTATTCGGCAAACAGCCGCCCCATCTCCTGCTCCACTGCGGTCTTGACCTCGGACGAGACGAGCTTGTCCTTGGTCTGCGAGGAGAACTTGGGATCCGGCACTTTCACGGAAATGATCGCGGTAAGGCCTTCTCGAGCATCATCACCTGACGTATTCACCTTGGACTTCTTCAAAAGCCCTTCGGCTTCGATATAATTGTTCAAGGTTCGGGTCAGTGCCGCACGGAAGCCCGCCAGGTGAGTGCCACCATCGCGCTGAGGGATGTTGTTAGTGTAGCAAAAGATATTTTCGACAAAGGTGTCGTTCCACTGCATCGCCACTTCGACGCTTGTGCCATCGTCTCGATCGGCATTGAAGTGGAAGACCGGGTTCAAGGTGGCCTTGTTGCTATTGAGGTGATCGACGAACGCCTTGAGCCCCCCTTCGTAGTGAAACAGCTCCTCCTTGCCGCTGCGTTCATCAAGCAGTCGGATCGCCACGCCAGAGTTCAGAAAGGAGAGTTCTCTCAGGCGTTTGGCGAGTATGTCATAGTGAAATTCGATATTGGCAAAGGTGTTAGCCGACGGCTTGAACTGCACTTGGGTACCGGTCTTTTCGGTCTTCCCTACCACCGCCATCGGACCCGTCGGGACGCCATGGTGATAAATCTGCTCATGGATCTGACCCGCTCGCCAGACCGTCAGTTTCAACTCTTCCGACAATGCATTGACGACCGAGACTCCTACGCCATGCAGGCCGCCTGAGACCTTGTAGGAGTTGTCATCGAACTTTCCGCCAGCATGCAGCACTGTCATGATGACCTGCGCAGCCGAGACCCCCTCCTCCTCATGGATATCGGTGGGGATGCCCCGCCCATTATCGCTGACCGTGATGGATTCATCAGGATGGATGATGATACGGATTTCGCTGCAGTGTCCCGCCAATGCCTCATCGATGGAATTGTCCACAACCTCGAACACCATGTGATGCAGACCCGTCCCATCGTCGGTGTCACCGATATACATGCCTGGACGCTTGCGTACCGCATCCAGTCCCTTGAGGACCTTGATACTCGATGAGTCGTAAGCTTGTTCGCTCATTGACTAACTCCGTCGTGAAGTCTTCATTGCGTGTTCCTGCAGAACATCGTCTCAGGCTCTGGTTCCAGCCTGCCATGTTTCACGTGAAACATCGCAATAGATGTCTCGGGTTGCCATAAGCCGGCCAAAGTGTCGTGCTCTATGCTGGTAATGAACACTTGGCAGCGCATCCACTCCAGCCATTGGCAGAACCCTCGGCGATGCTGTGCATCAAGCTCTGACGGCAGATCGTCGATCAGATAAATACAGTTTCGCCCCGTCGCCTGCTCGAGCAATCTCCCTTGGGCGAGCTTCAAGGCACTTACGACCAGCTTCTGCTGGCCTCTAGAAAGCACCTCAAGCGCTGGTCGCTTGTTGAGCCGAATTCGCAAGTCAGCGCGCTGTGGCCCCTGTTGGGTAAACCCCATCTGCCGGTCGTTGCCTCTCGACTGATGCAGTATCTCGTCGAGATTGCGCTGCTGATCCCAGCCTCGTGAATAACGCAGGCTCAATCCCGGCAAGGGGAGCAATTCGGCAAGCGTTTCCATGAAGACCGGCGTGAATGACGTCATGTAATCACGACGCAACTCATCCAGATGACTGCTCCAAAGGGCGAACTCATGCTCCCATACCGCAAGGGAGCGATCATCCATTCTACCATGCCTGAGCAGCGCGTTCCGATGTTTCAAGGCGCGCCGAACGCGACGCCAGATCTCGAGAAAGTCATGTTTCACGTGAAACACTCCCCAGTCGAGAAACTCGCGACGTGCCGAGGGTGACCCCTCCAGCAGGCGAAACGCATCGGGATTGATAAGCTGCAGCGGTAACGCCTCGACCAGCTGAGCTATGCGTGACACTCGCTCACCGGCCATGCGCATCTCCATCTCGCTACCGTCACGATAACGACGAATCCCCACGGGCAGCGGAGGGTCGCCTGCGATCCGCCCGTGGAGCGTCATGACATCAGCATCATGGGCAATGGCATGCTTGAGCTGCTGAGTTCGAAACGAGCGTCCCATTCCGAGCACGTGTATGCCCTCAAGCAGGCTGGTCTTGCCACTGCCATTGTCCCCAACGATCAGATTGATACAGTCAAGGGGGCGCATCTCCAGAGGAGCCAGGTTGCGAAGACCAATCAGGGAGAGACGGTCAAGCGTCTTGCGAAGCGTCATGGGAGGAGGTCCCGGGATTGGGGGCACCCACTGGGGACGCCCCTGGAGGGAGGCTTAAGCGAAACGCTCAAAGGCGCATCGGCATGACCACGTACATGGCATCGCCACCGCCCGGCTCCTCCATCAGCGCACTGCTGTTCGGGTCCGCTAATGTCATCTGAACCCGATCTTCCGACAAAACACCAAGAACATCAATGAGATAGCCCACATTGAAACCAATCTCCATAGCGGCACCGCTATATTCGATCGCCACATTCTCCTCGGCCTCCTCCTGCTCTGGATTGTTGGCCATCACGCGCAGATTGCCCTCTTCGAGGTGCAGACGCACGCCGCGGTACTTCTCGTTGGAGAGGATCGACGTGCGCGACAGCACCTGGCGGAGCTCGGCACGCTCGGCGATGAAGACCTTGTCGCCACCGCGCGGAACCACACGCTCATAGTCGGGAAATTTGCCGTCGACCAGCTTGGAGGTGAAGGTAAAATCACCGGTATGCGCTCGCACATGGCTGGCACCGATCGTCAGACTCACGGGCTCGTCGCTGTCATCAAGGAGGCGAACCAGCTCGAGCACTCCCTTGCGGGGGATGATCAGCTTCTGTGCCGGCTCGATCTCGATGTCCGCCGAGCGTGAACACACGGCAAGACGGTGTCCGTCGGTCGCCACGGTTCTCACCAGGTTGGAGCGAAGCTCGAGCAGCATACCGTTGAGATAGTAGCGAACATCCTGCTGTGCCATGGCAAACGAGGTGGAGTCGATCAGGTGCTTGAGCGTACCCCGGGGCAGACTGAGTTCGACGCTGCCCTGGCTATCCTCGATATTGGGAAACTCCGCGACCGGCAGGGTCGAGAGGGTAAAACGCGACCGACCGCTACGCAGTACCGCTCGACCCTCCTCCAGCGCGAAGCTGATCTCGGCTTGCTCCGGCAGCGATTTGCAGATATCCATCAGCTTGCGAGCCGGTACCGTTGCCGAACCCGGCTCCTCCACCTGGGCGGGCGCGGTACGTCCGATCAGCTCGACCTCGAGGTCGGTACCCGTCAACGCCAGCTGATGGTCCTGAACCTGAATCAGCACATTGGAAAGCACGGGCAGCGTCTGACGCCGCTCGACCACGCCCGCCACCAGCGTTAATGGGCGCAGCAAGGCTTCGCGGGAGATGGAAAATTTCATGTGGGCTCCACTCTAGATCCAGAAGTTTCGATAGCTTGCGTTGCGATCAACTGGTAAGCAACCGCAGCAGATTCTTGTAGTCCTCGCGGATGTCCGCGCTCTCTTCCTTCAATGATTGCACCTTGCGGCAGGCGTGCAGGACCGTGGTGTGATCGCGACCACCGAACGCATCGCCAATCTCGGGCAGACTGTGATTGGTCAGCTCCTTGGCGAGTGCCATGGCGACCTGGCGAGGGCGCGCCACCGAACGCGAACGACGCTTGGAGAGCAGGTCCGACAGCTTGATCTTGTAGTACTCGGCGACCGTTCGCTGGATGTTATCTACCCCGACCTGCTTGTCCTGCAGGGCCAGCAGATCCTTCAACGACTCTCGAATGAAATCCTGCGTGATCGGTTTGCCCATGAAGTGCGAGTCAGCGATTACCTTCTTCAGTGCACCTTCAAGCTCACGCACGTTGGAGCGGATCTTCTGGGCGATGAAGAACGCGGCATCGTGAGGCAGATCTACCTTGGCCTGATCGGCCTTCTTCATCAGGATCGCTACCCGCGTCTCGAGCTCCGGCGGCTCGATCGCCACCGTCAGTCCCCACCCGAAGCGAGACTTGAGCCTTTCCTCTACACCATTGATTTCCTTGGGATATCGGTCGGAAGTCAGAATCATCTGTTGACCACCTTCGAGCAGCGCATTGAAGGTGTGGAAGAACTCTTCCTGGGAGCGCTCCTTACCAGCGAAGAATTGGATATCATCGATCAACAGGGCATCGACACTGCGGTAGAAACGTTTGAAGTCATTGATGGCGTTGAGCTGGAGCGCCTTTACCATGTCGGCAACGAAGCGTTCCGAGTGTAGGTAGACCACCTTGGCGTTCTCGCGCCGGCTGGCAAGCTGATTGCCCACCGCATGCATCAGGTGGGTCTTGCCCAAGCCAACGCCACCATAGAGAAACAGCGGATTGTAGGCGCCTCCGGGATTCTCCGATACCTGACGCGATGCCGCTCGGGCCAACTGGTTCGACTTGCCCTCAACGAAGGTGTCGAAGGTGAAGTTGGGGTTCAGGCTACTCTGGTGCTTGAGGCTCCCCTCGACTTGCACCTGGCGCTGATTGGCACCGCCTCGGCCAGGCGCCTTCGAGCCGCCCTCTTCACGAAGCTGGTCGACCTCGCGCTCTTCACCGTCATCGGTACGCGACGCGGTTTGTACCGCAGCTGAAACCGACTGTCTCGCGCCTGCCGATACGGGATGGCCTAGGTCGCGGGGTTGAGGTGCCGTCGAGGCACGCCGACTACCTACCGCCAGAGAGACCTTGAGCGGTTTAGCAGGTGCGAGCTCTCTGAGCAGCTCATTGATTCTCTTGACATACTTGTCGCTCACCCAATCCCGCACGAAGCGGTTGGGTGCCAGCAGGCAGAGCTCGTTGGTATCGCCCACCTCGGCTTGCAAGGGGCGGATCCAGGTATTGAACTGTTGCGAGCTCAACTCGTCCTGCAGGTATTTGAGACATTCTTGCCAAAGAGCGACCGACACGCGACCTCACCTTGCGTTGACGAATGGCCGAATATTGTATCGCTCAAGGGTCGAGTTATCCACACAGCCGGCGCCTCGCCTCGCTGTGGAAAACTCAAGCCTCATGGATTCATTTTCCTGCGATCATCGCACCCTTTCAGGTGACCAATAATTGGCGTCACTGTTATCAACAATCCCATGTAATCTAAAACAGAGCCAATTAATTGTTTTAAAAAGAAATAGGCAAAAACTTACAAAGGTTATCCACATATTTGAAAACAAGCATACCTTGTCAGCGGACGGCTGCCGCGAGAAGCTTATGTCAGCGAGTCAGCCGCTTGCCTTCCCTTTCGATGCAAATAGCTACCCTAAAGCGACAGGAAAAATTGCACCGAGGCGCCGAATTCTCTAGAATTTCCGGTCTTGAGCCGAATCACCCCAGGTTCCCCGCCGGAGCCAGGGCGCCTCACCATTGACGTTCAGTCCAATTAACCACGTGGGAATCAATCGTTATGAAACGCACCTTTCAACCTAGCGTTCTCAAGCGCAAGCGCGTGCACGGCTTCCGTGCCCGCATGGCCACCAAGAACGGTCGTGCCGTCCTGGCGCGTCGTCGCGCCAAGGGTCGCAAGCGTCTGAGCGCCTGATCTCGGATTGCGTGTGTCCTGTCTGGGATTTCCTCGGCGCCTGCGACTGCTGAACGCCGGAGAGTACCGGCACGTTTTCGATCATGCTGCACACAAGGTACACGGTAAGGGATTACTGGCCCTGGCTTGCGATAACGGCCTGGAGGCTCCCCGAGTCGGCCTTGTGTTCAGCAAGAAGAATGTCAAGCGTGCCGTAGACCGCAACCGCCTCAAGCGACTCGTTCGCGAATCGATTCGTCTTCGGCAGCATCGCCTCCCCGCAGTGGATATCGTTGTCCTTTCGCGGCGAGGCGTACATGAGCTGGATAACGCCACCCTACATCGCCAACTTTCAGGCATGTGGCGGCGTCTGGAAAAGGACGTTCGCAAGCGGCCGGCAGCTCCCCCCTCTCAGGACATGCCGCTGTCACCTACACGGTGACGACCTTAGCCTGCCATCGGCAGGCTTTCGTGTGTAACGAGACTGCGAAGATTGGTTGCGCGGTAGAATGTTCATTACCCATCGGGCAGGACCCTCATGGATGTAAAACGACTTCTTCTGCTGGTTCCTCTGGCTGTACTGGCCTATTTGCTGGTCGTGCAGTGGAATCAGGATTACGGCCAGGTTGCCCCTGAGCCGGATGCACCCGCCTTCACCAGCGGTGAGACGAGCCCCAGAGTTGCCGATGAGGGCGATGGTGGACTGGCGGTTCCCAGCGATAGCCCCACCGGGACGGTTGCGGAGGCGCTGCCTGGCGAGACTGACCAGGAGACCGCCGGTCGTGATCTGATCGCGGTCATCACCGATGTGCTGGACGTGCGCATCGACCCGCAGGGGGGAGATATCATCTATGCCGCCCTGCCCCAGCATAAGCTGACACTGGACTCCGATCGCCCCTTCGTGCTGCTCTCCGACGGCGGAGCACGCAGTTATGTGGCGAAATCCGGTCTACAGCTTGAAGGCCACCAAGGTCGTATCGCCTTCGATACGGAGCAGACCGAGTATCGCCTGACGGAAACCGAAGACTCGCTGGTGGTGGACCTCACCGCCGAGGTCAACGGTATCGACATCGTCAAGCGCTTCACCTTCGGCCGCGACAACTATGCGGTGGACGTGAACTACTACTTGGCCAACAACACCGAGGCGCCGGTGACAGCGCGTTTCATCGGGCAATTGGCACGCGACAACAGTCCGGACCCGACCAGCGGCGTGGCCATGGGCATGAGCTCCTATCTCGGCGCTGCCTACTCCTCGCCGGATGCCCGCTACGAAAAGATCGACTTCGACGACATCCAGCGCGGCCGCTTCAACAACCGCGACGTCGAAGGTGGCTGGGTAGCGATCATCCAGCACTACTTCGCCACTGCCTGGGCACCGGCACAGAACCAGCAGAACCTCTATTACGCCACTACCGACTCCCGTGACCGCAACGTGGCGGCCTTCGCCGGTCCTGTCTACAACGTGGCGGCCGATGGCGAAGCGACACTAGGCGCCACGCTCTACATGGGTCCCAAGATCCAGGAGCGCCTGGAGGCCGTGGCCCCCAATCTGCGTCTGACCGTCGACTTCGGCTGGCTGTGGTTCCTGGCCAACCCGCTGTTCTGGCTGCTCGACCAGATTCACGACCTGATCGGCAACTGGGGCTGGTCAATCGTGTTCCTGACCATTCTAGTCAAGTTGGCCCTGTGGCCGCTCTCCGCCAAGGCCTACAAGTCCATGGCCCGCATGCGCAAGCTGGGCCCAGAAATGCAGCGCCTCAAGGAGCAGTATGGCGACGACCGCCAGAAGATGTCCCAGGAGATGATGAAGTTCTACCAGAAGGAGAAGATCAATCCTCTGGGCGGCTGCCTGCCAATCCTGGTACAAATGCCGGTGTTCATCGCCCTCTACTGGATGCTGCTAGAGTCGGTGGAGCTGCGTCACGCGCCCTTCATGTTCTGGATCCAGGACCTGTCGGTACGCGATCCGCTGTTCATCCTGCCGATCCTGATGGGCGCCTCGATGTTCGTGCAGCAGTTGCTCAACCCCACGCCTCCGGATCCGATGCAGGCGAAGATCATGAAGATGCTGCCGATCGTCTTCACCTTCTTCTTCCTGTGGTTCCCGGCCGGCCTGGTGATCTACTGGGTAGTCAACAACTGCATCTCGATCATCCAGCAGTACACCATCACGCGAAAGATCGAAAACGATCCAAGCGTCGGCAAGGGTATGAAGACCAAGAACTGACGCCCGCCACACGCACCTCTCCAGACCCCCGCCCCGGCGGGGGTCTGGCGTTTCCAGGCAGGCGACATGACAATGTCTGCTCTGCCAGCAAGGGAGTGATCATGGCCACCGCCCTCTACACCCAGGACACCATCGCCGCGCTTGCCACCCCGCCCGGGCGCGGAGGCGTGGGCATCATTCGCGTCTCCGGCCCCGGCTGCCGCCTCATCGCCGAGGCGGTGCTCGGCCGCTGTCCCGCCCCCCGCCAAGCGCACTATGGCCCGTTCAAGGGCGAGCAGGCGGTCATCGACCAGGGCATCGCGCTGCTTTTCGAAGGTCCCCACTCCTTCACCGGCGAAGACGTGCTGGAGCTTCAGGGCCATGGCGGACCGGTGATCATGGATCTGCTGCTCGAGCGCTGCGTGGGTCTCGGTGCGCGCCTGGCACGTCCCGGCGAGTTCTCCGAGCGTGCCTACCTCAACGACAAACTCGATCTGGCCCAGGCCGAGGCCATTGCCGACCTGATCGATGCCAGCTCCAAGGCTGCCGCCGAGAATGCCCTGCGCTCACTACAGGGGGAGTTCTCGCGCCGAGTCACGGCCCTGGTGCAGCGCCTGATCGAGCTGCGCATCTATGTCGAGGCGGCGATCGACTTCCCCGAGGAGGAGATCGACTTTCTCGGTGACGGCAAGGTGGCGGCAATGCTCGAGTCGGTCGCCACCGAGCTTGCTGCGGTGCGTGCAGCGGCCGGCCAGGGCGCGCTGATGCGCGAAGGCATGAGCGTGGTGATCGCCGGACGCCCCAATGCCGGCAAGTCGAGCCTGCTCAACGCCCTGACCGAGCAGGAGACCGCTATCGTCACCGACATCGCCGGTACCACCCGCGACGTACTGCGCGAGCACATCCATATCGATGGCATGCCACTGCACATCATCGATACCGCCGGGCTGCGCGATACTCCCGATGCCGTGGAGAAGATCGGCGTGGCCCGTGCCTGGGACGAGATCGAGCGCGCCGATCGCGTACTGCTACTGGTCGATGCCACCATATCGACCGCGACCGACCCGATGGCCATCTGGCCCGAGTTCGTCGCCCGGCTGCCGGATGCCTCACGTCTTACGCTGGTGCGCAACAAGATCGATACCAGCCTCGAGGCGCCCGGAATAGCATTATCCACATCCACACCGGTCATCAGGCTCTCCGCCAAGACCGGCCTGGGTGTGGATAACTTGAAGGATCATCTCAAGTCGGTAATGGGTTTCAGCGCCACCACCGAAGGGCGATTCTCCGCCCGACGCCGTCATCTCGACGCTCTGGATCGTGCTAAGCGAGCACTAATTAACGGCGAAGCGCAGCTGGCAGGCTATGGCGCTGGCGAGCTGCTGGCGGAAGACCTGCGCGATGCTCAGCAGGCGCTGGGCGAAATCACGGGAGAGTTCAGCGCCGATGACCTGCTCGGTGAGATATTCGGCAGTTTCTGCATCGGCAAGTAACGGCTACGCTTTGCTAATAACCGGACAGTGGGAAAAGGAGTTACTCACCGCATGAATGTCGCCCATCTGTTCGTTGCCCTGCTGCTAATCGGCCTGGTACTGCTGCTCAGTAATATGCTGCGAACCAGGGCCGACTGGATGCAGCAGCTGTTCTTGCCAAGCTCCGTCATCGGTGGCTTGTTCATGCTACTGCTTGGCCCCGAGGTGCTGGGCCACTTCATCGAGAGCCCTTTCGATGAGGGTGGCGGCCTGTTTCCCGATTACGTGTTGGAGAGTTGGACGGAACTGCCCGGGCTGCTGATCAGTGTGGTCTTCGCTGCGCTCTTTCTGGGCAAGCCGATTCCCGGACTGCGCACCATCTGGCTACGTGCTGGTCCTCAGGTGGCTGTTGGGCAGACCATGGCTTGGGGCCAATATGTGGTTGGCCTGACCCTGGCTCTATTGGTACTGACGCCGCTCTTCGGCATGAATCCCATGGCCGGGGCGTTGATCGAAATCGGCTTCGAGGGCGGACATGGCACGGCCGCAGGGATGGCCGATACGTTCTCCGAGCTGGGCTTCGAGGAGGGTGCCGACTTGGCCCTGGGCCTTGCCACGGTAGGGATTGTCGGTGGCGTGCTGATGGGCACGCTATTGATCAATATCGCGGCCAGGCGTCAGATCGTCAGTCCCAGCGGCGACGTCAATCCCGATGCACTGATGCATGCCGACGCCTCTCAGCCCAGCCAGGAGGAGTATCGCGAGTTCAAGAAGGATCTCGAACTGGAAGCCGGTACCACCGACCCCATGAGCCTTCATCTAGGTCTGGTGGGTATCGCCATCGTGATCGGCTGGCTGATTCTAGAAGCGTTGCAACTCATCGAGCAGCTGACCTGGGCCCGCGACGGGGGCATCGAAATCATGGCGCATGTGCCACTGTTTCCGATGGCGATGATCGGTGGCGTACTGCTTCAACTGGTGATCATTCGGCAGGGCTGGGAGCGGCAGGTATCGTCGCGCACCATGTCACGGATCTCCGGCACCGCTCTGGACTACACCATAGTGGCCGCACTGGCCACGCTCTCCCTGACCACGCTTGGTGACTACCTGGTGCCTTTCCTGCTGCTGGCGGCGGCGGGCATTGGCTGGTCGCTGTTCGTGCTGCTGGTGATCGCGCCGAGAGTGATTCCGGAGAATTGGTTCGAACGCGGCATCGGCGATTTCGGCCAATCCATGGGCGTGACGGTGACCGGCCTGCTGCTGATGCGCATGGCCGATCCCAAGAACAAATCCGGGGCGCTGGAAAGTTTCGGCTACAAGCAGCTGATGTTCGAGCCTATCGTCGGCGGCGGGCTCTTCACCGCGGCGGCCCTGCCGCTGATCGCGCAGTTCGGTCCCGTGGCGATACTGGCACTCACCTCTGTACTGACCCTGGCCTGGCTGCTGTTCGGACTGCTCTACTTCGGGAGAGTGGTGCCGAACCGGGGGCGGGGCCGCCTCAACCCCTCCCGTGAGAGTGAGGAGTGAGCCGAGGCGTCACTCCGGTACCCACCAGTCGGCCTCGTAGCGCGCCTCGCGCCCAAGCAAGGCAACGACAGGCTGGAGAGCCTCGCCTAAAAGCCCGTCCAGCCCCCAGGAAGGATTGAAGATCAGCATGCCGCTACCGTACATGCCATGCTGGCTATCGCCGGGGGCACGCAGACTCAGCTCGCTTCGCCACAACTTGCGCAGTCCGCTGTCGAGAAGTCGTTCGAGCAGTTCACGGTGACGCCCGGCCGGCAGCAGCGGATACCAGACCAGCACCTGGGCATGGCGAGCCTTGCGCGCGATACTGGTCACTACGTCGGCGACGCGGGCATACTCTGCCTTCTGCTCATAGCTGGGGTCGATCAGTACGCAGATGCGGGGTGTCGCGGCCGGCAGTATCTGCACAACTCCCTTCAGACCATCCCCATAGGTACGAGTGGCATTGCGCGGCAGCGACTGGGCTTCGAGATGTTGATGCTCACCGGGGTGCAGTTCGAATAGTTGCAATCGATCCTGACGCCGTAGCCTGCGACCAAGCCACCAGGGCGAGCCCGGATAGTGGCTGAGCTCGCTCTCGCGGGAAGCCTGAACCTCTGCCAGGCAGGAGAGCCAATCGCCCAATAGCGGGTTCGACCGCTGCAGTGACGCCCTGTGTTTCCACAGCAGATCGACTCCCTGCCGGTACTCCTGCAGTTTCTGGGTCTCTTCGGCGACAAGCGGGTAAAGACCACGACCGGCATGAGTGTCGATATACGTAACGGGAGATTCTTTACGTAATATATGTTCGAGCGTAGCAAACAGTGTCAGGTGTTTATGAACATCGGCAAAATTGCCGGCATGGTAGACGTGTTGATAGGCAAGCATGGCACTCTTCCATAAAAAAGACCCGCGAGGCGCAATGCCTCGCGGGTCGCGCGGTACCAGGCCAGTCGTTACATGGACTGCTGGATCGGCGTCAGGGTGATCTCAACGCGACGGTTCTGCGCACGGCCCGTTTCGCTATCGTTGCTGGCCACTGGCTGCGAGAAGCCGTAGCCGCGCATGCTCAGGCGGCTGCGATCGACGCCGCCCTGGGCCAGATAGCTGCCCACCGATTCGGCACGACGCTCGGAGAGGCGCTGATTGTAATCCGCCGAGCCGGTGCTGTCGGTATGGCCGGCGATATTGATGCGCGTCTCGGGATATTCACGAAGCACGCTGGAAACATCGTTGAGCGCGGAGCGGGCGGTGGAGGTCAGTTCGCTTGAGTCGAAACCGAAGGTGACGCTGCTTGGCATGTTGAGCACGATGTCGTCGCCCTGGCGATCGACCTGGATACCCGTGCCCTGCATGCTTTCGCGCAGCTGGGCTTCCTGGCGATCCATATAGGCACCGATACCACCGCCGGCTGCGGCACCTACCGCAGCACCGATCAGGGCGCGATCGCGACGGCTGGTACTTCCACTACCGCTCAATGCCCCTGCAGCGGCGCCTACCGCCGCTCCAATCCCGGCACCGGTCACGGTGCTACCACGTTGAGTCTGTCCACCGTAGGGGTCGGAAGTCGCACATCCCGCCAACAGCAGCGCGGCGGCAAGGGGATAAGCCAGACGAAGTGCCTTGAGCATTGCGTTTTGACTCCTCGAAGTCGGAACGTAGAGAACTGGCTCACTCATCAATTAGTGCCAGCAACTCGTTCAAGAATAATAGGCCTCGCGGCGAAGCTTGAAGCCGTTTCCCATCTTCCACAAGAAGTCCTTTTTTTCTAGCTTCCTTCAAGCGGTGACTGAGAAGACTCAGTTCTTGGCCGGTGGTTCCCTGCCAGGTCGAAATCGCCACTCCATCCACCAGCCGTAGGGCATTCATGGCGAACTCCAACGGCAACTCCTCTGTCTCGACACGACGGTGACCGGCAGTGAACCCTCGTGGATCATGGCGCCGACGAAGGTAGGCTTGCGGCTGTCGCGTCTTCCAGCGCCTCTCGATATGCCAAGGGCCATCCGCTTGGGGGCGGCTCAGCTTGCCATGCGCTCCGGCACCGATACCCAGATAGTCGCCGAAGGACCAGTAGTTGAGGTTGTGACGCGAGGCCTGGCCATTCCGCGCGTAGGCTGAAATCTCATAGCGCTTGAACCCCGCCCCCTCGAGCAGCGCATGCCCGGCATCCTGAATATCCCATAGCGTCTCGTCGGCGGGAAGCTCCGGGGGGTGGGTATGGAACTCCGTATTGGGCTCCAGGGTGAGCTGATACCAGGAGAGATGGGTCGGCGACAGCGACAGCGCGGTTTCAAGATCGGCGAGCGCCAACGCCTCGTCCTGCCCTGGCAGGCCATGCATCAGGTCGATATTGAGATTCTCGAAGCCCGCTTGCCTGGCACTGGTCACTGCAATACGCGCCTCGTCACCGCTATGGATACGCCCCAGAGCAGCGAGCTGATGCGGCTGAAAGCTCTGCACCCCAAGCGACAGGCGGTTGATGCCCGCCTCACGGTATTCGCCGAAACGACCCTGTTCCAGCGTACCGGGGTTGGCTTCCAGCGTGATCTCGATCCGCTCGGCAAACTTCAGCCGCTCGGCGATGCCCCTTAATAGCTGGCGATAGAAGCGTCCCGACATCAGACTGGGCGTGCCACCGCCAATGAAGATGCTGACCAGCTCACGCCCCTTATGCCCCTGCCCCTCCACCAATGGCAGATCGGCATCCAGATCGGCCAGCAACGCGTCGAGATACTCCTGCTCGGGAAGCTCGGCACCGCGTCCGACACCATGCGAGTTGAAGTCGCAGTAGGGGCACTTGCGCACGCACCAGGGTACATGCACGTAAAGCGACAGCGAGGGGGCCTTCACTCGCGTTCGGCCTGCAGACGTTCGATGAGACTGCGCATGGCACGGCCGCGGTGACTCAAGCGGTTCTTCTCCTCCGCACTCAGCTCGGCAACGCTCATGCTCCGCTCGGGAATCCAGAACAGCGGGTCATAGCCAAATCCTCCTTCGCCCCGGGGATGCGCGAGTATCTCACCCTCCCAGTGGGCCTGAACGATCACGGGCACGGGATCATACTCATGACGCATGTAGACCAGCACACACCAGTAGCGGGCGCTACGCGCCCCCTCGGGCACCTCAGCCAGCGCTTTCAGGAGCTTGAGATTGTTGGCCTCGTCGCTCTTGGGCTCGCCGGCAAAACGCGCTGAATGAATACCGGGCTGGCCATTCAGGGCATCCACTTCGAGACCTGAGTCATCGGCAAGCGAAGGGTGGCCGCTGACTCGACACGCCTCGCGTGCCTTGAGCAGCGCATTCTCGACGAAGGTCAGACCGGTTTCTTCGACTTCCAACACGCCGTGATCCGACTGGGCACTGACATCGAAACCCAGTGGAGAAAGCAATTGCTTGAATTCTCGCAATTTTCCAGCATTACCACTGGCCAGTACCAGCAACTGAGTAGGGGACATGGAGCACTCCAGCAAACAGGGGGCAGGTAATTCTACGCGCACTTTCGGCAGCGCCAAAGAGATGGGAAAGCTAATGCCAATTCAAACCAAAGAATGAAAAATGCAATTCAACAAAGATTAGAAGATTAGAAGAGCCCGACTTGGTAACATGATTTTTACCATGTTATTGCAGGTCCGATTGTGATAATTGTACGAAAATATTCTATTATATACTGATTTAATTAGGAAAAAATCAATAATCAGGGGTGAATGCGTGCGTAAGCATTGACTAAATTGTCATTACTTAACTTTACATTATAGCATTTTAGTTTAACCTTGTGGTTACTTTCGCAGGGGAGCCGTCATACCGCGGGTATGGGCACATAAAGGAGAATGAGTGTCATGAGCCAAGGGAACGAAAAAGTCCTTCTAGTGACTGACAGCAACCCACAATCGCAGCTGTTCGTCGATTACATCCATGGGAAGCTGGCCTGCCCGGTGACCATCCTGGCGCCGGACGCCGTCATTGACGATATCGAATGTCAGCATATGTTGGTGTTGATGGATGCCGATCACGTCAGCGATGACATTACCCAGCAGTGGCACTACAAGGCAGCCGAGTGCGACCAGATCTCACTGGCGGCATTCAACCTTCGCGATGAGGATCACGCCACCGAAGTGCTCGCCTCCTTGCACCTTCAGGGTGTCTTCTACCGGAGCGACTCACTCGAGCTGATTTGCAAGGGCATCACGACCCTGCTGGATGGCGACTTGTGGATGTCGCGTTCATTGATGACACGCATGATCGACTTCTACCGGCGCCAGCAGCTGAATGCCTTCCGTCCGGTATGCGGTCTGACCCAGCGCGAAATCGAGATCATCGGCCTGCTGGGGTCCGGCGCATCCAATACCGAGATCGCCGACAAGCTTTTCGTCAGCGAACACACCGTCAAGTCGCACCTTTACAACATCTTCCGCAAGATCAACGTGCATAACCGCATCCAGGCGATGAACTGGGCAAGAGACAACCTGGGTCTTCCCATGCCGCCTCACAAGCCGCGCTCCAAGGCGCTTTGAGTAGGCGTGGCGGCAGCGTCATGCTCAGCCGAACAGGACGCCGCCATCATGGCGGATATCACCTCTTTGGCCTAGCGGTACATCGCAGCAAAAGCTTTTTCGGCGCCATCCAGCGTGAACTGAATGTCCTCCAGAGTATGGGCGCTGGACATGAAACCGGCTTCGTAAGCGGAGGGCGCCAGGTACACCCCATACTCCAGCATCAAGGTGAAGAAACGCTGGAAAGCCTCAAGCCGGCAGGCTGTCGCCTGGGCAAAGTTATCCACACGGCGTTGAGCGGTAAAGAAAACCCCGAACATCCCCCCCGCGCGCTGGGTAATCAACTCCACTCCCGCCGCTTTGGCTCGCTCCTCGAGTCCTGAGCAGAGCCGCTCGACACGCCCCGACAATGCCTCATGAAATTCCGGCTCGCGCAGCTTGCTCAGCAAGGCGATTCCCGCCGCCATCGCCAGCGGATTGCCGGAGAGCGTACCCGCCTGATAGACGGGCCCCAGCGGCGAGATGTGCGACATGATCTCGCGCTTGCCACCGAAGGCTCCCACCGGCATTCCACCACCGACGATCTTGCCAAGACAGGTCAGATCGGGAGTGATACCGAAGTGCGCCTGGGCGCCACCCAGCGCCACGCGAAACCCCGTCATCACCTCATCGAAGATCAGCACGCTGCCATGGGCGTCACATACTTGGCGCAGCCCTTGAAGGAAGCCGGGTAGCGGCGGGATGCAGTTCATGTTGCCGGCCACCGGCTCGACGATGATGCAGGCGATCTCATTGCCGATTCGCGCGAAACACTCCTCGACGGCATCGAGATCGTTGTAGGAGAGCGTCACGGTATGCTCGGCCAGTGACGCCGGCACGCCGGGGGAGCTGGGCTCACCATGGGTCAGCGCACCGGAGCCCGCCTTGACCAGCAGCGAATCGGAGTGGCCATGGTAGTTACCCTCGAACTTGACGATCTTGTCCCGACCGGTGAAACCCCGTGCCAGGCGGATCGCCGACATGGTCGCCTCGGTGCCCGAATTGACCATGCGCACCATCTCGATGGAGGGCATGATCTCGCAAATCAGATCGGCCATGGTGGTCTCGATCGCCGTTGGCGTACCGAACGACAGCCCGTTGTCGAGACGCTCGCGCACCGCCCCCAGTACCTCGGGATCGGCATGACCGGTAATCATCGGGCCCCAGGAGCCCACGTAATCGACATAGCGCTTGCCTTCAACGTCGAACAGATAGGCGCCCTGGGCACGCTCGATGAAGACCGGCGGCTGCTTGAGTCCCTTGAAGGCTCTCACTGGTGAGTTGACCCCGCCGGGAATGTGGCGACATGCCTGTTCAAAGAGCTGTGCGGACGTAGTCATGGAAGCCTCTTGCAGTCGATCGAAGAAAATTGTGGATAAGTCTCTGGACAATGCGGATAAGTCACTGGGGAGAGCCTGTGCATAAGCGGTGAAAGGCCGCATGGCCGCTGCTCTCCCGCATTGTTGGCATATCGCTCGGGGTTTGATCTCTTGCCTTCTCGTCACACCTTGCCACCTTCACTTTGCCATTCGGGATGGCGCCACAGTCGACGTGGCAAGGCTTGGCTTTGCGGCCCCTCGCCGACACGCCAGCCATGCTTGAGCGCCTGCCAGGTGAACTCCTGAGCCTGTTCGCAAGCATGGGTCAAGCGCTCGCCCCAAGCCAGGCGCGTCGCCAGTGCCGAGGCCAGGGTGCAGCCGGAACCATGAAAATTGCCTTCGATTCGTGGCCAGTGCCACTGCCTGCCGGTATCCGGAGTATGCAGGGTGTGCTGCACCTGGTCAGCCGGTGTCGAGGGAAGCGGGTGATCGGTGCCGGTCACCAGCACCGCCTGGCAGCCAAGCGAGAGCAGCGAGACGGCGCGGTCGGTATCGTTGTCGACCCCTTCGCCGGCCAGGCGCGCCAGCTCCTGGCGGTTGGGGGTTAGGATGTCGACCAACGGAAGCAGTCGCTCGCAAAAGGCGTCGCGCAGCTCGGCGGTGACCAGCTCGCGCCCACCCCCCGCCTTGAGTACCGGGTCCACCACCAGCGGTACGCCAGGATAGCGGCGCACGATATCCACCACCGCATCCAGACTCTCGAGGCTTGCGACCAGCCCGACCTTGATCGCCGCAACCTTGAACTCGTCAAGGGCCGCGGCCATGGCCCGCATCTCATCGGGCTGACAGGGCAGCACCTGGCAGACATCGTGGCTGCTCTGAACCGTCAGTGCGGTGGGCAGGGTCAAGGCCCAGCCGCCGCAGGCGGCTACCGCCTCGGCATCGGCGATCAGCCCGGCTCCGCCGGTAGGATCGTGTCCGGCCATCACCAGGACGACCGGGCGTTCCACGTTCATCAGCAAGCGTTGGGGCATCAGAATGGCTTGACCATGGCCAGAATGACGATGGCGATCAGAATCACGACCGGTGCTTCATTGAACCAGCGAAAGAAGACGTGGGACTTGTGGCAGGTGCCCGCGGCCAGTTTCTTCATGTAGGCCAGGCAGACATGGTGGTAGCCCACCAGCAGTACCACCAGTGTCAGCTTGACGTGCATCCAGCCCTGACCCATGAAGGTCGGTACCATCGACAGCAGCCAGATACCCAACGCCAGCGCCGCGATCATCGAAGGCAACATGATGCCGCGATAGAGCTTGCGCTCCATCGTCACGAAATAGTCGATGGCCTGGGTATCGTTCTTGTCACGCGCCATGGCGTGGTAGACGAACAGGCGCGGCAGGTAGAACAGCGCAGCGAACCACGTCACGATGGCGATTACGTGAAACGCCTTGATCCATAAATACATACGGTCTCCTCAACGGTAATGGTGCACGGCAGGTCGTCAGGGGACCCTAGCGCCGATAACGGTAGTAGGTTTCGATCGAGTCACGGGTGATGATACCGGAAATTCGCTTCGCCAGCGGCTGCGATGCCTGCTCTACATAGAGCGCATCCAGCCCCCGTTCATTGAGCAGGTCGAAGGCCTCACTCAGCGTGGCCTGCACATGAATCGGTGCCATCTCGAGCCGTTGTCCGGGCACTTCCAGCAAGTCGATCGGCTCGCTCTCCTGCTCGGCTGGCCTCGCCTCATCATGTTCTTGCTGCTCTATAAGGAAACGCGCCAGATCGGCGGCCTTGAGCGCCAGCGTCGGCTTGTCTTCGCTCGAGCGTATCAGCAGGATCCACACCGGCTTGCTATCGAGCAGCCTCTTGGCCTGTTCGCGGCTGATCATACGCAGGGTAGACACCACCTGTCGTTCCATCACCGCCGGTACCGAAATCCTCGACAGCGCCTGCATCAAGGGTTGTTGCAAGGGGTGCATGCCTTGGTGGGTCAGGGAGATGAAGAAGCCATCGCAGCGATAGAGTTGCCGCGCGGTCAGCACGGAGATCACCACCGATAGCATGCCCGGCAGGATGATGTTGGGATTGTGGGTCAGTTCGAGTAGCGCCATCAATGCCGCCAGGGGCGCCTGAAGCACGGCCGCCATCATCGCCGCCATTCCCAGCATGGCATAGAGCGCCGGTTCCGCTGCTGCCCAGGGCCACAGCCAGCCTCCCAGCATACCGACCAGGGCGCCCGCAGCGGCGCCCACCACCAGTACCGGACCGATGATGCCGATCGGCACCCCACAGGCCACGGTCATTCCCGTCAACAACAGCTTGCCCACCACCAGCGCGACTAGCACGTCCAATGCCAGTTCACCGGTCAACGTTGCCGACAGGCTGTCGTAGCCGATCCCCTGCACCTCGGGATACCACCATGCCACGCCGCCAGTGGCCAGCCCCACCGCGGCGAACCTCGCCCACAGCGGCCATGCCGCCAGCCATGCGCCACTTCTCGCCAGGTGAATGAAGATACCGGCTAGCATGCCGATGATCAGCGCCGAGGCCACGATCCACGGCAGGTTGAACAGCGAATCCAGCGTTACGCTCGGGATCTGGAACGCCGGCTCCGAGCCATACACCAGCTGTGCTACCACCGCGCCCATGGTCGAGGCCAGGATCACCGGCATGAAACCGGCAATGGTGTACTCCATCATCACCACTTCCATGGCAAAGATCACCCCGGCAATGGGAGTATTGAACGAGGCTGAAATGCCCGCTGCCGTGCCGCAGGCGACCAGTACGCGCAAGCTGTTGTGCGGCAGCCTGAGCGTCTGACCCAGTCCACTCGCGGCGGCCGCGCCGAGATGGATCGCCGGCCCCTCTCGGCCCGCCGATAGGCCGCCCAGTACCGACACCACTCCGGCCCACCACTGATTGATCCAGTTACGCAGCGGAAAACGGCCTTGATGATAGGTAAGTCGCTCGATCACATGCCCCACTCCAAGCTTGCGTGCCGCCGGAGGCTGCCGCCCGAGCCACGCCCCGATCAGCAATACGGCCAATAGCGGCAGGCTCGCTCTAGCCCAGCGCGGCAGGTCCTGAAACGCTTCGTGATCGCCACTCGGCATGAACGCCAGTCCCCCCAGATCGAGCAGCAGGCGAAACCCCACCATCAGCGCACCGGTCAGTAGTCCCGAGACCAACCCCAGCAAACATAGCTGCGGCAGTGCATCGACATTGGCCAACTGGCGCCGGAAGCGCTCGAGGCTCAGGAGGGACAAGCGAAATCGTGGCACGAAAGATCCTTCGCGGAGTCGACATTACCAGAAGCATGCGGTGGACCGACCAATGGGTGGCGAAATCTCACCGTCATTTAAGGTGTATCATATTCGTACGAACCACGTCTCAACCGGTCATCGGTGCAAGTCTCAGAATCAGAAGGAGTGTAATGTGATCAAGGTCGGAATCGTCGGTGGCACCGGCTATACCGGGGTTGAACTGCTGCGTCTGCTGGCAAGCCATACTCAGGTCGAGGTCGATGTGATCACCTCCCGCTCCGAAGCGGGTCTCTGCGTGGCCGAGCTCTATCCCAACCTGCGGGGTCACTACGACACGCTTCTCTTCAGCGAGCCCGACACCGCGCGCCTGGCCGCTTGCGATGCGGTGTTCTTCGCCACGCCTCACGGCGTCGCCCATGCCCGGGCCGGAGAGCTGCTCGACCGCGGCACACGCGTCATCGATCTCTCGGCGGATTTCCGGCTGACCGATGCCGACGCGTGGTCACACTGGTATGGCCAGCCGCATGGCGCACCGGAGCTATTGAAGGATGCCGTCTATGGGTTGCCCGAGGTCAATCGCGAACGCATCCGCGAGGCGCGCCTGATTGCCGTGCCCGGCTGCTACCCTACCGCCGTCCAGCTCGGGCTGCTGCCGTTGCTCGAGGCCGGCCTGATCGATATCGAGCATGTCATCGCCGACTGCAAATCCGGGGTGACCGGCGCCGGCCGTGGTGCCAAGGTGCCCTCCCTGCTCGCCGAGGCCAGCGAATCGATGAAGGCTTATGGTGCCAGTGGCCACCGCCACCTGCCGGAGATCAGCCAGGGGCTGGCGCTTGCCGCCGGGCAACCGGTGGGATTGACCTTCGTTCCGCATCTCACCCCCATGATCCGCGGCATTCATGCCACTCTCTATGGACGTCTGACTCAAGACCCAGGCGATCTTCAGACGCTATTCGAACAGCGCTTCGCAAACGAGCCCGCCGTGGATGTCATGCCCACCGGTAGTCATCCCGAGACACGCAGCGTCAAGGGAGCCAACCTATGCCGGCTTGCCGTTCACCGCCCCGGAAAAGGCGATACCGTCGTGGTGCTGTCGGTGATCGACAATCTGGTCAAGGGTGCTTCCGGACAAGCGATTCAGAACCTCAACCTGATGTTCGGCTTCGACGAGATGGACGGATTGAAGGCACCGGCACTGCTACCCTGAAGTAACAATGCCTTCTCCTCTCCAGTAGAAGTTGACCCTTTTGCTGGGGATTGTGGATAATCAGGCCGATGAACATTTCCCAAGCTCAGGGGAGGTCACCCATGAGCGGTGCCGAATCCTTTATACCCAGACCCATGTTTCTCAGTGACAAGGCGCAGGCGCGCCTGCGCGCCTTGATCGAGGAAGAGGGCAATGTCGATCTCAAGCTGCGGGTCTACGTGACCGGTGGTGGCTGCTCCGGCTTCCAATATGGTTTCGATTTCGCCGACAGCGTCGGCGAGGACGACACCATCATCGACTATGGCGATGTCGCAATGCTGATCGACCCACTCTCCTACCAGTACTTGGTCGGTTCCACGGTGGATTTCGAGCAGGGCCTCGCCGGGGCTCGCTTCGTCATTCAGAATCCGAACGCCACCACCACCTGCGGATGTGGCTCCTCCTTCATGGTGTAATCGCAACATTCGATGCTCTTTTCTCAGCCTGTCGCTCTGCGACAGGCTTTTTTTTGTTTTTCATCGTGTGGACAACTTTTTTTCACCGCATGCCAAAATCTCTCGCCAGCTCACCTCTCATGGGGGATGCAAGCTTGGCAAGGTGGGTGTGGGCGACTGCGGTAACAAGAGAGGTAGCCGGCGGTGGATAACCGGTGCAATAATGGCGTTGTGCATAAGCACGCTTTTCATCCACAGCCTCACAGCATGCTGTACGCAGCTCATACGTCTCTTCTCCTCTCATCCATCAACATTTTAAATAGCTGATAAGAAATATTTTTTTTATCTTATTCACAGAAAATGTCTACACCATTAGTTACAACCACAACAGAACTTCTTTCTTTATTCTTCTTATTATTATTTTAAATGCCCAGTGAACCGACGCGAGACTCGTCAGGTGTGGAAAACCCCTGACGGTTACCCACAGGAGGTTTATACTGGGCCGCTGAATTCATTCCTGTCTTAACAACGGCGCAGCTACGCGCCATTCGAGGTGCAACGTGGATTACCCCGACCGCTTTGACGTGATCGTCATCGGCGGTGGCCATGCGGGAACCGAAGCCGCTCTGGCCTCCGCTCGCATGGGCTGTCAGACCCTGCTGCTCACCCACAACATCGAGACCCTCGGCCAGATGTCCTGCAATCCCGCCATCGGCGGTATTGGCAAGAGTCATCTGGTCAAGGAGATCGATGCACTGGGAGGCGCCATGGCCCTGGCCACCGACTTGGGGGGAATCCAGTTCAGGGTGCTCAATGCCCGCAAGGGGCCAGCGGTGCGTGCCACGCGGGCGCAGGCCGATCGCATTCGCTACAAGGCAGCCATCCGCACTCTGCTTGAGAACCAGTCGAACCTGACGATCTTTCAGCAGGCGGCAGGCGATCTGATGGTGGATGACGACACCGTACGTGGTGTGGTGACGGAAACCGGTATCCGCTTCCATGCTCAAAGCGTGGTGCTGTGTACCGGTACCTTCCTCGGCGGCGTGATCCATATCGGGCTCGATCAGAGCCGTGGTGGCCGTGCCGGCGACCCACCCTCCAATGCCTTGGCCGAGCGGCTGCGCGCCCTGCCGTTCAACGTGGCACGTCTGAAGACCGGAACGCCGCCGCGTATCGACGCCAAGAGCGTCGACTTCACGCAGTTCGAGGAGCAGCCGGGCGATACTCCCACCCCGGTGATGTCCTATCTGGGTAACCGAGGCATGCATCCGCGTCAGGTGAGTTGCCATATCGCGCATACCAACGAACGGACACACGAAATCATCTTCGCCAACCTCGACCGATCGCCGATGTATTCAGGCGTGATCGAAGGCGTCGGGCCGCGCTACTGCCCCTCCATCGAGGACAAGGTGCACCGGTTTGCCGACAAGCCGAGTCACCAGGTGTTCATCGAGCCCGAAGGACTCGACACTCATGAGCTCTATCCCAACGGCATCTCCACCTCGCTGCCCTTCGATGTGCAGCTGCAGGTGGTACGCTCGATCAAGGGACTCGAGAACGCCCATATCACGCGCCCTGGCTACGCCATCGAGTATGATTTCTTCGATCCTCGCGATCTCAGACACTCGTTGGAAACCAAATTTATCCACAACCTGTTCTTCGCCGGGCAGATCAACGGTACTACCGGCTACGAGGAGGCGGGTGCCCAAGGGCTGCTGGCAGGTCTCAATGCCGCACGGCATGCTCAGGGGCTCGAGGCGTGGTCGCCCAGGCGCGATGAAGCCTACCTCGGCGTGTTGGTCGACGACCTGATCAGCATGGGCACCCAGGAGCCCTACCGCATGTTCACTTCCCGCGCCGAGTACCGGCTGCTGCTGCGCGAGGACAATGCCGACCTGCGCCTGACTGAGATTGGACGCGGCCTTGGCTTGATCGATGATGTCCGCTGGGAGGCCTTCGCCATCAAGCGCGAGGCGATCGAGCGTGAAAGCGCCAGGTTCAAGACCAGCTGGATACAGCCCGACACGCCTCAGGCGGCGCATGTCGAGCGGCATACCGGCAAGGCACTGAGCCACGAGTACAGCCTGATGGATCTGTTGCGCCGACCCGAGCTTGGCTATCACGATATCGCCGGACTGGTGGGCGAGGCGGTGGGCGATGACGCCATAGCCGAACAGGTCCAGATCCAGGCCAAGTACCAAGGCTACATCGACCGCCAGCAGGATGAGATCGACAAGCTCAAGCGCCACGAGGCCACGCCGTTGCCCGAGGAGCTCGACTACACCCAAGTCGAGGGGCTGTCGCATGAGATTCGTCAGAAGCTGGCCGCGGCGCGTCCCGCCACTCTGGCCCAGGCGGGCCGGATCTCCGGGGTAACGCCGGCGGCGGTCTCGATCCTGCTGATTCACCTCAAGAAACGGCGGCTGCTCAAGGAGAATCGGATGATCAACGCATGACGCAGGTGCTGGAAACGAGTGTCGTTGCCCGCCTTGACGATGGTCTTGCCGAACTCGACATCAGACCCGACGAACGCCAGCGTGAACGGCTGTTGGCACTATTGGCGCTGTTGCACAAGTGGAATGCCGCCTATAACCTCACCGCGGTACGCACGCTCGATGAGATGGTGGTCAAGCATCTGCTCGACAGCGCGGCCGTGTTGTCAGCGGTAACGGGCCCCAGGTTGCTTGACGCGGGTGCCGGACCGGGATTGCCGGGACTGGTATTGGCGATTCTCAATCCCCAGCTGGCAGTAACGCTGCTCGACAGCAATGGCAAGAAGGTACGCTTTCAGCGCCAGGCGGTGATGGAGCTGGCATTGGAGAATGTCACGCCGGTGCAGGCGCGGGTCGAAACCTTCGAGGCCGAACGCTTCGATCAGATCATCTCCCGCGCCTTTGCCAGCCTGGTGGATTTCGTCACCCTCACTGATCACCTGCTTGCCGTTGAGGGTCAGTGGCTGGCGATGAAGGGGCCTGCCGTCGACGATGAACTGATTGGCTTGCCCGACACGATAGGGGTCGTCGAGCGTCGTGTGCTGACGGTGCCCTTCGAGCCCGGACAGCGTCAGCTGCTGATCCTGCAGCGCTTAGATTCCCAATAGGCCATCCGCGCGTTTGCCGCGTAGGTAAGGAAGTCGCACGTGACCAAGATCATCGCCTTGACCAACCAGAAGGGTGGCGTCGGCAAGACCACCACCGCCGTCAACCTCGCGGCTAGCCTCGCGGCGTTGGACCGGCGTGTACTGCTGATCGACCTCGACCCCCAGGGTCATGCCACCATGGGCAGCGGCATCGACAAGCACACCCTCGATGGCAGCGTGCTCGATGTGCTGCTGGGCGACAAGAGCGCCACCGAGACGATTCTCGACTGCCCCGAGGCCGGCTATGCACTGTTGCCCGGCAATGGCGATCTCACCGCGGCGGAGGTCGATCTGCTCGACCGCGAGGAGGGACGCGAGCGCTGCCTGCTGGAGGCGATTCGCCAGGTGTCCGGCGAGTACGATGTGGTGCTGATCGACTGCCCTCCCTCGCTCAACATGCTCACTGTCAATGCCCTGACCGCTGCGGATGGCGTGCTGATTCCGCTGCAGTGCGAGTTCTACGCCCTGGAGGGGTTGTCGGCACTACTCGACACCGTCGATCAGATCAAGGACAGCGTGAATCCCAATCTCTCGATCTTCGGTATCGTGCGTACCATGTTCGACAGCCGCAACAGCCTGACCCGCGACGTCAGCAAGCAGTTGCGCGACTACTTCAGCGACACCTTGCTGAAAACCACCATTCCCCGTAACGTGCGGGTCGCCGAAGCACCCAGTCATGGCCTGCCGGTCACCAAGTACGCACGTTTCTCGCGGGGTAGCCAGGCCCATCGGGTGCTGGCCAAGGAATTGATTCGTCGCCTGTCGCTGTGAGGAAAGGAACAAGCCGATGACGCGTAAACGAGCCCTGGGGCGTGGACTGGATGCTCTGATCGGAGCCGGCGCCAGACGTCGTGAAGGTCATGACGACACCGAACATCAGCAGAGCGCTGAGCTCTCCGGGCCATCCGCCGCGTCGTCGTCCGACGAGCCGGTGGAACGCCTCGAGCGCTTGCCGCTGGGGCAGTTGACGCGCGGCAAATACCAGCCACGCCGGGACATTCAACCCGAAGCACTGGAGGAACTCGCCGACTCGATTCGCGCCCAGGGGGTGATGCAGCCGATCGTCGTTAGACCAATAGACGGGAACCGTTACGAGATCATCGCCGGCGAGCGTCGCTGGCGAGCCGCACAGCTCGCCGAGCTCGATGTTATTCCCGCCGTGATTCGCGAAGTCAGCGACCAGGTGGCGCTGGCGCTGGCGCTGATCGAGAACATCCAGCGCGAGAATCTCAATCCGGTCGAGGAGGCGATGGCGCTCAAGCGCCTGCTCGACGAGTTCGATCTTACCCAGCAGCAGGTGGCCGATGCGGTGGGCCGCTCGCGGGCCCAGGTAACCAACCTGTTGAGGTTGCTCAGCCTCGACCCAGAGGTCCAGACGTTGCTTGAGCGCGGCGACCTGGACATGGGGCATGCCCGGGCCCTGTTGCCGCTCTCGAGCGCCAAGCAGCGCAAGGCCGCCCATGAAGTGGTCAACAAGGACCTCACGGTTCGCGACACCGAAGCGCTGGTCAAACGGCTGATCAATGGTCAACCCACCAAGCCAGGCCGTGAAACGCCGACTGCCGATGTGGCTCGACTGGAGACACAACTCGGCGAATTGCTGGGCGCACCGGTCAAGATCCAGCATGGTCGAGGGGGCAAGGGGCGTCTCACCATTCGCTATACCAGCCTCGACGAGCTGGATGGAATTCTCGCCCACATACGTTAGTGACGGTCATCTATTGTTTAGCAAACTAACGTGTTTTTCCGTCTTTTTCTGCATTCTGCGGCTCAAGTCGGCACACAATAGCGCAAAAACGGTGCAACGTCGGTTGAAGGACAGGGGGGGCTTCCCTATAATCCGCCGTTGTTCGTTTGAGCGTTTGATGATTGTTTTATCGATAGACTTTGGTCAAACGCTGGCCAGTAGCAGCAACACCAGGCGCCAAGTGCGTGTATGGAACCGGGTACGGAGCTAGCGCATGCACAACGACGCTGCGGCCTTACGCCGTCGTCCCGAATTCAGACGTCTGTTGCAGACACAACTGCTGGTCACACTCGCAGTGAGTGGCGTGGCGGCAGCAGTGGAGGGTAGCGAGGCTGCCCTGAGTGCGGTGCTGGGTGGCTTGGTTTGCCTGTTACCGACACTTTTTTTTGTCTGGCGCGGCTTGCGTACTCGGGATAGCCGACGGATGCGGCTCGATGTAATGAATTTCTATGTGGCAGCAACAGGCAAGTTTGGTTTGACGGTGGCACTGTTCGTGATCGTTTTTATCTCAGTGCCTCCCTCAAACCCAATTTTTTTCTTTGTCGCATATGTGGCGGCTCAGCTCTCGCACTGGCTTACGCCCTGGCTGTTGCGAGACAGGCCGACCCCCTGAACTGAGGTAAGCAGCGTATGGCAGCAGATAACGAAATATCGGCGATCTATTACATACAGCACCACCTCCAGAACTTGACCTTCGGCAATCACCCAGTCAATGGCTGGTCACTGGCCAGCACCGGCCAGGAAGCCGCCGAGATGGGCTTCTGGGCAATCCACCTGGATACCATGGGCTGGTCGATCGCCATGGGGGTGCTGTTCATCGCGCTGTTCCGCAAGGCTGGCAAGGCGGCAACCACAGGCGTACCCGGTGGTCTCCAGAACGCCGTAGAGATGGTCGTCGAGTTCATCGAGGATCTGACACGCTCCACCTTCCACGGCAAGAATGCGCATATCGCCCCGCTGGCGCTGACACTGTTCGTGTGGATACTGCTGATGAACAGCCTCAAGCTGCTGCCGGTGGACTACTTCCCCGAGCTGTTTGGCCGTCTTGGTCTCGAATACATGAAGATCGTACCGACCACCGACGTCAATGCCACGCTGGGCATGGCGCTGGGCGTGTTCCTGCTGATCGTCTACTACAGCATTCGAGTCAAGGGCGCTGGCGGTTTTGCCCGCGAGCTCTCGCTCACGCCGTTCAATCACTGGTTGCTGATCCCCTTCAATCTGGTGCTGGAGGTCGTCGGTCTGCTGGTCAAGCCGATCAGCCTGGGCATGCGATTGTTCGGCAGCATGTTCGCCGGTGAGGTGATCTTCATCCTCATCGCTCTGCTGCCCTTCTGGGCAATCTGGATGCTGGATGTGCCATGGGCGATCTTCCATATCCTTATCGTGACCCTGCAGGCCTTCATCTTTACGACGCTGTCACTCGTCTATCTGAGCGCCGCACACGAACACCATTGAACCGAGCAACGATTGCAAACGCTGTAATTTCAAACCTGACCTAACCTTGAACCTAGGAGCACTACCATGGAAATCGTTTACCTTGCTGCAGCTATCATCATCAGTGTTGCCGCCCTGACTACCGGCTTTGGCTTTGCAATTCTCGGCGGCAAGCTGCTCGAGACCTCTGCTCGTCAACCGGAACTCGGCGACCAACTGCAGACACGCACCTTCATCATGGCGGGTCTGCTTGATGCTATTCCGATGATCGGTGTAGGTATCGCGATGTACCTGATCTTCGTCGTTGCCGGTTAACGAGCCTTTTTCGCCGAGCGCAGTGTCGCTCGGCTTGCTTGTTTCCGGTCGCCACGAAACCGTCAGAGGTACATACCTGTGAATATCAACATGACGCTTATCGGGCAGACGATCGCCTTCGCGATCTTTGTCTGGTTTTGCATAAAATACGTGTGGCCGCCGATCAGCCAGGCGCTCCACGAGCGTCAGAAGAAGATCGCCGATGGCCTGGATGCCGCTAGCCGTGCATCGCGCGACCTTGAACTGGCTCAGGAGCAGGCTGCTCAAACGCTTCGTGATAGCAAGGAGCAGGCCACTCAGATCCTTGAACAGGCACACAAGCGCTCCTCTCAAATGATTGAAGAAGCGCGCGAGCAGGCACGTGTCGAAGGCGAGCGTATCGCCGCTGGTGCGCGTGTCGAGATCGAGCAGGAGCTCAATCGTGCCAAGGACGAGCTACGCGCCCAGGTGGCAACGCTTGCCTTGGTCGGGGCAGAGCGTGTTCTCGAGGCCTCCATCGACGAGAAGGCGCACCGCGAGATGCTTGATAAGCTCGCTGCCGAACTGTGAGGAGGTGATCCATGGCGGAAACGTCTACTGTCGCCCGGCCCTACGCCAAGGCGGTGTTCGAGTACGCGCGTGATCATCAGGCGCTGACGACCTGGTCCGAGTGGCTTGCCAAGCTCGGCCAGGTCGCTGCCAATGACGAGATGCAGGCGCTGTTTTCAAGCCCGAAGCTTGCCAATCAGCAGAAGGTGGCACTGCTGCTGGAAATAGCCGAGGTTGAAGTCGATGACGCAGCCCGGCGCTTTCTGGATGCCGTGGCAGAGAAAGGTCGATTGGCGGCGCTGGAGGCTATCGCGCTCCAGTTCGATGCACTGCGTGCCGAACATGAGCAGCGCATCGACGTGACCGTCATCTCAGCCTACGCGTTGGAAGACAAGCAGCAGAACAAGCTCGCCAGTGCGCTCAAGAAGCGTCTGAATCGCGAAATCTCCATTACCACTCAAGTGGATTCCACTCTCCTGGGCGGCGTGATCCTGCGTGCCGGCGATACCGTCATCGACGGATCGGTGCGCGGTCGATTGAACCGTCTGCGTGAGTCACTCTCCGCCTGAGTCTGAGGGACATGGCATGCAGCAACTGAATCCTTCCGAGATCAGCGACATCATCAAGCAGCGTATCGAGAAGCTTGACGTCGCATCCGAAGCCCGCAATCAGGGCACCATCGTCAGCGTATCCGACGGTATCGTACGTATCCACGGTCTGGCCGACGCGATGTTCGGCGAGATGGTCGAGTTCCCCGGTGGCATCTACGGCATGGTGCTCAACCTCGAGCGCGACAGCGTCGGTGTCGTGGTACTTGGCGACTATCTCAAGCTCGAAGAGGGCATGACCGCACTGTGCACCGGTCGCGTGCTCGAAGTACCGGTAGGTCCCGAGCTGATCGGTCGCGTGGTCGATCCGCTGGGCATTCCCATCGATGGCAAGGGCGAGATCAACACTACCCTGACCGACGCGGTGGAGAAGGTCGCGCCGGGCGTCATCACCCGCCAGTCGGTCGATGAGCCGATCCAGACCGGCCTGAAATCGATCGATGCCATGGTGCCGATCGGCCGCGGCCAGCGTGAACTGATCATCGGTGACCGTCAGATCGGTAAGTCGGCGATCGCCATCGATGCGATCATCAACCAGAAGGGCAAGGGCGTCACCTGCATCTACGTGGCGATCGGCCAGAAGCAGTCGACCATTGCCGGTATCGTGCGCAAGCTCGAGGAGCACGGTGCGATGGGTCACACCATCGTGGTTGCCGCGGGTGCCGCCGATCCCGCTCCAATGCAGTTCCTGGCCCCCTATGCCGGCTGCACCATGGGTGAGTACTTCCGTGACCGTGGCGAAGACGCGCTGATCGTCTATGATGACCTCTCCAAGCAGGCCGTTGCCTATCGTCAGGTATCGCTGCTGCTGCGTCGTCCGCCGGGCCGTGAAGCCTATCCCGGTGACGTCTTCTATCTCCACTCGCGTCTGCTCGAGCGTGCCGCGCGCGTCAATGCCGATTACGTGGAGAAGTTCACCAACGGTGAAGTGAAGGGCAAGACAGGCTCGCTCACTGCGCTGCCGATCATCGAGACCCAGGGCGGCGACGTCTCGGCGTTCGTTCCTACCAACGTGATCTCGATCACCGACGGTCAGATCTTCCTCGAGACGGGCCTGTTCAACTCGGGTATCCGCCCGGCGATCAACGCCGGTCTGTCGGTCTCGCGTGTTGGTGGTTCCGCTCAGACCAAGATCATCAAGAAGCTTGGCGGTAGCGTACGTCTGGCACTGGCGCAGTATCGCGAGCTGGCGGCGTTCTCGCAGTTCGCTTCCGATCTCGATGAAGCGACCCGCAAGCAGCTCGAGCATGGTCAGCGCGTCACCGAGCTGATGAAGCAGAATCAGTACTCGCCGCTCTCCGTGGCCGAAATGGCACTGTCGCTGTACGCCGCCAACGAAGGCCATCTGGATGATGTCGACGTGAGCAAGGTGCTGGACTTCGAGCGTGCCCTGCACGACTACATGAAGTCGGAGCATGGCGAGCTGCTCGACAGGATCAACCAGACCGGCGACTACAACGACGAGATCCAGCAGGGCTTGAAGTCGGGTCTCGAGACGTTCAAGGCGACTCAGAGCTGGTAACGCCAGGGCCCGGCGAGTGGCAGATATTCTCGCCGGGCCTTGGATGACTCTGAGAGCCACGGACAAGGGGTAGATCGCGATGGCAGCTGCAAAAGAGATACGCACCCAGATCGGGAGCATCAAAAATACGCAGAAGATCACCAGCGCCATGGAAATGGTCGCTGCGTCGAAGATGCGTAAAGCGCAAGATCTGATGAAGGCCAGCCAGCCCTACGCCCGGCTGATCCGTAATGTTGTGGCCCATATCGCCGAAGCGGATATCGATGTGGAGAACCAGCATCATTACATGGTCGAGCGTGAGGCCAAGCGGGTCGGTTATATCGTCGTTTCCAGTGACCGAGGCTTGGCGGGCGGACTGAACGTCAATCTGTTCAAGGCCGTTCTCCGCGACGCCAAGAGCTGGCGCGATCAGGGCGCCGAGCTCGAGTTCTGTGCCCTGGGCTCCAAGGCGGCGACCTTCTTCCGCAACTATGGCGGAAACCTGGTCGCGGCGAAGAGTGGGCTGGGCGAGAAGCCTCGGGTTCAGGATCTGATCGGTAGCGTCAAGGTGATGCTGGAGGCATACGACGAAGGGCGTCTGGATCGACTTTTCGTGGTGTACAACGAGTTCGTCAACACCATGACACAAAGGCCGGTCGTCAGGCAGTTATTGCCTCTCTCCGCAGATATCGGTGCGGAGTCGGACACTCACCACGAAGAACAGTCTGGTCCCGGTAACTGGGACTACCTGTATGAGCCGGATGCCACGATGCTGCTGGACCGGCTGCTCGAGCGATACATCGAATCGCAGGTCTATCAGTCGGTGGTAGAGAACACCGCCTGTGAACAGGCCGCGCGGATGATCGCGATGAAGAGCGCCACCGATAACGCCGGCAATCTGATCGACGATCTGCAACTGGTGTACAACAAGGCCCGTCAGGCGGCCATTACCCAGGAAATTTCCGAGATCGTCGGTGGCGCTGCCGCCGTATAAGCATCGTGGGGAGGAACGAGCCGTCAGGCTCTTGAGCTTCCCCGCCACCAGGTTTCATTTGCAGGTATTTGAGAGGAACCAAGATGAGCGGACGTATCGTACAAATCATCGGCGCGGTGATTGACGTTGAGTTTCCGCGGGACAACGTTCCCAAGGTCTACGAAGCGCTTAAGGTCGCCAATGCCGACACCGTGCTCGAAGTCCAGCAACAGCTGGGCGACGGGGTGGTGCGGACCATCGCCATGGGTACCACCGAAGGGCTCAAGCGCGGTATCGAGATCACCGGTACCGGTGCGCCGATCTCCGTGCCGGTCGGCAAGGAGACGCTGGGCCGAATCATGAACGTGCTCGGCGAGCCGATCGATGAGGCTGGCGACATCGGCGAGCAGGAGCGCATGCCGATCCACCGCAAGGCCCCGACCTACTCCGAGCAGGCAGCCTCCAACGAGCTGCTAGAGACCGGCATCAAGGTCATCGACCTGGTCTGCCCATTCGCCAAGGGCGGCAAGGTCGGCCTGTTCGGCGGCGCCGGGGTGGGTAAGACCGTCAACATGATGGAGCTGATCCGCAACATCGCCACCGAGCACAGCGGTTACTCGGTGTTTGCCGGTGTCGGGGAGCGTACCCGTGAGGGTAACGACTTCTATCATGAGATGACCGAATCCAACGTTATCGACAAGGTATCGCTGGTCTACGGTCAGATGAACGAGCCGCCGGGCAACCGTCTGCGCGTGGCCTTGACCGGTCTGACCATCGCCGAGAAGTTCCGCGATGAAGGCCGCGACGTGCTGCTGTTCGTCGACAACATCTACCGCTACACCCTGGCCGGTACTGAAGTGTCGGCACTGCTGGGTCGTATGCCGTCGGCGGTGGGTTACCAGCCGACCCTGGCCGAAGAGATGGGCTTGCTCCAGGAGCGTATCACCTCGACCAAGACTGGCTCGATCACCTCCGTTCAGGCCGTCTACGTGCCTGCGGATGACTTGACCGACCCGTCACCGGCGACCACCTTCGCCCACCTGGATGCGACCGTGGTACTGGCGCGCTCGATCGCCGAGTTGGGCATCTATCCGGCTATCGATCCGCTCGACTCCACGTCGCGCCAGCTCGATCCGCTGGTGGTCGGCGAGGAGCACTACAATACTGCCCGCCGCGTGCAGAACGTGCTGCAGCGCTACAAGGAACTCAAGGATATCATCGCGATCCTGGGCATGGACGAGCTGTCCGACGAGGACAAGCAGACCGTGGCCCGCGCGCGTAAGATCCAGCGTTTCCTGTCGCAGCCGTTCTTCGTCGCCGAGGTGTTCACCGGTGCTCCGGGCAAGTATGTGTCGCTCAAGGACACCATCCGCGGCTTCCAGGGCATTCTCGATGGTGAGTATGACGAGCTGCCGGAGCAGGCCTTCTATATGGTCGGTTCGATCGACGAAGCGGTCGAGAAAGCCAACAAGATGAAGTAAGGCCGTCCACCCAGAGGGGACAACACTATGGCGAACAGCTTCATGTGCGAGATTGTCAGTGCCGAGGGAGAGGTCTTCTCCGGCCAGATCGAGCAACTGGTGGCATCCGGTATCATGGGTGACCTGGGCATACTGCCTGGGCATACCCCGCTGTTGACCGAGTTGCAGCCAGGGCCGGTTCGTGTCATCCGCGATGGTGGCCAGGAAGAGAATTTCTACATTTCGGGCGGCTTCCTTGAGGTGCAACCGAGTGTGGTGTCGGTTCTCGCCGATGCGGCGACACGGGCTGGCGATATCGACGAATCGGCGGCCGAAGAGGCCCGTCAGCAGGCGTTGCAATCACTCAACGAGAAATCCTCGGAGCTCGACTATACGCGTGCAGCGGCGGAACTTGCCGAAGCGGTGGCACAGCTTAGAACGATTCAGCAACTGCGCAAGAAAGCCGGCAAGGGATAGTCACGACTCCTTGCTGTGACAACGCCCCTTGGACCAAGCGTCCAAGGGGCGTTGTCGTATCTCTGGTATGATACTTCAGCATGCGGCTGCTACGCTGCAGACGATCGAATTCACGGCCAGCCAGGGATGGTTGGTTTGGCCTGCATGAATGGTTATGCGTCTCAACATCTCACCGTTGTCCGAGACGCTGGAGGATGCCTATGAATGAAGTGTTGAGCGAACAGAAGGCGGCCCTTGTCGCGGCCCTAGGCGAGAATGTCCTCTCCGGTCTCGATGAGTTGTTGGCCGAGATGCGTGCCGCGGATATCGCTGAAATTCTTGCTGACCTCGCCGAGGAGGATGACGATACGCCTAGCGTATTCGCCATGCTCGATCGTCTGACGATCGAGCGTCGCGCCAACGTCTTCGGCTATCTGCCCGGCGAACTGCAGGGTGAGTTGGCTGAAGCGATGTCCGACGAGACGCTGCTCGCGCTGTTTGAAGAGATGGGCTCGGACGAGCGTGCCGATCTTTTCAACCTGCTCGACGAAGATCGCCGCGAGGGTTTGCTGCGACGCATGGCGCGCCAGGAGCGCGAGGACTTGAAGCGCCTGGCAAGCTACGAGGAGGGTACCGCCGGGGCGGTCATGACCTCGGACTACGTGGCCATCCCCTGTGGCATGACGGTTTCCCAGGCATTGATGCGGGTGCGCCAGACCGCGCCGGATGCCGAGACCGTCTACCAGATCTATGTACTGGCCGAGGAGGGGCGCCTGGCGGGTACGCTGTCGCTGCGGCAATTGATGGTGGCCCGCCCCGGCGCCAAGGTCGATGACCTGATGATCAAGGACGTCATCAGCGAACGTGTCGATGCTCCTCAGGAGGAGGTGGCGCGTCTGGTGGCACGCTATGACTTGCTGGCGGTTCCGGTGCTCGATGCCGATGAACGCTTGGTGGGCATCGTGACTCACGATGACGCCATGGACGTGGCGGAATCGGAGGCCACCGAAGATATCCACAAGGGGATGTCGATCGGTCAGCTCGAGGATGGCGTCAGCCGTGTGCCGATCTGGAGCTTGTATCGCAAGCGTGTGACTTGGCTGGTCCTGCTGGTATTCGCCAATCTGTTTTCCGGGGCTGGCATCGCCTACTTCGAGGATACCATTGCCGCCCAGGTGGCCCTGGTCTTCTTCCTGCCGCTGTTGATCGGCAGCGGCGGCAACGCCGGCGCCCAGGCTGCCACGCTGATGGTGCGCGGCATGGCCACCGGCGACGTCGGGGTCAAGGACTGGAGCAAGCTGCTGGGCCGTGAGCTTCTGGTGGCGGGCTCGCTGGGACTGACCATGGCACTGGCGGTCGCCCCGATCGGGGTGATGCGCGGCGGCGAGGCGGTGGCCATGGTGGTGGCGATGAGCATGGTCACCATCGTGCTGTTCGGCAGCATCCTTGGCATGTGTTTGCCATTCGTGCTCAACCGCTTGGGTTGGGACCCGGCCACCGCCTCGGCGCCGCTGGTGACCACGGTGATCGATGCCTGTGGGGTACTGATCTATTTCAGTATCGCCACGGCGATTCTGACCCAGGTCTAAGAGACTTTCTTCATCAAGCAGACGAGTTTGGTAAAGAAGTGTATCCTCTGTGACGAAGTGGTGCGGCTGGCCGTTGCAATAATGGCTCGCCGCCAGCCATTGCTTACTCCTCCCGTTTGACAGGAAACATCCATGGATTGGCTGCAGGTCGTCATTCTCTCTCTCGTGCAGGGACTCACCGAGTTTCTGCCGATTTCCAGCTCCGCCCACCTAATTCTAGTCCCTGTCTTTACCCCTTGGCCCGATCAAGGACTGGCGTTCGATGTTGCCCTGCACATCGGTAGCTTGCTGGCGGTGATCGTCTACTTCCGCCAGGAGATCAAGCGCATGATCGTCAGTTGGCTCACCTCGGCCAGGGGCAAGGGCACTGATGAGAGTGGCAAGCTGGCCTGGTGGGTGATATTTGCCACCATCCCGGTGGGGCTGGCGGCATTGGCATTCAAGACGCCCATCGAAACCAGCATGCGCTCGCCACTCTTGATCGGTAGCAGCCTTATTCTATTCGGCCTGCTGTTGGGCTATGCCGACTGGCGAAAACGCGGGGAACGCACGGAATACCAACTGAATCTGCGGGATGTACTGATCATCGGCGTGGCCCAGGCGCTGGCACTCATTCCCGGTACCTCGCGCTCGGGGATTACCATCACCGCCGCCCTGCTGCTGGGTATGAGTCGTGAAGCGGCGGCGCGCTTCTCCTTTCTGTTATCCATCCCGGTAATCATGCTGGCGGGAGGGCTCGAGATCATCGGCCTGATCCGCGAACCAGTTGATGTGGACTGGGCGGCGCTGATGACGGGCACCATACTCTCCGGTATCAGCGCCTACTTGTGCATTCACTATTTTCTGGTTTTCATCAAGCGTATCGGCATGCAGCCCTTCGTTATCTATAGAATCGTGTTCGGAGTATGGCTGATGTGGTTGTTCTGGTAGTTCGATAGCTTGGCGTAGGGGGCCGCGTAGTACATGAGCATTTATCGTCTTGGCATGGGCAGCACGTTACTGGTCCTGGCACTGCTCGTTGCGGGTTGTTCGAGTGAAGAAGCCGAGCTGGAGTCGCCGGTGCGCCTGCAGGGCAACATCTTTGGCAGCTTCTATCAGGTATCGATCAGCGATCGCTTGACGGCAAGTCGTGCCGAGGCGCTCGAAGCGGGCTTTCTTGAAGTGCTCAACGAGATCGATGCCACCATGTCGACCTATCGTGAGGATGCCGAGCTGGTCGATTTCAACCACTCTCCCATAGGCGAGTGGCAGACGCTCTCCGATGAGCTGATCGAAGTGCTCGCCATCAGCGAGACGATTTTGCAGTTGAGCGGCGGGGCTTTCGACCCGACCATCGGCGGGTTGGCGAACTTGTGGAGTTTCGGACCCGAAGCGCGCCCCCGTGAGATACCCGACGAGCAGGAGCTGCAATCACGGCTCGACGAGATCGGTTTCGCTCAGTTGGAAGTGGATACGAATAGCTTGCAGGCGCGTCGTCTGTCGGAGGTATTCGTCGATCTCTCCGGTGTGGCCAAGGGCTATGCCACCGACCGCGTGGCGACCTATCTCGATGGCGAGGGAGTCGAGCACTATCTGGTCAATCTTGGTGGCGACCTGATTGCCAAGGGCTATCGTGATCGTGACAGCACGCCATGGCGTATCGGCGTCGAGGTTCCTGAGGATGGCAGTCAGCAGATTGCTCAACATACCTTGCCGGTGCATGACATGTCGGTGGCGACCTCCGGCGATTACCGCAACTATTTCGAAGAGGATGGTCGTCGCTTTTCGCACACCATCGACCCGCGCAGCGGCTATCCCGTCGATCATACCCTGGCTTCGGTGAGCGTCCTGCATCCCTCCAATGCCTGGGCCGATGCCTGGGCTACGGCACTGCTGGTGCTGGGACCCGACGAGGGCTTGGCACTGGCCAGGGAGCAGGAACTGATGGTGCTGACCCTGGAGCGCGATAGCGAGGGGTGGACGAGTCGCACAAGCCCCGCGTTCGTCGACTACTTCGGCCGCGAGCAACTCGAGGCGCTGGGAATCGAGATCGACGATTAGCGGGTCGCTACTGAATGAACAACGCATGCAAGGAGGGGAAATGGCGCTCGATGTGGTGATTCTGGCGGCGGGGCAGGGAACGCGGATGCGCTCGACACGGCCCAAGGTGCTGCACACGCTGGCCGGCAAGGCGATGGTACGCCATGTCATCGACACGGCCTCGGCCCTGGAGGCGGAGCGCCTGCATGTCGTGATCGGGCATGGTGCCGATCAGCTGCGCCAGGCCTTGAGCGACTGCCCGGTGCATTTCGCCGTGCAGAGTGAGCAGAAGGGCACCGGCCATGCCGTGGCCCAGGCACTGGACGCTCTCGGCGAGGATAAGGTGCTGATCCTTTACGGCGACGTTCCGCTGGTACGGCGCGACACATTGGCGGCGCTGCTTGCCGAGGTCAGCGAACAGCGCATGGCGCTGCTCACCGTCACCCTCGACGACCCCAGCGGCTATGGGCGTATCCTGCGCAATGACAACGGCGAGGTGACCGCCATCGTCGAGCAAAAGGACGCCAGCGAGTCGCAACGCCAGGTGCGCGAATGCAATACCGGCATCATGGCGATGACCAGTGCGCAGCTGAAGCGCTGGCTGCCGAAGCTCTCCGCCGATAACGCTCAGGGTGAGTACTATCTGACCGATGTGATCGCCATGGCCGCCGAGGACGGCATTGCCGTGGCAACCGCTCAGCCCGCCTCGGCGCTGGAAGTGGAGGGGGTCAACAACCGCTTGCAGATGGCGCGACTGGAGCGTGCCTACCAGCGCGAGCTCGCCGAGCGCCTAATGACCGAGGGGGTGGCGCTGCTCGACCCTTCACGCCTCGATGTGCGCGGTTCGCTCTTCTGCGATCATGACGTACAGATCGATGTGGGCTGTGTATTCGAAGGTGAGGTCACGTTGGGCGAAGGGGTGCGTATCGGCCCCTATTGCGTCATCCGCGACAGCCATATCGGTGCGCACAGCGTGATCGAGGCGCACAGCGTGATCGATGGCGCCGTGATGGCTGGGCATAACCATATCGGCCCCTTCGCCCGCTTGCGCCCCGGTACCCGTCTGGCGGCCAGAGCCAAGGTCGGCAACTTCGTCGAGACCAAGAATGCCGAGGTTGGCGAAGAGAGCAAGATCAACCACTTGAGCTATGTGGGCGATGCCCGGCTGGGGCGTGGCGTCAATGTCGGAGCGGGTACCATCACCTGCAACTACGATGGCACCAACAAGCACCATACCGAGATCGGCGACGATGCCTTCATCGGCTCCAACACCGCCTTGGTGGCACCGGTGACGATCGGCCACGGCGCCACGGTGGGCGCCGGCTCGACGATCGGCAAGAGTGTCGCCGACGGAGCCCTAGCCGTCGTTCGCGGCCGTCAGATCATCAAGCCTGACTGGACGAGACCCACCAAGAAGCGCTGATCTCGCGGCATCCCTGCCGTCTTCTCGAGCGGCTTGTCAAAATACGCCCCCGTCAGGCTTGACCTGGCGGGGGCGTTATTGTTTCATCCGTAAACTATATCTTTCGAATAGAAACTTGATTCTTTCATGACGAAGCGTAATACGGTACAGCGCCGCCATGCAATTCTTGCCTACGTCAACGCACGGGGCGAAACCGCTGTCGATGCCTTGGCGCGGGAGTTCGCGACCTCCGAAGTGACCATCCGCAAGGACCTGGCAACGCTTGAGAAGAGTGGCTTGCTGCTACGCCGCTATGGCGGAGCCGCCCCGTTACCCCAGGAGCTGCTTGATGATGACGCCCAAGTATCGGCTGCCAAGCGTGCCATTGCCCGGGCCGCCTGCGCGCGGATACGCGAGCACAATCGCATCATCATCGACAGCGGTACCACCACCCGGGCGATGATTCCGGAACTCGAGGGCAAGGCGGGGCTGGTGGTCATGACCAACTCACTGGCGGTGGCCAATGCGCTGCAGGCGCTCGAGCACGAGCCGGTACTGCTGATGACCGGTGGCACTTGGGATCCCCACTCGGAGTCGTTCCAGGGCCAGGTGGCCGAGCAGGTGCTGCGGCTCTACGATTTCGATCAGCTATTCATTGGCGCCGATGGCATCGACCTCGAACGCGGGTCGACGACCTTCAATGAACTGCTTGGTCTCTCCCGGGTAATGGCCGAGGTGGCCCGTGAAGTGGTGGTGATGGTCGAATCCAGCAAGATCGGTCGCAGAATTCCCAACCTGGAGCTGCCCTGGAGCGGCATCCATGCTCTTGTCACCGATAATGGATTGGGCGAAGCGTCGCGTCGATCCATCGAAGCGCATGGCGTCAAGGTAATCTGTGTTCAGGTAGAGGCCTGACAACGACAACTCTGCAGGGAGGAGAGCGCATGTGTGGGATCGTGGGAGCGGTAGCCGAGCGTAACGTACAGGGCATCCTGCTCGAGGGGCTCAAGCGCCTTGAGTACCGGGGTTATGATTCGGCCGGCATGGCGGTGCTGTCCGCGGCCACTCGGCTCGAGCGACAGCGGGCGGCGGGCAAGGTGGCGGCGCTGGAAGATAAGCTCAAGGAGGTGCCTTTGCCGGGGAGCGTCGGTATCGCCCACACCCGCTGGGCGACGCATGGTAAACCCAGTGAGGCCAATGCCCACCCACATCAATCCGGCGACAGCGTGGCGGTGGTGCACAATGGTATCATCGAGAACTTCGAGCGACTCAAGGCCGATCTGCAAGGGCAGGGCTACGTGTTCAACTCGGAGACCGACACTGAAGTGATCGCCCATCTGCTCGATGCCGAATTCGCCAAGCACCGAGATCTACTCACCGCCGTGCAGAAGGCGCTGGCCATGCTCGACGGCGCCTATGCCTTGGGGGTGATGCATACCACCGAGCCGGACGTGGTGATCGGCGCACGCAAGGGCAGCCCGCTGGTCGTCGGCGTGGGTATCGAGGAGGCTTTCCTCGCTTCCGACCCGCTGGCGCTGCTGCAGGTGACTGACCGCTTCATTTACCTGCGGGAGGGTGATGTGGTGCGTCTGTCGCGGGGCGGAGACATCGAGATATTCGACCAGCAGGGCTCTCCGGTCGAGCGTCCCGTACAGGTCTTCGAACATGGCGATGGCGCGGCGAGCAAGGGCGACTATCGTCATTTCATGCTCAAGGAGATTTACGAGCAGCCCAAGATGATCGCCGCGACCCTGGAGGGGCGACTCAGCGAGAACAGTGTATTGGTGAGAAGTTTCGGTATCGATGCCGATGCGCTCTTCTCCAAGGCCAAGCACATTCACATCATCGCTTGTGGTACCAGCTACCATGCGGGGATGGTGGCGCGCTACTGGTTGGAGCGCTATGCCGGCATACCCACCCAGGTCGAGGTCGCCTCGGAGTACCGCTACCGGCGTGTGGTGGTACCCGAAGATACGTTGTTCGTCACGCTTTCGCAGTCCGGCGAAACCGCCGATACCCTGGCGGCACTGCGCTTCGCCCAGCACAGCGGTTACCTTGCAAGCCTGGCAATCTGCAACGTGCCGGGAAGCTCCCTGGTGCGCGAATCGGACCTGACGCTGATGACCCAGGCGGGTCCGGAGATCGGCGTGGCCTCCACCAAGGCCTTTACCACGCAGCTTGCGGCCCTGCTGCTGTTTGCACTGGCACTTGGCAAGCAGCGCGGCATGGATGAGAAGCGCCTGACGCAGATCGTCCAGGCACTGCACGGCCTGCCGGCGCTGGTCAGCCAGGTGCTGGCACTGGATAGCGAGATCGAAGCGCTGTCGGCGGATTTTGCCGAGAAGCATCACGCCCTGTTCCTGGGGCGAGGCGCGCACTATCCGATCGCTTTGGAAGGGGCGCTCAAGCTCAAGGAGATCTCCTATATCCACGCCGAAGCCTATCCCGCCGGCGAGCTCAAGCACGGTCCCCTGGCGCTGGTCGACAGCGAGATGCCGGTCATTTCCGTCGCTCCCAACGACGAGCTGCTCGACAAGCTCAAGTCGAACCTGCAGGAGGTCAGGGCGCGGGGAGGCGAGCTCTACGTGTTCGCCGACGAGAACGTGAGCATCGAGCAGGGCGAAGGGCTGCGTGTGTTGCGGCTGCCGCATGCCGACGAGGCGATCACCCCGATTCTCTACACCCTGCCGCTGCAGCTGCTCTCCTATCATGTGGCGGTGCTCAAGGGCACCGACGTGGACCAGCCGCGCAACCTGGCGAAATCGGTCACGGTGGAGTAGACCACCCGATCATGCTTGCGCCGGGTCGGGCCTCGAGAGCCAGGCCTGGCACAGCCAGCCGCCGGCGCGGGCAATCTCGGCTTCATCCGCGCCGGCATAGCCCAGCACCAGGCCGGGCATCTTCTCTTCGCCCAGATAGAAGCGCGACAGGGCAGACAAGGCGATTCCCTGCTCATGGCCACGCTCGACCAGCCAGCGCTCCTGCTCAAGCGAATCGAGGCGTGCCACCAGGTGCATGCCGGCCTGGCCCTGCGACAGCACGAGGCCATGCGCCACGGCGGGCGCGAGTGCCTCGCGCAGGTAAGCCTGGCGCTGGCGGTAGCAGTGTCGCATACGCGCCACGTGGCGGGCGAAATGCCCCTCGACAAGAAACTCGGCCAGTGCCGACTGCACGGCGTACTGCCCCTCGCGGTGCAGGCGGGCATTGGCACGCCGAAAGTCATCCATCAGGCGCTCGGGAAGCACCAGATAGCCCAGCCGCAGCCCCGGATAGAGCACCTTGCTGAAGGTGCCGACATAGATCACCGGTACCCGCTCGGCGAGCCCCTGCAGTGATGCGACCGGGGGAGTGGCATAGCGGAATTCGCTGTCGTAGTCATCCTCGATGATCCAGGCGCCATGGCGCTCGGCGCAGGCAAGCAGCGCAAGCCTGCGCGCCATGCTCATCGTCACCCCACTGGGGTACTGGTGAGATGGGGTGACGTAGATCAGCCGGGGCGCAGGCGCATCTGGGGGCAGTGAGTCGGGGGCGATACCCTCCTCGTCGACGGCAACGGGGAGCATGTTCAACCCCGCTGAAACGAAGCATGACTGGGCACCACCATAGCCGGGCTCCTCGATCCATGCCACGTCGCCAGGGTCTGCTAGCAGGCGGGCGATCAGTTCGAAGCCCTGCTGTGCACCCTGGGTGATGAGGATCTGCTCGGGACGGCAGTTGACCGAGCGTGACAGCCGCAGATAATCGCAGAGTGCCGTTTTCAGCACCGCTAGCCCGCCCTGGGTCTGATAGTTCATCCACGCCTCGCAGGCCCGATGCTGATGGCGTCTGAGCAGGCGCTGCCAGCGTTCGCACGGAAAGCGATCAAGCGCCGGGACACCGGGGGCGAAGGCACGCTGGCCCCCGTTCAGGGTGGTGCAGAATGATAAGAGCTGCTCGGCGCGTCGCGATAGATGCTGCATGTCCGTTGCCGGAGCCTGTTCGGTCATGCCTATGGGCGGCTGGGGCAGGTCGGCCACATAGAGCCCTGCCCCCCGGCGCGGCACGACGAAGCCCTCCGCCACCAGCCGATCCATGGCGGCCAGTACGGTATTGCGCCCGAGCCCCAGCGACTGTGCCAGATGGCGTGACGAAGGCAGGGCACTCCCCGTGTGCAGTTCGCCGTGCTGTATCCAGCCGCGCAGTGCATCGTAGAGGCGCTGCACTCGCGTACCGGTGTGATGGCTGGCCAGATAGAGGGCCAACGCCTCGACAATCCACTCGCTGCTGGTTCGCGCGGTGCTCACTGGATCCCCTGATTTATGCACAACTGGTTCTTATCCCGGAACCACTATGCCGACAAAATGGATGCCTGTCATTTCCCTCTCGATTGCCAGGAGCCCGCCATGAATCGCGTTCGCCCCGCCACCATGTCCGACCTAGATGCGCTGAGCCTGCTACTCGATGGCTATCGGCGCTTTTATGAGCAACCAGGCGATGTTGCGGCCGCAAGCGCCTTTCTCGTTCAGCGTTTCGCCCTGGGCGATTCGCGACTGCTGGTTCAAGACGACGACGGCGAACTGTCCGGCTTCGTGCAGCTCTACCCGGTGCTCTCCACCGTCAGCCTTGCATCGCGCTGGATTCTTGCCGATCTGTTCGTGTCGTCCGACGCGCGGGGGCGTGGCATCGGCCGATCGCTGATGCAGGCCGCCGTCGCGCTGGCCCGCGATCACGGCGTGCCGCGACTCACGCTGAATACCCAAACCCATAACCACACCGCGCAACGCCTCTACGAGTCGCTGGGTTGGCAACGCAACGAGGCCTTCTACGCCTACACGCTCGAGCTCAACTCATAGGAGGCTTTCGTGACGACATTACCGCAATCCACAGTATTGACCTTTCCTTGCGCCTCACCCGAAGCCACTGCTGCGTTCATGTACGATAAGCTTTGCCATCACACTGATGCCTGGGATCTGGCCGAGGACCTCGCCCACGGTAACGAGGCGATCGTGGTTATCGACACACGAAGCCATAAGCAGTATCTCGCTGGCCATATTCCTGGCGCCGTCAGCTTACCCCATCGCGAAATGGGACCCGAACGGCTGGCTGTGCTAAGCACTGAGCGGCTATATGTCACCTATTGCGACGGTATCGGCTGCAACGCCTCCACCAAGGGTGCCTGGCGCCTAGCTAGCTATGGCCTTCAGGTCAAGGAGATGCTGGGCGGGCTCGATTTCTGGTTGCGTGACGGTCATCCGATCGCAACAGGCGAACAGCCTGGGAGCATGCTTTGTGCTAATACAGACGGCTGCGGTTGTTAGAGAGAAATTATGACTGACACGACCAACGGTTTTGGTCAGCCCATCGGCCTTTGCGTTGGGTTATCGTCGAGTGGAAGTGCGATGCCCTCAATGCGCCGTCGCGGCGTGCGGCCAAGCGGCTTGGCTTCCAGTTCGAAGGTGTGTTTCGTCAGCATCGCGTGGTCACCGGCCACAACCGTGACACCGCCTGGTTCGCGCTGCTCGATGCCGAGTGGCCGCGGCTGCAGACACTATTCGAGCGCTGGCTGGCGAGGGAAAACTTCGACAGCGACGGTCGGCAGCGAATCGCACTGTCGGCGCTGATCGCTACGGCACAATAGCTCTGCGCGCTCCCTCCCTTTGTAGCGTCTCCTTCAACTTGTGATAGAGCCACCATGTATTTACCTGCCCAGTTTGCCCTAGCTGATCCCGACGCGCTGCATGCCGCAATCGCGGCGTTTCCCTTCTCCACACTGGTCACGATCGGTCACGAGGGGATAACCGCTAATCACCTGCCGTTGCTGTTGGAACCGAATGACGGAGGCACAGGGGTGCTGTGTGGCCATGTTGCCCGGGCCAGCGAGCTCTGGCGGATGGGTGAGCAGGACGCCCTGGCCATCTTTCACGGACCACAGGCCTATATCACACCAAGCTGGTATCCAGACAAGCAGAAGCATGGTCGGGTGGTGCCTACCTGGAATTATCAGGTGGTTCATGCCCATGGTCGGCTGCGTTTCATCGAGGATTCTGACTGGCTTAGAGGCGTCGTGGGGAAGCTGACGGATCACTTCGAGAGCCGGCGGCCAACCCCATGGCGGCTCGAGGATGCACCCGAGGCGTATATCGATGGCATGTGCCGTGCCGTCGTCGGCGTGGAGTTGACCATCACGCGACTCACCGGCAAGCACAAGGCCAGCCAGCACAAGTCGCTCGAGGAGCGCAACGCCATCCGGGAGGGACTGCAGGAAGAGTATGGCGTCACTGGCGCTGACGCTGCTTGCTTGAGCGGAATGAAGGGTCCTGCCTAACGAGTGCCATATCATAGTGGTGAACACCCTGAGGGTCCGATCCATCGCGACAAGCATCGTGTATTGCACTGCTCAGCTATCGAGAAACGCGCCTGGATTGGCGTTGGCGAGGGCCCGCCGATGACTCACTGATCGAGGAACTGGCTCGTCACCTGCCGGTAGCGGAGCATGCTCGGCCCTTGCTGGATGACGTGCGCTTCATCACTGAGGCGATGGCCTTTCTGTTCGATACGTCGACCATCGGCGTGCGTCTGGGTGTGCTCGAAGGCGCGATGTGTCCGCGCTTCCATGTCGATAATCTGGCGGTTCGGCTGGTGACGACCTATGCCGGACCGGCCAGCGAGTGGCTTCCGGAGCACGCCGTCAATCGCGTGGGGCTTGGCGCGCCTCATCCTGACAAACCTGATCCATTGCGTGATGCTGCTGCCATCGAACACCTCGAGGTGGGGGATATCGCGCTGTTCAAGGGGGAGGGCTGGATCGGCAACGAGGGGCACGGTCTGGTGCATCGCAGCCCACAGCCTGCAGTGGGGGAGAAACGCCTGTTTCTGGCACTCGATCCGGGTTAGCCACGTCTGCCTTGGCTGAACGGCTATCGCGATTTCTCTACCCGAACGCCTGGCGATGGAATTCCGTCAGTTCGGTCACTTCCTTGATGCCGGGCTCTTCGATCTCGGGCGGATCTCCTCCAGCGAGGATTTCCAGCACTGTCCGAACGCCACGCGCCAGCGACTCGAGGTGGTAGCCACCCTCCAGCACCATGACCAGACGGCCATCGCAATGCGTGTCCGCCAGCTCCTGCACGATACCGGTCAACGCGCCGAAACCGCTGTAGCTGAGGTTCATGCAGAGGTCCAGGCGGTGCATGTCGAAGCCCGCCGATACCAGGATGAGATCGGGCTTGAACCACTCCACCGCCGGCACCAGTATTTCGCGGTAGACCTTGATCAAAGCTGGGTCGCCGCATCCAGGGGGGAGGGGAACGTTGACGGTCAATCCCTCTCCCAGGCCGACGCCGACCTCCCCCTTGTTGCCGGTTCCCGGATAGAAGGGAGCGGCGCGATGGGTATCGAAGAACATTACGTCTGGCGAGGCCCAGAAGATATCCTGCGTTCCATTGTCATGATGCACGTCCCAGTCGATGATCAGTACGCGCTGACACCCCAATGACGCCTGGGCATGGGCGGCGGCAACCGCGACATTGTTGAACAGGCAGAAGCCGCGTGCACGTACCGAGTCCGCATGATGGCCCGGCGGGCGGCAGAGGGCGAAGGCGCTACCGGCACGACCGTCGACGACGGCTTCGACCGCGGCAATGGCGGCGCCTGCCGCCACTTCGGCGGCTTCGACACTGCCTGGCGAAACTGCGGTCGTGTCGATATCGAGCCAGGCCTGCTTGCCACGCAGTGCATAGATATTCTCGATATAGGAGGTGGTATGCACTCTACCAGTTGCTCCTCCGTGGCGGGGCGGGCCGTTTCATAGCGCACCCCTGCCACCGGCTCGCGAACCAACAAGTCGGTAATGGCCTGCAGCCGACCGGGGTGCTCCGGATAACTCCACTTGATCACCGCTCCATCGAAAAGCCTGCCCAAGATCTCATGTACTCGGCTCTCAAGCTTGCCCGGCTGAAAGGGCGCTTCAGCGTCAGGCCGATGCGCCAGCATGCGATCATCATGAATCACTAACACGTCGCGCTCGCCTATCAATGGTCGTCCTCCTGGAAAAGCCACTGCATGAAAAGTGGCTTTTTTCAGCATAGTTCAGCTGGCGCTGGGGAAAGGGCGTTAAAATCCTAGTAGATCCAACGGTAATTCGAGGAGTGTAAGTGTCCAGCGATAAGCCACACGGGCGCAATGCAGATCCCGTCCGCCTCCATCTCGGTCTGGCGATGTGGGCCAATGCCGATTGGCGGGGTGGGCTCTATCCGCCACATGGCAGCCAAGAGGATCGGCTCGCCGACTATGCCCAGATTTTTTCCGCGGTGGAGGGCAATACCACCTTCTATAGTGGCGCGCCGAAGGCTGAAACGGTAGCGGCTTGGGCGCGTCAGGCGCCAGAGATGTTTCGTTTCTGTTTCAAGTTGCCGGCAAGCCTGACTCATGAAAGCCGCCTCATGGGAATCGAAGCGGCGTTCGAAGAGTTCCTCGATCGGCTCTCTCCTCTTCATGACCGTCTTGGCCCCATCATGGTGCAATTGCCGAGAGATTTTGGCATTGAGGAGCTACCTCAGTTAGCGCAATTGCTGGAGCGGTGGCCCAAGGATATTCCCTGTGCCGTCGAAGTCAGGCACAGCGAGTTTTTCCACAAGGGGGCGGAGGAAATCGCCCTTAACCAATTGTTGATAAGTCATAACGTGGATCGTGTCATGCTTGATGTGCGCCCACTCTTCTTCGGCGCCGATAGCGGCGACAGCGGGCTGGCCAAGGCCCGGCAGGAAAAGCCGAAACGACCGCTACACGTGATCTCCACGGCTGACAAGCCTTTGATTCGTTTTATTGGCCATCTCGATCCTGGCATCAACGAGCACTACTTTACCCCATGGATAGAACAACTCTGCCTGTGGATAAATCAGGGGAAAAGCCCTTTTCTTTTTGTGCATACCGCCGATAACCGTCAGGCACCGCAGCTCGCCAGGCAGCTTTATGATCGGTTGGCGCAGCGCATGGAGTGGCCATCGATCGGTGCATTCAGCGGAGAGAACCAGGAGAGCCTGTTCTAATACGGCGATGCAATAAGATCGCCAACTGGGCTTGATGATCAGCCGGAATTTCGAGTAAACGAGCATTGGGCCTCGGCGAGGAGGCCCGGAAGGGCGACGAGATTACGCCTACGCGAGGCGTTAGCTATCGAGCCTGCACTTCATCCAGTGGTGCGATATCGCGTTCCAGCCGTTTGAACTCCTTGTGCAGTTCGATGCCGCGACGCGCTCTTAGGTAGCGTGTGGCGGCCATTTTCTGGCGTTGCTCGTGCTCGACGACCTGTATGCTCATGAAAATGTCGAGGAGTTCACTTTTTAGGGAGGTAACCTGTTCGACATTGCGCATGTACGACTCTCCTGACCCAAGTGGGAACTGCCGGTCCAAGGGCAACTCACCGGCAGGACACAATTACTATACCTCAGTTGACAAAATGATGAAGTTCGTGGCGGTTTTTTGTTACGACCTTGTCGTCAAACGCGTGACATTTTGTGCTGACGCTGAGGCATACTGTGGCAGTGCCTTGCCGCACGGATGCCAAACAGGAACAAGCAAGTAACATGCCAACGAGGAGTTTCCCGTGAGCCGCGCCCTATTCGACGAGCTGAGAAGCCGCATGGAGCACTTCCGTCGCTCCGAACAGAAGGTGGCGCGTTTCGTGCTGCGCAACCCCGAGGATGTCATCCATATGCGCATCGTCGATCTCGCCACCGAGGCCAAGGTGAGCGAACCTACCGTAGTGCGCTTCTGCCGGGCGCTGGGCTGCAACGGCTTTCAGGATTTCAAGCTCAAGCTCGCCCAGATGCTGGCCAGCGGCAGCCAGTTCGCGCAGTTCTCGATGAACGATAGTGACACGGTCGCCGAATTCTCGCAGAGCATCTTCGACTCCACGGTGGGGACCCTGCTGTCGGTGCGCGATCGCCTCGACAATGAGGCCCTCAACCAGGCCATCAACGCCCTGGCCCTGGCCAACCGAGTGGAGTTCTACGGTTTCGGCGCCTCCGGTGCGGTGGCCTTCGATGCCCAGCACAAGTTCTTCCGGCTGCAGATCTCCACCTCCGCCTACGCCGATCCGCACATGCAGAACATGTCGGCCGTTACGCTCAAGAAGGGCGACGTGGTGGTGGCGATCTCCCAGACGGGGCGTACCAAGGCCCTGGTGGCAAGCGTCCAGCTGGCCCGGGACTCCGGCGCCACGGTGATTGGCCTGTGCCCGAGCGGCACGCCGCTGGCCGAGGAGGTGACCCTACCGCTCTATATCGACGTGCACGAGGACACTGAGATCTATACGCCGATGAGTTCGCGAGTCGCTCACCTGGTGCTGATCGACGTGCTTGCGGTGGGCGTGGCCAAAACCCGTGGCCCCAAGCTGACCGAACAGCTCAAGTCGGTGAAGAAGAGCCTCAACTCGCTGCGCTTCCCCGAGTCGGAAGAGCAGTAACCCAGTGTGGTAAGCTAGGCGTCCATTTTTGACCGCAAGTAGCTGCCGCTATGGACGACGTCACGGCGATTCTCGATCACCTCAATCCTGCCCAGCGCGAGGCGGTCAGCGCCCCCCAGGGCAACATGCTGGTGCTGGCCGGGGCCGGCTCGGGCAAGACGCGGGTGCTTGTGCACCGCATCGCCTGGCTGATGCGCACCGAGGGACTCTCTCCCTACGCCATTCTCGCCGTGACCTTCACCAACAAGGCGGCCCGCGAGATGCGTACGCGCCTCGAGGCGCTGCTCGGACTTTCGCTGCGCAACATGTGGGTGGGCACCTTCCACTCTATCTCCCACCGCCTGCTGCGCACCCATTGGCAGGATGCGCGCCTGCCCCAGCATTTCCAGATCATCGACTCGGACGATCAGCTGCGCCTGGTCAAGCGCCTGATCAAGGATCACCGCATCGACGACGAGCGCTTTCCTCCACGCCAGGTGCAGTACTTCATCTCCGGCTGCAAGGAGGAGGGGCTGCGCCCGCACCAGGTCGAGACGCATGGCGATGCCTACATGGCACAGATGGTCGAACTCTATGAGCGCTATCAGCTGACCTGCGAGCGCGGCGGTCTGGTCGATTTCGGCGAGTTGCTGCTGCGAAGCCTCGAGCTGCTGCGCGATACTCCGGCGCTGCTCGCCCACTACCGCGAACGCTTCGGCCACCTGCTGGTCGATGAGTTCCAGGACACCAATACCCTTCAATACGCCTGGTTGAAACTGCTCGCCGGCGAGCGTACCGGGATGACCGTGGTCGGCGACGACGACCAGTCGATCTACGGCTGGCGCGGGGCGCGCATCGAGAACATTCGCCGCTTCGAGCAGGAGTTCACCGATACCCGCACCGTGCGCCTGGAGCAGAACTACCGCTCCACCAGCGCCATTCTGGATGCTGCCAACGCGCTGATCAGCCATAACGCCGGACGCATGGGCAAGGAGCTGTGGACCGACGGTGCGCGGGGTGAGTCGATCTCGCTTTACGCCGGCTTCAACGATCTCGACGAGGCGCGCTTCATCGTCGACACCATCAACGAACAGGTGCGCGACGGGGTGCTACGCCGCGAGATCGCCATTCTCTACCGCTCCAACGCTCAGTCACGGGTGCTGGAGGAGACGCTGATCCGACAGGGAGTGCCATATCGCATCTACGGCGGCCAGCGCTTCTACGAGCGCCTCGAGATCAAGAACGCCCTGGCCTACCTGCGCCTGCTGCTCAACCGCGAGGATGACGCGTCGCTTGAGCGGGTGATCAACGTGCCGGCACGCGGCATCGGCACGCGCAGCGTGGAGATCCTGCGCGAACGGGCCCGGGTGGCCAATGTCTCGCTGTGGCAGGCGTTGCATGACTGTATTTCCCAGGACGGGGCCTCCGATGCTAGCCTCAAGGGGCGCGCCTGCAACGCCGTGCGCGCCTTCGCCGACCTGATCGACCAGCTCGAGAACGACACCGCCGGCATGGCGCTGCACGAAATCGTCGCCCATGTGAACCAGGCCTCCGGGCTGGTGGAGCATCATGCCAACGAGAAGGGCGAGAAGGGCCAGGCGCGGGTCGAGAACCTGGAGGAGCTGGTCAACGCTGCACGCGCCTTCACCCAGGGCGATGCCTTCGAGGCGCCGGAGGTCGGCGAGGGCATGGCGGCGCTGGAGGCCTTCCTCTCCGAGGCGGCGCTCAACGCCGGCGACCACGAGGCCGCCGAGTTCGAGGATAGCGTGCAGCTGATGACGCTGCACTCCGCCAAGGGGCTGGAGTTCCCGGTGGTGTTCATCGCTGGTGTCGAGGAGGGGCTCTTTCCGCACAAGATGTCGCTCGAGGAGCCGGGGCGCCTCGAGGAGGAGCGCAGGCTCTGCTACGTGGGCCTGACCCGTGCCATGCGCAAGCTCTACCTCACTTACGCCGAGCTGCGCCGCCTGCATGGCAAGGAGACCTTCCAGCGGCCGTCGCGCTTCCTGCGCGAGCTGCCCGAGGAGCTTCTTGAGGAGGTGCGTCTGCGTGGCCAGATCTCGCGGCCGGTGATCGCGTCGCGGCCCGCCGTGGGACTGTCCCGGCAGACCTCGGTGAATGGCGGCGGGGAGCTGCCGACGCTGTCGCTTGGCCAGCGCGTCAGCCATCCGCTGTTCGGCGAGGGGGTGATCCTCAATGCCGAGGGGGAGGGTGAACGGGCCCGGGTGCAGGTGAGTTTCGAAGGCGAAGGGGACAAGTGGCTGGTGCTGGGGTTTGCCAAGCTGACCCCGCTGTAGGCCAACGCCGGCGCGTGGGGCTTGCCGAATAATTGATCGCTTAGCATACTGCTTGGCGGACACTTCCCGGGGCCTTGCCCCGGCGGCAGCACCACAATAACGCTTCTGGAGTCACATACGCTCATGCAACGCCGACAATTCTTGACCGCGCTGGGTGCCGGCGCGGCCGGCGCCGTCGCCGCGCCCTTCATCTCCATTGCCCAAGCCCAGGACACCATCACCTGGCGCATGGTCACCTCCTGGCCGAAGAACTTCCCCGCGCTGGGGACGGGCGCCAACGACTTCGCCCAACGCATCGAGCGCCTCTCGGGCGGGCGCATGCGCGTCCAGGTCTTTGGTGCCGGCGAGCTGGTGCCGGCCATGGAGGTCTTCGATGCGGTGGCCGCGGGTACCGCCGAGATGGGTCACTCCGCCTCCTACTACTGGCGCGGCAAGGTCGCAGCGGCGCAGTTCTTCACCGCCGTGCCGTTCGGCATGAACACCACCGAGATGAACGCCTGGATGTACCACGGCGGCGGCCAGGAGCTGTGGGACGAGCTCTACGCCAGCCATAATCTCAAGCCCTTCCTGGTCGGCAACACCGGCACCCAGATGGCCGGCTGGTTCAAGAAAGAGATCAACTCCCTGGCCGACATGCGCGGCCTGCGTATTCGCCTGCCGGGCCTGGCCGGCGAGGCGATGAACGGTATCGGCGCCACGGCGGTCAACATGCCGGGCTCGGAGATCTTCACCTCGATGCAGACCGGCGTGCTCGACGCCGCCGACTGGGTAGGCCCCTATAACGACATGGCCTTCGGCCTCTACCAGGTCGCCGACTACTACTACACCTCGGTGTGGAACGAGCCCAGCGCGGGTCTGGAAGGCACCATCAACCTGGACGCCTGGAACGCCCTACCCGACGACCTCAAGGCAGTCGTCGTGGAAGCCGCGCGCTCGGCCAACCTGTCGATGATCGACGAGTTCACCTATCGCAACGCCCAGGCGCTCGAGACCCTTGTCGACGAACATGGCGTCGAGCTGCGCGCCTTCCCCGAGGATGTCATGAGCGCGCTGTATGAATCCTCGATGACCGTACTGCAGCGCCAGGTCGACAACGACCCGGCGTCGAAGCGGATCTACGACTCCTATGTCGCCTTCCAGCAGCTGGTCAGGCCCTACACCGATATCGGCGAGTTCGCCTACCTGAGAGGGCGCGATACCGTCGGCGCCTGATCCACTGCGGTTATCTACAGGATCATCTGCATGGGCGCCTTCGGGCGCCCATCGCATTTATGGCGCAGCAATGGCTGGGCTACGCCTCGGGGACGGTGCGGATACGCCCGTTGTCGTCCAGTGCCACCACCACGAAGCGCGCCTCGGTCACCTTGTAGAGTTCGTCCGGGTCGCGCTCGTGGGGCGGACGTATCCATACCTCGACGTCGATCTTGATCGAGCTGCGTCCGATATGGCGCACCACGGTAAAGATGTTGACCATCGAGCCGACCCGTACCGGGCACAGAAAATCCATCGACTCGATGGCCACGGTGGCGGTACGGCCGTGAGCCTGGCGTCCGGCCGCCAGTTCGGCAGCCTGATCCATATGGGCGACCAGCCAGCCGGCGGGGATATCGCCATAGAAGTTGGTATCCTGTTTCGTGGCCAGCAGTTTCAGGGTCAAATGACCCTGTGGGGCGGGAACATCGTCAAGATCGGTCATGGCGTTGGCGTCGTGTCTTGTTGTTGTCGAGCGCTCTCCAGGAGCGGCGGCGTGGCGACGGCGTCGCGCTGTCTTGGGGCATCTTATCGTCGAATGGCCATCCCGAGGAAGCTTGCATGGATATCGAGGCTGTTGACATCAAGCGCATGTGCGCCAGAGTGGTGGTGCTGTTGAGCCTGGCGTTTGCGACACTGCCTGGACTGGCCACAGAGGGTCTGCGTCCAGTTGCCGGGACGCTCGACTCGATAGGCTCCGAAACCCTGGCCGGGCTGATGCTGCGCTGGGGCGAGGCGCTCGAGCGCGAGCATCCCGGTGTGCGACTGCAGCTGCAGGCGAGCGGCTCGGCCACCGCCCCGGCCGCGCTGGCGGCTGGCACCACGCGGCTGGGCCCCATGTCGCGGCCGATGTCGGCGGCCGAGCGCGACGATTTCCGCCGGCGCCAGGGTCATGAGCCGCTGCAGATACCGGTGGCGATGGATGCCCTGGCGGTTTTCGTGCATCGCCACAACCCGTTGGCGTCGCTGTCGCTTGCCGAGGTCGACGCGATATTTTCCGATACGCGCCGCTGCGGTGAAGCCAACGTCGGTACCTGGCGTGACCTGGCCATTCCCGGGGCGACACTCACCGGTCCCATTGACCGCCATGGGCGCAATTCCGTCTCCGGTAGCCATGGCATATTCAGGGGCACGGCCCTGTGCGGTGGCGATTTCCGGCTCGATGTAAACGAGCATCCCGGCTCCTCGACGGTGGTGGCGGCCGTCGCCAGCGCACCGGGGGGAATCGGCTATGCCGGGCTTGGTTACGTGACGCCGGGGGTACGGGCCGTGCCGCTGCGCCAGGGCAACCGCACGGCCGTGGCAGCCAATGCCGAGACCACGCTGAGCGGCGACTATCCGCTCTCCCGAACGCTCTATCTCTACGTCAACCTGCCTCCCGGTGAGCGGCTGCCCGGCCCCGAACGGGCCTTCGTCGATCTGGTGCTTTCACCGCGGGGCCAGGCAATCGTCGTCGAGACGGGCTTCGTTGCCCTGCCTGACGAGCAGCTGCAGGCGGCACGCCGTCAGCTGGGTCTTGCCCCGCCCCCGAGGTGATGTCATGCAACTGTCATCCAATTGCCTTACTTTTCTGATCATGCACCCACTCCTGCTCCTGGGCCGTTCATGATCGATGTCTCCACCTCTGCGGCCCGACTCCGCCACCGTTTTCGCCACGGCCGCGACCGGCTGGCGACCTGGTTGATTACCGCTTGCGGCGTTGGCGTGATCGCGGCGGTGCTGGCGATCGGTGTGTTTTTGGCGGTCGAGGTGGTGCCGCTGTTCGCCCCCGCCAAGGTGACGACAAGCGAGGTCACTGCGGAGGCAACAATGGTTGGCGAGTTGTCGGCTGAGCGCCCCTGGCAGGAGGCCTCTCGGCTTGCCGTCGCCACGGGGCTTGCCGGTCCTGGTGACACCGTGCCGGCCGCGCTGGGTCACAACGCGCTGTGGCTGGCCGCTGGGAGGGAGCTTGTGCGCTTCAGCCTCGCGGCAGAGACACCGCGGCTGGAAGGACGCCTGACGGCGGTCGAGGCGGGTCGGCAGATCACTGCGCTGACACTGCTGAGCGGCGGCCCGACGCTGATCGTCGGTGACGATGCCGGCGGCGTGCAGCGCTGGGTGAGCGCCCCCGATTCGCCACTGCCGGTGCTGGCCGAACGCTACGCCACCACGGGGACAACGCCCATTCGACAGCTGATCGCCCTGCCTGAACGGCAGTTTCTGGCCTGGGACCTGGCCGGTCATCTGTCGCTTTATCAGTCGCTGAGTGGACTGCGCTGGTCGGGGCCGGCACCGGCAGGAGCGCCACTGGGCCTTGATGCCAACGGCCGCCTGCTGTGGTCGGAGGGGGAGCGCGTCGAGCGCCTGACGATCAATGATGCCCATGGCGAGGTGAGCTGGCGCACCCTGTGGCGGCCCCAGCACTACGAGGGGCATGGCGAGGCCCAGCATCGCTGGCAGGCGAGCGTCGCCAGCACCGATAACGAAGCGCGCTTCGGCCTGGCGCCGCTGGCCTGGGGCACGCTCAAGGCGGCCGGCTACGCGCTGCTGTTCGCCATCCCCCTGGCGCTGGGTACCGCGGTGCACTCGGCCTGCTTCATGTCGCGTGGCCTGCGCCACCGGATCAAGCCGATGCTCGAACTGATGGAGGCGCTGCCCGGCGTGGTGATCGGCTTCATCGCCGGGCTGGTGCTGGCCCCCTATGTGGAGCGCCAGCTCGTCGGCGCCTTTTCGCTGCTGCTGGTGCTGCCGCTGGGCATGCTGCTGGGGGGCTGGCTCTGGTCATGGCTCTCGCCCCGCTGGCGCCAGCGCCTGCCGCTGGGCTGGGCCGGGGTATGGCTCGTGCCATGGCTGGCGCTGCTGGTAGTGCTGGCGATGTGGGCCTCGCCCGGGCTCGAGCGTACGTTCTTCAACGGCGACTTGCGTGGCTGGCTGCACGTCGCCTTCGGGCTCGACTACGCCAGTCGCAATGCGATGATCGTGGGTCTGGCGATGGGCTTCGCGGTGATACCGACGATCTATGCCCTGGCCGAGGACGCCCTCTCCGGCGTGCCGGCAACTCTCGGCGAGGGTGCCCAGGCACTGGGCGCGACACGCTGGCAGACACTGTGGAAGGTGGTGTTGCCGGCGGCAAGCCCGGGGATCTTCTCGGCGGTGATGATCGGTGCCGGGCGTGCGGTGGGGGAGACCATGATCGTGCTGATGGCCACCGGCAATACGGCGATCATGGCGCTCAGCCCGCTGGAGGGCATGCGCACTCTGTCGGCCAATATTGCCATCGAGCTTCCCGAAGCCGTGGTGGGCGGCACCCATTACCGGCTGCTGCTGCTGAGCGCCTTGCTGCTGTTCGTCTTCACCTTCTGCGTCAATACCCTGGCCGAGGTGGTGCGCGGCAGGCTCAAGCGCCGCTACCAGCGTCTGGGTGGCGTGTCATGATGGCGCGACCGACCATTGGCGGCCGGCTGCGCTTGCCGCGAGGCGAAGGCCCCTGGCCCTGGCTTGCCGCAGGCAGCGTGGCGCTGTCGTTGCTGATGGTGATCACTCTGCTGGCGTTGCTTGCCGGCCGCGGCCTTGCCCACTTCTGGCCGGCATCGGTGCATCTGGTCGAGCTTGGCGATGGTAGCCACTTTGCCGGACAGCGAATACGCGAGGAAACGCTTGCCGGCGCCGCGTCGCGTCGCGAACGACTCTACCGTACCGGCAATCGCGAGTGGCATGGCGCCAACTGGCGCTGGGTCGATATCGAGACCATCATCGAAGAGCGCCTACCGCGTGAGCTGGTGGTCGTCGAGCGGCGCCGCTGGGGGGAGTTCATCGGCCGTCCGCTAGCCCTGCTCGAGCAGGGCGAACCGCTCGCGCTCGCCGATGACGAGGCGCTCTGGGAGGCATTGCAGGCTCGCATGCAGCGCCTGGAGCGGCTGCGAGAGGAGCGCGATGCGCTGCGCGACGCCGAGGTGATGCCGCTGGTGCGCAGACTGGGTGAGCTGGGGGCGAGCGGCAGTGAGCGAGAGGACGTACGCCACTCGCTGGAGGCGGCGCTGGCGGCGGCCAATGCCCAGGTACTGGAAGTGCAGGCACAGATGGCCCGCGACGCCGTGGAGCTGACCAGTGTCGAGGGCCATCGCTACGTGCAGCCGCTGGAGGGGGTGCTTGCGCTGAGCCGCCCCAATGCCATGAGCCTGTCCGCCAAGCTGGCCGCCTGGAGCCGTGGGGTCTGGCAATTTCTCTCCCAAGGGCCGCGAGCCGCCAACACCGCAGGCGGGGTATGGCCGGCGATCTTCGGCACCGTGCTGATGGTGCTGTTGATGTCGCTGCTGGTGACGCCGTTTGGCGTGCTGGCGGCGGTCTATCTCAATGAGATCGCCCACCAAGGGCGGCTGACACGGCTGGTGCGCATCGGCGTTCGCAACCTGGCCGGGGTGCCGTCGATCGTCTACGGCGTATTCGGGCTTGGGGTGTTCGTCTATGGCATTGGCGGTACGCTGGATGAGTGGTTCTTCAGCGATACCCTGCCATCGCCGACCTTCGGGACCGGCGGCTTGCTGTGGGCTTCGCTGACCCTGGCGCTGCTGACCCTGCCGGTGGTGATCGTCGCCACCGAGGAGGGCCTTGCGCGAATTCCCGCCCACCAGCGCGAGGGGGCGCTGGCCCTGGGGGCCACGCGGTTGGAGATGCTCAAGCGCGTGGTGTTGCCGATGGCGCTGCCAGCGATGATGACCGGGGTGATCCTGGCCATCGCTCGCGCCGCCGGGGAGGTGGCGCCGCTGATGCTGGTAGGGGTGGCCAAGCTGGCGCCCCAAGTGCCGGTGGATGGCGAGTTTCCCTATCTCCACCTCGAGAGGAAATTCATGCATCTGGGCTATCACATCTTCGATGTCGGCTTTCATAGCGCCGATGTCGAGGCGGCACTGCCGCTGGTCTATGCCACGGCGCTGCTGCTGGTCATGGTGATCGTAGTGCTTAACCTGACTGCAATCTTTCTGCGGCATCATCTCAAGGCGCGCCATGGCGCGCTGCCACGTTAGGAGATCGGCATATCGTGCTTGCGGCTCATACCGACAGCGTCGCCCGGGCGACGCGCGACGCGGTGATCGAGATCGATCCCCGGGAGCGCTGCCTGGAGATCGACGGCCTGACCTTGGCCTATGGCGACAAGGTGGCGCTGCGCGACCTGACGCTCAGCGTGGCGCGCCATCGGGTCACTGCCTTCATCGGCCCCTCGGGGTGCGGGAAATCGACGCTGCTGCGCGCGCTCAACCGGCTCCACGACCTCAACGAGGAGGTCGAGCGTGGCGGCCGGATCCTGCTCGAGGGTGAGGATATCCACGCCCCTGCGGTGCGCGTGGCGGAGCTCAGGCGGCGGGTGGGCATGGTATTTCAGACGCCCAATCCGTTTCCGATGTCGATCTACGAGAATGTCGCCTTCGGATTGCGTTTACAGGTGAAGCTCAAGAAGCGCCAGCGTGACGAGGTGGTGGAGTGGGCACTGCAGTCGGCGGCGCTGTGGGACGAGGTCAAGGATCGCCTCCATGAGTCGGCATGGACGCTCTCGGGCGGACAGCAGCAGCGTCTGGTGATTGCCCGGACCCTGGCGGTGCAGCCCGACGTGCTGCTGCTCGACGAACCCGCCTCGGCGCTGGACCCGATCTCGACGCTCAAGATCGAGGAGCTGATCAGGAATCTCAAGTCGCAGCTGACGCTGATCCTGGTCACCCACAACATGCAGCAGGCGGCGCGAGTCTCGGACTACACCGCCTTTCTGCACGGTGGCGAGCTGGTCGAATATGGCGCCACCGACCGCGTCTTCACCAACCCGCGCCTGGCGCGGACCGAAAACTACATCACCGGCCGCATGGGCTGAGCCCGCGGGTCGTCAGGAGGTTACATGGATATCACCAGTGATACGCATAGCCAGCACATCTCCAAGCAGTTCAACCATGAACTGGAAGAGCTAAAGACCCACCTGATGGCGATGGGCGGGCTGGTCGAGAAGCAGGTACAGGATGCCGTGGCGGCGCTGCTCGATGGCGACAGCCGGCTGGCCGAGCGGGTGCGCGACAACGATCGTTCGGTCAATGCCATGCAGATCAAGATCGACGACGAGTGCACGCGTATCCTGGCGCGCCGCCAGCCAGCGGCCTCCGACCTGCGCCTGGTGCTGGCGGTGATCCGAGCGACCTCCGATCTTGAGCGCATCGGCGACGAGGCCAGCAAGATCGCTCGCAACGCCCTGCTGCTGGCCGAGAACAGCAGCGGCTCCAAGGGCTTCGTCGAGGTGCGCCATATCAGCGAGCATGTGCGCAAGATGGTCCGCGACGCGCTGACCGCCTTTGCCCGCTTCGATATCGACCTGGCACTGGAAGTGGTCCACGAGGACGAGGCCGTGGATGGCGAGTACACCACCGCGATGCGCTCGCTGATGACCTTCATGATGGAGGACCCGCGCTCGATCAGCTCGATTCTCAGCGTGATGTGGGTGCTGCGCGCGCTGGAGCGGATCGGCGATCATGCCGACAATGTCGCCGAATACGTGGTCTATCTGGTCAAGGGGCTGGACATTCGTCACCTCGATCCCGACGAGCTCGACGAGGAGGTCATCAAGCAGCGCCGCTAGGATATCCTCACCGAGCCGGGGCGCGTATCGTACGCCCACAGGAATCGCTTGAGAGAGGATGCAATGCTCGATGCCCTGACGGCTCTCACTCGCGGCACGCGGCTGGTCTATGCCCGCGGCCTGCGGCGCTACGTGTTCGTGCCGGTGACGGTCAACCTGGTGGTCTACGCGCTGATGCTCAACTACGTGCTGAGCTATTTCGGCCAGTGGCTGGCGGCCTGGATGGCGATGGTACCGGGCTGGCTTGCCTGGCTGGAGTGGCTGATCTGGCCGCTGTTCGTGGTCGCGCTGGTGTTGATGGTGTTCTTCACCTTCACCCTGGTCACCCACCTGATTGCCGCTCCCTTCTACGGTTTTCTCGCCGCCAAGGTGGAGGAGCACCTCACCGGCCGGCCACCACTGGACGATCGTGGCCTGGTGAGGACTGGGGTCGATGCGATCGGTCGCGAGCTGGTCAAGCTCGCCTATATCTTGCCGCGCCTGGCACTGCTGCTGGTGATCAGCTGGATACCGCTGCTCAACGTCGTCGCCCCGCTATTGTGGGCGAGCTTCTCGGCCTGGGTGATGGCGATCACCTACCTCGACTACCCGATGGACAACAACAAGGTGAGCTTTGCCGACATGCGCCGCCGGCTGAGCTCGCGCCCCTGGCCGACGCTCTCCTTCGGCGGGCTGGTGACGCTGATCACCTGGCTGCCGCTGGCCAACCTGTTCCTGCTGCCCGGTGCCGTGGCCGGCGCGGTGTTGATGTGGGATGGGCATTATCGGGCGCTGCCTAGCGAGGGTGCCTGACCCAGATATGACGAGTATGTGCAAGCACGCTGTCGAGGTCGGGCAGTTCCGCCGCCTCGCCCGCTTCACTGTCGTGCGTCGCACACTCCTTTGGCAAGCCGAGTGCAAAGCCCCAGCACACCTTCTATAGCTTGCTCGGTTGTTTCGGCCTTGGCGATCTGGTCGATCAGCGCCGAGCCTACGACCACACCATCTGCGAGGCGGGCGATGGCGGCGGCCTGGTCCGGGGTGCGGATGCCGAAGCCGATGGAGACCGGCAGGTCGGTGTGGCGCTTGAGGCGGGCGACGGCTTCTTCGACGTGTTCCAGAGTCGCGGAGCCGGTGCCGGTCACGCCGGCCACCGAGACGTAGTAGACGAATCCGGAGCTGCCGTTGAGGACGACCGGCAGGCGCTTGTCGTCGGTGGTCGGGGTGGACAGGCGGATGAAGTCGATGCCCGCGGCCTGGGCCGGGTCGCAGAGGTCTTCGTTATGTTCCGGCGGCAGGTCGACGACGATCAGGCCGTCGACGCCGGCTTCGACCGCTTCGGCGATGAAGCGCTCGACGCCCATCTTGTGGATGGGGTTGAAGTAGCCCATCAGCACGATCGGGGTGGTCTGGTTGCCCTGGCGGAATTCGCGAACCATCTGCAGCGTCCTGGCCAGGTCCTGCCTGGCGGCCAGGGCGCGGATGTTGGCGAGCTGGATCGCCGGGCCGTCGGCCATGGGGTCGGTGAAGGGCATGCCGAGTTCGATCACGTCGGCGCCGGCCTCCGGCAGGCCTTTGAGGATTTCCAGCGAGGTGGCATAGTCCGGGTCGCCGGCGGTGATGAAGGTCACCAGCGCGGCGCGGTTCTGTTGGTTCAGCTCGTCGAAGCGCGTCTGCAGGCGGGAGCTCATATGCGTTCTTCCTGTTCGTCGAAGTGGTGCATGACGGTTTGCATGTCCTTGTCGCCGCGGCCGGAGAGGTTGATCACCATCAGATGATCCTTCGGCAGGTCCGGCGCGCGCTTGAAGACTTCGGCCAGCGCGTGGGAGGACTCGAGCGCGGGAATGATGCCTTCCAGGCGGCAGCACTGGTGGAAGGCGTCGAGCGCCTCCTCGTCAGTGATCGAGCAGTACTCGACGCGGCCGATATCGTGCAGCCAGGCATGCTCGGGGCCGATGCCGGGGTAATCCAGGCCGGCGGAGATCGAGTGGGCGTCGATGATCTGGCCGTCGTCGTCCTGCAGCAGGAAGGTGCGGTTGCCGTGCAGCACGCCGGGTTCGCCGCCGTTGAGACTGGCCGCGTGCTTGCCGGTCTCGATGCCATAGCCGGCGGCCTCGACGCCGACGATCTTCACGCTGGCGTCGTCGAGGAACGGGTGGAACAGGCCCATGGCGTTGGAGCCGCCACCGATGCAGGCGACCAGCGAGTCGGGCAGGCGGCCTTCCTGGGCCATCATCTGGTCGCGGGTTTCCTTGCCTATCACGGCCTGGAAATCGCGGACCATGGCCGGGTAGGGGTGCGGGCCGGCGACGGTGCCGATCAGGTAGAAGGTGCTGTCGACATTGGTCACCCAATCGCGCAGGGCTTCGTTCATCGCATCCTTGAGGGTGCCGGTGCCGGCGGTGACCGGGATCACCTCGGCGCCCAGGAGCTTCATGCGGAAGACGTTGGCCTGCTGGCGGTCGATGTCGGTGGTGCCCATGTAGATCACGCACTGCATGCCGAAGCGCGCGGCCACGGTGGCGGTGGCCACGCCGTGCATGCCGGCGCCGGTCTCGGCGATGATGCGCTGCTTGCCCATGCGCCGGGCCAGCAGGATCTGGCCGATGCAGTTGTTGATCTTGTGCGCGCCGGTGTGGTTCAGCTCCTCGCGCTTGAGGTAGATCTTCGCGCCGCCGCAGTGCTCGGTCAGGCGTTCGGCGAAATAGAGCGGGGAGGGGCGGCCGACGTAGTCGCGCTGGAAGTAGGCGAGCTCTTTGGTGAATTCCGGGTCGGCCTTGGCGTTTTCATACTCGGCGGCCAGCTCGTGGATCAGTGGCATCAGTGTTTCGGCGACGTATTGACCGCCGAAGTGGCCGAACAGGCCCTTGGCATCAGGGCCGCTGCGGAATGAGGTCATGTTGGCTCCTGCCTTTGCAATGCCCTCATTTTTACTCCTGGCCATCAATCGGAAAAGCGATTAGATTGCCATGATATGTCAGAAAAACTCACAAGTGGCATGCACCAAGACCTGCCTCCATTGAAAGCGCTGCGTGCTTTCGAAGCTGCTGCACGCCTGCAGAGTGTCAGCCGCGCGGCGGACGAGCTTCACGTTACTCATGGCGCCGTGAGTCGGCAGATCCGTGTTCTGGAAGAACGGCTTGGTGTGACCCTGTTCGACAAGGCCGGTCGCGGTGTGAAGCTCACCACCGCCGGCATACGCTTGCGCGACGTGGCCACCGAAACTTTCGAGCGGCTGCGCGGCGCTTGTGCCGACCTGCGCCGCGAGGCCGAGGAGCGGCCGTTCGTGCTGGGCTGCCCCGGCAGCCTGCTGGCACGCTGGTTCATTCCGCGTCTGGATCGGCTCAACCGTGAATTGCCGGAGCTGCGACTGCAACTCTCGACCAGCGAGGGTGAGCTGGAGCCGCGCCGGCTGGGTGTGGACGCCACGCTACTGTTCGCCGAGCCCCCTTGGCCGGTGGACATGGAGGTCCACGAGCTGGCCAGTGAATGCATCGGCCCGGTGGTCAGTCCTCGCTGTCCCGTTTTCAGTGCCGTGTGCGACGCCAAGCCCGAGGTACTGCTGGGGCTGCCTTTGCTGCATACACTGTCGCGGCCACAGGCCTGGCCGCAATGGCTATGGGCGCAGGGGCTGGACACGCATGAGCTACGCATCGCTCAGGGCTTCGAGCACCTCTATTACCTGCTGGAAGCCGCCACCGCGGGTCTCGGCATCGCCATTGCCCCGCAGCAGCTGGTCGCCGACGACTTGGCTGCTGGACGCCTGATCGCGCCCTGGGGCTTCGTGGAAACCGAAGCGCGCCTGGCGCTCTGGGTGCCTCGTAGACACAGTGATCCTCGCGCTGCGCGCCTGGCCGACTGGTTGCGCAGCCAGTTATAGGCGAAATCCGGCGTTGCGAGGCTAGATCCGCCCCTCCTCGACACCGTGACAGGCCACCTCACCGCCGTCATCCAGCGCGATGAGCCTCGGCACCTCGCGCTTGCAGCGCTGATTGGCATGCGGGCAGCGCGGGTGGAAGGGGCAGCCCGAGGGGGGATGAACCGGGTTGGGTACCTCGCCCTGGATCACGCTGCGCTCCTTGCCGGCGCCCTCAAGCGATGGCACCGCCGCCAGCAGCATGCGCGAGTAAGGGTGGCGCGGGTCGGCGAAGAGCCGCTCGGCGGGGGCGATCTCGGCGATGCGCCCCAGGTACATCACCGCGATGCGGTCGGCCATGTGCTTGACCACCGCCATGTCGTGGCTGATGAACAGGTAGGTGAGGCCATACTCCTGCTGCAGATCGCGCATCAGGTTGAGGATCTGCGCCTGGACCGAGACGTCCAGCGCCGAGGTGGGCTCGTCGCAGACCATGAACTCCGGCTCGTTGGCGAGTGCCCGGGCAATCGAAATGCGCTGGCGCTGACCCCCGGAGAACTCATGCGGGTAGCGATTGGCGTCCATCGCCGAGAGGCCTACCTGTTCGAGCAGCTCGCCGACCCGCCGGCGGCGGTCCAGCGAGCGCATCTCGGGGCGGAAGAAGCGCAGCGGTTCGCCGATGATGGTGCCCACCCGCCATAGAGGATTGAGGCTGGCGTAGGGATCCTGAAAGATCATCTGGAAGCGCTTGCGCACCGCTGCGGCCTGCTTGCCGCTGCGCCCGGCGAGGTTGCTGATGTCCTCGCCATCGAACGTGAGCCGGCCGCGGGACAGTCCGTAGAGCCCGACGATCAGCCGCGCCACGGTGGATTTGCCGCAGCCGGACTCGCCGACCAGGGCAAGGGTCTCGCCGCGTCGAATGGCGAAGCTCACGCCGTCCACCGCCTTCAGCGAGAGCTTCTCGCTGCGTTCGATCACCCGGTTGAGCCAGGGCTTGGAGACATCGAAGTGGCGCGCCAGGTCCTCCGCCTCGAGCAGGACGTCTGGCTGGGCGACGGCGCCCTGTGCGGAAAGTGGCGGCATGGCAGGAGCCTCGAGAGCGTCAGATGGCATGGGGTGTCTCCTGCGCGTCGAGCCGGGGTAGCGGGTCGATGGGATCGTGCAGCCAGCACGCCGCCAGGCCCGGCCCTGCCGGCAGCAGGTCAGGTCGCTCGCTGCGACAGCGCGGCTGGGCGTGCGGGCAGCGCGGGTTGAAGGCGCAGCCGGGCGGGATCGCCGCCAGGCGCGGCATCGAACCCTCGATTTGGTAGAGGCGCTCGCGAGTCTGCTCGATACCGGGGATCGAGGCCATCAGCCCTTCGCTGTAGGGATGCTTGGGGGCGCGAATCACGGCAGTCACCGGGCCGATCTCGATCAGCCGCCCGGCGTACATCACCGCCACCCTGTCGGCGGTCTCGGCGATCACCCCCATGTCGTGGGTGACCAGCATTACCGCGGTGCCGCGCTCGGCGCACAGCCGCTTGAGCAGCGCGAGTATCTGCGCCTGTACCGAGACGTCGAGTGCCGTGGTCGGCTCGTCGGCGATGATCAGTTCCGGCTCGGCGGCGAGCGCCAGGGCGATCACCACACGCTGGCGCATGCCGCCGGAGAACTGGTGCGGATAGGCGCCAAGGCGTGTCTCGGGGGCCGGGATGCCCACCTCGCGCAGCAGCTCCAGTGCCCGTTCGCGGGCCTGGCGCTCGTCCATCGGCAGATGGGTGCGGATCGTCTCGATCAACTGATCGCCGATCGAGAACAGCGGGTTGAGGCTGGTCAGCGGGTCCTGGAAGATCATGCCGATATGGCGACCGCGCAGCGGCACGAAATCCTCCTCGGCGAGGTCATCGATGCGCTTCCCGGCCAGATGCACCTCGCCGCCGGCGATGCGCCCCGGCGGCTCGAGCAGCTGGATCACCGCATTGCCGGTCATCGACTTGCCGGCGCCGGATTCGCCGACCACGCCAAGCACTTCGCCGGGGGCGATATCGAAGGAGACGTCATCCAGCGCTACCAGGGTGCCGTGGCGGGTCGGGAACTCCACCCGTAGTTTCCGCACGCTGAGCGTTGCAGTGTCCGAGGCGGTTTCGGCGAAGCCGTGTTCAGCGGAGTTTTGGGTTGAGGACATCACGCAACCAGTCTCCCAGCAGGTTGACGGAGAGCGCCAGCATCAGCAGCGCCAGGCCGGGGAACAGCAGGATCCACCACTCTCCGGAGAACATGTAGTCCTGGCCGACCCGGATCAGGGTCCCCAGGCTCGGCTGGGTGGCCGGCATGCCGACGCCCAGAAACGACAACGTCGCCTCGGCGATGATCGCCAGCGCCAGGCCGATGGTGCCGATCACCAGCACCGGACGCATCACGTTGGGCAGAATGTGCTGAAACAGGATCTTGCGCGCCGGCAAACCGATCACCCGCGCCGCCTGCACGTACTCCTTGCTCTTCTCGACCAGGGTCGCGCCGCGCACCGCGCGGGCGTACTGCACCCAGTCGGAGAGGCCGATGGCGACGATCAGCACGATGATCGCCACCTCGGCGTGCATCGAGCGCGGCAAGAAGCCGCGCACCACACCGAAGATCAGCAGCGCCATCAGGATCGACGGGAAGGTGAGCTGCACGTCGGCGATGCGCATGATCAGTGCGTCGCGCCAGCCGCCGCGAAACCCCGCCATCAGACCCAGCGCGGTGCCCAGCGCCAGGGCGAAGATCACCGCAGCGAATCCTACCAGCAGCGAGATGCGCGAGCCGTAGAGGATCGCCGAGAAAACGTCTCGGCCTTGGCTGTCGCTGCCCAGCAGGTAGAAATTGCCGGTGAAGTCCGACGTCGTCATGGGCGGCGTGAAGGCGTCGATCAGGTCGAGCTGGCGCGGATCGAAGGGGTTCTGCGGGGCGATCCACGGCGCGAACAGGGCACCGGCGAACATCACAAGCGTCACCAGCGTGGCGATGATCACCACCGGTTGGCGCTTCCAGGAGTAGACGATGTCGCTCTCCAGGAAGGTCTTCCACTTGCTCGGGGGCTTGGGCGGTATCGGCGTATCGGAGTGCATCGACTGGCTCATTTGCCACCTCCCTGCACGCGCAGGCGCGGATCGACCACGTAGTAGAGCAGGTCGACCACCAGATTGATGATCACGAACACCAGTCCGATCATCATCAGATAGGCGGCCATCACCGGGATGTCGACGAAGCGCACCGCGGTGATGAACAGCGCCCCCACGCCGGGCCACTGGAACACCGTCTCGGTGATGATGGCGAAGGCGATGATGGTACCAAGCTGCAGGCCGATGATGGTGATCACCGGAATCAGGGTGTTCTTGAGCGCATGGCGCAGGTTGACCACCCGGCTCGAGAGCCCTCGCGCGCGGGCGAACTTGATGTAGTCGGCGCGCAGCACCTCGAGCATCTCGGCGCGCACCAGGCGCATGATCAGGGTCAGCTGGAACAGCCCCAGGGTGATCGCCGGCAGGATCAGCGAGCGCAGGCCGCTTGCGGTCAAAAGGCCGGTGCTCCACCAGTCGCTCAGGCGCACCGTCTGACCGCGACCGAAGGCCGGTAGCCAGCCGAGTTCCACGGCGAACACGTAGATCAGCAGCACGCCGATCAGGAAGGTGGGCAGCGACACGCCGATCAGCGAGGCGGTCATGATGAACTTCGACAGCCAGTTGCCGCGATAGAGCGCGGTATAGATGCCAAGTACGATGCCCATCACGATGGCGAATACCGCCGAGATGATCGCCAGCTCCAGGGTGGCCGGAAGGCGCTCCAGGATCAGGTCGGTGACCGGTCGTGCCGAGCGGTAGGAGATGCCGAACTCGAGTTGGGCGGCATTGACGACGAAGTGGAAGAACTGCACCACTACCGGCTGGTCGAGCCCCAGGCGGGCGCGCAGCGCGGCGCGGTCGGCCTCGGTGGCCTCCTGGCCGACCATGTTGAGGACCGGGTCGCCGACGTAGTGGAACAGCGAGAATGCGATAAGCGCGACGACCAGCATCACGAAGATGGCCTGGAGGACGCGCTGGATCAGAAATGCCAGCATGGTGTTTCCATATCAAGGCAGCTCCCGTCCGCTTGTGGCGGACGGGAGCCGGGTTGCATCGCGATCAGTTGGTGAAGCGCAGGTACTTGAAGTGCGGCGTATTCTCGCTCTGCACCTGGAAATCGATATCGGCACGCATCGACCAGGTCAGCATCTGGTGGTGGATAGGGACGTAGAGAACCTCGTCATGCACGATCTGCCAGGCCTCACTGACCATCTCGTTGCGTGCCTCCTCGTCGATCTCCTGGCCCATCGCCACGGTCAGCTCGTCGACACGCTCGTCGGAGTAGCCGGTGAAGTTCCAGCTGCCTCGATCATCCTCCTTGGTGTGGTAGAGGTAGTTGAAGACGTACTCCGAGTCCATGGTCGGCACGCCCCAGCCGAGCAGGTAGAAGTCGTACTCCTCGCGAGCCATCTCGGCGAAGTGCAGCGAGCGGGTCTGGGCGACCAGGTCCACAGTGATGCCGATGCGCGCCAGCATGCTGACCACTGCCTGGCAGATCTGCTCGTCGTTGACGTAGCGGTCGTTGGAGCAGTTCAGCGTGACGCGGAAGCCATCGCCGTAGCCGGCCTCTTCCATCAGCTCCTGGGCGCGGTCGATATCGGCCGGCAGCACCTCGTCCATCTCCTCGCTGTAACCGTTGACGAAGGGCGGGGCGATCATCCCGGCGGGTTGCGAGTTGCCGCGCATGACGGCACGCTGGATGGTGGTGGCATCCACGGCCAGGTTCATCGCCTCGCGCACGCGACGGTCGGCGAAGGGGTTGCTGTCGACGTCGACGCTGTCCAGCGTCTCGCCATCCACGCGCAGGCCGAGGAAGATGGTGCGGTTCTCGGCGCCCTGCTCGTTCTTGATGCCATCGGCATTGGCCAGGCGCTCGATGTCCTGCACCGGGGTCTCCTGCAGGAAGTCGACCTCGCCGGAGAGCAGTGCCGCCACGCGGGTCGAGGCCGATTCGATCGGCGTGAACACCAGGCGGGTGATCTCCATCGGGTAGTGATCGATACCCCAGTAGTCGTCGTTGCGCACGAACACGGTTCGCACGTCCGGCTCGCGGCTCTCGACCCGGAACGGGCCGGTGCCGTTGGCGTTGCGCACCGCATAGGTTTCCTCGCCGGCGGCGTAGTTCTGCGGCTCCTCGACGCCGTGCTCCTCGGCCCACTCGCGACTCATGATGAACAGGTTGGTGAAGTTGTTGGGCAGCAGCGGGTTGGGTCCGTCGGTCACCACCTCGACGGTATAGTCGTCGACGGCGCGCACCTCGGCGATGGAGGTCAACAGGCCGCGCATGTCGGCGTGTTCGTGACGTGCGCGGTTGAGCGAGAAGACCACGTCGTCGGCGGTCAGTGCCTGTCCTTCGTGGAAGGTCACCCCTTCGCGAATCTTGAACACCCATACGCTGGGGTCATCCTCGCTGACGTGCCACTCGGTCGCCAGGCCCGGCTGGTACTCCACGTCCATGTCCTGGTAGATGAGGGTATCGAAGATCTGATGGTTGACGGAGTGGGTCGGCCCTTCGTTCTGGGAGTGGGGATCCATGGTCAGGCTGTCGGCGGAGCGCGTCCAGCGCAGCGTTTCGGCCTGGGCCGCCGACGCCAGCATGGCGCCGATCACGGCCGTGGCAAGCAGGGTCTTCTTGAACATCTTGTTATTCCTCTTCATTCAAGCGTTTGATGGGCCATATGACCTGACAAGGTTCTCCCATAACGTAGCCGAGAAATCCAGCTCGCCTGAGCAGGAAATTTCAGCGCTGTTTTGACTGTTGCGTTGAAAGCAGCTCTGCCTCGTCGCAGGACGAGTAAAATGAATATTCAAGGTGCGATTACGTCCAACAAAAGCGCGTGAAATCACACCATCGCAAGCAACTTGCTGACGCTCTCGCAGACTTGTTGGGTGAGCTCGCGCTGCTCTAGGCCGAGTACGTTTCCATCTTCTATTATCACTCGACCATTGACGAAGCTGTATTTAACGGTGGTGGGTTCGGCACACAGCAGAGGTGCCATGAGCGGTACATGCACGCCGGCGAAACGCGGCTGGTCGATATCGTAGAGCACCAGGTCGGCCACTTTACCGACAGCGATTTCACCTACGTCATGGAGCCCCAGAATGGCGGCACCACTACGGCTGCCCCACTCCAGTATCGTCTCGAGCCGGGTAGCTTCAGGGCCTCCTACAGCGCGGTGCAGCAGCCAGGTGAGATTAAGTTCCTGTAGCATCGAACCCGACTCCGATGAAGCCGAACCGTCTACACCTAGGCTAATCGGCACGCCCAGTCGCGCCATCTCGGGCACCGGTGCCACGCCACTGCCCAAGCGGCAGTTAGAGGTGGGGCAATGGGCAATACCGGTGCCGGTTTCGGCCAGCCGCGCGATGGTATAAGCATCGCTCTGCACCAGGTGGGCATACCAAACGTCCTCCCCTAGCCAGTCGCATTCGGCAGCGTAATCGATGGCGCGCATGGCGTATTTTTCGCGTGCCTGGATGTCATCGAAGCCTACCTCGAGCAGATGCGAGTGGCGGCGCAGCCCATGCTCGCGTGCATAGGCTGCCAGTGTTTTCAAAGCGTCTGGGGTACTTGAGTGAACCAAGCTGGTGGGCGCCACCACCAGCCGGCGCATGGCATCGGCAGCGGGTTGATGCTGCTGCTTCCGGGTATTCTCCAGGCGCATGACGATCTGTTCGACCGATTCTGGTTCGATGGCATGGCGCGCCATGCCCTTGTGACTACCGGCCTCGGTGGCCCCCCCTCGGCAAAGTACCAGGCGGATGCCGAGCTCATCGGCAGCCTGCCACACGGCGGCTTCGACTTCCGGGCTGGTGTTGCGATGGTAGAGATAATGGTGATCGGCACAGGTGGTGGCACCGGAACACAACAGCTCATACAGGCCAAGCCGCGCCGCGTGATACATCAGCTCCGGTGTGATCTTGGGCCAGAAACGGTAGGGCACCGAGCCTAGCCAGTCTCCGAGTCCTTGGTTGAGGCCTTCGGGTACCCCCTTGAGAATTGACTGAGCCAGATGGTGATGAGTATTTACCAACCCCGGCCAGATCACGCAGCCCTGGGCATCGATAATTCGCTCATGCTCCTGCACCATGAGGTCATCGCCGATCTCGACGATACGGTTGTCACGAATGCGAATATCAGTGGCGTTAGAAGCTTGAGAAGTGAAGATCGCTGTTGCGTTGCGAATGAGGTAGGCCAAAGCATCTGCTCCTGTGGGTTACCTTCAGAGCAATGTCCCGGGGCGCCGCCCCTGACCGCTTCTACTCCGCAATAATGAAAGGCCCCGGAGGGCCAGCTGCACCGCTACTTCTAGCAAATTCTTGTCCAATGGCCAGCTTTTGGTTGTTGTGCGGCGTTTTACATAGAATTTTAATTTATCGTGAGGTCTGTCTTTTTGATTATCTCGCTCATTTTTGGCGCAGAGAGTGAAGCTCGCTGTCTCATTGAGGTGCATGTTGGTCTGGCTCGAGAAACAACAAGCTCAAGCAACCTTTTATAAAATCAGTGTTTTTTAGCCTAAGGCCCTCGCTGGCATGTTCGATGCTAACATTAAATGTCGAGCGCCTAGCGCAAGACAGATTACGTAGAAATGAATCAGTAATTTCGTGTCTGAGTAGAAGCGGTCAGGGCCTTCGGGCCTGGGTCATTGCTAGACACGCAGCCGGTTGGCGCGGTAACGCGGCAGGTCGGGGCGTGACGATGCAGGACCTCTATCCTCATATCCCTTCCCGTCTGTCCAGCGTACCCAAGCCAATACATTGCCAACCGGCTGTCATGCGGCCCCGTGCCCTTTGACGACTTGGGAGATTTTCAATGAAAACAGCCCCCTTAATACCCAGACTTGCAATAGTATCCGTGCTGGTCCTGATGGCCGGATTAACCCATGCAGCCGATCAGGTGACGTTCCAACTCGACTGGCTACCGGGTGGCGATAAGGCGCCGATCTATGTCGGACTGGAACAGGGTTTCTTTGAAGAAGAGGGGCTTGACGTGAGTATTTCCCAAGGACGTGGCTCCAACGATGCCATGACCAAGCTGGCGACCCGTCAAGCCGATATCGGTCTTTCCGACATTACCGCGCTGATGATGGCCCGGGCGGAGGGCGAGATGCCCGTCAAAGCCGTCTATTCGGTATTCAGCGAAGCCCCACATGCCTTCTATACCCTGGAAGAGTCCGGCATCAAAGAGGTCGCCGATGTGGCGGGCAAGCAGATTGCTACCTCACCTTTCACATCCTCCAATCTCTTCCTGCCTCTACTGCTGGATATCAACGGCGTGGACGAGGAGAGTATCCAGCTGATTAATAGCGACCCGGGCACGTTGGCCCCGATGCTGCTGACCGGACGTACCGATGTGGTGATCAGCTGGATTACCGACCATGAGCGCTACGCGACCAACGCACGCTCCGCTGGGAAGACGTTGCACGTCATGCCCTGGTACGACGCCGGGCTGGAGTTCTACGCCACTTCTCTGATTGCCAGCGAGCGCTTCCTCAACGAACGTCCCGACGTGGCGCGCCGCTTCGTCAGCGCCTATGCCAAGGCCATCGAATATACCTGGGAAAACCCCCACGAGGCGGCTAAAGCCGTGCATGCGGTCGTGCCGGAAGTCGACGTGGAGATGGCGGAGGCCACCATTCGCTCGATTCGTCCGCTGGTTTACAACGAGGCAAGCGATGCGCATGGCCTGGGAGCCTTCGATGCCGAGCGCTTGGCGACCACTTGGGAGTGGACCGCCCGAGCCCAGGAGGCAGATATGGACATGCTAGACCCTGAAGCGATCGTCGATCGTTCCTTCATGCCGGGAGCCACACAATGAAACCGCATGTCGCTTTCGATCGGGTCGGCCACTGCTATAGAGGCAGGCGCAAGGCAGAGGTGCAGGCATTGACGAACGTTAATTTCGAAATCGCCCGCCATCAGTTTGTGGCCGTCGTGGGTCCCTCCGGCTGTGGCAAGTCAACCTTGCTGCGCTTGCTGTCCGGGTTGATGCAGCCGACCCAGGGTGAGGTGCGTATCTTCGGGCGGCCGGTTAGCGAACCCGGTGACGATGTGGGTATCGTGTTTCAGAAGCCCACCTTGCTGCCCTGGCTGAATGTCATTAATAACGTGCTTTTTCCCCTTCGTCACAAGGGGCGCATAGTGGGGCGCCAGGATCATGTTCGGGCTCGAGAGTTACTGAATATGGTCGGGCTGGACGAATTCGTCGATAAGCGCCCGGATGAGCTCTCCGGTGGCATGCAGCAACGCGTGGGTATTGCCCGAGCACTGTTGCTCGATCCGGACATTTTGATCATGGACGAGCCGTTCTCGGCACTCGATGCCCTGAGCCGAGAACAGATGGGCTTCGAACTGCTGCGTATCTGGGGAGAGCGCCCCAAGACAGTGCTGTTCATCACACACTCGATTGCCGAGGCGGTGCTGCTCGCCGACAAGGTGCTGGTGATGAGTCCGCGGCCGGCCACTGTCGCCGATAGCATCGACATCGATCTCCCACGTCCACGCAGCGCGGCGACCATCGAACTGACCGCATTCACCGCCTACACCCAGCGCATCCGTCGACATATCTTCGGCCCTCAACCAAATGAGGCGCCAGCGCCCCACTTGGCCTGCGAACAGGGCAAGCGTGATGCTGCATCTTTTGCCATCCGTCGCGTGTCGTAAAGGAGAGCAAGATGAGCAATCTTAAAGTGTTATTCTCGGATATAGGCCACAGAATATTGCCCGCGTTTGCGCTGCTGGCCCTGTTGCCGTTGTGGGAGCTGCTATGCCGACTGTTCGACGTGCCCAGCTTCATCTTGCCCGCTCCTAGCGTCATTGCCGAAGCCTTCATGTCGGTCGACATGAGCCGCTGGATGGTGCACCTGTGGGCCACGCTACGTGTAGCACTACTGGGCTTTGGATTGTCGATCCTGATTAGTCTGCCGCTGGCGGTCCTCATGGTGCGATCAGAATTTCTCACCCGGACGCTGTTTCCCTGTCTGGTGGTCATCCAGTCGACCCCCATCGTGGCCGTGGCGCCGCTACTGATTGTGATTTTAGGTGCGGGTGAGGCGCCGCGCCTGGTCATTGCTTGCCTGATCTCGTTTTTCCCAATCGTGGTCGCTACCACTACCGGTATGCTGGCAACGCCGAAAGAGATGCTTGAGCTGTCTCGTTCGCTTCGTGCCTCGCCTGTCAGGGAAGTGTGGCAAGTGCGTCTGCCCTACGCGGTGCCACATATCTTCAGCGGCCTCAAAGTGGCAATCACGCTGGCCATCATCGGCGCAGTGATCGCCGAATTCGTGGCGGCCGAACAGGGGCTGGGCTATTTCGTCCAGTTCTCGACCTCCTATTTCAGGATTCCCCAGGCCTTTGCCGCGCTGTTCTTCCTGTCTGCGGTCAGCCTGGTGCTGTTCAAGTCAGTACAGCTGGCACAACGGCTGTTTTTCGGCTGGAGCCTGCCCTCCGACGACGAGCGCTAGGCTAAAGCCACCACCGGAGTAGAAGCGGCAGGCAGTCAGATTGGCTGCCCGGCATTGCTCCAATGCACGGCGGATCACCCCGCCCCTGAATTGGAGAATTTTCAATGAGTGACACTACACAATACGGCCTTCAGGAGTTGCAGCTGGAAAGCACTCTGGGCGGCATCGGGCGTGAAACCGAACGCGAGATCCCGATAATCGATCTCAGCGATTTCGATGCCCGCCGTGAGGCGATCATCGAACAGCTGTGGCGGGCCGCTACCGAAGTGGGCTTCTTTCAGCTGGTCAACCATGGCATTGCCACCGAGGATATTCGCCAGGCTTTTAGAATTTCAGAACACTTCTTCGATTTGCCCGAAGCGGCCAAGGCGAAGTTTCCGCTGAAGGAGGGGCTGAATGCGGGCTGGGAATTCAAGTCACAGGTCAGACCCTCGACGCGTACTGCCGATCAGAAGGAGTCTTTTCAGGTGACGCTACCGCACATGCAGGGGTTATGGCCGGACCAAGTGACCCTGGCGGAGTTTCAGCGCCTGGTGCTCGACTTCGAGTATCAGGCCTGGTGGCTCGGCATGCGAGTGCTCTCCTGTTTTGCCGAGCGGCTGGGGTTCGACCGCGACTTCTTCACCCGCGCTCACGACCGTAGCTCGCCCGAATACCAGAGCACCTTGCGTCTGCTTCACTACCTGCCGATGATGGCAGATGCTGGCCGCGACCCTTCGCTATGGCGTGCCGGCGCCCACACCGATTTCGATTGCCTGACCATGGTCTTCCAGCAAGAGGGGCAGGGTGGGCTGCAGGTATGTCCCGGCCGTGACGCCAAGGGCGATGCCGATGGGCAGGCGTGGTCCACCGTGATTCCGCGGGGTGACGTCATTACTTGCAACATCGGCGACATGCTGATGCGCTGGAGCGACGACCGACTGAAATCGACCCTGCACCGTGTCCGCATGCCCAAGCCTGACGAGTCCCAAGGGTCGCGCTACAGCATGGCGTTCTTCTGCCAGGCTAACAAGGATGTGATGATCCAGGGGCAGGAAGGAAAGTATCCGCCGATTTCCGCCAAGGACTATCTGCGCCAACGAATCGACGCCAACTTCGCTGCTAGCCGGACGGGCAAGAAGTAAAGCCGTCGTACGCCATAGCCAGCATTCGCCAGCGATGGCGTTCAGAGCCTCTGGGCCTGCCTATCATCGTTCGCCACGCTCAGCCGCGAGAGGGGAAAGACACACCGAAACAGCGCGCCTTGGCTGGGGTGGGACTCGATCACCAGGCGTGCCTCGTGGCGCAACAGGACGTGCTTGACGATGGCAAGTCCCAGGCCGGTGCCGCCGGTGGCGGTGCTGCGCCCCTTGTCGATACGGTAGAAGCGTTCGGTCAGGCGCGGAATGTGTACCGGGTCGATGCCTTCGCCGTCATCCTGCACTTCCATGCACCCCCCCGCGTCGCACTCTCGCCAGCGCAGGGTGATATGGCTGCCGTGCGGGGTGTAGCGCACGGCGTTGAAGAGCAAATTGGAGATCGCGCTGCGCAGCTCCTGTTCGCTGCCCAGCAGCTGGAAGTCCGAGCTGATCTCGACGCCGATCTGGTGATGGCCGCCGGAGAGCGACTCACCATCACGACGGATTGCGTCGAGCAGCGAAGCGACATCCACCGGTGCACTGTCGGCGGTGCGCTGTTCGTTCTCCAGGCGCGACAGCAGCAGCAGGTCGTTGACCAGGTTCTGCATGCGCCCGGTTTGCTCCTGCATCTGGTCGAGACCGCGTGCGAAGCGCGGCGGCAGCTGGTCGCGATAGTCGCTGTAGGTTTCCAGGTAGCCGGCCAGCACCGTCAGCGGGGTGCGCAACTCATGGGAGACGTTGGCGACGAAGTCGCGGCGCATCTGCTCCAGGCGGTGCAGGCGGGTGATGTCGCGGGCCATCAACAGGCGCTCGTCGTCGCCGTAGAGCGTGATCTGGAACTGCAGGACGAGACGATCGGAGAGCGGCGAGGGGAGCGTCAGCGGCTCGCGATAGTCGCGGGCGTCGAAGTACTCGATGAAGCGCGGATCGCGCAGCAGGTTGGTGATGTGCTGGCCGCGGTCCTGGGTCGCCTTGAGTCCCAGCATGCGGCTGGCAGCGCTGTTCCACCACTCCAGATCGCCGCGCCGGTCGAGCATCACCACGCTGTCGCTCATCGCCTCCGAGGAGTCCTGAATGCGATGCAGGGTCTCGCGCAGCCGGTTCTGGGTGAGGCGTTGGGCCTTCTGGTACTTGTAGAGCCGGTCGAACAGCTCGCCCCACAGGCCGCGGGCGGCCGGAGGCTCCTCATGGGGGTGGCGGGTCAGCCAGCGGTAGAGCGCGCGCAGTTTGGCCAGATGATAGCCAAGGCCGGCGGCCAGCCCCGCGGCCAGCCCAAGTCCTGGCCTCGAGAGCAGCGCACCCACGAGTGTGAAGCCTGCCGCGAGCAGCGCCAGTCGCCAGATTTCGCGGCTCCAGAGTCGCACGTCACACCTTGGCGGAGAAGCGATAACCGGTGCCGCGGACGGTCTGGATCAAGTGCTGGTGCGTCTCGCCCAGCGCCTTGCGCAGCCGGCGGATATGCACATCCACGGTGCGCTCCTCGACATAGACGTTGCCGCCCCATACCTGATCGAGGAGCTGGCTGCGCGTATAGGCGCGCTCCTGATGGGTCATGAAGAACTGCAGCAGGCGATATTCGGTGGGGCCGACATCCACGGCGCTGCCGTGGGAACTGACCCGATGGCTGGCAGGGTCGAGCAGCAGCCCCTCGACCTCGACGGGATCCTCCACCCCCTTCGGCGTGGTGCGACGCAACACGGCCTTGAGCCGGGCCACCAGTTCGCGGGGCGAGAAAGGCTTGGTGATGTAGTCGTCGGCACCCGCCTCGAGACCCTGGATCTTGTTGTCCTCCTCGCTCTTGGCGGTGAGCAGGATGATCGGGATCTCGGCGGTGGTCTCGTCGCGTTTCAGGCGCCGGGCAAGCTCGATGCCGCTGGTGCCTGGCATCATCCAGTCGAGCAGCAGCAGGTCGGGCTTGCGGTCCACCACGATGGCATGAGCGCTCTGGGCATTGTCGGCCTCGAGTACCTGGTAGTCGGCCATCTCCAGGGCGACGGCGATCATCTCGCGGATGGAGGCTTCATCATCGACGATCAGCACGGTCTTGGCGGTCATCCGGCGGGTCTCATCTGGCAGTGACAGAATGATGAGGATTACACCGCCTCAATATGACAGTCGCGTGACAACATTGCCATCTTGTGCGCGAAGCGAACCTCAGACGACAGGCCACAGGCTCAGTGCCAGGCCGGCGAACAGCACAAGCCCCGCCCAGTGATTGTTGAGGAAGGCCTGGAAACAGCGCTCTCGGTCGCGATGGCGAATCAACCATTGCTGATAGACGAAGATCGCCGCCATGGCTGCAAGGCCCACCCAGAAGAAGCCCCCCGCGGCGACATCGGCATAGCCCAGGCGCACACCGACCCAGGCCAGCAGGCCAAGCGTGATGAGCTGGAGCAGGCCGATCACCAGCTTGTCGGCGCGCCCGAACAGCACTGCAGTGGACTTGATGCCGATCTTCAGGTCGTCGTCGCGGTCGACCATGGCGTACTGGGTGTCGTAGGCCACCGTCCAGGCGATGTTGGCGAAAAACAGCAGCCACGCCTCCGGCGGCACGCTCTGCTGCACGGCGCCGAAGGCCATGGGGATCGCCCAGGAAAAGGCGGCACCCAGAAACACCTGGGGGAAATGAGTGTAGCGCTTCATGAAGGGGTAGATGAAGGCCAGGATGATCCCGCCGATCGAGAGCAGGATGGTGAAGAGGTTGGTGAACAGCACCAGCACGAAGGCGATTGCCACCAGCGTGCAGAACAGTACCTTGGCCTCCTGCTCGCTGATGCGCCCGGTGGCCAGAGGTCGGTTGCGGGTGCGCTTGACGTGACCGTCGAAGTGGCGATCGGCATAGTCGTTGATCACGCAGCCGGCGGCGCGCATGGCATAGACGCCGGCGACGAAGATCAGCAGAAGATTGCGCTCCGGGATGCCGTTGGAGGCGATCCACAGCGCCCATAGGGTCGGCCACATCAACAGCCAGGTGCCGATCGGCCGATCGAGTCGCATCAGATGCAGGAAGTCGGACAGACGTCCGATGCCGCGTGGATTCACACCTTGACCCATCGAATTCTCCGCAGTGGCTAGTGATGTGGCGCTAGTGCCGTGGCGCCGTTGATGAACGCCCACCCCTGCCGGCTGGCAAGCTCTAGCCAGACGGAAGTTCCAGCGCCTGCGCCATGGTAACCAGAAAATACTCCTGTACCAGCACTTGGAAATGCCCGAAACAGCCAACTGCCGAGCGAGCTCTCGCAAGGCGATGCAGGCGCTGGCCGCGCAGCTGGGTCAAGGGGACGACCGAGCGACCGCGACAGGCTGCCAGTGCAAAATCGCAGCAAGGGCAGCAGAATCAGGAAGACCAGGGGCGATCTGTCACGCAACGCGTCCAGGACAAAAAAGGCGCTTAGTGTAACATGACCGCTCCTCTTCAAGCCGTCACCCTTGGCCAGGAGCCCCATGAGCGCACCCTTGACCATTCTCGGCACCGGCATGGCCGGCCTTGGCCTGGCCCGCCAGGTGCGGGCCCGCGAGCCCGAGCGTGCCATTACTCTGATCACCGCCGACAGTGGCGACGACTACGCCAAGCCGCTGCTCTCTACCGGATTTGCCAAGCACATATCGCCTGCGCGTCTGGTGCAGCGCTCAGCGCTGGAGATCGCCGCTCAACTGAGCGTGGTGGTGCGCACCCATACCCGCGTCACCGCCATCGATTCCGACCGCCGCTGCCTCGAGATCGGCCGCGAATGGCTGCGCTATGGCGAGCTGGTGATCGCCACCGGGGCCGAGCCCAGGCTGCCCTTCGTCATTGCGCCCGAGCTTGGCGAGCGCGTCTTCACAATCAACGATCTCGATGACTATCGACGCTTTCATGCCGCCTTGATGGCGCTGGGGCGGCCGGCCCGGGTGGCGATCATGGGAGCCGGGCTGGTGGGCTGTGAGTTCGCCAACGATCTTCACGGCGGCGGGCATCAGGTCACGCTGATCGCACCGGAAACCACGCCGCTGCCGCGACTGCTGCCCGAGCCGCTGGGCCGGGCCATGGGGGAGGCCTTCGCCGAGGCGGGCATCATGCTCGAGCTGGGGCGAGGCGTGGAAGCGCTCGCCCCCGCCGGGGCTGGACTCGGATCAGGGCTTGCCGTGGCGCTCGACGACGGTCGGACACTCAAGGCCGATCTGGTGCTGATGGCCACCGGGCTTGCGCCACGCAGCGAACTGGCGGCCCGGGCGGGACTCGAGGTGAGCGCGGCGGGCATCCACACCGACCGGCGGTTACGCACTTCGGAGCCAGGCATCCATGCGCTCGGCGATGTCGCCTGCGTTGCCGGTATCAACGCCATGTACGTTCAGCCGCTGCAGAGCGCCGCCAAGGCCCTGGCGGCGACGCTTGGCGGCGAGCCCTGCGAGGTGAGGTATGGCGCCTGGCCGATTGTGGTCAAGACGCCGCTGCTGCCGAGCGTCGCCCTGCCGCCCACGCAGGAGGCATTTCGCTGGCGAATCGAGGGCGAGGGGCATGACCTGTCAGCCCTGGCCGAGGATGAAAATGGCCGTCTGGTGGGATTCGCGTTGACAGGAAATTGCGTGAGGCGGAAAGTCGAGCTGGCGCGGGCGGCGCCTGCGTTGCTAGTCTAGTGAGCGGCTTCGTGGGCCTTGGTGCCCGCTGCCGCTCTCGCCACAAGCGATCAACCCTCAATCGAAAACAACAACGGCGGTATTTACCGCCTTGCCATGCCAAAACCAGGAGGCTGTATGCGCAAGCCAGAACTCGCCTCGGCTATTGCCGAGCGTGCCGATCTCTCCAAGGACAAGGCCAGCCAGGTACTCAACGTCATCCTCGACGAGATTACCGGTAGTGTCGCCAAGGGCCAGGACGTTTCCCTGATCGGTTTCGGCTCCTTTACCGTGCGCGAGCGAGCCGCTCGTACCGGCAAGAACCCCCAGACCGGTCAGCCGCTCAAGATCCCGGCCAGCAAGACCGTGGCGTTCAAGCCGGGCAAGGCACTCAAGGACGCTGTCGACAAGTAACGCGTCGTGTGCCGGGGCTGGAGTGCCCCGGCAGCCTGCTTCGCTTGATCTGCAGGGCCGGGCCGGACTCTGGCCAGCTCATCTTTCAGGAACCGCCATGAAGCTGACACTCATGCTCTGGCTGCTGGGGCTGCTGCTCAAGCGCGCCCAGCGTCGTAAACCCGCTTTCCGCGATACGCTCAAGCAGATGCGCGGCATGGACTGGGGCATCGCCACCGAAGATCTCTCCATCGCCCGCTACTACCGCATGTCGCCCCGCAGCATCGCCACGGGTAAGGGGCTGCCGGTGGATCTCGATCTCGAACTGCGCTTCGCCGATGTCGAGACCGCCCTGCACGTGCTGCGCAAGCCGACCCAGCAGGCCTTTCTCGACGGCATGATGGCGGGCAATGTACGCCTGGTCGGCGACGCAGCCGACCTCCAGCGGTTGCAGAAGCTGCTGCGCCATATCTGACCGGTGACGCCTGGCCATGTGCCGGTGCCATTCCCCTAGAGGCCGACCGTGGATATCCCTCATCAGCGCCTGGTCTATTTTCGCATCGCCATCGAATCGGGCTCGGTCCGCCGGGCAGCGGCGCGTCTGGATATCGCTCCCTCGGCGGTAAGCCGGCAAATCGCGCTGCTCGAGGAGGCACTGGGCGCGACCCTGCTCGAACGGCAGCGCCACGGCATCCGGCCCACGCCGGTGGGCGAGATGTTGCTCGAGTACTGCGCGCGGCGCGGTGCCCTGGACGAGAGCTTCATCGCCTCGCTGGAGGCTTACCAGCGTCTCGAGACCGGTACCGTGTCGCTGGTGGTGGGGGAGGGCTTCGTCGGCGATCTGATCGCCACGCCGCTGCGCGAATTCACCGAGCGCTACCAGGGCATCCAGCTCGACATTCACCTGGCCGGCACCACCGGCATCATCGAGGCGATCGTCGAGGACCAGGCGCACATCGGACTGATGTTCCACGAGCGTACCCACCCCCAGCTGCGCTTCTGGAGCTCGAGCCCACAACCGCTGATGGCGATTCTGCCCCCCGACCACTGGCTCGTCGCTCAGCTCGAACCACTGACCCTGGTACAGCTCAGCGATGAGCCGATGGCGATGTGGGACCTCGGCCACGGTGTGCGCCAGATGGTCGATCACGCCTTCCACCTGGCGCACCTGCGCCCGCGCGCGGCGATGAATACCAACTCCATGGCGGTGCTGGCGCAGTACGTGCGCAGCGGCATGGGCATCACCCTACTGCCGCGCTTCGCCGTGGCCCGCGACCTAGAGGCCGGCAGCTTGGTGGCGCGCCCGGTGGACGACCCGCTGTTCCGGCGCTCCCAGGCACACATGGTGACTCGCATCGGGCGCCAGCAGCCCAAGGCCAGCGTTCTGCTGCTGCGTCACCTGCAGCACTGGATGCAGGCGTTTCGTGATGTCGGGACGCCGCCTGACGAGAGCCGACCGTCCCAGGATCAGCCCACGCCGTTGCCGTAGCCCATCGCCACGCTCGCCTCGTTGCCGGTCTCCACCCAGACGCTCTGGGGCACGCTGTATTCGCGCAGGCCGTCAAGGCCGCTGGAGCGCCCGAAACCACTGTCACGGAAGCCACCGAAGGGCGACATCACATTGATCGCCTTATAGCTGTTGATCCATACGGTGCCGGCGCGCAGCTGCGCGGCGACACGGTGCGCCCGCGCGGGGTCCTGGGTCCATACCGCGCCGGCCAGGCCGAAGCGGGTGGCGTTGGCCAGGCGTACGGCATCGGCCTCGTCGTCGAAGGGCATCGCCACCAGCACCGGGCCGAACACCTCCTCTCGGGCGATCTCCATCTCGGCGGTGACGTCGGCCAGCACGGTGGGGGCGAGAAAGTAGCCCTGCGCCTCCTCGGGGAGTCCCTCGGGGCGGCTGGCGCCGGTCAACACACGGGCACCGGCGGCGACGGCGTCATCGATCATGCGCATCACATGCGCGTACTGGCGAGCGTTCTGCAGCGGCCCCATGCGCGTCGCCTCCTCGCTTGGCAGGCCGACCTCGATCTCGGCGGCGGCCCGTGCCAGGCGTGCGGTGACCTCTTCGAACGCCTGACGCTGGATGAGCAGCCGCGAGCCGGCCACGCAGCTCTGCCCGGCGGCGGCGAAGATTGCCGCCTGGGCACCGGCCACGGCGTCGTCAAGCCGGGCATCGGCAAACACGATATTGGCCGACTTGCCGCCTAGCTCCAGCACGCTGGGCACCAGGCGCCGCGCGCCGGCCTCGGCGATCATCCGTCCGCTGTGAGGCGAGCCGACGAACACCAGCTTGGCGATCGTCTCGTGGCCGGTCAGCGCCGCGCCGGTGGTCGGGCCGAGGCCGTTGACGATGTTGATCAGCCCGCGGGGCAGCCCGCCCCCCTCCAGCAGCCTGGCGATCGCCACCGAGGTGAACGGGGTGAGCTCGGAGGGCTTGAGCACCACGCCATTACCGGCGGCGATCGCCGGGGCGAGCTGCCAGGCGCAGGTGAACATCGGTGCGTTCCACGGCGTGATCTGACCGACCACGCCGTAGGGCACGTGGCGCACGTAGTTCAAGTGCGTGGTCGGCACCGGGATCACCTCGCCGTGCTGCTTGTCGCACCAGCCGGCGTAGTACTCGAACATCTCGCGCACCTTGGCCACCTCACCGCGGCAGTCGCGGATCGGCTTGCCGGCCACCACGCTCTCGAGCTGGGCAAGCGGCTCCTCGTACCCCTCGAGGCCGCGTAGCGCGTCGTTCATGCGCCGGCCACGCTCGCTGGCGCTCAGCGCCATCCACGCCTGCTGCCCCCGCGTCGCGGCCTGGGTGGCGAGCTCGATCGCCGCCGCGCCGGCATCGTGATAGTCGATCAGCGTCTCGCCGGTGGCCGGGTCGAGCAGGGTGATCGTCTCGCCTTCGCCTGGCTGAAGCGCGCCATCGATCCAGTTGGTGAGGGGCGTCTGGCCGGCGAGGCCGAAGAGGTCGAGCAGTCTGGCGAGACGCTCGCGGGCTTGCTGGTTGAGTGCGTTCATTGGGAGTGCTCCTCGCCAGCGGCCATGAGGGGACTGACGATACGGTTGAAGTCATCGCTGTCGCTTGGGTGTTCATGGTCGGCGTGCCACGCCTCGACCACTGCCTGCAGCAGCCCCGGCGGCATGGCGAGGCGCTCGGCGGCGTCGCGGGCCAGGCGCAGGTCCTTGCGCATCAGCCCGCAGGTGAAGCCGGAGTCGAAGCGTCCGGAGAGAATCCACTCGGGGAAGTTCACCTCGCTCACCGCGCTGCGCCCCGAGCCGCTGTTGAGCCCGGCCAGGCAGGCCGTCGGGTCGACGCCGGCGCGGGCGGCCATGGCCACCGCCTCGGCAGTGGTCAGCAGGTGTGCCGCGCACAGGTAGTTGTTGGCGAGCTTGACCACGTGGCCACTGCCGGGCCCGCCGACATGGGTGCGTTTGGCCGACATCACCTCGAGCATCGGCGTGAGGCGCGCGATGGTGGTCGCCTCGCCGCCGAGCAGCATGCCGAGCTCGCCGCTCGCCGCACCCTTGGGACCGCCGCTGACCGGCGCATCGAGCCACTCGAGGCCGGCGGCGAGCACCTTGCCGGCAAGTTCGCGGCTGACGACGGGATCGCTGGTCGAGGTGTCGACGATCGCGCTGCCCCTGGGGGCCAATACGAGCAGGCCCGGCGCTCGCTCGATCACCTCGCGGACGTGGTCGGAGGTGGGCAGCGAGAGCAGATAGACGTCGCTTGGCGGCAACGAATCGGGAGCGACGACGGCGAGCCCCTGGGCGGCCAGGCGTTCGCGGGTGCCCTCGAAGAGGTCCGTGCCGCATACCTCGAAGCCCGCTGCCTGGAGCGTCAGTGCCATGTTGCCGCCCATCTGGCCTAAGCCGATTACCGTGATCTTCATGTCGATTTCCGTTGTGTTTGTCGTGGATTGGCCATTTTTTAAGACGCATCTACCCTAACCAGGCCATGCCAGGTCGTGGGTAAACGCATCCATGGAGATCGAGGCGCTAGGCGGCGAGCAACTGCCTGACCAGCGCCTGCCAGTAGGCCACGCCGAGCGGGGCGATGGCGTCGTTGAAGTCGTAGCGCGGGTTGTGCAGCGCGGCGCTGTCGCCATTGCCGAGCCAGAGATAGGCACCGGGGCGCTCATTGAGCATGAAGGCGAAATCCTCCGAGGCCATGCTCGGCGCCATGTCGCGATGCACCTGTGTGATGCCCGGCAATGCCTCGAGCACCTCGGCGCAGCGCGCCGCATGCGCGGGGGTGTTGATCGTCGCGGGGTAGCGCGACTGGTAGTCGAGCTCGGCTGTCAGCCCATGGAAGCCGGCCAGCGCTTCGACGGCCTCGCCGAAGCGCCGCTCCAGGTAGGCGCGCAGCTCGCCATCGAAGCAGCGCAGCGTGCCGCGCAGCTCGACCCGTTCGGGAATCACGTTGAAGGCGTCGCCGGCGTGGAACTGGGTGACGCTCAGCACCGCGCTCTGGTGGGGGGGCGTCTCGCGGCTGATCAATCCCTGCAGCTGGCTGACGAGCTGGCAGGCGGCGAGGATGGTATCGCTGCCCAGGTGAGGCATGGCGGCGTGGCAGCCGCGTCCGGTGAGCGTCAGGGTGAAGACGTCGAAGGCCGCCATCACGGCTGTGTCGTGTACCGCCGCCTCGCCGACCGGCAGGCCCGGCCAGTTGTGCAGGCCGTAGATGGCTTCCATCGGGAAGCGCTCGAAGAGGCCCTCCTCGACCATCACGCGGCCACCCCCCTCGCTCTCCTCCGCCGGTTGGAAGATGAAGTGCACCTGCCCGGCGAAATCAGGATCGCCGGCCAGCGCGCAGGCCGCTCCCAGCAGCATGGTGGTGTGGCCGTCATGACCACAGGCGTGCATCTTGCCTGGGATCGAAGAGGCGTGGGCGAAGGCGTTGGCCTCCTCGACATCCAGGGCGTCGATGTCGGCGCGCAGGCCGATCGCGCGCCCCGGGCCCTGCTTGCCATCGAGGGTCGCCACCACCCCGGTGCCACCACCGAGGCCGGTGACCATCTCAAGGCCGGCGTCGCGCAGGATATCGGCGATGCGCGAGGCGGTGCGGTGCTCCTCGAAGGCGGTTTCCGGATGGCGATGGAAATCGTGCCGCCACTCGCGCAGCAGTGCCGGGGAAGGGGACGAGCTTGCGTTCATGAGCGTCTCCTAGAGCAGCAGATGAGCGATGAAGGCGGAAGCGACGAAGGTGCCGGTGAACACCAGCAGCGAGACGATCACCAGCTTCCAGCCCGTCTGGCGGAACATGGCGAACTCACGCCCGGTCAGGGCAAGCCCCGCGTAGGCGAGTACCGGTGTGACCACCGCCAGGAAGTCGACGCTGGCCAGCTGCGCGACGATCCAGTCGTTGCCCGGAAAGAAGGGCAGCGTGAAGAGGATGCTGACCAGCGACACCCAGGCCACGCTGGGCAGGTAGAAGGGCGAGACGCGCCCGATCACCAGGCCGATCATCACCATTGCATAGAGAATCAGCATGCCAGGCAGCGACTGATGCAGCGGTGCGCCGTTGACCATGTTGGAGAACCAGGCGGCGATGCACACCGCGCCGAGCAGGATCGCGGTCTTGCCGAGCTGCTGCTCGGGGCGCAGCTCCTTGAGTGCATCGCTGTCGAGGGCTGCAGGATTGACGGTATCAGACGTTTTCATGGGAAGTCTCCTTGCTAGCGGCGCCGCCGAGACGCTTGTAGAGCCACTCCGCCGCCGGCAGGGCGATGAACAGCGAGACATAGAGCCCGGTGGCGTAGGTGAGCAGGTTGCTGGCACCGGAGAAGGCCAGCAGTTCGTCGCGCATGCCGGGGACTGCCTCGGCCAGGGCGCCGGAGCAGGCCGCCACCATGCTGCCGCTGCCCACGCCGCAGGCCATGGCCAGTGCACGCACGTCGAAGATATCCAGTGAAGCGAGATAGCCCGCCATCAAGGCGAAATAGAGCGTGCCGAACATGGTGCCCACCACATAGACCCCCATGATGCCGATGCCCTCGGGGCTGCGCAGGCCATAGCGATCGGAGATGACGGCGATGTTGGGCTCGCGGGCGATGGAGTAGGTGGCGCCGATCGCCTCGCGCCCCATGCGCAGCACCAGCACGGCGAAGGGCAGTGCCAGCAGCATGGTGCCGAGGTTGCCCAGCTCCTGGAGCAGCAGTGCCGGTCCGGCGGCGACGATCTGCTCGATGGCGGGTCCGATGGTAGAGCCGAACTTGGCGATGAAGGGCAAGATGGCGATCAGGATGAGGGGGCCTGATGCCTGGCTGACCGGCTTGGGAATGATCTTGCCCATGGCGCTGAACAGGTGAGGATTGAACAGCACGCCGATGATGAAGGCGTAGAAGAGCGGCAGCAGCAGTAGGATACCCGGCCCCAGGGGGAGGCGCAGGATACCGATCCACTCAGCCAGCAGTGACGCCAGGATCACCGTTAGGTGAAGGCGCCAGTTGAGCAGCAACTTGAGTTCCATCAGCTTGTCCTTGTTATGTTGTGGTATTGGGACACCTAGGAGTATCGAAAGGTGACTGTTTCAAAGATAGAGCTTTGATGTACTAATTATTCGAACATGCCTTGCGCATGTTATCGCGGTGCGAGAGCGCTTCGTTCAAGCGCCACCGTTTAATGGCAGGGGGGAGCATAGCGGGCCTTGCGAGCTTATACTAAAGTCTAATGCTCGATGATAGGCATGCACCATGCCCTCCCCAACAACAATGCGGTCCATCATGATCTCCACTTCACTCACGCACTCGTTGCGGCGGCTCTGGACACTGGACAAGTTCGCCTACAGTTTCCGGGTCTTCCTGGCCTTCAGCGGAGCCCTCGCCTTGAGCTGGTCGCTGGGCGACATCGCGCTGGTGATTCCGCTGTTCCTGGGTATCATCGCCAGCGCCCTGTCGGAGACCGACGATAGCTGGCAGGGCCGGCTGCAGGCACTGATGGTGACCCTGCTGTGCTTTGCCACGGCATCGCTCTCCGTGCAGCTGCTGTTTCCCTGGCCGTGGCTGTTCGCCGCGGCGCTGGCGATCTCGACCTTCGTGCTGATCATGCTCGGCGCGGTGGGGCAGCGCTACGCCACCATCGCCTCGGGAACGCTGATTCTGTCGATCTACTCGATGATCAACATCGAGCATCATGGCGGCGTGCCGGACGAGGGGGTCTGGCACCTGACGCTGCTGCTGGTGGCGGGGGCGGCCTGGTATGGCTTGATCTCGGTGCTGTGGTGCGCGCTCTTCTCGCGTCAGCCGGTCAAGCAGAGCATGGCCAACGTCTATCGCCAGCTTGGCGAGTACCTGATCCTCAAGTCGCTGCTGTTCGAGCCGTTGCGTGGGCTCGACGTGGAGGCGCGGCGCCTGGCGCTGGCACGCCAGAACGGCAAGGTGGTGGGCGCCCTCAACCAGGCCAAGGAGATGATCTTCCGCCGCCTCGAGGGGCAGCGCGGCAATCGCAAGCTCAATCGCTACCTGCGCATCTACTTCATCGCCCAGGACATCCACGAGCGGGCCAGCTCGACTCACTACCCCTACTCCGAGCTGACCGAGGCATTCTTCCATCATGACGTGCTGTTCCGCTGCCAGCGGCTACTCGACCAGCAGGGCCAGGCGTGCAAGCGCCTCGGCAAGGCACTGCTGCTCAATCGCCCCTTCGACCATGCCCAGAGCGAGCAGGCGCTCGAGGATCTCAACGCCTCGATCGACCACCTGCGCGCCATGCGCAACCCGGCCTGGCGCGGACTGATCCATTCGCTCAAGGCGCTGGCCCACAACCTGGCGACCCTGGAGGGGCAGCTCGCCAGCGCTCACAATCCGGACGCCGCCGACTCGCAGGGCGACAACAGCCTGTTCAATCGCTCGCCCAAGAGCCTCGCCGACGCCTGGGAACGTATACGCCTCAACCTGACCGTGCGCTCGCCGACCTTCCGCCACGCCCTGCGGCTGCCCACCGCACTGCTGATCGGCTACGGTGTGCTGCATCTCATCCATCCCACCCAGGGGTTCTGGATCCTGCTCACCACACTGTTCGTATGTCGGCCCAACTTCGCCGCCACCCGCCGTTTCCTGAGTCAGCGCATCATCGGCACCGTGCTTGGGCTGATTGCCGGCTGGGCATCGATCACTCTGTTTCCAAGTCCCGTGCTGCAGACCCTGATCGCGGTGGCGGCGGGCGTGGTGTTCTTCGCCAATCGCGAGAAGCGCTACGTGGTGGCCACGGCCGCCATCACGCTGCTGGTGCTGTGCAGCTTCAACCAGGTGGGGGATGGCTTCGACCTGATCTGGCCGCGGCTGGTGGATACGCTGATCGGCGCCTTGATCGCCGGGGTGGCGGTCTTCACCATCCTGCCGGACTGGCAGGGACGTCGGGTCAACCGCGAAGCGGCCAACGTGCTGGGCAGCAGCCGCCGCTACCTCGAGGAGATCATTCATCAGTACGAGTCAGGCAAGCAGGACGACCTCGCCTATCGCCTGGCCCGGCGCAATGCCCACAATGCCGATGCCGCGCTCTCGACCATGCTCTCCAACATGCTTCAGGAGCCGGGACACTACAGCAAGCAGGATGCCGACGATGGCTTCCGCTTCCTGGTGCTATCGCACACCTTGCTGGGCTATCTCTCGGCGCTCGGCGCTCATCGCCATCGGGTCGGCGAGGATGAACTCGATGCCACGCTGATACCGGTGGCGCGCCGCATTGCCGAGAACCTTGCCGCGATAGCCGAGCGGCTCGCCGCGCGTCAGCCGGGGCCCGCGCTCGAGGAGGAGCAGGAGAAGTTGGTGGCGATACTGGCTCAGGTGCTGCCAGAGGCAACCCAGGAAGAGGATGAGGGGGAAGGAGAGGTGGCATATCCCACGATGCAGACCCAGCTGATGCTGATCTGCCGTCAGCTGGTGCCGCTCGCCGAGGCGGCCAACCGGCTGGTCAAGCAGGGCAGCGCGGCGGCACCGGCCGAGGCGGCCGCCGCCTAGACCTGGCCGTAGCGGCCGGCCTGGTCGCCCAGCCAGCGCCGGATCAATGGCTCGCTGGCCTCGGGCACTTCGGCGAGCAGCGCGCGGGCTAGCGGCGTGACCTGGTCGAACAGGTCGCGGTCACGCTCCAGGTCGGCAATCTTCAGCTGAGCAAGCCCGGTCTGGCGGGTCCCCAGCACTTCGCCGGGACCGCGCAGCTCGAGATCCTTCTCGGCGATGCGAAAGCCATCACTGGTCTCGCGCATCACCGCCAGGCGCTCGCGCGAGTGCGCCGAGAGTGGTGGGCGGTAGAGCAGCACACAGTAGCTCTCGGTCGCACCGCGGCCCACCCGCCCCCGCAACTGGTGCAGCTGCGACAGCCCCAGCCGCTCGGGATTCTCGATGATCATCAGGCTGGCATTGGGCACGTCGACCCCTACCTCGATCACCGTGGTGGCCACCAGCAGGTCGAGCTCGCCGGACTTGAAGGCGGCCATCGCCTCGGCCTTCTCGGCCGCTTTCATGCGCCCGTGGACCAGACCGACGGCAAGCTCCGGCAGCGCCTCGACAAGCTCCTCCCGGGTCGCCTCGGCGGCCTGGCACTGCAACGCCTCGGACTCCTCGATCAGGGTACAGACCCAGTAGGCCTGGCGCCCCTCCATGCAGGCGTTGCGGATGCGTGTCACCACCTCGGGACGGCGCTCATTGGGGAGTGCCACGGTCTGCACCGGCGTGCGCCCCGGCGGCAGCTCGTCGATCACCGACAGGTCGAGGTCGGCGTAGGCGCTCATCGCCAGGGTGCGCGGGATGGGGGTGGCGGTCATGATCAGCTGATGGGGCGTCAGTCCCCCGGCCTCGCCCTTCTCGCGCAGCGCCAGGCGCTGGTGCACGCCGAAGCGGTGTTGCTCGTCGACGATCGCAAGCCCCAGGCACTTGAAGTGCACGTCATCCTGGAACAGCGCATGGGTGCCCACCACCATTTGCGCGCGGCCGTCGAGGATCGCTGCCTTGGTGTCGAGCCGCGTCTTGCCTTTGAGCTTGCCGGCAAGCCACGCCACATCGATGCCCAGCGGCGCGAACCAGTCGCGGAAGTTGCGGAAATGCTGCTCGGCGAGCAGTTCGGTGGGGGCCATCAGCGCGGCCTGGCAACCGCCGGCGATCGACTGCAGGGCCGCCATGGCCGCCACCACCGTCTTGCCCGAGCCCACGTCGCCCTGTACCAGGCGCAGCATCGGCAGGGGTTGCTCCAGATCGTGGGCGATCTCGTCGAGTACCCGGCGCTGGGCGCTGGTCAAGGCGAAGGGCAGCTGGGTGAGAAAGCGCGTCTGCAGGCTGCGCCCGGAGGGCAGGCGTGGAGCGCCGTCGGCCTGGATGCGCAGGCGTACCTGGCGCAGGCTGAGCTGGTGGGCTAGCAGCTCCTCCAGCGCCAGGCGACGCTGGGCGGGATGGTGACCCTCGACCAGGCGTGCCACATCGGCGTCCGGCGGCGGCTCGTGCAGGTAGCGCAGCGACTCATGCAGCGCGGGGAGGCGGAAGCGCTCGCGCAGGTTGTCGGGTAGCCACTCCTCCAAGGCCTCGGGGGTCTGGTCGAGCTGGCGTAGCACCTGTTGGATCAATGTCCTCAGGCGGGGCTGGTTGAGCCCTTCGGTAGTGGGATAGATCGGCGTGAGGTGTTCATCGACCGGGACATCGTCGACCTTGAGCAGGCGATACTCGGGGTGATAGATCTCGAGCCCCGTGGCGCCGGCGCGGGCTTCGCCGAAACAGCGCACGTGGGCGCCCTTGTAGAACTGCTGCTGCTGCGCCGGAGAGAAGTGAAAGAAGCGCAGGCTGAGGATGCCTGAACCATCCTTGAGGCGCACCAGCAGGCTGCGACGCCGCCCCTTGACCACGTCGGCCGCGGCCACTTCGCCGTCGACCACTGCCTCCTGGCCGGCGCGTAGGGTGCCGATCGGCGTGATACGCGTACGATCCTGATAGCGCAGCGGCAGATGGAAGAGCAGGTCCACCACCGCCTCGATTCGCAGCCGGGCCAGCTTGGCCGTCAAGGCCTCGCCCACGCCACTCAGCGCGGTGACCGGCTGCTCCAGTGGATTCATAGCGGGGTGAGCTGCAGTTTTCGGCAGCGCGCGATGGCGCCGGTGAGGGCATCGATCGCCTTGGGCCGCGGAAAGCTCGCCCGCCAGGCGATGGCGACGGTGCGCGAGGGTGCCTCTGGCGTGAAGGGGCGGCTGGCGAGGATACCGTTCTCGTAGTGGCTGGTGCCGACGGCCGACTTGGGCAGTACCGTCACCCCAAGCCCCGAGGCGACCATGTGGCGAATCGTCTCCAGCGAGCCACCCTCCGCCGTCAGATTGTTACCGGGTCCACTGAGATGATCGCCGATCGCCGGGCAGGCCTCGAGAATCTGCTCACGAAAGCAGTGTCCCTCGCCAAGCAGCAGCAGGCGCTCGGTCAACAGATCCTCCTTGTCGATGAACTCCTTTCTGGTCCAGGCGTGATCCGCCGGCATCAGCACCTCGAACTCCTCTTCGTAGAGCGCCTTGGTGAGCACGTCGGACTCGGTGAACGGCAGCGCGACGATGATCGCATCGAGCTCGCCACTTCTGAGCTTGTGGCGCAGCGAGGCGGTGAAGCCCTCCTCGATATAGAGCGGCATCTGCGGTGCCATCTGGGAGAGCTCCGGCACCAGGTGCGGAAACAGATAGGGCCCGATAGTGAAGATCGCACCCACCCGCAGCGGGGTGGCGAGCTGATCCTTGCCGGCGTTGGCCAGCTCCTTGATGACGCTGCTCTGCTCTAGAACGCGCTGCGCCTGTTCGACGATCTGTCCACCCAGCGGCGTGACCTGGACCGTAGACTTGGTGCGCTCGAACAGCGCCACGCCCAGCTCCTCCTCGAGCTTCTTGACGGCTACGGAGAGCGTCGGCTGGGAGACGAAGCAGCGTTCGGCGGCGCGTCCGAAATGACGCTCCTGAGCCAAGGTTACGATGTAGCGCAGTTCTGTTAGAGTCATGGTGGTGCCAGTTGGCATCCTCTCGAGCAGATGGACATGTGTTTTCCAATAGGGACTTTTTATCAAGGGGCGAGAGAAAGGTGAAGAAAACTACACTGATAATTGGTTGTGGCGACATTGGAATGGCGCTGGGAGCGCGCCTGATCGATGCCGGATACCGCGTAATAGGCGTGCGACGCAATGTCGAAAGCCTCAAGGGGTCGGGCATCCAGGGGCTTGCGCTGGACATCAACGAGGAGGGCGCCACTGCCGAACTGCCCGATGCCGATATCGTCGTCTACGTGATCAGCGCCGACCATTTCGATGAGGGCGCCTATCGTGCCGCCTACCTGGATGGCCTGTGCGCCGTGCTTGGCGAATATGGCGAACGGCGCAAGGCACCGAAGCGTATCTTCTTCGTCTCCTCTACCAGCGTCTACGCCCAGCGCGAGGGCGAAATCGTCGACGAGACCAGTCCGACGGAGCCGGCGGGATTCTCCGGCGGGCTGATGCGCGAGGCCGAGCAGGCGCTGATCGATCATGCCCTTCCCGGTACCTCGGTGCGCTTTTCGGGGATCTACGGGCCGGGGCGCGATCGCCTGATCCGCCAGGTCAGCGAGGGTCGCGTGGCGGCCGCCACGCCGCCGATGTACTCCAACCGCATCCATCGAGACGACTGTGCCGGCGTGCTGGCGCATCTAATCGAGCTGACCCTCAAGGGCGAGTCGATTGACGATATCTATCTTGCCTCCGATTGCGAATCGGCCCCTTTGCATGAGGTGATGAACTGGCTGGCCGGCAAGCTCAAGGTGGAGGCCACCGAGACGATCCAGTCACCGCTGCGTCGCCGTTCCAGCAAGCGTTGTAACAATACTCGCCTGTGCAAGACGGGATACCGCTTTCGCTACCCCACCTATCGCGAGGGTTACGCCCACGTGCTCGAGGAGGGTGGCTTCCTCGAGCCCCAGAGGGCGTGATCAGAACGCGGTACGATAGCTCAGCATGAGCGTCTCGAAGCCGTCGTTGGGCCGCTTGATGCCGGCGTTTGAGTAGTGCATCAGGCTGGCCCCCAGCTCGCCACCGGCGAAGGGTATGCCGATCGCCAGGCGATCCTCGAACTGAAAGGCGGTCGAGAGCTCTTGGCCTTCGAGATGGGTATTGAGAAACACCCCAGCGCCAATTCCTGCCTCGGCGAAGACCCCGCGCTCCCCGGCGAAGGTATAGCGAAAGGCCGGTGTCAGGCGCCAGGCAGCGTTGTCATCGCCCTCATCCCCCGGCAGCAGTAGCACACCCGTCGCCAGCCGCAGGCTGAGCTGCGGATGCCAGTGCTGCAGGCTGTAGTCACGATCGATCTCGATGCTGACGACAACGGTGTTCTCGCTGGTCGCCCCGGCGGCAAAGTAGAGGTCGGCATGTGCCAATGTGGGAGTCGAGCAAATGATGGTGCCCGACAGGAGAAGGGCTGCCAGGCGGCCTTGCTTGAGTATTGCCATTGTATTCTTCCCTGCTAATTAATCATTCCTATCAAATAGTGTAGGACAGAAAAATTAGCAGGAAAACGGTTGACTCGCTGCCGAGTGCAGTCACCGAGCTCAGTCGCCAAGCACCATCACGGCTTCGGCTTCGACCTGGCTGCCCTTGGGTAGCGCCTTGACGCCGACCGCGGCACGCGCGGGATAAGGGGCGGTGAAGAACTCCTCCATCACCTGATTGACCACCGGGAAGTGCTCGAGATCGACCAGGTAGAGGTTGATCTTGACGATATCCTGAAGCGAGCCCGAGGCCTCCTCGCACACCGCCTTGAGGTTGGTGAACACCTGACGTGCCTGGGTCTCGAAGTCGTAGGAGACGAGCTCCATGGTCTTCGGGTCCAGCGGAATCTGTCCCGACAGGTAGACGGTATTGCCGGCCTTGATGGCTTGTGAGTAGGGGCCGATGGCGCCAGGGGCTTTATCGGTATTGATCACTGCCTTGTTGCTCATGGGTATCTCCAGAATGTGATCAGTAACGCCAGTCACGCTCGTCTTCGTTACTTCGACGGGTGCGGCGATCAGTTCAAACGCGGGTGATCTTGCCGACATGGGGCAGGTTGCGGATACGCTTGATGATGCGCGCCAGGTGGACACGATCGCGCACGGCAAGCGTCAGGTTGATGATCGACAGCCGTGCATCGCGCTCCTCGATGCCGATGCGCTCGATGTTGGCATCGGCATCGGTGACCAGGCTTGCAAGCTCGGCGACCAGGCCGCGGCGGCTCTCCATATGGATGCGCAGCGCTACCGGGAAGTCGTCGTCGGGAGTATCGGACCACTCCAGCGCAAACAGCTTCTCGGGATCCTCCTTGAGCTCATCGAGGTTGCCGCACTCCATGCGGTGTACCACGATGCCCTTGCCGAAGGAGAGGTGGCCGATCACCGGATCGCCGGGTAGCGGGTGGCAGCAGCGTGCGAAGTTGACCACCATGCCTTCGACGCCGTTGATGACGATCGGCCCCGTCTGGTCGGTGTTGCGGCGCAGGCTGACGCTCTCCTCCCCCGGCAGGGAGTCGAACAAGCGGCGGGCGATGGCATAGGCCATGCGGGTGCCAAGGCCGATCGACTCCAGCAGCGCCTCGTCGCTCTTGAGCGAGAGCTCCTCGAGCAGCTTGTCGAGATGGCCCTTGGGCAGCTCCTCGAGGCTGGTGTCGAAATCGGCCAGCGCCTTGTTGAGCAGGCGGCGGCCGAGCTGGACCGATTCGGTGTGTTTCTGGTTCTTGAGTGCGTGGCGTATCGCCGAGCGTGCTTTGGCGGTGATCACGAACGACAGCCAGGTGGTACTGGGACGCGCCCCTGGCGCGGTGATGATCTCCAGCGTCTGACCGCTCTCCAGGCGGCTGGAGAGCGGTGCCAGGTGGCGGTCGATACGGCACGCGATGCAGTTGTTGCCGATATCGGTATGCACGCTGTAGGCGAAATCGATCGCCGTGGCGCCCTGGGGCAACTCCATGATGTCGCCCTTGGGAGTGAATACGTAGATATCGTCGGGGAACAGGTCGTTCTTGACGTGCTCGATGAACTCCAGCGGATTGCCGGCATGGCGCTGCATCTCGAGCAGGCCGCGTACCCACTCCCGTGCCCGGGCGTGGCTGCCCGCGGCGATCGGCCGTGCCGTCTGGCCCGCCTTGTAGAGCCAGTGGGCAGCGATACCGTTGTTGGCCATCGCCTCCATCTCGCGGGTGCGGATCTGCACCTCGATAGGCATGCCGCCGGTGCCGAACAGCGTGGTATGCAGACTCTGGTAGCCGTTGGCCTTGGGGATGGCGATATAATCCTTGAAGCGCCCCGGCACCGGCTTGTAGAGATTGTGCACCGCGCCGAGGATGCGATAGCAGCTGTCGACGTCGTCGGTGATGATGCGAAAGCCGAACACGTCCATGATCTCGGCGAAGGGCTTGCGCTGGTCGCGCATCTTGCGATAGATCGACAGTAAGTGCTTCTGGCGGCCGATCACCGTGCCCGGCAGGCCGTCGTCATCCAGACACCGCTGCAGGCTGCTCTGCAGCTGGCGGATCGTCGAGCGGCGGTGGCCCCGCGCCTTGGAGACGGCGTGCTTGATGCGCTCGGCGCGCATCGGGTGAATCGCCTGGAAGGAGAGGTCCTCGAGCTCGATACGGATGGTGTTGATGCCCAGGCGGCTGGCGATACGCGCGTAGATCTCCAACGTCTCGCGGGCGATGCGGCGTTTCTTCTCCGGGCGCAGCGCACCCAAGGTGCGCATGTTGTGCAGGCGGTCGGCGAGCTTGACGATGATCACGCGGATGTCGCGGGACATCGCCAGCACCATCTTCTGGAAGTTCTCGGCCTGGGCGACCGCCTTGTCCTCGAAGGTGATCTGGGTCAGCTTGGAGACCCCATCGACCAGCTCCGCCACGGCGTCGCCGAACTGCGCGGTCAGCGCCTCCTTGGAGACGCCGGTATCCTCGATCACGTCGTGCAGCATGGCGGCCATCAGGCTCTGATGGTCCATGTGCATGTTGGCGAGGATATTGGCCACCGCCAGCGGGTGGGTCACATAGGGTTCGCCCGAGCGACGGCGCTGGCCGTCGTGGGCCTGTTCGGCGTAGTAGAAGGCGCGCTTGACCTGCTGGATCTCATCCGCGGGAAGATAGCCACCGAGGCGGTCGGCCAGGTCATCAATGGTGAACATGTAGTGCGCCTATACCCATTACGACGAACGAGAGCGATGTGAGATCACGCCTAGCACCTGCAGCGGTGTTACTCGTCGCTCATCTCGGGCTCGCGACGAATGCGCACCGGTGCTTCGATCGGCTCGTCGAGGACGCTCTCGTCGACCTTGCCGGCGGCGATTTCGCGCAGCGCCATGACGGTGGGCTTATCGTTTTCCCAAGGCAGTTGAGCGTCGCGGGAGCCGCGAGCCAGCTGACGGGCACGCTGGGTGGAGATCATCACCAGCTTGAAACGATTCTCGACGTTTTCAAGACAATCTTCGACGGTAACTCGTGCCATGAGCGAATACCTGAATATGAGATGGAGCGAAATGGCGAAGAACGGGCCTTGGTGGCCAGTTCGATGCTGCAGGGGACAGAAGAGTCTACTCGACCGGCTCGTTGCCTGACAAGAGCGACTCCAGCAGGACGGCGTGCCCTTGCCTCATGCGCGACAGCCGGTTGCGGCTGGCACGAACCAGACTCTCCAGGTCGATCAGGGCGGTCTGAAAGTCGTCATTGATGACGACGTGATCATACTCGTCGTAGTGGGACATCTCGTTGACCGCTTCGTGCATGCGCCGCTCGATCACTTCGTTGGCATCGGTGCCGCGTCCCGAGAGTCGTTCGCGCAGCGTCTTGAGCGATGGCGGTAGGATGAACACCGAGACCGCTTCTGGGACCTGTTCGCGCACCTGGCGTGCGCCCTGCCAGTCGATTTCGAGGATCACGTCCTGGCCGGCGGCCAGCAGCGCCTGCACGGCCGGCCGCGAGGTGCCGTAGTGGTTGTCGAAGACCCGCGCATGCTCGAAGAAGTCGCCACGTTCGATCATCGCCTCGAACTGGGCCACATCGACGAAGTGGTAGTTGGTGCCGTCGACCTCGCCGGGGCGCATCGGCCGCGTGGTGTGCGATACCGATACCTGGATGCCGTCGAGGCGTTCGAGCAGCGCCCGCACCAGGCTGGTCTTGCCAGCGCCGGAGGGGGCGGAAACGATGAAAAGGGTGCCTTGGGTCATGTCGAACTCCGGGTCGCATCTGCCCGTCGTCGATGGACGGGCCGTGCGCGAAACGCCGCGCGCAGGATGCAGGGAAAGCGAGGCAGTATAGCGGCCCGCCGGACGTCATGCGACGTTGCCGAGCGTCGTTCAGCCTTGCTGGGAGCAGGTGGCGTGCGTGCGCGCCTCGTCGCGGCGCTCAAGCCAGCGTCCCGCGGCGAAGATCACCAGGCCGCACACCCCAAGTGCGGCTCCCACCAGCCCGGTCGTCGACCACACGAAGCCGAACTGAACGGCAAGACCCGCAAGCCAGGCACCCAGCGCATTGGCACCGTTGAAGGCGGCATGATTGAGCGAGGCGGCCATGGTCTGGGCGTCTTCCGCGACATCCATCAGCCGGGTCTGCAGGGAGGGCGCCAGGGCCATGCTGGTGCCCACCAGACCGACGAACAGCAGTCCCGACCAGACGTTGTTGGCGGCGAAGTAGAACGCGCCCTGAATGACCACGCACCACAGCAGAATCGTCGGGATCGCGCGCATCAGGTTCCTGTCGGCCAGCCGCGCCCCGGCCAGGTTGCCGATGATCGAGCCGATACCGAAGATCACCAGTACCAGCGGACCCAGCGCCTCGCTCATGCCGGCCTGCTGGGTCAGGGTCGGCATCACGTAGCTGAAGATCGCGAACATGCCACCGCAACCGACGCAGGCGATCGCCGCGGTGATCAGCACGCGCTGCTTGACCAGCGCCGACAGCTCCCGCAAGGGGCTCGCCAGCGGGTCGAACGGCTGGATCGGCACCCATAGCCGGATCAGCAGCGCGGTGACCAGGGCGATACCGCCCACCCCGCCGAAGGCGACCTGCCAGCCCAGCAGGTTGCCGGCCCAGGTACCCAGCGGCGCGCCGATCAAGATCGCCACGGTGAGGCCCATCATCACCCTGGCCACCGCCCGGGCACGTTCGGTGATGGGCACCGCCCCGGCGGCGGCAAGTGCGGCGACGCCGAAGTAGGCGCCATGCGGCAGACCGGCCAGAAAGCGCAGGCCGACGAAGGACCAGAAGCCGGGCGCCATGGCACTGGCGATGTTGCCCACGGCAAATACCAGCATCAGCACGATCAACAGCAGGCGCTTGGGCACTCGGGCGGCCAGCGCTGAGATCAGCGGTGCGCCGACCACCACGCCCAGCGCGTAGCTGCTGATCGCGTAGCCGACCTGGGGCACGCTGACGGCAAGGTCGGTGGCGACACGGTTCATCAGCCCCATGATGACGAATTCGCTGGTACCGATGCCGAAGCCGCCCAGCGCCAGGGCGAACTCGGCCAGGCGAGGGTGGCGGGCAACGGCGCCGCGAGGGGGGTGTTGGGTGACCTGCATGCTGGCTCTCCTGGCGCGGCCTGAACGTTCGGCCGCTTGTCGAATGCGCATGATCGCAGGCTGCGACGAAAGTATAAAGAACCTTGCCGGCCTTTAGCGGCCGGCAGGCGTTGCGGGGGATAGGCAATTGCCACGCAGCATGCGACATTGATCGACTCCTCTACCCATAGGTCCCCCCTTCATGGACGCCCTTCGTCGCCACTCGCTGCTGCTGGTCATCGTCGGCAGCCTCGTCATCTCGCTGGCCATGGGGCTACGGCACGGGTTCGGGCTGTTCATGGAGCCCATGAGCAGCGAGCTTGGCTGGGGGCGCGGGGTGTTCGCCTTCGCTCTGGCTCTGCAGAACCTGATCTGGGGGCTTGCCCAGCCGTTTACCGGGGCACTCGCCGACCGCCTGGGGGCGGCTCGGGTGGTGGTGGTCGGCGGGCTGCTCTACGCCCTGGGACTCTGCTTCATGGGACTTTCGGAAACGGCGCTGGGCATGTCACTGAGCGCAGGGTTGCTGATCGGCCTGGGGCTCTCGGGCACCACCTTTTCGGTGATCCTTGGCGCCGTGGGGCGCGCCGTGACTCCCGAGAAACGCAGCCTGGCGATGGGCATCGTCAGTGCCGCGGGCTCCTTTGGCCAATTTGCCATGCTGCCTGGCACCCTGGGCCTGATGGGGTGGCTTGGGTGGGCGGGCGCACTGCTGGCGATGGGGGCGCTTGCTGCCTTGATTTTGCCGCTTGGCATGCTGCTGCGCGACCGTCCCTCGCCGCGCTTGGGTAGCGACCTTTCACTTTCGGCGGCGTTGAACGAGGCCGCCGGCCACCGCGGCTTCTGGCTGCTCTGCCTGGGGTTCTTCGTGTGCGGTTTCCAGGTGGTGTTCATCGGCGTGCACCTGCCGGGCTATCTCGTCGACAATGGCCTTGCCCTTCAAGTGGGCAGCACCGTGCTGGCGCTGGTGGGGCTGTTCAACATCTTCGGCACCTACACCGCGGGCTGGTTAGGCGGGCTCTACTCCAAGCCGCGCTTGTTGAGCTGGCTCTATCTGATCCGCGGGGTGGTGATCACCGCCTTTCTCGTGGTACCGCTGAGCCCGACCAGTGCCTATATGTTCGGCATCGCCATGGGGCTGCTGTGGCTCTCCACCGTGCCGCTCACCAACGGCATTGTGGCGGTGGTATTCGGCGTGCGTCACCTGTCGATGCTGGGCGGCATCGTGTTCCTGTTCCACCAGCTCGGCTCGTTCATGGGGGTGTGGATGGGCGGCTGGCTCTACGACCTGACCGGCAACTACGATGTGGTGTGGAAGATCGCCATCCTGCTCTCGCTGGTGGCCGCCGCGTTGCACTGGTACATCCGCGAAACGCCGGTCACGCGCCCCACGCCCACTGAGGTGCAGGCATGAGCCAGGCGCGTCTCGTTCGGCTGGCCGCCGCCACGCTCACTGCCGGTGCATTGGCGCTGGCGTGGTGGGGGTGGCAGATGGCGGATGCCGGCATGTTGCTGCTGGGCATGCGGCTGTGTTGAGTGCTGTTGCCACCCGTGAGGCTCGCTTGGGCTTGGCTTCTTCACGCTTTTTCATTGCCGGGCCATTGTCGGCTATAACGAAGCATGGATGGTATGCCTCGTTACATATGCAATTAAGGTTAACTCTACTCATCCCCTTCAGAGCCTAAGCGGGTTGCCCCAAGCATACCTGCTGTTGCAAATTGGACTATTTCATTTAATTCGATATCGATACTCTTGGATTTGCTGATATTGGGGATCAACTCATCCATTCGATTCGTATCAGAAAACGCATAGAGATACGCTCCGATAATAAAAGACATTCTCTTCATAACAATGATTTCATCTAATTCCGGCAAAGCTTGTTGGAATGCTTTTGCATAAGCATGGGTAGATTTGTCGTAGACCTGACGTCGAAGTTCGAAAGAAAATTGTTCCGGTTCCATGTGCAACCGAGAATGCAGACGAAGAAAGGCACGACCTTGATTGGTTTTCCTCAGTTGAATCGACGGAGACAGAAAAGCTCTGACTAGCTCATCGACGGTGGGGATGCGGCTAGATGCCTGAAGAAGCTTGAGAGCTTCCATTCGTGCATCGGCAACTTCGCAGCCCTTGCGCATGAAAACTTCGCGAAAAAGGTTTTCCTTAGAATTAAAATAATAAGTAATTAGTGCGGTTGTGGCGTCGACTGCTTGTGCAACATGACGCAAGGAAGCACCGGCATAACCTTGTTCGGCAAACAGCACCTCCGCTGCGTCGAGGATCTGTTCGCGAAGTTGAGTCTGCCCCGCTGGCCGTCCTGGCCGTTTTTTCTTGGCTGTAGTAGGCACGTGAATACTCTGTGTTAGAAGTTAAATGGTCGGCTGTCAGGCGCTTTCTGATAATAAGATCTTATAGAAGCCATAAGGCATGGCATCAACTACGCTGGCGTGTACATAGCCGCTGGTCACGCGACCAGCCACCAGTATTCTACCGGCCGACCCGCTTCTCGGTCAGCCAGGTGGCACAGGATCTCTAGAGTTGGGTCGAAACGCATCATCAGTGGACCAAGGATGGTTGAGCCCAATATCGCCACCAGGTAGTGGATTTCCATTGGTACAGTCGCTCGAGGACCACTGCAGATCGGATAACACCGTTACCGCGCAAACGTGCGGCCATTTGGGAAAATGGCTCATGCCGAAGTCTCTCCGCTGTGCTCGACTGGAGCGGATTGGTCCACGAGCGAACGTAGCCAAGCGAGAAGATCATCGGCATCTGTCACGTCGGCGTATTTCTGATGCATGTCGTAGAGATTGGCCTCGTGCGGTGGCGTGGCCCGATCGGCGCAGCAGTCGTGCGGCACCAGAACGTTGAAGCCGGATTGGACCGCGTCGACCACGGTAGCGCGTACGCAGCCCGAGGTGGTGGCGCCGGTCACGATCAATGTATCGACCTTGGCTCCGGTCAGCAACGCGGCGAGTGAGGTTCCAAAAAAAGCCGAAGCGCCTTTTTTTGTCACGATCATATCTTCAGGCTGAATACCGGTGGACGCATCCACCTCGACCAGACGCATGCCCTCGACTAGCGCGGCCATGCCGGTAGCCTTTTTCAGCCAGGGCAGTTTGTCCAGCTCATCGGGATGATAAGAGATGGTGGTATAGATCACTGGAAAACCCTTCGCACGCGCCGCATCACTCAGCATACGCGTCGCGGTGATCTGAGCATGCATATTAGTGGCAGTCGGGTACTGCGTGTCGGTGAACCCATAGGTAAAATCCACCACAATGATCGCCGGTCGGCTCCCGCGCGGGACTGGGGAGCCGAAACCTGCGGCGCTATAGATCTTTTCTTGCGACATCTGATACCCCTTAAAAAAAGACGGGCGATCCAAGAGAAACGAGCGGATCGGCCCCAGGGAATTAGGCCCGTGCCATCTGCATCTCTTTGACGACGATATCGCCATCGATCACGATCGGCTCATCATCGAGGAAAAGTGAGCAATTACGCATTGGAATATCGAGATGGCAAGGGGTATCGTTCGACCCGCCCAGCTCGTTATTGGGACCGGTCGAGAACATCACATTGCCGTAGAAACTGCGCGGCTCCATGCCCATGCCGCCGGGAAAGGCGCCGGGCGTCATGCCGTGCCACTTGGCCTGCGGATTCATGCCCCAGCCGACATGGCTCATGCCCTTGCCACGTTCATCGTTGAAGGCGTCCATATAAGATTTCACCAGCTCCGAATCGAGACCACCGCGAATGTCAGTGATCCAGCCTTTTTCGATGGTGTAGGTGATCGGCTCGCGCACGTACATGTTCTGGGGCAGCAGAATATCGCCCGGTGCTACAACGATCTGGCCGTCCACGCCGTCATCGTCGCCGCCAGTAAAGACGAAGCCCGAGGGCCAGTGGTCCCAGCGCCCGGGCGTGTCAGTACAGGCGTATTCGGCGATGGTGGGATAGGTATTGAGCTTATAGGTCACGTCCGTGCCGTGCGGTGAAGTGATCCGCATAGTCTTGGCCTGCGACAGGAGTTCAGCGCCGATCTCGACCTTCTCGCGCAGTTCGGGGTAAGGCAGCATGCGTGCCAGCAGTTCGGGCGGTTCGACCGCGGTGAGAATCCGCGTGCCCGCTTCCTGAATCGCGAACTGCTCCGGCGAGAACAGCAGGAAGATACAGTCGATAAGCATGTCACATTGCTTCAGCGCCTCGACCGCCTCGGGCAACGCCGCCAGTCCGGTGACGCCGACTTTCCAACCGCCGCTGGGTAGCGGCGCTGGCAGCCGCATGTGGTACATGTTGGCGCCCAGGCGTTGGCCCGCCGCCATGAAGGCGTCGGCGTAATCGAGCCTCTCGTTGCCCTGCGTTAGCACGACGAGCTTCTCACTCTCATGTACGCCGGACATTTTCAATTGATGCAGGCAGATCTCGGTAAAGCTTGCTTGATCCATTGGTAGTTCCTCATTGTTTTTGGTCAAGTGCCGCTAGGCTTGTCTGCAAAGCCAGGGTTCAATGGGGCTCCAGGTCCATGACTGCGTCGAGGAAGCCTTCGAGGTCGTCCCATGGGATCATGTGACCGGCCCCTTCGACGGTCCGAATCTCGGTTTGCGGTGCCAGCGTCTGGATTTCCGCTACGTCCTTGGGCTCAATCACCGGAGCGCCACCGGCAACGACTAGGCGGATCGGTAGCGTGATCTTGGGCAGGTCGGCATGGATGTCGTCGCTGTGGAAGCCATCGTAGGCGGTACGGATCGCATCAAGTTGACAGGTATGCAGCCACTCGGCACGCAGGGCGTTCTGTTCGTCGCTCCAAGTCGGGCAGAACTTGCGCATTTCCTCACCCGAACAGCCCCTCTCGGCCAGCCGGATCGAGTCTTCGTACCAACTCCAGGGCGAAGGATAAGCGCGCCGTCCCGGCCCCGATACTGGTGGGTCGACCAGCACCAGCTGCCCGATCGGTGCGGAATTTATCTGCGCCGCCCGGATCGCCGTGCGTGCGCCCATCGAATGCCCGAGCACGATCGGCAATTCGAGTCCGGCCGCTGCAATCACCATCAGCGCGTCGGCGGCCATCGTATCGAGCGAATAGTCCAGATCGCCTGCTTCGCTCAGACCCCGGCCGCGCACGTCGAGCACGTGCACGTCGAAGTGCTCGGCCAGCCGTTCGGCGACGAAGCCCCAAGTGATGGCAGGCGATGTAATCCCGGGAATGAGCAGCATCTGCGGACCTGGGCCGGGATGGTGGATCAGGTGCTGTCGGATACCGTTGGCGTGGACATTGTATCCGCGGACCTGATTGTCCTTATTGTCTGCCGTCATGATCTGTCCTCAGTAAGCACCTGATAGCGTGACGTGCTGCATGCGCATGCGCGAAGAGTGAAAGGTGAAGCGTTCCTCGCCCACGCTTTCGCGAGCCCGCAGTAGCGTCGGGATCTCGGTCTCCATGGTAACGTTGGAACTAGGTACGATCTGACCGATGCGATAGGGTCTGTTGTTTCGTGTCATGGTCTGGCCTCACTGTCCGGCGAACTTGCGTGCGTCGTATTCGTAGACCCAGTCCGCCTTGATGCCGGTGGTGCGGGGCCGGAAGATGCTGCGCAGCTTGTACTCCAAGTCGCGTCTTAGCTGCGCCAGCTGCGAGGGCAGGTGATAGGTGCGGCCGCGCTCGCGGGCCTCCAGTTGCACCCGGCTGGTGCGCGGGCGGCGCTCCTGCTCGTAGGCGGCCAGGGCGGCGGGGATGTCCTGGGCATGTTGCTTGAGGGCGGCGGCCAGTACGTAGCCATCCTCGATGGCCATGGCCGCGCCCTGGGAGAGAAACGGCAGCATGGGGTGGGCGGCGTCGCCAAGCAGGGTGACATGGCCTTTCGACCATTGCGCCATCGGGTCACGGTCGAACAGGCCCCAGCGGTAGACCTCGCCCACCTGGGAGAAGAGCTTGCGGATGTTGGGGTGCCAGCCCTCGAAGGAGGCGAGCAGCTCCTCTCGCGAGCTGCGCGCGTTCCAGCTCTCCTCCACCCAGGCCTCGGATTCGCAGACGGCGACGATGTTCACCTGCTTGCCGCCCTTCACGTAGTAGGTGACCACATGACTGTTGGGGCCGAGCCAGAAGGAGGATTCCGGGGCGACGTAGTCCACCACGCCCGCCACCGGCACGGTGGAGCGGTAGCACATGTGACCGGTGTAGGAAGGATCTTCCGGGCCGAACAGCTCGCCGCGCACCACCGAGCGCACGCCGTCGGCGCCGACGATCAGGTCCGCCTCGAAGGTGGTGCCGTCGGCGAACTCCGCCACCGCGCCGCTCCCGGTGTGGCGCACCGCCGTGCACTGCTTGTCGAAGTGGGTGATGCCCTCCGGCAGGGTGTCGGTGAACAGTGCCAGCAGATCGGCGCGATGGATGTGCACGAAGGGCGACTGATAGAACGCCTCGAACTCTCCCTTGAGCGGAATGCGGAAGTTCTCCCGGGCGCTCTTCCAGTTGCGGCCCACCACCGCCTCGGGCAGGAAGCCGACCTTGAGCATCTCGTCGAGCAGGCCGAGGGCCTTGATCACCTTGACGGCGTTGGGAGTCATCTGGACCCCGGCGCCGACCTCGCCGAAGGCGGGGGCGCGCTCGAACAGCGCCACTTCGAAGCCGTTGCGGCGCAGGCTGGTGGCCAGGGCCGCTCCGCCGATGCCGCCGCCGATGATGCCGATTTTCAATGGGCGCACTGTGGTATCTCCGTTGTTCTCTTTTCGCTGTTAATTAATTATACGTAAATTTAATTATTGCCAGGCAAGGCTCGGGTGTCCATCCGCTCAACGCCGCCAGCGCAGCAGCCGCTTCTCGACCTGTTTGAGTACGCCATGTTCGATCAACTGCATCAGCAGAATGAACAGGATGGCGATGGCCAGTACCTCGCGCATCTGCAGCAGACGGAAGGCATTGAACACCGCCGCACCGATGCCGTTGGGCTGTCCGATGGACTCTACCACTACCACCAGTTTCCAGGAGAGGGCGAAGGAGAAGCGCGCGGCGGTGAGCAGCGCCGGCACCAGTTGCGGTATCAGGCTCTCCCAAAAGGCCCTGCGTGGCGGGATGCGGTAGATCTTCACCATCTCGTCCAGGCCGGTGTCGCGGGCCTGCACGCTGGCGAAGATAATGTAGACCGGGTCCGGCACCGCCAGGGCCAGCGCCAGCAGCGGTTGGAAGAACGCCTCCGCCTTGCGGTTGAGGCCGATCAGGATGCCCAGCGCCGAGCCGATCAGCGTCGCTGCGGCGAAGGCCGCCAACACCCGACCCAGGGTCAGCCACAGGTGGTCGTAGAAGCGCGGCGATTGCAAGTTGCCGAGCATCGCGCCCCAGGTCGCCAGCGGGCTCGGCACCCAGGGGCGGATGGCGATGGAGAGCCACTGCCACAGGATCAGCAGGCTGGCCGCGGCGATGAAAATGCCGGCCAGGCGGCTCAGCCGCCCGCGCTGGCGCCCCAGGCGCTGCATGAGCGTGCCATGACTTGCGAGCTTTTGCGTGGCGCTGAGCATCAGGCCACCTCCCCGGCGGGCGACTGCATCCCCCAAGGTGCCTGCACCCGGTCAATGATGTCGCGCTCCACCTCGCCGATGCGTGGATCGTCGTAGGCCCGGGGGCGCGCCAAAGGCACGCGGTAGTCCTCGAACACCGTGGAGGGGCCGCGGGTGAGGATGATGATGCGGTCGGCGAGATAGACCGCCTCGCGGATCGAGTGAGTGACGAAGACGATGGTGGTGCCGGTACGTGCCGAGATGCCGGCGAGCTCCTGGCGCAGGCTACGTGCGGTTACCTCGTCGAGGGTGGAGAGCGGCTCGTCCATCAGGATATAGGAGGGCTCCACCAAGATCGCCCGGGCAATCGACACCCGCTGGCGCTGGCCACCGGAGAGATTGAGCGGCCAGGCATCCTTGAACTGGCGGATGTGCAGGATGTCGAGCATCTCGTCGATGTTGCGCTCCCAGCGCTCCCGGGGCACGTCGGAGGCTGACAGCGCCAGCTCCAGGTTCTGCTTCACCGTGCGCCATGGCAGCAGGCGGTGAGACTGGAACACATAGCCCAGCTTGGGCGCGCGGCGGCCGGGATCGTAGAGCGGCAGGTCGTCCACCATCACCTCGCCACCGCTGGGTTCTAGCAGGCCGCTGATGACGTTGAGCATGCTCGACTTGCCGCAGCCCGAGGGGCCGAGGATGGCGACGAACTCGCCCTTGTGGATCTCGAAGTCGAGCCGCGAGATGGCCGGGCTGCCGTTGTAGGCGACGGAAAGTTTCGCCACCTTGAGCACGGGTTTTGCGGTGCGCTGCATGGTTCGGTTCTCCCTATAGGTCTAGGCTCAGGCGTTGCGCCACTTGAAGACGGCGCGTTCGAGGCGGCGTAGCACGCCGTACTCCACCAGCAGCACCAGGGCCATGAACACCAACAGCCACAGGTGCACCTCGATCATGATCATGTAGTCCCAGGCGTGGTCGAATTGGGCGCCGAAGCCATGGCGGGCGGCGCCGTAGATCTCGGCGACGACGATCACCTTCCAGGCCAGGGCGTGGGCGTTGCGCAGGGCGCTGAAGATGAACGGGGCGATGAAGGGCAGCAGCACGTGGCGCACGTGCCGCTGCACGCCGAAGCGGTAGATCTTCGACAACTCGATCAGGTCTCGGTCGGCGCTCTTCAGACCCTCGCGCAGGCCCAGCGCCATGAACGGGAAGGTGACCGTGGCGACCACGAAGATATAGCCCAGCTCGCTGCGCTTGAAGATCGCCAAGGCGATGATGGCGACGATGGCGCTGGGGGTGCGCAGCGCCACCGTGACGTAGACGCCGATCACCTCCTCGGCCAGACGGTTATGGTTCATGGCCAGCGCTGCTAGGATGCCGAGCAGCACCCCGCAGCCGAGCCCGACCGCCACCCGGTAAAGAGTAATGCCGATGTTGGACCAGGTGTGGCCACTGGCCAGAAAGCCGGGCAGTGCCTGGAGCACGGTGAGGGGGCTCTCGATGAAGTTCGCCGAGCCGGCGGCGATCCACCAGGCCGGGAACAGCAGTGCCACGGCCGTGAGCGACCAGCCCAGATGAGTGCGCGATTGCATGACTCTGACTCCTCAGGTGTGGCTCAGGGGCGCGGGGCGATGTCGTCTTCCAAGGTGATCATCACGCCGTCGGGCACCTCGCTGATCAGAGTGCCGTCCTCGGCGAGGGTGTCGAGGAAGTCGTAGGCGGCTTCGATCTTCTCCGCCGACCAGTCGGTGGTGAAGTAGCCGTAGTTGCGGGCGTTGTCGATCAGCACGTCGAGCACCTCGTCGCTGGTAATGCCGAGCCCCGCGCGGACGTAATCCTTGCGCAGGATCTCGTAGTCGGACTCTTCCATCAGCTGCACCGCTTCCTCGTAGGCGTTGCGGATGGCGTAGGCCAGCTCGGCGTTCTCTTGCAGCCAATCGGTGTGGGCCACCATGTTGGTAATCCAGGGCGCGAAACCGCCGGTGTGCCCGCTGTAGTCCTGATGGGCCTGCAACAGATAGCGACCGTCGGTGGCGTGGATTGCCTCGCTGACGTAGGACTCGAAGTTGAAGATGGCGTCCACGTCGCCGGCCTCCAGAAGACGCACCAGAGCCGCCGGGCCGACCTGAGTGAAGTCGTACTCGTCCATCACGTCGAAGCCGTAGATTTCCTGCACGATCATACGAATGAAGGTGGTGGTACCGGAGTCGGCGCCGAAGTGGCCGACCCGCGCCCCGCGCAGGTCCTCAGGCGTCCGGTGGGGAGAGTCGCCGGGCACCACGATGCCCAGATAGAGGTTGCCCACCGGGTAGAAGGCGGAGACATTGAAGCCCTCGCTGCGGGCGATGGCGACACCGAGGATGTCCTCGTCCATGGAGATGTCCGCCTCGCCGAGCAGAAAGGCCTGGAAGGCGCCGCTAGATGGCAGGAATTCGAAGTTGCCTTGGAAGCCGTGCTTCTCATCCAGCCCCTCGCTCTCCATGATCATCAGCGGCACGCCGCCTAGGCTGCCGCTGATGGCCTGAATGGTGACCTCCTCGGCGCTGGCCACCGTGGTGCTCAGAGCGAGCATGGATAAACCGCAGAACACCTTGTCAGTCATGGTCATGATGTCGTTGTCTCCTTTTCAAGGCTTTGTTTTTCTTAGGGGTTTATAATTAATTGTACGTATTAATAATTATTCGGTGCCAACTTGTCTAACGGAGATCTATACAGGCAATAGTCATGCCTAAGAATTTTTATTTTTTGGAATTAATTTCCCATTCAACCACTTAGTATTCCAGCGCCATGTCAATCACGAGGCCTAAAAGTAGCGTGTACGCCTCGTTATCGCGCATTGAGGGAGTCGTGCACCATAAAGGGTCGGCTAAATGCGGTGCTCAGAGCAAAAAAGCGAATCGCTCGCAAAGCCGCTCCCAACTCTCCTCGCTGCTTGCAACCAGCAGCGGACCCTGGTGGATCGTGGGGCGGTAGGCGCGTCCATTGAGCAGCGCCGCGTGACCTCCGGCCTCCTGATGCACCAGCACGCCCGCGGCATGGTCCCAGGGCATCACGGCGCCGGCCAGCGTGAAGTCGGCGAAGCCGCTCGCCAGCGTGCGGTACTCGTGGCAGGCACAGCCGATGGTCATCATGCGCGAGAAGCCCGGGAAGGTGGCGGCAAGTGGGGACTGCAGCTCGCGGGGGAAATGACGCAGCGAGGTAAATCCTGTCATCTCGTCCAGCGGGCGGGTCGCGGAAACCTCAAGGCGTCGCTCGGTGCCATCCGGGCGCATGTAGAAGGCACCACACCCGCGCCGGGCGACGATCCAGTCGTCCATCACCGGATCGTACAGCAGCCCGAAAACGGTTTCGCCGCGACTGGCGGCGGCCAGGATCACCCCGAACTGGGTAAGATTGCGGGCGAAGTTCCAAGTGCCATCCACCGGGTCGACGATCACTGCCATCTCCGCCTCGGCAATTCTCGTCAATAGCGCCGGATTGTCGGCCACCGCCTCCTCGCCAATCACCGTCGCCTCGGGAAAGCGCTCAAGGACCTCGCGCTGGATCATCGCCTCAGCGCCCTTGTCGGCGATCGTCACCAGGTCCTGCGGCCCGCTCTTGGTCTCAATGGTATCGGCATCGAGATTGCGAAAGCGCGGCAGGATCTCGGCCTTCGCCGCGCGGCGTACAATGTCGATGAGTTCGTCGGCGGTGGCCTGGTCGAAGGTCATGGTGTATCTCCGTGGTGTTAGGACTGCCAAATCACCATAGCTGCAATGACGACGGCTACGAAAGGAGATACAGAGCTGGAAGATGGCCAGAAGTTAAAATAACAAAGAGAGCTATTTCACTTTAAGCGATAAAATAAAGGCGGCCGGCCTGTGCCATTCCGACCTCTCCGTCATGGATGGCAACCTACCTCGGCCCACTCCCATGGTGTTGGGCCACGAAGCTGCCGGCATCGTGAAAGCGGTAGGCGAAGGTGTACACGACCTTGAGGAAGGCGATCACGTGGTTACCGTCTTCGTTCCCAGCTGTGGCCATTGTGCCCCTTGCGCCGAGGGACGGCCGGCACTGTGCGAGCCCGCCGCCGTAGCCAACAACGCCGGCACTCTGATCAGCGGCGCACGCCGACTGCACCGGCAGGACGGGACGGACGTGCACTACCATATCGGTGTCTCCGCCTTTGCCGAGTATGCCGTGCTGTCACGCAACTCCCTAGTCAAGGTCGATGCCGAACTCCCTCTACACCATGCCGCCCTGTTCGGCTGCGCGGTGCTGACCGGAGTCGGTGCAGCGATCAACTCGGCAGATATCAAGGCTGGTCAGACGGTCGCTGTCGTCGGCCTGGGAGGTGTTGGGCTTAACAGCATGCTCGGGGCCCTAGTGGCAGGAGCAACGGAAGTGCTCGCCATCGACCTGGACGACGACAAGCTGGCGCTGGCCAAGAAACTGGGTGCCACCCATGTCTTCAGTAGCGGCGAAGAGGGCTGCGTCGACAAGATCAAGGCAGCCACCAACGGCGGTGTCGATTGCGCCATCGAGATGGCCGGCTCCGAAAAAGCGCTCGAGCTTGCCTATCTGGTTACCCGCCGGGGTGGGATCACGGTGACCGGTGGCTTGCCGCATCCCGACAAGAAAGTGGCTATCCAGCAGGTTAATCTGGTGGCGGAAGAAACGCACCCTGAAGGACAGCTGCTTGCCCATTCGCGATGTCTCCCGCTACATCGCCCTGTTCCGTCAGGGAAGACTTCCTGTGGATAAATTGCTTAGTGATACCCTCACTCTGGACCAAATAAATGATGGCTTTGAGAAACTGGCTGCTGGAAAGGCCGTACGTCAGATCATTCTTTTTGACTGAGCCGAAGAAAATCGGGTCGTATAAATCTTGGGCTTCAAAGTGGACGCTATACGCACCTGCACTTTGGCAATTCTAACTAGGTCGGGAAGTTGAGGTTGCTGGAGGCGTAGCGCTTACTTGGGCCGACGCTATCACCGTTCATGGCCACACACATTGAACAACTGCTTTACCCCAGCTAGCGCCCGCCTTGCGGAATATCTCTGCGAGGCCTTCGGCCTCGGCTTGGACTTTAACGCGGTTGGAGCCGGCGATGATCAGGGTGTTGTTAAGATTACCCGTTCCGAGGTAGGTTTGGCCACTGTGGCCAGCAGAAGATAGGTGTTGACTTACAAAGGACCCATTGATGAGGCATGTTCACGGACAACTTCCAGCATAGCCGTAGCTGCTGCGGATAGGGGCGTTCGTGCCGGTGTGATGATACCAAGAGTGCGTGGTACGTGCGGGTCTGACAGAGGCCGCCAATCTATTCCTTCTGATGAAATTTGTCTGAAGCTCAGCGAGGGCAGGGCGGCAACGCCAAGCCCGGCTGCGACCATTCTCCCAGCCGTGCCGATCTGGCTGACCTCACACATCAGATTCATCTCTTTATTCAGATTTTGAAGGACTTCTTCAATTGCCTGCCGCGTACTCGATAGTCGGCTTACGGCAATGATTGGATATGTAAGTAGATCTTCCCACCGGACTGTCTCTGCCGCCAGCAGAGGGTGGTCATGAGGACACACGGCGACAAAAAGATCGTCGACTAGGGGCTCGAAAGTAGTAGCTTCCGTTCTCGATGGGCGGACCGAAAAGCCAATGTCTGCTCGCCGGTCGCTGACCAGCTCATCCACTTGACTGGCCAATACGTCATGCACGCTGATTGCTATGTTCGGGTACCGGTATCGGTAATCAGCCAGTACGGCAGGTAGGAAGCCAGCTGCCAGAGTCGGCAAGGCGGCCAGAGTAACCTTACCGCGCTGCTTATTGAACAGCTCTCCCAAGTCTCCAAGCGCTTCCTCCCAGTCACCAATCAATCGCCTCGCCATGGGTAGAAAGAAGCGTCCCTCCGATGTCAGCTGCACTCCCCTAGGTGAGCGGTTTAACAGCACGCCACCGACCGACTCCTCGAGTTTGCGAATGGCAATGCTCAGGGCAGGCTGGGAAAGGTGAAGGCGCTCAGATGCCTCGACGAAACTTCCGTATTCAATAATAGCCACGAAAGCCTTCAGCTGGCGGATGGTAGGTTGCATAAGAAAAGCAAAAGTCTCGTTCGTATAATTATATTAGACAAATACTAGCAGGCTTTCCCATGCTGGGTAGTGTCATTCGATACTCGTATTAAGAACGCCAATTATAAAACCAGAGAGAGCAACGCCATGCCTTCATTCAAGACGCCGCTGCTGGCCGCTATGCTCAGTGCCAGCCTGATGGTCGGTTCTGCCCAGGCTGAAGAGCAACTACTGATCGGTTCTACTTCCACTTCTTCCAGCCAATACGGCTATTTCGTCGCAGTCGGCCAAATTATCAATCAAAAGGTCGATGGAGTCCGCGCGTCCATAGTCGAGACGGGCGCAACCGTTGATAACCTGCGCCGCATCCTGCGTGGCCAAGTCGATATGGGCCTTGTCACTACAAACGTGGGGTACCACGCCTATGCAGGTGATGATGAATTTGATGGTCGGCCAGTCGATAACCGTCTGCTGTGGGTCTACTCGGCCGCACCACAGAATGTGGTGATGCGCCAGGATGCTAATGTGTCGTCCATGGCTGAACTAGAAGGAGTGCGGCTCAACCCCGGTATTACTGGCTCGGCCACTGAGGCGACCACTATTTCTGTGATGGAAACTCTGGGTATCACCCCGAACTATGTACGTGGCTCTACCACGGACGTGATCGCCGGAGTCAAAGACAATCGCATGGGGGGCTACGTGAAGTCCGGCGTTGGCAATAAGCTCGATGGCTCTTCGCTTGATATCTCTACATTTACTCCGATCGAAGTGCTGTCACTGACCGATGAGCAGGCAGACCAGCTTCGCGAGCAGATGCCGGACATCTCAGTAGTGGAGATTCCTGCGGGGGCAGCCGAGGGCATCCCGGCCTACACAACCTGGAGTTTCGGACTTGCCATGCACTCTTCGCCCAATCTAGACGAGGAAACTGCCTATTCGATAGTCAAGGCGGTAATGGAGAACCCCGAGCCGCAGATTAGTGCACTGGCCAACATGGCTGACGTGGACTTGGCCGAGCTGACATTGCAAAGCGGTACCGTGCCGTTCCACCCGGGAGCTGCTCGCTACTTCGAAGAGCAGGGCTACGAGATTCCCGACCATCTGAAACCGGTGGAATAACGGCAAGGAGCCCGGTCCCATGCGCAAAACATGCCTGATGCTGGTCGCCCTGATCTTAGGAGGCTTCATCTTCTATACTTCGGCAATAGGGCCGTTCGATAGCTTGGTTCATCGAAGCGTGTTTCTTGCGCTGGTGATCGGGCTGGGCCTTTTCAGCTTCCCGCTCGGTTCCGGCAAGCGTTGGCGCCCTGTCGGAATCTTCATTGATATGGTGCTGGCAGCTGGCGCCATTGGTGCCTGTCTGTATATCACCTTCAACGCTGAAGCCATCCTCACCACACTGCCTTGGGCCACGACCCAGGACATGCTGCTTGCCGGCTTTCTCGTAGTGACCATTCTTGAAATTGCACGTCGTGCGATTGGCTGGGTTTTTCCGGTGATGGTAGCTCTGGGGATCGCCTATGCCCTGTTTGGTGATCGACTAACGGGGCCGCTGAGCCACCGAGGGTTTGATACAGCGTTCGTCACGGAGACTTTATTCCTAGGCGACTTAGGAATCTGGGGAATGCTGCTCGGTGTGGCGGCAACAACGATTGCGGCTTTCGTCCTATTCGGTTCCTTGCTTTTACACACGGGGGGTGGCCAGACTTTCATTGATCTTTCCATGCGCATTGGAGGACGCAGCCAGGGCGGCGCCGCCAAGATCGCTACGGTGGCCTCCAGTCTGTTCGCTATGGTCAGTGGCAGTGCCGTAGCCAACGTCGCCACGACGGGCAACTTCACTATTCCCATGATGAAGCGGCTGAAGTATCCCCCGGCCTTCGCCGGCGGGGTTGAGTCGGTGGCGTCAACAGGCGGCCAGATCGCCCCTCCGATACTTGGGGCTGCCGCCTTTATCATGGCTGAGATACTTGGTATCAGCTATGTGACCATCGCTCTCGCCGCGCTGCTGCCCGCTGTGCTGTTCTACATCGCGGTGTTCTTTACCATACATTTGGTAGCCCTTCGCAGATCTCTACCGCTGGTGCCTGAAGCTGAACTGCCGAGTTGGTCTGATGTGCTTCAATTTAAGCGAATTGTGCCTATTGTCGCTGCCCTCGGTGGTTTGTTTGGTGGGGTGCTCAACGGATATTCGATTCAGTACGCCGCGTTTCTAGGCATCTCACTGCTGCTCCTCTGCTACGTGGCATTCGGCATCCTAGACCGAATGTCGCCCAAGCGAATGCTTCGTATGCTGATGACCGGCCTTGAGGATGCCGGAAAGGGAATGGTGATCATTGGCGTGCTTCTCGCAGGTGCTCAGATTCTAGTGGCCATGCTTAACCTGACGGGCATCGGGGTGACGCTTTCAACGCTGGTGGTAAGTGTTGCTGGCGAGCAGTTATTCCTGGTGGCTCTTATCGTCGCTGCGATCTGCTTGATCATGGGGATGGGGATCCCTACCACAGCGGCTTATGTGTTGGTCGCTGCTGTCTTGGCGCCGGCACTGACCCGCATGGGGGTAGAGCCGTTGGTGGCACACCTGTTTGTTTTCTATTTCGCCACGATCTCCGTGATTACTCCACCGGTTTGCATCGCCGTTTTCGTTGCTGCCGGCATTGCCCAAGCGGGCTGGCTGCAAGTTGCAGGTCATGCAGTCCGGCTTGGGGCGACGACCTACATCATTCCTTTCCTCATTCTTGCCTACCCGGCGCTGATTGGTATGGGTGGTATCTGGGACATCACGGTGGCGGCACTGCGTGCGCTCGCCTTTGTCCTGGCATTTGCCGGCGTGTTGGGGGGAGCCAGGCTGTTTGGCCGTCGTTGGTTAGATGCATCGATGCTGTCTGTCGTCGGTATTTTGGCAGTAATGCCGGGGGCCGTACCGGGCCTGGCGGGTGTCATCGGGTTATTCGCTCTCTATGCCTGGGCTTGGCAGGCCTCTCGTCGAACTCTGCTGCAGGGAGCTTCAACATGACATATCAGGAAGTATCGATGACGCATATCGCAGTTATTGGTTGCGGAACTATTGGCATTAGCTGGGCCGCCTATTTTCTATCTCATGGACTTAAGGTCAGTGCATTCGATCCGGACGAAACTGTCCGGGCGTCGTTCTCGGATCTAGTCGCGGCCGATATGGCCACATTGGGCGTAGACCCGCGTCAACCTCAGGTGTGTGAAACTCTGGCTGATACAGTCGAACAGGCTGAGCTAGTGGTGGAGAATGCCCCGGAGTCTGCTGAACTCAAGCGAGAGCTGCTTGCTGAGATACAGCGCCTTGCACCTGACTCGGCCTTAGTGGTGAGTAGCACCTCCTCACTTAAGCATTCCGATATCGCACTTGGGGCGCCAGCTTCCTCGAGAATCGCCATCGCTCATCCTTTCAACCCGCCCCACCTAGTACCACTGGTGGAGCTATATGGCACTGACCCCGATGTAGTGGAAAATCTGATTGCCTTTTATCGCGGGATAGGCAAGCAACCCGTGGTGATGCGCAAGGAAATGGTGGGACATATTGCCAATAGACTGTCCTCTGCGCTCTGGCGAGAAGCCCTGTATTTGCTTCAGGAGGGGGTGGCAAGTGTGGAAGACATCGACAAGGCAGTGACAGCGGGGCCAGGCATGCGCTGGGCAATCCAAGGGCCCTTCTTGACTTATCATCTAGGCGGAGGTCAAGGCGGCATAAAGCACTACTTGGAGCATCTCGGGCCCAGCCAACAATATCGGTGGTCGAGCCTAGGTGTTCCTGTCATGGATGAAGCGCTTAAAACCAGAATAGTGGATGGGGTGGATCAGGCGACCCAAGGTCAGTCATTAGCAGAGCTCTTTGCGAATCGGGATTCACAGCTGGTAATACTGCAGCAGTCGATGGGCGTCGCCACTGGCACCCGAGAGGTGAAAGCATGACAACCCCTTGCTTGCTTGCGGTGGCTCCAAACGGGGCACGCCGAATCCATGCTGATCATCCTGCCATCCCTTTAACGCCAGAGGCTTTGGCTAAGGATGCGGTGGCCTGTCGAGATGCCGGTGCGGCAATGATGCATTTGCACGTCCGAGAGCCCGATGGGCGCCATCTGCTTGATGTAGGAGTGTATCGGGAGGCGCTGTCCGCGATCCAAGAGTCTGTAGGTGAGGAGTTGGTGCTTCAGGTGACTAGCGAGGCCGCGGGGCGTTATGGCCCCGAAGCCCAGCGGCAAATGATGGCAGAGCTTCAACCGGAAGCCGTCTCTCTTGCATTGCGCGAGTTGTTTGGTGAAACGAAAGAGATCGCGGCTAGTGGTGAGCTCTGCAGGCACCTCCAGGCGAGCGGCTGTAGCATTCAATACATCTTATATTCTCCCGAGGATCTAGTGGATTTTAATCGACTCCGTGATAACGGTGTGCTGCCGTTGGAGAGTGCCTTCCTGTTGTTCGTGCTGGGACGTTACGAGACTCCCCCGGTGGCGAATCCTGAACGTTTACCAGAATTTATGCAGCAACTGAGCCCAAGTGATCGCTGGGCGGTATGTGCCTTCGGCCCGACGGAGACGGAGTGCATGGGATTGACGGCTCGTCTTGGCGGGCATGCTCGGGTGGGCTTCGAGAATAACTTGTGGCGACCGGATGGCACGCGGGTGGAGAACAATGCGGAACTGGTGCAACTGGCACGCTCTAGGATTGAGGTCGAAAGTCGCCGTCCTCTCATGGATGCCGCACAGGCAAGGGCGTTTTTGGGACTGACACCTCCAACCGGGGAGCATGCGTCATGACAGTTGTAGTAGGCTGTGGCGCTGGATTTTCCGGTGACCGTACCGATGCCGCCGTGCCTTTGGTGGAGGCGCTGCTAGGCTATGATGCGCCTCGTGCGCTTATGTTCGAGACCCTTGGAGAGCGCACGCTAGCCGCGGCCCAGCTGGCCCGTTTGCGAGATCCAGAGAGCGGCGATGAGCCGCTGCTGGATGCATTCCTTTCACCTATTCTTGGCGAATGCTTGCGTCATGGCGTAACTGTGCTGGGTAATTTTGGCGCGGCAAATCCTGATGCTGCTCGACGCCGCATATCTCAGTTGGTCAACCGGGGAGGGGGAGGAATTTCCGATGCGCGTATCGCGGTAATTCTTGGAGATGATGTTCGAGAACAGATACACGTTCTTGACTGGCAGCCTTGGGAGGGAGAGAGACGAGAGTTACCGAATCGAGATGAAGTAGTCGCCGCGAATGTCTATCTGGGCTCTGATGCTCTCGTGGAGGCCCTCGCCCAGCGTGCTCAAGTAGTGATTACCGGGCGAGTGGCTGATCCAGCCCTAGCATTGGCACCGCTTCGATATCATCACGGTTGGGCTGAAGATGACTGGGATAGGCTGGCCGCAGGAACCCTAGCAGGCCACCTGATAGAGTGTGGGGCGCAGGTCACTGGCGGCTACTTCGCCGATCCCGGTGTCAAGGATGTAGCCGGCATGGCACAGCTAGGCTATCCCATCGTCGAGGTAGAGCGAGATGGGGGCCTGGTGGTAACTAAACCCCCAGGTACGGGCGGACTAGTGACAGAGCAAACGGTCAAAGAGCAGTTGCTGTACGAAATCCACGACCCCAGCGCGTATGTGACCCCGGATGTCGTGCTTGATCTGACTCATGTCGAGGTGCGCCAGGTAGGGCATGATCGGGTAGCGGTGAGTGGCGTTCGTGGCAAACCAGCACCTGAGCATCTGAAAACCACCATTAGCTTTCTCGATGGCTATCAGGGAGAAGCTGAAATCTCCTATGCAGGGCCCAATGCCGTAGCGCGTGCCACTTTGGCACGGGATACTCTGCGAGAACGACTGGCCTTGCGTTGCCCTGATGGGCTTCGCTCACGTTTCGATCTGATCGGCGTGTCAAGCGTGTTTAGTGGAGACTGCCAGAATTATAAGCCACCGTTAAATGCCTTATGTGAGGATGTCCGGCTGCGTCTAGCCGTCGAGCATGTCCGGGCTGAGGTGGTGGAGCTCGCGACCCAAGAGCTGTTGGCCTTGTACTGCTGCGGTCCTGCGGGCGGTGGCGGGGTACGCCGGCATCATACTCGCCGTCTAAAGACGGCTTCTTTCCTGGTGCCGCGACATCAAGTCATACCATCGATCACGTTGTACCAGGAGGGTAGAATATGAGCGCCACCAACCACCAAAGACTTCATGGTTACGCTCATGCCAGAGCTGGTGATAAGGGAGACAGACTGAGTCTATGTGTTTTTGCCTACGAACCACACCATTATAACTGGTTGCTGGACCAAGTTACCGAAGCCAAGGTGGCCGAGCTATTCGCACACCGTGGCGACCTGCGAGTAAAGCGTTACCCTTTGCCACTGCTTGGTGGTGTGAACTTAGTCATTGACGATGCACTGCAGGGCGGGGTGAATGGCGCGTTGAACCTCGATGGTCATGGGAAAACACTTTCGTCCTTGCTCCTCAACTTACCGGTCCAGCCACCAAACGCAAAAGTGTGGTGAGCAATACTTACAAGGCGAGGACCATACGCTAAGCATATAGAAGCTTCAAAGCACGGCGAAAAGCAGTCTAAACCGTGCCGGCTTTCTAATTAACGGTCTAGATGTCCATGGCCCGTGCTGCCGGAGTACCTCTGACCTTACGCGCAAGTGCTTAGGACGGGGAGCCTCAGAACTCTGTTGTGATCAGTTGGCCCTGCCCATCAATATCTAACTGACATCGACGACCCGCCAGCAAGGCGCAGGCCATCGCGACGGCAACGAAAGCAAGCAGTACACTGGTCAGGACTGTTAAGCCGCTCGTGTACTCAAGCAGGATACCTACCAAGAGTGGCCCTGTTGCAGCGAGGCTGTATCCGATACCTTGAGCCATGCTGGAGAGTTGACCTGCCAGTTGCGAGTTGGCACTACGCAGCACAATCAGTGGAAGTGCCATGCTGAAACAACCACCTTGGCCAAGCCCAAGCAGGATTACGCCAGGCCAGCGCCACGAAAGCGGCCCCTGTAGCAATACCAGAATACCAACGGCGGTACAGCTGAGAAGCAAAAGGATAGTGGGGCGTTGATCTTGTCCTAATCGTGCCAGCCAGGGCGCGCCGAGAGCTGCCAAGGGAACGCTAAGACCAGCACCTAGCGAACCACCCAAGCATAAGGCCATCGTATAGACGCCGGTGACTATATCGGCCCCTTGCGGGAGTTATCGCTTGACCAGGGCGGGCAGCAGTGTACCGGCGATACCAATTGAAGCGCCGACCAATAACGTGCCAATGTAGAGCATAATGGGGCGCGTAGTACTAAAGCACTCCCCAGTATTAGGAGTGACAAACCAAGAGTGCGCTCGGCACCGAGCCGCTTGGTCAGCCACGGGGCAAGGGGGCAAATAGCCCCAAACATAAAACCGGCAGTGTTGTGAGCGCGCCTGTGGCCATGGCTGATAGGCCGATGTCCTGTTGAATACGGACAAGCATGGGGGCCACGGAGGACAGGGCGGGTCGAAGGTTGAGCGCCACTAGGATCATCAGAGTTAGAAAGGGCACCAGCTGACGCCATTGGATTACTGCTGCCATGAAAATCCTTATACTTTTTTCCGAGTTGAAGTAACTTGTGAAGGCGTCCTGCACAATGATAACGCTCTTGGCCTTCTGACGTTCGGTTAGCCGTCCCAACGAGACCGGAGTGACCTCTGCCAGGTCCCAAGCGCGAGGCTGTTTTTCTAAGATTCGCACGTGAGATTAGTGGGCCATCGGCCATGCCCAACCCCTTTCCATTAAGCGACCGCTCAGACAGCTGCACAGCAGGCCATTGTAGAGGGGCCATCCTCACCAAGGCCGGGATCATGAATTCAAGTCCGCCGATTAGGTAATCGCGCAGCGGCCGTTGATAGCGGCGATAATATTGTATTTTGCCATGTGAGGGCGTGCTTGCTTTTAGATAGAGCAGGCAGCAGACGAAAAAATTCTGTGCAAATCACACAGCTCATTTAGCATGCGCAGTCCTCGGCAGCCACCGTGAGACCGATAAAAGATGTTGGAGCCTCTTTTAAACCTGCCGTATCGGCTTCGTTATTGCATTGGCTTAGCAGGGATCGTCCAAGGCCTCTCTTTCAGTAAACGCGTGGCGAAGTATCTGATTTGCTGTTCTCGGGACAGAGTGGCCTGAATATCATCAATCCCTTTAAGTAGGCGTTCGCGACTTCCTGCATCGATCTCGAAGGACAGGCCTCGATCATTTCCCCAGCGTATTGTGCAGATGTCCAGATCCACTACTAAGGAAGCTTGCGGGTTGGTCTGGCAGTGGGCGACGAGCTCATCGAAAGGTGCCTGGTCGAGCATGATCGGCAGCAAGCCGTTACGGATGGCATTGTTACGGAAAATGTCGGCGATTTTAGTCGAGATGATGACCTGAATGCCGTAGTCGACGAAGGCGTAGACGGCGCCTTCCCGTGATGAGCCACAACCGATGTTATGACCGGCAAGAACGATTTTCGCAGAGCCAGGCTCTCCCTCTGTTGTAGGCTCAGGAATCGGTGATTCTGGCAGCGGTTGGCCGTGCATATCGTAGCGGGCATCATATAGAAGATAGTGATGATAACCGCTGCTCCGTGGCTTGCGCAGGAAGCGAGCAGGAATGATCTGGTCGGTGTCGATATTATTGTCAAGTAGGAGCAGGGCTGGGCTTTCCACCTGAGTGACGGGCTTCATGCGCTGGCTCCTGTAGGGGATTGACGGACATCGACGATCTTGCCGTTGAGCGCGGCGGCGGCGGCCATGGCTGGACTCATCAAATGGGTGCGTGCGCCGGGGCCTTGCCTACCGGGAAAATTGCGGTTGCTGGTGGAGGCGCAGCGTTGACCTGGACCGACGCTATCACCGTTCATGGCCACGCACATTGAACAACCGCTTTCACCCCAGCTAGCGCCCGCCTTGCGGAAGATATCTGCGAGTCCTTCAGCCTCGGCTTGAACCTTGACGCGGTTGGAGCCGGCGACGATCAGTGTTGGTACCTTGACCATGCCGTTGACCATCACAGCGGCGGCGGCGCGCAGATCGCTCAGCCGTGAGTTGGTGCACGAGCCGATAAATACCTGGTCGATAGGCAGACCAAGAACTGGTTCACCCCTTCTCAGCCCCATGTACGCTAACGACGTACGGTTGGCCTCGCTGTCGGCTGGAGAGAAAGGCTCATCCACTGCTATGGACTGCTCTGGGCTGGTGCCCCATGTGACGCGCGGAGCCACTTCACCGGCCTCTATTAGTATGTCCTTATCATAAGTGGCATCGGGGTCGCTGTAGAGTTCACGCCATTGGCACTCGGCCTGTTCGAAGATGCTGCCTTGCGGTGCCTGGGGCGCATGGCGTAGCCAGGTAAAGGTGGTTTCATCCGGTGCGACCATACCTACTCGAGCGCCAGCCTCGATGGTCATATTGCATAGTGTCATGCGAGCATCCATGGAAAGTGCACTGACTGCCGAGCCTGTGTACTCAACGGCGTGGCCGGTGGCGCCGCCTGTACCGATCTGGTGAATGATATGCAGCGCGAGGTCCTTGGCAGTGACGCCTTGCGCGAGCTCACCCTTGACATGAATACGCATGGTTCTGGGGCGGCGTTGCCACAATGTTTGTGTAGCGAGCACATGGGCGACTTCAGTCGCGCCTATGCCCATGGCCAGCGCGCCGAAGGCGCCATGCGTGGTGGTATGGGAGTCACCACAGACGATGATTAGCCCAGGTAGGGTTAGGCCCAGTTCAGGTGCTGCGACGTGGACAATGCCGCGGTCGCCATGACCGAGTCCCATATAGGTAAGCTGATGTTTGGTTGTATTATCTTCCAGCAGGCGAATCATGCCGGCCACTTCAGGATCATCCTCGAGGCGTGTTAGATCTGACGGCACGTAGTGGTCGGCAATGCCGAAAGTTAGCTCGGGGTAAGCCAGTGGCCGACCACTGCTGTCGAGCTTATCGAAGGCATGAAATGAGCCCTCATGAACGAAATGGCGGTCGACCCAAAGCAGGTCGAATTCCCCTTCGCTGGCGACTACGTGCTGATGCCATATTTTCTCAAATAGGGTGAGAGAAGGCTGAGTCATGAGGGCTTCCCAGTGATTTTCAGTGTCAAGAAATTGCGTGGCGACGCTTGATCACGCTACCAATCACGCGTGGTAGTACCGAGAGCAGTAGTAGGGCAAGCAGCACCAAGGTAATGGGACGGTCGGCGATAAACCCGAGATTTCCACCGCTGATCTGCATGCTGCGTACCAGTTCGCCCTCGGCCATGCCACCAACCAGCAGGCCAACTACGGTAGCTGCAACCGGATAGCCATAGCGGCGCATTAGCCAACCAATAATGCCAGTAGCCACTACTGTAATGGGCCCAACCATGTTGCCGGTAATAGCGTATGAGCCGACCACTGAGAGAACCATCACAATAGGAATCATTAACTTGAGAGATAATTTGACGATATAGCCAGCGAGGAAGATGAAGCCGAGCCCCACTAGCAGAAGCAGTACCGCCTGGGCCATGTTGCCAATGATCAGGGCATAAACGATATCGGGATTTTCTCTAATGAATCGTGGCCCGCCAGTAACGTTATGCATGGCAAAGGCACCGAGCAGCACTGCGGTTCCGGCACCGCCAGGCAGCCCGAGCGCGAGCAAAGTGATCATTGAGCCGCCTTCGGAGCTACTATTGGCCGACTCGGCAGCGATGAGGCCTGATGGATTGCCTTTACCAAATGAGTCCGGGTCCTTCGATCGCTGCTTGGCGGTGGCGTAGGCTGCGAGGTTGGCAATGCTGGCGCCAACACCTGGAATGGCGCCAATAACAGCCCCCATGCTGCCGCCTCGTAATAGCTGAAAAGGCTTGCTGAGTGCTTCCCTCATCCCCATAAGAATATTGCGGAAGTGGACCACGCGCAGAGCGCTATTATCAACGATATAGCGCTTGCCAACTAAATTAAAAAGCTCCGAGGCGGCGAAGAAACCGATCAGTGCGGGGATCACCGGTATACCATCTAGCAAATACATACTGCCGAAGGTGCCGCGCATCTGCCCCGCGTCGCTGTAGCCGATAGTGCTGATAAGAATACCTAATATACCGGCGGCGATGCCTTTAGAGATGCTGGCATCATTGAGCACCGCGATCAAAGTGACACCCCATATGGCCACAACCAACATCTCGGTGGGGCCCAGGCGTAGGACCCATTGGGAGATTGACTGCACGGTGAACAGCAGCAGTAGATAACCAATCAACGTACCTAGCACCGAGGCTACCAGGCCGATCCCCAGCGCCTGGGCGTGCTCGCCGCGTCGCGCCATGGGGTAGCCGTCAAACGCAGTAGCTACGGAGGAGGACGTGCCTGGGATATTCATCATGATGGCAGGGATCGCTCCACCGAAGCCTCCACCGGTAAAAATGGCGGTAAGAAATAGAATGGCCGGCAGAAAGTCCATGTACATAGTCGCAGGCAGGAATACCGCCATGGCAATGGAGATGGAGAGTCCCGGAATCGAGCCAAAGAAAAGCCCAATGACCAGTCCTGGGGGAACTACCAACCAGGCGGCTGGAGTATTGCCCAGCAGACTCAGAGCGGCGTGGAAGGCCTCGACATTGATCATGACGTATGGTGCCTCCTAGCTAGAGTGACGGTAGAAATTAGAGCAGCAGAGTGGGCAGGCGGATGCCCAGCAGCTCGATAAACAGCACCACAATGGGAACGGAGACCACTAGTCCAAAACCGAGAATTACCCACCAGCGTCTCTCACCCTGCAGGTAAAGGGCTAGGCATAAGAACAAAAAGCTGCCCAGATCGAATCCTATAATCGATATCGCGGACACATAGAGGGCCAGCAACCCCATGAACAGCAATGCGGGTCTTGTCGAGTCGTCGGAGGCGCTAGAGCTGGCTGCGCCCACCTGGCGGTACCAGTCGATTACTTTGGCACCGGTAATCACCAATAGTGCAGTGATACCGATTCCTGCTGCTGGCAGTATCAGGAGCCAGTCGGTGACACCTCGGGCTGCGGCATGGACGCCATGAGCGTAGTAGCCGAACACGACCGCCAGGCTCAGTGAGAACAGCACGTTTCCCAAGGGAAAGCTGTGCCGCCGTGTTGAGGTTTCCATGCCGTGCCTCCCGCGATGTCAATTCGATGAACGATGGTCTAAGGGTGGGATCCGTTCGCCGCGTTTACTGCAAGAGTGGGGCATACTGCTGGATGGCGCGGTAGGCCTCGTCGACCAGTGCCTGGCTCTCTTCCGGTGAGACCCAGTCGGCCCCGATACCTGCTTTGGTGGACCAGACTTGGAATTCGTCACTTTCGAGGGTGTCCTGATAGGCTTGTATTAGCCGCTGGTAGCGCTCCGGATACTCTTCCTGCAGCGAGGCGTGGGCGATTAGCCCGGTGACGTTGCCGCCGATCAGCGGCAAAGGATCAACGCCTAGGCTCGTCATTACGTCGTTGAATAGTGGAGCGTCCCAGTTGTCGCTGGGTTGGTCATTGACCACCGCTAGGGCCCGTATTTCATCGCTGATGCTCAGCGCTGCCTCGGCAGCGAGGATCTCAAAGTCGACTTGATTACCTGCCAGCGCCGCTCGTAGCGGGGCGCCACCGCTGTAAGTAACGAAGCGCACGTTATCGTGCTCAATGTCGAGGGCATCCATCATTACTAATGTCTGCAGATGACCGCCATTTCCAACAATAATGCCGGAACTGACCTCACCAGGATCGCGCATCGCCTCGACCAGTGATTCGAGGTCTTGATAAGGGCTTTCGTTATGTACCGCAACGATTCCGTAGTCGTTCCACTGGGCACTGAGCAGTTCGAAGTCATCCCATTTCACCGGTGCGCCCCCGATCTCAATAGCACTAGCCAGGTAGGGGGAAGCCTGTATCACAAGCAGTGTCTGGCCATTAGCGGCCTGCTGTTGAAAATAGGTAGCACCAAGTGCCCCGGCACCACCAGGGCGGTTAATGATGCTTATCGGCACGCCAAGTCGAGGCGACATGTGCTCAGCGAGGCCGCGCGCCATGCGGTCTGCGCTTCCGCCGGCATCGAAGGGCACGACGATTTCAATGGGGTCCTCTGGCCAGTCTGCCTGAGCGGCTCCGACCAGGCCGATGCTAAGCACCAGGCACGATATGCCGGTGACAAGCCTGGGCAAGCCGGGCTTGATCGAGGAGGCAAGGAAACTGACTTGTTGTTGGTATTTCATATGGCGTCTCCGACTGTCGTTGTTATAGAAATCAAACTCGACGAAGCAGCTGGCACTTAATGACGAATTTGATCCTTGGCAACATTCATTGATACATGGTATCTTTGTTATGTCAATAGGACATAAAGTCCAGTAATCGCGAGCTCACCGTTCGCCTAACAAGCTACCGAGTAAGGTAGGAGGCGCAGTGACAGACCTCTTAAAACGTCAGCCCAACGGGGACTCAAGTGACCCATGGCCGAAGCATCATCGTGTCTATTTGGTCTTGCGCCAGGAAATTCTTGAAGGGCGCTATACCCCCGAACAACCCCTCCCTAACGAAATTCTGCTGACTGAGCAGTTTCAGGTCTCGCGAATTACTATTCGCAAGGCGATGGAACGCTTGGATCGAGAAGGTTTGGTGGTGCGCTATCGTGGCAGGGGCACCTTCCCCATAGCCTCTAACGAGCATTCGCCTGTGCAGGCAAGTATTTCAGGTGTCATAGAGAACCTGATAGCCATGGGCCTTAAAACTGAGGTCAAGGTGCACGATTTCGGCTATGTCGCTGCCTCTGCTGAGGTTGCACTTGCGCTTGAAGTGGCGCCGGGAGCGCTGGTGCAGAAAGCTATCCGTGTTCGTAGCCACCGCGGTGCGCCGTTCTCGCTGCTGACCACCTATGTGCCAGAAACGATAGGCCGCGCCTTCACTGGGGATGACATGGCTACCCAGCCACTATTGTTATTGCTTGAGCGTGCCGGGGCCAAGGTGACTCACGCTGAGCAAGCAATTACTGCCAAGTTAGCAACACCCAACCAAGCCAACTTACTCAATATGGAACCGGGTGATGCACTGCTATGCATCCGCCGCACGGTATTTGATGAAGACGGCCGGCCCGTGGAATACATTGAAGGGTTTTATTGTCCCGACACCTATGAGCATCAGATGTCGCTCGGGCGCAAGACCTCTAACAACAAACGCGTCTGGGACGCGTAATCTCTATCTTTGAGGGTAATGCCATGATTCCGCTAATCGACTTGATCCAACAAACTCAAGGTGCAGTGGTCGCTCCAGGTGTCTATGACCCCTTTACGGCCAACCTAGCGGCGCAGGCTGGCTTCGAGTGCCTATATCTATCTGGGGCCAGTCTGGCCTACACCCAACTGGGCCGTCCTGACTTGGGTCTAGTGACCATGACCGAGGTTGCCGACAGCATCGCGGCGATTCGCGACCGCGTCGATATTGCCTTGATTGTTGACGCCGATACTGGCTATGGCAATGCACTTAACGTGCAGCGTACTGTACGTATATTCGAGCGCAGCGGTGCTTCTGGGATCCAGCTTGAGGATCAGACATTTCCCAAGCGTTGCGGTCACCTTAGTGGCAAGACCTTGATTAGTGCCGATGAAATGGTAGGTAAAATCCAGGCGGCCTGTGATGCACGCCATAGCAAGGCGACACAGATCATCGCGCGGACCGATGGTATAGCTGTGGAAGGGATCGAAGCGGCCATAGAGCGTGGCGAGCATTATTTGGAAGCGGGGGCGGATGTGCTATTCATCGAGGCGCCCCAGAGCCGGCAACAGCAGTTAATGATTACCGAGCATTTTAAACATCGTGTACCGCTGTTGGCCAATATGGTCGAGGGTGGTCGCACCCCGGCGGGCAGCGCCGAACAGCTCGCCGATTTAGGCTTCAAATTGGTGATTTTCCCCGGTGGGCTGGCTCGCGCAGTGATTCGCCAGGTGACGGCTTACTTCGAGAGCCTCAAGGCTCACGGCACCACCGAACCCTTTCGCGACCGCATGGCGGCTTTCGATGAACTCAATGAGGCGATTGGGTTGCCGGAGATGTTGGCAACTGCAGAGCGTTATTCAGCAAAATAGCGCCATTTTCGCGAGTGTCGGTTACTTTAGTTGGCAGGGATGGACGCTCAGGACGACCTGTTGTTCAATTTTGAATTACCTGGCGAATTGTAGCCCAATATATTTACTAGAAGAGCCTGGCCGGAAACAGCTGGGCTCTTTCAACTATTACCACCACTCCACCGAAAAGCTGTATGGTAACAAGGGAGGGCGAGTGCAATTCGAAAGCGGTGGCGATATGAAGGAACACTCTTACCTCAATTAACCCAATCGTCTTACAAGTGCTATGTAATATTCTGGTCGTCATTGCTCTGCTCAGGATTGCTGAGGGGATGTGGACAGCATCACCGCTGCAACATTGCAGGCCAGAGTCTGCTTGACCCACTTCTCGTGATGGTTGTGATCGGTCTCTCAACATCCGCAGTCGATCAGGCCACCAGCGCCAAGGTCGACTCTAGCGCCTTGTTCTTGAGGCTGGGCCCCTTGGCTGAACCAGGCGGAGCCCCCATGCGGTAGTCGTTGCTGCGGGCCCGCTTGGGATCGAACTCGGTGCTGTGCGAGACCTTCACGCCCTGACTTATGCCGTCCACGGCAATGGTCAGGGTGTTGTTGCAGACCACCCGTACCGAGGTTGGCGTAGCCACGGTGGCAAGCGACCCATCGCAGGACGTGGCCAGCAACAGATAGGCATTGACCTGATCCTGCCCCTTCAAAGCACTCCTCCAGCCGCTGCGGGCCAGTGCCCAGAACTTGCGACCGCCGCCCTTGAGCACGCCAGCCGTCTCCAGCTCATAGCTGGCGTAATCGGTCAGGTCCCGGTAGAACTCCAGCACCTTCTCCGGCTGCACGACCTTTTAGCGCTGCGAGACACAGCGCGAGCAGGGTGGAGGCATATTGGAACTCCTGTGAGGTGTAACAAGCCCAGGGTGGGCTCAGCTCACAGGAGTGATATACATAACTTGTCTAATTAGACTATTCGAAAATAATTCTTGGTAGATAGAACGCCACTACCCAGTTGGGTGCATCTACGATTTCGCTGATCCTCAGGTCGCCGCAGACAGAGCAGAGCATGTAGGCCTGATCGGCCGGCAGGTTGTGCGTCATGCCCAGCCAGTCGATGGCGCCTTCCGCCGCTTGGCGAGCGCCAGTCATCAGGTCGGGTCCTATGCCCGTGAATACCTCATAGCCAGCACCATCCAAGTGGCGCGTCACCGGCCTTGAGGTGCTGAAGCGCGGCATGGCCAGGGGGTATCCTTGATCAGGTCGAGGGTGACGCTGACCTGCATAGCGCATTCTATGGCTGTGCCGCAGACCTCGCCATCCCCTTGGGTAGCATGGGTATCCCCGATTGAGAACAGCGCTCCGGCAACTTCTACTGGCAGATAAATGTACTGCCGGCACTTAGGTCACGAATGTCGAGATTTCCACCGACTCGCCTCGGCGGTACGATGGAGTGTATGCCCGGTGCCGCGGGGGCCAAGCCTATTGTGCCAGCGAAAGTTTGCGGGGAATGCGCGCCTGGCCGCCGTAGGCGGCGGGTGTCCGGGAAGTGGTGTCATAATCCCAGAGGAACAGGCCTGGTGAGGTGAACTGGTCAGCTAGAAGCCCGAATCCGGGAATTATCGCTGTCCAGCCGAAACCCGAAGGGCGAAATTCATTGATCGTGATCTTAAGTACGTCTCCTGGCTGGGCGCCATCAATGAAGATTGGACCGGTGACGGGGTTCAGGCGCTCGAAAGGCATGGCATCGACGTCAGCGGCACTTGACGCGCGGGTAAAGTAGCCACCAGCGGCGTCCTGGCACTCGAAGGTGAGGGTAGCGCCGGGAGCCACGATTTCTGCGGGTGAGTTGGCGTTGCTCCAGCCATGGTGGCAATGCTGGCCGTGAACGGACTTGATGGGCATAGGGTGGGCCATTTCGTCATCTCCTTGTTATTGAAATGAATCAAGGCATCAGCGCGCTGGCGATACTCAAAAGCCGTTGATCCTGATACCGATCGGCAATCAGTTGTATGCCGACCGGCAGGCCTTGGGGCGTCCAGTAAAGCGGCAGGTTCACGCAGGGGACTCCTAGCAACGTCCAGGCGCGTGAGTAGATCGGGTCGCCGGTACTTTCATGACCCTTGAGTGCAACGCCCGGGGCGCTGGGTGCAAGTATCACGTCGAAGCGCTCGGCAAGCTGTGACAGCGCAAGCCTGGCGCGATCGGCAGCCTGCCGTGACTGCCAGTAGCGTTCCAGTGAGAGGTCTTGTCCCTCATCGAGCAGACCTTTCAGGGCCGGACTCATTGATGCTTCGAAGTGGGTACGCTCGCTGGCCAGGGCACGCACGGCTTCATAAGCCAGAATGTTTTGCTGGTGCGTCACGAGGTTATCGAATGAAGCGCCTAGATCGACGGAGCTGATGTGGGCACCCAGCGAGGTCATCTTGGAGGCGGCACTTTCCAAGGCGGCAGTAGCGTCCGATGATAGTAAGGGAGTGCTTGGTAGCCGGCATAGGCCGACGCGCACACCATCGAGCCGCTCCAAGATGGTGATCGGATCACTGCCGGCTAGGGTAGTGAACAGTGTGCGAGTGTCATCCATGTGCCGAGTGAACCAACCCAGGGTGTCCAGTGACGGGGCTAGTGCCTTAATACCGGTGACGCTTAGCGTACCGTGGGTAGGCTTGAATCCCACCACGCCGCAGTAGCTGGCGGGACGGATGATGCTCCCCACTGTCTGGGTGCCAAGGGCCACCGGTACCATGCCGGCGGCGACGGCCGCAGCCGAACCACTCGAGGAGCCACCCGGGGTGCGTGACGGGTCACGGGGATTACGGGTCTTGCTAGGCTGGAAATAGGCGTACTCGGTCGACACCGTCTTTCCCATGAGTAGGGCGCCGAGCTGACTGAGTTGAGTGATAACGGCGGCGTCCATGTCGGATCCGTTGACCCGGTGATATCCTCGGGTTCCCCAAGTGGTGGGTAGGCGTGCCGTGTCGATGATATCCTTGATACCTACTGGGACCCCACACAAAGTAGGGTATGGATCACCTCCATCATACCTCGTGATGACGGGCTCGGGGGCCAGGCATTCCCAGGCCTGGATGTCCGGCTCCAAGGCATCGATGCGTTCCCGGCAAGCCATCCACCAGTCAAGCGGTGAGAATTCTCCCTCAGCGAGCCCAAGCTGAAAGCAAGCTATGGTCATGCGATTCCAATCGGTCATTCGGGTTAGCTCCAAGCTGTCCTGCTGGCTCAAGGTGGACCAGTGATGCCGCAGCCGAGCGGTCGATCAGGGCGCCGGGGGGTCGCCGAGCAGGGAAATGCCGGTACCCAGCTGCACCTCGATGGCTTGGCCGATAGCCAGCAGCCGGGCCTCCTGCCAAGGGCCGGCCAGAACCTGAAGCCCGACCGGCATGCCGGTGTTGTCCTTACCCACAGGCATCGTAAGCCCGCAGAGCCCCATGAAGTTGGCCATCACGGTGTTGCGTAGCGCGTGCATATTGGCTCTGACATAGGCCCCCTCAGGGAGCAGGCTCTCCAGGGTGGGCGGGGTTAGGGCCACGGTGGGCGTGAGCATGGCATCTACATCTGCCAGGCGCGTCGCGGCAGCCATGTAGAGCTTGTCGATGACCGTGCGGCGATGCACATACTCCCAGGCTGGCATATCATCGGCCGCGCTGACCCGGGCGGCGACATTGGGATCCAGGGCCTCAAGCATCTCGGGCATTTCGGTCTTGAGGAATGCTGCCAGCTCGGCCGCGGCCAGCCCCCCTGCTGGAACAACGCGTAGGCCTCATCAGTATGGGGCAATTCCAGTGTGACCAGACGAGCCCCGGCGGCCTCGAGCTGGTGGATGGCTGCCTCGACGGCTTCGGCGACGCCGGGGCTGCAGTCGTCCCAGAAGAAGGCGCCAGGGACCCCGAAGGTGAGATCGGCCAGCACCGGTGGCGAAGGGACACGAGCGGAGTGACGTGTCAGCGTGCCGTCTAGGGCATCGAAAGCAAAGGCCAGGTCGTCCACACGATGGGCTAGCAACCCTGGGGTGTCTAAGGTGGTGGAGAGCGGCACGATCTGGTTTGTCGGCCAGCGGCCGGCAGTGGTTTTGAGGCCGGCGACGCCGGTCATGGCGGCCGGAATGCGTACCGAGCCGGCGGTGTCGGTGCCGAGGGCCAGGCTTGCGGTACCGCCGATCAAAGAGATTCCGGCTCCGGAACTGGAGCCGCCGGGCGTTCGATGGGCTTGTCGATCCCAGGGGTTACGGGGTGTGCCCCAGTGGGCGTTTGTCCCAAGCCTCCAAAGGCAAATTCTACCGAGTGGGTCTTGCCCATAACACTGGGTAGATGGGCGAGCAGGGCTTCGATCATGGGTCCCGGCTGTTCCCACTGCAGGGGCAGTCGCTGGGATGAGCCGGCATAGGTCGGCAAGCCAGGCACGGCATAGATGTCCTTGACCGAGACGGGAATGCCCATCAGTGCGCCTGCATCCCCGCCTTGGCAGATCACGGCATCGGTGGCCTGGGCAAAGGCCGGGGCAGCCTCACCGTTCCAGGTCAGGTAGGCATGGTTATGCTGACAGCGGATACGGTTAGCTTCCAGGGAGGCCTCGGCCAGGGCGGTTGCCGTGAGCTTGCCGCCTCGCAGTTCGGCGTACAGCTCGCGCAGTGGGCGCTTCAGAGGTGAGTCGGTCATGTCGTGGCTCCGGGGTCAGTCGCGAATTTCGAATATCGATTCGACTTCGACGGCCGCATTGCCGGGCAAGGTAGCGACACCAATGGCCGTGCGGGCATGGCGTCCGTTCTCGCCGAACAGGGCGATGAAGAGCTCGGAGGCGCCGTTGATTACCAGCGGTACGTCGTGGAACCCGGGGGCCACATTGACGAAGCCATTCATACGTACACAGCGTACAACTCGGTTCATGTCGCCTTCGACAGCATCGCTGAGCGAGGCCAGCAGGTTAAGGGCACAGGCTTGGGCGGCCAGCTTGGCAGTCTCGAGGTCGAACTCGGCGCCCACTTTACCCGGATAGAGGACCTCTCCGCCCCGCTCGCAGATCTGGCCGGCCAGGAACAGCTGGTTGCCCAGTCGTGACCAGGGCAGGAAGGCACCGCGGGGACGCGGGATGGCGGGGATGGTTAGGCCCTGTGCCGCTACGGCCGCTTCAATGGTCTGGGTCATATCAATTATTCCTTGTCATAAGAAGCTGCTCGACGGCGTGCGCCAGGGCGCGGACTGCGACCTCGGCGTCATCACGCTCGATGTGTTCATCGGGATGGTGGCTGATACCCGCACGGCAGGGCGCGAAGAGCATCGCCGTGGGGCACAGGTGGGCGAGGTGGATGGCGTCATGGAAAGCCCCAGAGACTAGCCGCGGAGCTTGTGGCCAGAAGACCTTGACGCTGGCGTCGAGGAGAGCGACCAAATGGTCGTCAAAGGCCACCGGGGCCACTCGTGAGGTCGCTTCCAGCCGGGCCGTGCAGCCGGACCAGCTTCGAGACGCGAGTTTCTGAAACAGCGTATCCAAGGTGTCCAGCACCGCCGGGTCGGGATGTCGAAGGTCGATGGTAAAGCGGGCCTGTTGAGCGATGGTGTTCACCGAGTTGGGTGATAGGGCAAATTTGCCGATGGTGAAGCGTACCTGGTCATCCTGCGCCGCCACGGCTTCCTTAAGGGCGCCGATCAATGCATGTGCGCCCATGAATGCATCCTGACGCGAGGCCTCCGGCGTGGTTCCCGCATGGTTGGCCTGACCATTGACCTCCACCTCATACCAGTTAACGCCTTGGATACCGGTAACGACACAGACCGGTGCCCCCTGAGCTTCCAATACCGGGCCCTGCTCGATATGCAATTCCAGGAAGGCGTGGGGAACGACCGGCGTTGGCCGAAAGCGGGCCCCGTGAGCCTCAAGCAGCGCCAGACAGTCGGCAAGCGCGTCCTGGAACGTCACCCCGTCATCGTCCTGTGCAGCGAGGATCGTTTCGGTGTCGCGCCGGCCAGCGAACCAGGAGGAACCGGAGGCCCCAGGCGCGAAACGCGCACCTTCCTCGTTAGTCCATGACACTACCTCGACCGGGCGCGCGTGGGTGACCTGTCGTTCGGCAAGAACGCGCAGCACGGCCAGGCCAGCCACCACGCCCAGGCTGCCGTCATAGGCCCCGGCATGGGGCTGGCTGTCGAGATGGCTGCCGATCAGCAGCGGTGGCAGCGAGGGATTCAGCCCCTCCCGCCGCAGGAAGACATTGCCCAAGGCATCGTAATGCGTGCTGCAGCCGAGCACCCGACCTTGATCCATCAGCCACAGCCGGGCTCGATTGTCTTGATCGTCCAGGGCCAAGCGGCGAATGCCGCGAGGTGACAGGGCGCCGATCTTCGACTGGGCCTCGACATCGGCCCAGAAACACTCGCCGTCGACTGCGCATGCCAGGGATGAATTCGTCGGCATAAGCATCTCCTCAGTAGAGTAGCGATGGCAAATAGGTGCTGATCCAAGGCATGTACGTGATGACGATCAGAGCGATCAGCATGATCAGAATCAGCGGCAGGCAGGCCTTGAATACTTCCTGCAGCGACATCTTTGAAATCGCCATGGCCACAAACAGGTTGAGTCCGACTGGCGGGGTGATCATACCGACAGAGAAGTTGACCAAGGTGATGATGCCGAAGTGCACAGGATCCACGCCGACTTGGGCGGCGATAGGCTGCAGCAAAGGCGAGAGCACAATGATGGCCGAGGCACTGTCGAGAAAAAAGCCGGCAATGATCATCACCACGTTGAACAGGGCCATCACTTGGAACGGGTCGTCGGTGAGGGAAAGTACCTGACTGGCCAACTGGGTCGGGGTGCCGGTGATCGCCAGTAGCCATGAAAAGGCCGAGGCGCCAGCGGTGATCAACAGCAGGGTGGCCGATATCAGACCTGAACTGCGCAGGGTGCCGAGTAGGGTGCGGAAGTTGATGGTGCGATAGACCACCATGCCGACGAACAGCCCGTACATGCAGGCAATTGCGGCAGACTCGGTGGGTGTGAAGATGCCGCTGTAAATGCCGCCGAGCAGGATGAATGGTAGGCCCAGCCCCCAGGCGGCCGACTTGAAGGCGGCTCCCACCTGACGCAGTGTCGGAAACGGCGAACGCTCGTACCCCTTGAAAGACGAGTAGACGATGCAGTAGGCGATCAGCAGTGAGCCGATCAGAATGGCCGGTAGCAGGCCTGCCGCGAATAGCCGGCCGACTGAGGTGCCGGTCACCGAGCCGTAGATGATCAAAGCGATGCTGGGGGGGACGATGGGCCCAAGAGTGCCAGAGGTGGCAATCAGGCCGATGGCAAATCGCTTGTCGTAGCCGGCCGCGACCAGGGCCGGGAACATGATCGAGCCGATGGCGACGACCGTGGCGGGGCTGGAGCCCGAGATCGCTCCGAAGAACAGGCAGGAGAGGACGGTAGCTGCCGCCAGGCCTCCCGGCACCCAGCCGACCAGCGCCTTGGCCAAATTGATCAGCTTGTCCGACAGCCCACCGATGCGCATCAGCTCAGCGGCCAGGATAAAGAACGGGATGGCCATCAGCGAGAAGTTGTTCATGCCGGTGAACATGCGCATCGGCACGATGACGGGGTTGGTGGTACCGAAGAATTCGATGGCCAGGAACACGGAGAAGGCCAGCGCCGCGAAAATCGGCAGCCCCAGCAGCAGCACCGCGAAGAAGATGGGAAGAAGTGCCGTGATCATGAGGGTCTCCAGTCGTTAGACGAGCTTGTCTTTTTCGGCGGCGAGCTCTTCGGAGAAGCTGACCGGTGGCTTGGTCCAGGCTTCACGGATCACCCATAGGTAGCGAATGATCAGCAGCACCCCCGACACTGCAATAGGCAGGTAGAACCAGGCCATTGGCAGGCGAAGGGCAGCGGTCAATTGGCCACGTCCCAGCGTGTTGAAATAGAGCTGGAAGCCGTAGTAAGTCATGAATCCAGCAAAGGCGATGCCCAGCAGCGCTGAAATGATGTGCAGCCAGCGATTGATAGAAGGAGGAACGAGGGCATTCAGCACGTCGACGGAGATATGCACGCCGTGGCGGACCCCCATGCTGGCACCCACAAAACTCATGCAGATGATAGAGTAAATGACGACCTCCTCGGCCCAAAAGAGCGAGCCGCTGAAGCCGTAGCGATAGATTACTTGGATGGTGGTGATGATGGTTGCGATCGACATGAACGCAACCATCGCCACGCTTTCCAAGCGATCAATCAATTTATTGAGCGCTTCGAACATGGTAATTCCAATAAGTTAGGAAGGCGTCAATGGAATCAGATATCAATAATCGATACCCACCACGTCATACACTTTGTGAAGGAGGTCGGTGGTCACCACGCTTTCGTACTCCTGGTGAACCGGCATGCTTGCCTCGATAAATGCCTCGCGCGCTTCGGGAGTGATCTCGTTGATCTCTATCTCGCCCTGAATAGCTTCGAGAATTGTCTCTTCGTCCTGAAGAGTGAGTTCGCGAGATGTAGTCCGCCCGTTGTCGAAGGCTTCAAGCATGATCTCCTGTAGATCCTCAGGTAATGAGTTCCAAGAGTCTTCATTAATTACTGCGGCGTAGGCGTGATAGGCATGGTTGGTCAGTGATAGATAGTCCTGCACTTCATGGAACCGCATCGTGTAGATATTGGCCAGTGGGTTCTCCTGGCCGGCTACCACGCCCTGCTGGAGGCCGTTGTAGACCTCTGTGAAGGCCATGGCCGTGGCATTGGCGCCGAAGTTCTGGTAGGTCGAGATAATGATGGGAGCCTGCATGGTACGTATGCGGATTGCCTCGAGATCCTCTGGCCCGGTTATGGGGCGTTCGTTATTGGTCATGTGACGAAAGCCGGCGCCCCAGAAATTGACACCGTACATGTTGTGGTTACTTAGGGTGTCGAGAATCTCTCGACCGACGTCGCCATCCAGCACTTCGACCATCGTGTCGTAATCAGAGATCAGAAACGGCAAGTCCAATATCTGCAGACGAGGCTCGAAATTACCAAGCGTTGCCGAGGGGGGAATGCCGATGTCGACGAGTCCCATTTGAATCTGCTCGATGATCTCCACATCGCCGCCGACCTGAGCCGCCGGCAGTACATTGATCTGGATGCGCCCCTCGGATTTCTCCTCAACCTCCTCCTTGAAGCGAAGGGCTGCCTGACCGTTGGGGGTACTCTCGATCAAGACGTGAGCAAAGCTGAAGGTATGCTCGGCGGCCTGGGCCTGGCTCATACCGAAGGATGCGGCGGCTATTGCGGCTACCAGTGACACTTGGGTCAATTTACTTTTCATTGTCAGCACCTTATTAGGTTATTGGTGTGCATCATTGCATTGTGTTTGACACCGGTTTCACCCGGCGTCACCCGTACGCGGTACGGGCTCTTTCAGCCTGACGCTGCTAGGCGGAGCATGTTGCCGGCCATGCTCAGGCCGTCAGGGTTCGCAGTAATGTGGCCACCTCGCCGGATGGCGATGAGGCGAGAACGGCCGCGAGGGCAAGGCGAGTCTTGCGGGCGCTCAGGTCGGGCACGGCGATGACGCCAGCCGCCTCAAGGCTCGCCAGGCTTCCCATGAATTCGTAGCTCGCATGGACCGGCCCGGTAGGGCAGCTGCTGACTATCACCACCGTGATACCTCTTGCGGTAATGCGTGGTATGACGTCCAGCCATCCCGGCGGTACATGGCCGCGCCCCAAGCCATCAATCACCAGGCCGGTGGCGCCATCTTCGACGGCGGACTCAAGCAGGCTCGGGGAGGCATCCAGATAGGCGGGTAGGATATCCACCCTCGGCAGTGTGGCGTCGGCGGGGAAGTCCCAGTCCATCGTACGAGCGGGGCGAACCGATACCTTCACCCGTTTCCCATCGATATAGCCGAGCGGCCCGGTCTCGGGTGCGGCAAAGCCATTTATTTGGAAGCTGCTGACCTTGCGGACCTGCCGTGCGGCGAAGATCGACTGGTTGAACACCACTAGGGCACCCAAGCCGCGTGCCTGATCACTGGCGGCCACCAGAACTGCGTCCGCTATGTTGCAAAATGCATCCGTACCGGGCTCGTGGGGAGCACGCTGTGACCCGGTGACCACAACTGTCGGAGCGTTGGGGCGGGTGGGCAGGGTGATATCGAGAAAGAAAGCTGTTTCCTCGAGGGTGTCGGTGCCATGGGTGATGACGATCCCCGCCACCTCGGAAGACTGCGCCAGGGTCTGGCACTCAAGATGCAAGATCAGCAGGTCGTCAAGCGTGATGGCGTTGCTGGGCTTCTGCAGCAGGGAGCGGACCTCAATGTCGATGTTCGCGTCTGCCGGCAGCGAGACCCGGCTCATCAGGTCTTCGCCCTGCAGCGCACCGGACCGGTTCCGGCCTGAATCATCCGGGCAACTAGCAATGGTTCCGCCGGTGGTAAGGATTACAATTTTGGTTCTTGTCATTGTTGTCACCATGTCGGGCATGGGCTCTGTTGTTTGTCATGCCGTTTCAGTGTTCAGACATCTGATGTCTGTTGTTTGTGCTCATGCTAGACTCAGTTTCGAGTCGTCTGCAAGCGGGAAATGACAGGACGACCGACTATCCGGTATTAAAGAACTGGTTGCCCAGCAGGTAATTAATTGGCAGACCATGACTTTTTCAATGCAGCACGCCACACCACCATGAGACGCAAGAATGAGTCTGAAACGTCAGCCCACCCTGCCGCTCACCACCATGGAGAGTTTCGGCAGCTCCATCGATCGCAGCTCCGTTGCCCTGCAGCTGCTGGAGCGCATCAAGGGGGCATTGATACGCGGTGACCTCCAGCCCGGCGATTACCTACCATCGGAAACCGAACTGACCCATACGCTCGGGATCGGTAAGTCGAGTGTTCGTGAGGCCATCAAGATGCTTCAGGCTATCGGCATCGTGGAGGTCAAGCGGGGTCAGGGCACCAGGATCTGTCGCGAACCTGGCGATCCTCTGGTGGATCCAATGGCATTTGGCATGATTCTGGCCCGGGGCATGACGCGCGACGTGCTCGAGTTCCGCAAGATGTTTGAACCTGCTTATACCCTGCAGGCCATGCAGAATGCCCGGCCCGAGGACCATGCCCGCATCAAGCAAAGCATCGAGGCGATGGCATCGGCTATCGCCAACGGTGAGCAGACAGCTCGCCACGATGTCGCTTTCCATCGGGCGGTTCTCCACGCCACCCACAACCCCATGACCATCCGTGTAGGCGAGACCTTGATCCAGCTGATCGAGGCGGCACTGGAAACGTCAATGCAGACGCTGCCAGAGGTCGCCCTCAAGGACCATCAAGCTATCTACGCGGCCTTCCAGGCAGGTGATGAGGACGCGGTGAAAGCGGCCATTGAGGTCAGCAGCGAGAGCTGGGAGACCAACCTGACCTATGTCGACGGTACCTGAAAAGGGCACTAATCGCTGGGCCACATTCCAGATTTATCTAAGCTAGAATCGGAAAGTCATGCGATTGCCATTGTTCATGCTCCTCTGAGCACTCGATTGAAGTGGTATTGATAGCCGGCTCAATCAACGCTGCCACCTGGGTCAGAGCCTCTTTCCGCTCCTCGAAGTAGTCGTGACGGTCGTAAAATGCCTTCGACACCTTTCAGCTTGTGGTTCAGGCAGCGCTCCGCCACATGCCCCGGCACGCCAGCGGCAGCCAGCAAGCTGCGGCAGGTGCGGCGCATGTCATGCATCCAGTAGGGGGGGCACCCTTCCTAGGGATCTTGAGGTACAGGCCGTCCCATCGCCGTAGCGCCCCGGTGTGCCTTCCTTGATTAGGGACTGGATCTTCTTTGCAGTTAAGCTACCCATTGGCCCCTCTCAACGTAACGAAGAATATTTGAAACGATTGTGTAAATTTACGGCAGGCGGAATGCTGTGTTGCCCGGCAAATAATTGATCAGAAGGGTATAAATCGTGGAGTCGTCAACGTGCTGCCCTTCGATTGAGGGCGAGCAGCGAGCTGGCAGCGTTTGAAGTGGGGAGTACTCATAGGGGATTTTCGCCTTTATAGTGGGGAGTACCCCAGTGTACTCCCACTTGGCGAGAGCTTAAGCTAGACTTCCATAGATGGCTTTAGACAACGTCCTCGGTAATTTCCTTAAAAAATAACTGCTTGTGGATATTGGTGGATGAGCGAGGACATCACTCGATATTCTGGATCTGCTCACGCATCTGTTCGATCAGCACCTTGAGCTCCACCGCGCAGCGGGTGCTTTCGGCCACGACGGACTTCGAGGAGAGGGTGTTGGCCTCGCGGTTGAGCTCCTGCATCAGGAAGTCGAGGCGGCGGCCCACGGGGCCTTGCAGCTTGAGTTGGCGCTCGACCTCGTTGACGTGGGTGTCGAGCCGGTCGAGCTCCTCGTCGACATCGGCCTTCTGGGCCATCATCGCAAGCTCGGCTTCCAGGCGCTGGGGGTCGAGCTCGGCACGGACCGCCTCCAGGCGTTCGACGAGCAGGCTGCGCTGGCGCTCGAGGATGCCAGGCAGCAAGCGGCGCACCTCAGAGACCTGCTCGCGCACCCCGAGCAGGCGCGTGCGAATCAGCTCGGCGAGTTGTTCGCCCTCGCGGGCGCGGCCTTCGATCAGGTCATCCAGCGCCTGGCTGAATAATGCTTGCGCGGCGGCCTTGATCTCGTCCAGATCGAGGCCATGGCTCTCCAGTACCCCAGGGTGTTCGAGCATGGCGAGCGCGTCGGGCATGGCGACGCCTGGCAGCTCGCTGCGCACTTCCACCAGGATGCGTGCCAGCGTCTTGAGACGCTCGTGATTGATGGCCAGGGTTTCGCCGCCGGCAGCGGGTTCGAAGCGCAGCGTGCACTCGATCTTGCCACGCGCCAGACGGGTGCGCAGGGCATCGCGAAAGCCGGGTTCGAGATCGCGAAGGGTCTCGGGCAGCCGGAAATGGAGATCGAGATAGCGTTGATTGACCGAGCGCAGCTCGAGATGAAGGCTGCCCCAGGCGGCCTCGTGGCTGTGTCGGGAGAAGGCGGTCATGCTGTGAACCATGCTGGCTCCTGGTGCGCTGTGGCCAAATCATGCATCGGAAGAAGGGCGCCAGTGTAACCGATTCACGGGCGTGAACGTGTAGAATGGCGCCTGGTACCGCCTTGGCGGCTAGTGAACCGTAGCATGTTTGTTTCGAGAGGATATATGCGCCCCAGTGGACGACGGCCCGACCAGGCTCGCGAGATTCGCCTGACCCGAGAGTACACCCGCCATGCCGAGGGCTCGGTGCTGGTCGAATTCGGCGACACCAAGGTGTTGTGTAACGCCAGTGTGGAGGCGGGCGTGCCGCGCTGGCTGCGCGGCAAGAACCAGGGCTGGGTGACGGCCGAATACGGCATGCTGCCTCGCGCCACGCATACTCGGGGCGGCCGTGAGGCGGCCCGTGGCAAGCAGGGCGGCCGTACGCTCGAGATCCAGCGGTTGATCGGCCGTTCGCTGCGCGCGGCGGTGGATCTCAAGAAGCTCGGTGAATTCACCATCACTGTCGACTGCGATGTGATCCAGGCCGATGGCGGTACGCGCACGGCATCGATCACTGGCGGCTGTGTAGCGCTGATCGATGCGATCCGCTATCTGCAGCGCAAGAAGCTGATCAAGCAGGACCCCTACAAGCAGCTGGTCAGCTCGGTGTCGGTGGGTATCTTCCGCGGTACGCCGGTGGTCGATCTCGACTATCCGGAAGATAGCGGCGCGCAAACCGACATGAACGTGGTGATGACGGAGTCGGGGGAGTTGATCGAGGTGCAAGGGACCGCCGAGACGGCGGCCTTCTCGCGTGGTGAGCTCAACGCCATGCTCGATCTGGCGGAGCAGACCGGGGCCAAGCTGTTCGAGCATCAACGCGAGGCGTTGGGCATTCGGGGCTAGTGTTCGCAAGCCACCCACGCAAACACATGACGCCGGCGGAAGCCGGCGTCATGTTGACGGAACGCAGGGGGTGAGCTTAGAGCTCTAGGTCGTACTCGACGATCAGCGGCGCGAACTCGGAGAAGGTCGCGTCGTAATCGATCCAGGCATCGACCACGTGACGGCGGAAGTTGGGGCCAACCATCTGGTAGTCGAGACGCCACCCCTCCTGACGCGAACGCTGCTGATCCTGATCCAGCGCTGGCCACCAGGTGTGTTCGCCGGCGTCGCGGTTGATCTCGCGGAAAGTGTCGATAAAGCCGGTCGGGCCCAATACCTGATCCATCCAGGCACGCTCCTCGGGCTTGAAGCCGGGGGTGGTCTGGTTGTCGGCCCAGTTGGCCAGGTCGACGGTCTTGTGGGCGATGTGCCAGGTGCCGCAAATGATGTATTCGCGACGCTTGCGCGCCATCTTGCCCAGGTACTCCTGATACTGCGCCATGAAGGCTTCCTTGGCACCGGGATCGCTGCCGTCGGGCATCAGGAAACTGGCGATGCTGAAGCGGTCGTAGTCGGCCTGCAGGAAGCGCCCTTCATGATCGCACTGCTCAAAGCCCAGGCCGTACATGATGGCTTTGGGAATCTTGCGGCAATAGAGGCCGACCCCGGAGAAGCCGTCCTGCTCGGCATCCAGAAAATAACCCTCGTACCCTTCCGGGTAGAGGATGGCGTCGTCGAGTTCAAAGCTCTTGGCCTTGAGATTCTGCACACAGACGACATCGGCATCCTGGTTGGCCAGCCAGTCGAGAAAGCCTCGTCCGACCGCTTCGCGGATGCCATTGACATTAATGCTGGCGATTTTCATACATGGTCCCTTTTCCGTCGCGCCTGTATGATACCCGACGTTTCGACGTTTAGGTAAATGGCCTGAGCTAATGATCATGATAGGGGACTTAGCGTGAGTAGGGGGGAATCGAACGGCATGCAGGCGTATCAGCGAGAATTCATTGAGTTCGCTATCTACCAGGGCGTGTTGCGCTTCGGCGAATTCACGCTGAAGTCGGGTCGGGTCAGCCCCTATTTTTTCAATGCTGGCCTGTTCAAAAGTGGTGCCGCCCTGGCCCGGCTGGGGCGCTGCTATGCCCAGGCGATCGAGGCCAGCGGGCTTGAGGCCGACGTGCTGTTCGGTCCCGCCTACAAGGGCATTCCGCTGGCGGCGGCCACCGCCGTGGCGCTCGCCGAACATCATGGCCGCGACCTGCCCTTCGCCTTCAACCGCAAGGAGGCCAAGCAGCACGGAGAGGGTGGCAATATCGTCGGGGCCGAGCTTGCCGGACGCATTCTGATCATCGATGACGTGATCACGGCCGGCACCGCGATCCGCGAAGTGATGGCGCTGATCGAGGCCGCCGGTGCCCAGGCCGCCGGAGTGGTGATCGCCCTGGACCGTCAGGAACGTGGCAATGGCGAGAAGAGCGCCATTCAAGAGGTTGAGGCCACCTACGGCATGCCGGTGGTCAGTATCGTGACGTTGGACATGGTGTTGACCTACCTGGAGCAGCATGACGGCGCGCTGCAGCAGCATGCCGAGGCGATTCGCGCCTACCGGGCGCAATACGGCATCGGATCCTGAATACACGACCAATACGCTGACTGGATGGATGAACGATGAAGAAATTGTCTCTATGGAGTGCGGCGCTGCTCGGCGCCATGCTCGGCCAGGGTGTCATCGCTTCGAGCCTGGATCTCAACCTGAGCAGCGACGCCGTGCAGTTCGAGGCGGCAGGCGAGCTCGCCCCGGGCATTGCCCTTGGCGGCGGCATTCTGCATAGCGAGTACCGTGAAGACGCGACCATGGGCCATATCCAGCTGCTGGGTGTGGAGCGCAATAGCGATATCGATATCGGTGTCGGTGCGCGGTGGAGCCAGTTCGAGACCGATTATGGCGATGGCGGCGGCTTGGGCCTGGGTGGCTATGGTTATGTCTACCTGCCGCAGATGCCAGGCGTCTCGTTGGGCGGTTACGGTTTTTACACGCCAAGCGTGGTCACCAGCAGCGACCTTGACGACAGTTTCGAGTATGGCTTGCGGGCGCGTTACGCCTTTACGCGCAATGTCGATGGTTACCTCGGCTACCGTCGCCTGCGCGCCGATTTCGACACTTCGCCAGGCACGCAAACCTTGGATAGCGGTGCCCATGCCGGGGTGCGCCTGAATTTCTGATCGCATCGACCGGATACGCCAACGTGCCCCTGCGGGGCCCGTGTACGTTCCCGGCTTGTGTCGGGACACTCCGATCCAGCAGGACTGTCCATGCTTGATGTGGTGCTCTTTGAACCCGAGATCCCGCCCAATACCGGCAATCTGATCCGGCTGTGCGCCAATACCGGCTTTCGCCTGCACCTGATCGAGCCGCTGGGCTTCGTGCTCGACGACAAGCGGCTGCGCCGTGCCGGGCTCGACTACCATGAGTGGGCCGCGGTGCGTGTCCACCGCGACTGGTCAGCATTCGTGGAGTCCGTGGCGCCCCAGCGAGTTTTCGCCATCTCCACCCGGGGCCGCACCGGCTACCATGAGCCCGCCTACCGCCCAGGCGATGCCCTGCTGTTCGGCCCCGAGACCCGCGGCTTGCCCCAGGCGATGCTCGATGCGCTGCCCGAATCTCAGCGTCTGCGCATCCCGATGCTGCCTGACAGCCGCAGCCTGAATCTCTCCAATGCCTGTGCGGTGATCGCCTTCGAAGCCTGGCGACAGTTCGGTTTCGCGGGTGCCGTCGATGTCGGTGTCGCCGACAAGGAGTAAGCATGTCGATCCGCCAACGCCTCGCCAAGCTCAACCCGCGCCAGCAGGAAGCGGTGTGCTATATCGACGGCCCCTGCCTGGTACTGGCCGGGGCCGGTTCCGGCAAGACCAGCGTGATCACCACCAAGATTGCCTACCTGGTGCAGGAGTGCGGCATGAGCGCCCGGCGCATTGCCGCGGTGACCTTCACCAACAAGGCGGCCCGGGAGATGAAGGAGCGGGTGGGGCAGATGCTCAAGGGCAAGGAGGGGCACGGGCTCACCGTCTCGACCTTCCATACCCTGGGGCTCAACATCATTCGCGCCGAACTCAAGGCGCTCGGTTACAAGCCGGGCTTCTCGCTGTTCGACCCCGAGGACGCCAAGGCCCTGCTGCGCGATCTGATGAACAAGGACGCCCAGGTCGATGCCGAGCAGATCAACGCCGTGCAGGGCCAGATCTCGCAGTGGAAGAACGATCTGGTGATGCCGGGTGATGCACTCTCCCATGCCATGGATGAGGACGAGCAGTATGCCGCACGGGTCTATGAAGCCTATGGCCGTCACCTCAAGTCCTACAACGCCGTCGACTTCGATGACCTGATCCTGCTGCCGGTGGTGCTGCTCAAGCGCGATCCCGAGGCGCTGGCCCGCTGGCGGCGCAAGATCCACTACATGCTGGTCGATGAGTACCAGGACACCAACGTCACCCAGTATCTGCTGGTCAAGCTGCTGATGGCGGAGCGCTCGACCTTCACCGTGGTGGGCGACGACGATCAGTCGATCTACGCCTGGCGCGGGGCGCGCCCCGAAAACCTGGTGACTCTGGGCGAGGACTTCCCGCGCCTCAAGGTGGTCAAGCTCGAGCAGAACTACCGCTCCACCGGCACCATCCTGCGCGCCGCCAACACCTTGATTGCCAACAACCCCCACGTCTACGACAAGACGCTGTGGTCGGAGATGGGCCAGGGCGAGGCGATCCGTGTGGTGGTCAATCGCCACGAGGAGGCCGAGGCCGAGCGCGTGGCCAGCGAGATCCTCACCCGGCGCATCAAGGAGTCAGCCTCCTGGCGCGACTTCGCGGTGCTCTACCGTGGCAACTTCCAGGCCCGGCTGCTGGAGCTCAAGCTGCAGCACTACCAGATTCCCTACAAGCTCTCCGGCGGCACCTCGTTCTTCTCGCGCAACGAGATCAAGGACGCCATGGCCTACCTGCGGCTGCTGATCAATCCCGCCGACGACAACGCCTTTTTGCGCATCGTCAACGTGCCGCGCCGCGAAATCGGCCCCGGCACCTTGGAGAAACTCGCCAACTACGCCACCGAGCGCGGCTGTTCGCTGTTTGCCGCCTGCCATGAGCTGGGGCTCGAGCAGCAGCTGCCGGTGCGGGCAGTCGAGAGGCTAGGCAGGTTTACCCACTTTATCGATGGCGTGCGCCGGCGCATGGACAGCGGCGATGCCATCGCTGCCATTCGCGGCATGCTGCATGAAATGGACTACGAGGCGTGGCTCTACCAGAACGCCAGCGCCCCGACCATCGCCGAGCGGCGCATGGCCAACGTGTGGATCCTGATCGATCAGCTCGAGAAGTCGATGCAGCGTGATCCTGAAGAGAGAGGCGAGGAGCTCAGTGCCAGTGAGGAGACCGAGACCGACAGTGTCGAGGCTGCCATCGCACGGCTGGTACTGCGCGATATCCTCGAGCAGCAGGCCGAAGAGGATGACTCCGACCGGGTGCAGCTGCTCACCATGCACGCCTCCAAGGGACTGGAGTTTCCGCATGTCTACCTGATGGGGTGGGAGGAGGAGCTGTTGCCGCACCGCAACGCCATCGAGGCCGGCACGGTAGAGGAGGAGCGCCGCCTGGCCTATGTCGGCATCACCCGCGCGCGGCGCACCCTGACGCTGACCCTGGCCCGCCAGCGCAAGGCTTACGGCGAGTTGATGGATTGTACACCAAGCCGTTTTCTCGATGAGCTGCCGGCGGAGGATCTCGACTGGGAGGGGCGCGCCGACAAGGAGGATCCGGAAAAGAAACAGGCGCGCGGCAAGGACGCCCTGGCCGGGATTCGCTCGCTGTTGAACTAGGCGCTCTCGCAATGCCAGGGTGAGCGGCCCTGCCGCAAGAGGGGCGCCATCAGGCGCCCCTCAAAGCAATGACCGTCAATACTCAGGTCATCATTCGGACTCGGCGACCATATAGTCGACGATCGCCTCGACCTCCTCGTCGGAGAGCGACATGTTGCCCCCCTTGGGCGGCATGGCACCGATACCGTTGATGGCGTGAGCGTAGAGCTCGCTGATGTCCTGCTCCAGACGCTCGCCCCAGTCACCGGCCTCGCCCAGCCGCGGCGCTCCGGCGGCTCCGGTACCGTGGCAGGCGGCACAGCCGCCGCCGGCGTAGAGCGCTTCACCGTCGAGACCATTGCCGTTTCCGGCCGTCTCTTCTTCGGCCGGAGCTGCCTCGGCGTCAGCTTCGCCCTCGGTCGCGGCGATGTCAGCCTCACCCTCGGCTGCGCCCTCTTCGGCAGTGGCCTCCTCGCCGCCGATTTCGGGCAGATCGTCCATCACCGGCTCGAGCAGGTGGTTGGCCGCGGCCATCACTTCCTCGTCGGAGAGGTTGGGGTTGCCGCCGCGCGGGGGCATGGCCCCGATACCGTTGATCGAATGCTCATAGAGCGTCTCGATGCCCTGATCGATGCGCGATGCCCAGTCGTCCTCGGTGCCGCGCACCGGCGCACCGGCGGCACCCGTTTCGTGACACGCCATGCAGACGCTGTTGTAGATGCCTGGTCCATCGATGCCGCCAGCGTCACTGGCGGGGGCTGCCGCAGCGGCGGCGGTTCTGCCACACTCTTCGCCCTGAAGGCAGAGCTGGCCGACTGGTCTGAGACGCTCGGCCATCGCATCGCGGTCTACGTTGGCATGGACGGTAGCAGCCCCAAAAGCCACGCCGAGGGTGGCCAGACACCCCATGATCAGTTTGGAATTCACTCTCACCACCTCTTTACGGTCTGCATTCGAAAACGCGTTGATGCTGTTGTGATTGGGCGCTTCTTGACACGCTAACGCCATGCTGCATGGCGGGTAGTATACCGGCAAGCGGTTGGACAGGAAAATGCTCTGAGAAGCGGCTTTCGACTAACGCAGGCAAGATTGGTCAGCTTGCCTTAGCGGGGGGCGCTGGACACTCGTCAGACAGACGGTTAGCATTGTGGCCGCCGTGGTACAGCGTTGCCATGGATACGCGCCCATAGCTCAGCTGGATAGAGTACTGCCCTCCGAAGGCAGGGGTCGCAGGTTCGAATCCTGCTGGGCGCGCCAACGAATTCCAAAGGGCCTGTGAGCAATCGCAGGCCTTTTCTTTTCCAGCGTATGTTTTTCAGACCCACTGGTATACCTGGCTACGCCAACAAAAGATTCAAGGGATCAGAAGAGCACAGCCAGCAACACCAGGCAGAGTCCCAGCAGGGCAAGCATCCACACCAGCGAGCGTATCCATGGTATGCCCAGCGCATACAGCGGGACATAAGCCACCCGGGCCAGGAAATAGAGCCAAGCGCCCCATAGTGTCAATGTGCCGTTCTGGCCGGCCACGTGGGCGATCAGTATCGCACCGATAAACAGTGGCAGCGTCTCGAACAGATTGCGTTGGGCACGAAACAGCCGCCCCGTGACTTTGCCCATTGGCGGCCCCGACGCGTCTCGTGGGCCGGCATTGTAGGTCATGCCGGTTTCCCTGTTTCGCCACATGGCCGGAAGCAGGGTCTGCACGATGGCCAGCGCAAGGGTCCAGCCAAGCAGCGTTAGTTCCGTGGTCATTGAGCTCTTCTCCTTTAAGCCTCTAGCGTCCGCATTTGTCAGCAAGCAATACTTATTGGCTAATATTAAAGTGCGCTGACATTTAGTAATGATAGCTAATTTAATTTTTTCAAAATTAGTTATAATCACGCATAGTTGCTGATGGGTGACAATGCATTCCCCTTTTCTCCTTCCAGGTCATTGCTGTTCCTTACAGGAGCATAATCGTGACTGCCTTAGCCGATACGCCGTCGTTTCGTTATGACATCAATGGACTTAGAGCCATTGCTGTCGTGGCCGTGGTGCTTTTTCACTTCAATGTGCCGGGCTTCGCCGGGGGATTCGTCGGAGTCGATGTGTTCTTCGTGTTATCGGGGTTCTTGATGACCTCGATTCTGGTAAAGGGATTGGAGCGAAGGGGTAGCCAGCTCCACCGAGGTGCGACAACGTTTTTATGGCATTTTTATGTGGCTCGAGCTCGACGTATCCTGCCGGCACTCCTGTTCCTGCTATTGGTGTTGCTGATCGTTGGATGGTGGCTTCTGCCGCAAGGGGAGTATCGCGCTCTGGGCAAGCACGCTTTTTCAGCGCTGACCTTTCTCTCCAATGTGATTTTTTGGCGTGAAGCAGGCTATTTCGATACGGCTTCACATGAAAAATGGCTTTTGCACACCTGGTCACTCTCGGTGGAGTGGCAGTTCTATCTCCTGCTTCCCGTGGTCCTGATGCTGGTCTGGCGGCTGAGGCCAGGTCGAGTGATGCTGCTGTACGTGTTAGCTGCGGGTATCGCTGCCTCTCTGGCACTATCGATATGGGCCACCGAGCGCTCCCCTTCGGCAGGCTTCTTCATGCTGCCGACTCGAGCATGGCAGATGTTGGCCGGGGGGCTGGCCTTCCTGTTGGCAGATAAGGTCACGCTCCGGCAAGTGCAGGCACGTTGGCTGGAGATCATCGGTCTTGGGTGCATTGGGCTTGCCCTTGTTCTGTTCGATGGGGGCACGCCCTGGCCTGGCGCCAACGCGCTGCTTCCGGTTGTCGGGGCAATGCTGGTCTTGCTGAGTGCCAGACAGTCGGCATGGGCCACGCTTCGCATGGTGCAATGGCTGGGCTTGAGCTCCTATTCGATCTATCTATGGCATTGGCCAGTCTTCGTGGGCCTGTACTATCTCGAGATCAATGGCAGCGCCTTGGCGGTCGGCATTGGCCTCTTGTTGTCACTGCTCTTGGGGGCGCTCTCCTATCACCTGATCGAGAATACGAGCCGTCACTGGATCAGTCATGATGGTTTGGTCAAGAAGCCGGCATTGATCGCGGCCTTCGCTCTGTTGGTGGCAACGCCGGCACTGGCCATTTATCACATGGAGGGTGTCGATGGGCGCATGCCCCAGGAGGTGGAGTCGATCTATGCCGAAACCTTCAATATCAACCAGCGGCGTGAGGAGTGCCACCATAGCAAGGGGGAGGATTTTCCGTGGTGTACCTTCGGCGGGAATGATATTCGCGCAATAGTGGTGGGAGACAGTCATGCCGCCTCGGTCGTCACGGCGGTTCAGGCGGCCTTGGGTGGTGATGATGCCGACCCCCATAGCCCCGGAATCCTCTACAGTAGCCACTCGAGTTGTCCTACCCTTTTCGACATCAAAAGAGAGACTCACGATTGGACCTGCGCGAAATTCAATGACTTTCTTGCCGAAAAGATTGCCGATTTGCCGGCATCGATCCCGGTGATCATCGTCAACAGTGGGGGGTACTTTCAGATCCCAGACGTTGGTGAGACGCTCAAGCCTACGGTCTATTTCGACAAGCCCCATGAAGAGGTAACGCCGGAGTTCATTCGGGAGTATCAGCAAGCGATGATTGCGAGTACCTGCCGCTTGGCAGCTGACCACGCTGTGTACCTTCTGCGACCAATACCGGCGATGCCAGGTGATGTGCCCAGAGTGATGGCCAGGCGGGCATTGCTGGGCTTGGATGGCGAGATGCGTATCACGCGTGATGAGTATGTCGAGGATACTATGGCGATTTGGGAGGTACAGGATATCGTGGATGTTTCCTGTAATGTCGAGGTGCTAGATACCGCCGCGTATTTATGCGATGAGACGTTCTGTTATGGCAGTGAAGCGGGCAGGCCCCTCTATTATGACAGTGGCCATATCTCGGAATACGGCAATCGTAAGCTGATCCCCATGTTCGAAAATCTGGGGCTTACCACCGATCACCGGCTGGGTATGCAGGCTGACCGCACGGCGCCTCATGATCGGCAGACCGATAACGATGCCCATCACATGGCGGTACTGCCCGATAGAGGCCGTGGATAACCTCTATCGGGTGCTTCAATGATTTGAGGTGCTAATTACTTCTCTTTCTGCTCCTCATCGAGCTTGGCCGAGCCCTGGTGTGACAGAGGACCTGCCTGATCGAGGCGCGGGTGATTGTCGAGGAACTCGCGGTGGGGGTCGGGCAGTGCATCCAGCGCCTGGACGGTGTAGGTCAGGGCATGTACCGCCGCCAGCAGGTCCTGGGTGTTGCCGGTTTCCGAGATCGTGTGCATGTTGCGAATCGGGAAGCCGATGGACGTGGCGGCACAGTCCACGGCGGCCAGTACGCCGGCCATGCCGTCAGTGCCGGTATCGGCGCCCACCATATCACGCTGCAGGGGGATGCCGTGTTCCCTTGCCGTGCTCTCGATGACCCGGTTGAGCTGCTCGCTGGCGATGGCGCCAACCGACATGGTGAAGCCCTTGCCCATCTCCAGCGGCTGCATGCGCCGGTCTCCGATACCGGGTGCGGCGACATAATCATGGTTGACGTCCACGCCGATGACCACGTCCGGCTTGAGCTCGCCGGCCAATACCCGGCTGCCGAAGCGGCCGATCTCCTCGTAGCTTGCTATGGCGAAGAGCACGCGCACCTGCTTCGTGCCGCCCGACTCGGCGATCAGGCGTGCCACCTCGGCGGTGACGAAGCAGCCCAGGCCGTTGTCCAGATAGGCACCGTAGAAGGTGTTGGGACTGAACCCGGGGCGGATGGGGCGATTGAAGATGATCGAATCCCCGGGGCGAACGCCCAGGTTCAGCACCTGCTGCTTCTTGTTCTTACCGTGAATCTGCAGATCGAGATAGATCTGCTCCTTCTTGATACCCTTCTCGCCGGTGCGGACGGCCGGGTCGGAGAAGTGGATGGCACCCAGCGCCTCCACCGTGCCACCCTCGATGATCCGATAGCTGCCCGGCTTCTCCGGGTCCTCGCTGAACAGCTTGACCTCATGACCGATCAGCACCGTGGGCAGGAAGGAGTCGGTATTGATCCAGATCTTGCCGTCGTCGCCGATGCTGCGCACCTGCATACGAATCTTGTCGGCATGGCCGATGATCATCACCTTGAACAGGTCGTCCCGGCCCGGATGGGTGTCCAATACCACGCCGGCATGCCCCTTGAACTGGTGCATGTGCCAGTCGCTGGGCGCGAAGGTATCGAAGTAGGGCTTGAGTACGCCATAGGTCATGGCCCCCTCCAGCCCCACCGGGCTCGGGGCGTCGAGAATGCTGCGCATCAGCTCGAACTGCTGTGCCGGCATGGGTTGGGACCAGGACTGATTCGTCTCGCTCATGGGTTCACTCTTCACGTTGATCGGTCAGGGAATGGTAGTCGATTCAGGCAATCGATGGCTTGATCGATCGCCTCAGTCAGCGTTCAAGGGACGTGCAAGTTGGGCTCGCTGGAGGGCAGGTCCAGCAGATAGCCCTCTCCTGACAGCGCCTGGTGAAGACGTTCGACAAGGATGTCCAGCATGCCGTCATGCTCACCGGCAAGACGAGTCATCGTGGTGATCAAGCCGGGGTGGCGCGTCTCGGCCCCGCTACAGATGGCGGCCACGTCACCTTCGGTCCCGGCATGGCGCCCGGGCGAGAGAAACAGCATCGAGACAATGACCTCTCCCTGATCGAAGCCGGGCTGGTCCAGCAGCGTATCGAGCAGCGGCTCATTGAAGCGGTACTCGTCGCCTTCACGTCGCTCCATGGAAGCCCCCGCCACGCACGCTACTTCACCCTCGAGCAGGGCGCTCAACTGGCCGACCAGCACGTTGCGCACCGCCGTGACCTCGGGAATGGGACTGCCATGATCGACCAGTGCCACGCGGGGGCGCGTTCCTGGCACCAGGCGCTCGCGTACGCCGTCACACAGGATTCTCGCCAGTCTCAGATCGACCGGCCCGAGCAGATTGACCAGTGGCGTGGCCACGCGCACATGGAGATCAGGGTAGCGCTCCTGCAACGTTGCCATGCGCTCGGGCAAATAACCGGTAAGCGCGCGGCTGGGGCCGAAGAAGAAGGGCAGGATCACGACCTCACGGCTGCCCGCCTCGGCGTGCCGGGCGGCAGCAGGACCAAGAGTGGCGGCGGGCATGCCATCGAGCGCATCGGCCGGCACCTTGTTGGAGTGCAAAAGCGAAGCCGCTTCGACCGGCATGCCGGCCCGTTCGCCCAGGGCGGCGGCAACGCGCCGCAGATTCAGGGTCGACTCTGGGCGCAAGGAGCCATTATCGACGAGAAATACCGAACGCATAGTCCCTCCAAGGTCCATGGTGAGAATTGACATCGTTGCGTACCGCCCATGTTCATCATATCGCCTCTTTGCGCCCGGCAGCCCGAAACCCTATGTTGGGAAGACGATGACGACCCAACCGGAGTGCCGACATGCAGGTCACCTTCTTCAGTACCCAGCCCTACGACCAGCGCTCCTTCGATAGCGTGGCGAAAAGGCTCGCCATGCAGGATCAGGCGGAACTTGTCTATCAGCGCGCGACGCTCTCCCGACAGACGGTGGCGCTCGCCGACGGCAGTGACGCCGTATGCGTCTTCGTCAATGACCAGCTCGACGCTGAGGTGCTCGAACGACTTGCCGATTTCGGCGTCAAGGCGGTCCTGCTGCGCTGTGCCGGGTTCAACAACGTCGACCTCAAGGCCGCCGAGCGGCTCGGGCTGTTCGTGGCCCGTGTTCCAGCCTACTCCCCCGAGGCGGTGGCCGAACATACCCTGGCGCTGGTAATGGCGCTGAACCGTCATACGCACCGTGCCTATAACCGTGTGCGCGAGGGCAACTTCATGCTCGAGGGGCTGCTGGGCATGACCTTGCATGGCAAGTGCATCGGTATCGTGGGAACCGGCAAGATTGGCCTTGCTACGGCACGCATCTTCCACGGCATGGGCTGCCGGGTGCTGGGCGCCGATCCCTCTCCCGCCCCGGCATTTTCCCAGTACGGCGAGATCGTCTCGCAGGAACGGCTGTTGCAGGAGGCGGATGTGGTCAGCCTGCACTGCCCACTGCTCAAGCCCACCTACCACATGATCAATGCCGACTCGCTTGCTCGGATGAAGCGAGGCGCGATGCTAGTCAATACCTCGCGGGGGGGCCTGATCGATACCCAGGCGGTGGTCGAAGCGCTCAAGAGCCGCCAGTTAGGGGCACTTGCGATCGATGTCTATGAGCAGGAGGAGCCGCTGTTCTTCGAGGACCGCTCCGCGGACTTCATCGACGACGACCTGTTCGTGCGTCTGATGACCTTTCCCAATGTGTTGATTACCGGCCACCAAGGCTTCTTCACCCGTGAGGCGTTGACCGAGATTGCCGAAACCACGCTTGGCAATCTTGCGGCGTTCATTGAGGGAAATGAGTGCCCCAACCTCGTGCGGGCTGACTAATGAAGTTATGTAAGATATTTCTTACAGGAAATATGAATAATTTCTTACATTGTTTGCCCTTGGAATTTCATGACCTGAATCAATATATTGTCATGTTGAGCAGGAAGCTCAATCAAGGAAGAGGGGCAGTTCAATCAGGGAAGAGCAGGCCCAGAAGAGCCAAGGAAGCGCGGACAGGAGGTTCGCGGAAGAAGAGCAGCGGATGCTGTGATGAAAGCCCGGCCGGAAGGCCGGGCTTTCGTCGTTTTGTCCATATGCAAGCAGGACTAGGTGTGCTCGGGGTAGGTCAGGCCAAGCATGTCGCGGGCCTGCTGCCAGCTCGCCACCGGCCGCTGGTACTTGTCGCAAAGCGCCACGGTGCGTTCGACCAGGGCGGCGTTGGAGGGTGCCAGGGTATCGCGGTCAAGGCGCATGTTGTCCTCGAGCCCCGTCCGGGTATGGCCGCCCGCGGCAATCGACCACTCGTTCAGAACGATCTGGTTCGCCCCGATCCCCGCACCGCACCACTGGGCAGCGGGGGCCAGCCGCTGGAGCGTCTCGATATAGAAGTCGAAGGTCGGCTTGTCGGCCGGCATCGCATTCTTGACGCCCATGACGAATTGCACGTACAGCGGTGTCTTGAGCTTGCCCTGTTTCGACAGGCTCACGGCCTGGTGGAGATGCGACAGGTCGAAGGCTTCTATCTCGGGCTTGATGCCGTGCGTCAGCATCTCCTCGGCTAGGCACTCCACCAGCTCCGGTGAGTTCTCGTAGACCCGGTTGGGAAAGTTGTTGGAGCCCACCGAGAGGCTTGCCATGTCGGGCTTGAGTGGCAGCATGCCACCGCGCTCGCGACCGGCGCCGGAGCGACCACCGGTCGAAAGCTGGATGATCATACCCGGACAGTGCTTCTTGAGCCCCTCCACCAGCCGTGCAAAACGCTCGGGGTCCGAGCTTGGCGTCTGGTCGTCGTTGCGGACATGGCAGTGGGCAAGGGCGGCGCCAGCCTCGAAAGCCGCCTGGGTGCTCTCGATCTGCTCCTCGATGGTGATGGGGACCGCGGGATTGTGCTCCTTGCGAGGCACGCTGCCGGTGATGGCAACGCAGATGATGCAGGGATTGGACATGATGGGCTCCTTTGGCCGTGAGGTGCGCGCGACATGAGCCACGCAAGCCAGCATCTGTCGATGCGATCGATATCGCAAAGTGTAGCCGCATACGGCCGGGAGGGGAGACGCGCCAGAGTGCACCGGGAAGCGGGCGTGGCGGAAGAGCGTGGGAGTCGAACCCACCAGGGACCGCTGGCAGCCCCTGCCAGAGTTGAAGTCTGGCCGCCCCACCGGGGGTCGATCCTCTTCCATGAGTGCGGGCAAGATGCGAGGCGCCTAGCGCCACATATCGGCGCGGCGTATGACACGCTCATCCTTCACCCGACGCGTGAAGCCTAGCCTATCAAAGAATTCAAGGATTTGTATCGCCAGTTTGCGCCCGGTAGTGGTAGAGCCCCGGATTGTGGCTCCGGTGGTCGTGGGTTCGATCCCCATCATCCACCCCATTACCTGAACGTGCTGTTCCCCTTCTTTATATCTATCCCTCTTGTGTCGTTGAGTATCGGCCTGGCTATGGCTGACCTTTTCTTTCCAGTGCTCTGGGATCGTGTCGTTTGATGGCGTACAGGACGATTCGTCCCATGGCGCGGGTTATTTACCCCTTTCCCCTTGTGATGAGACAACAAGCCCCCATAGTCGAGACAAGGCGCGCTTGCCAGCGCGCAGCGGGGTTCTTAGAATTACCCCCCTTGAGCATTCAACGCATTCAACACAACGCCCCCAGTCGGTAGAGGACTATTCATGCAAGTTTCCGTCGAAACGACCTCCCAGATCGAACGTCGCGTCAAGGTTCAGGTGCCGGCGGATGAGGTCGATCAGGCCGTCGCGGCCCGCCTCAAGGATACCGCCAAGAATATTCGCTTGAACGGTTTCCGCAAGGGTCATGTGCCGATGGCTGTGGTCCGTCAACGTTACGGACACGACGTGCGCAATGAAGTGGTGGGTGAGGTGATGCGTGAGCGCTATGTTCAGGCAATCACTCAGGAGAGCCTGAATCCCGCAGGTTTCCCGCAAATCGAGCCGACGGTCAACGAAGCCGGCAAGGATCTCGAGTTCGTTGCTACGCTTGAGATCTATCCTGAAGTCGAGCTCAAGAGCATCGAAGGTGCCGAGGTCGAGCGTCCCGTCGTCGAGATTCAGGACGCCGATGTCGAGAAGATGATCGAGACGTTGCGCAAGCAAAACGCCTCATGGGAGGAGATTGATCGTGCCGCTGCCGATGGTGACCAAGTCACCATCGATTTCAAGGGTTTTCTGGGTGACGAGCCCTTCGAAGGCGGCAGCGCCGAGGGCCACAGTCTGGTGCTGGGTTCAGGCAGCTTCATTCCCGGCTTCGAGGAGCAGTTGGTGGGCGCCAAGGCTGGTGACGACACCGAGATCAAGGTGACCTTCCCGGAGGACTACCAAGCTGAGAATCTTGCCGGGCAAGAAGCCACCTTCAAGGTCAAGGTTCACAAGGTCAGCGGTCAGGAGCTGGCAGCGGTAGATGAAGAGTTCATCAAGCGCTTTGGCGTGGAGGATGGCGATGTCGAAAAGTTTCACGCCGAAGTGAAGAAGAACATGGCCCGTGAGGCGGCTCAAGCCGTCGATAACCGTGTCAAGCAACAGGTGCTCGAGGCGCTCAAGAACGCCAATGACGTGCCTGTTCCGCAGGCCCTGGTGCAGCAGGAGACCGATGCGCTCAAGCGTCAGGCGGCTCAGCAGTTCGGCCTTGGTGAAGACTTCGATGTCTCCCAGTTGCCTAACGAGCTCTTCGCTGATCAGGCCAAGAGCCGTGTTCAGGTCGGTCTGCTGCTCGCTGAAGTGATCAAGGCCAATGAGCTTGACGCTTCCGATGATGAAATCAAGGCGAAGGTCGAGGAGCTGGCGCAGCAGTATCAGGATCCGGCACAGGTCGTCGAATATTACCTGAGCAATGATCAGCTCAAAACCCAAGTCAAGTCGGCGATTCTCGAAGAGAAGGCGGTGGATGTGCTGCTGGGTCAGGCCAACGTTGCCGATGCCGAGATGAGCTACGAACAAGCGATGCAGGCAGCCCAGCAGCAGGCCGAGGGGGACGATGCCGGCGAGAATGAAGAGGAAGAGGTGGCGTCCAAGTCCTGAGCCATTGTTGCCGATCGTCCAGGCCTGGCATGAGCCGGGCCTGTCGGACTAGATTGGTAACGAAGGTTGTTTATATAGCCTGGCCTAATATAGCCACGTTTCTGCGGACGCATGAGCGTGACATGAGTCATCGGATAAAGGACATCACTGATGGGTAACGATTACGATATTCAGAACGCCGGTGGCCTGGTGCCGATGGTCGTCGAGCAGAGCGCTCGCGGCGAAAGAGCGTACGATATATATTCTCGTCTGCTCAAAGAGCGCGTCATCTTCCTGGTGGGGCCGGTCGAGGATTACATGGCCAATCTGGTGGTCGCGCAGTTGCTGTTCCTGGAGTCTGAAAATCCTGACAAGGATATTCACCTGTATATCAACTCCCCGGGAGGCTCCGTGACGGCTGGCATGTCGATCTACGACACCATGCAGTTCATCAAGCCGGACGTGTCGACGGTTTGTATCGGTCAGGCCGCAAGCATGGGCGCCTTCCTGCTGGCTGGCGGCGCCAAGGGCAAGCGTTACTGTCTGCCCAACTCTCGCATGATGATCCACCAGCCCTTGGGCGGGTATCAGGGGCAGGCATCGGATATCGAGATCCATACCAAGGAGATTCTCAATATCCGCCACAAGTTGAATCGTATCCTGGCCTACCATACCGGTCAGGATATCGAAACCATCGCCAAGGACACGGATCGCGACAACTTCATGGAAGGCGCGCAGGCGGTGGAGTATGGTTTGATCGATGCCGTGCTGGATAAGCGTCCGGCATCCTGATAGCGTGACTTCATCACTGAATTCACGATAGGCAATTCGGCGGCTTTGCGGCCGCCGTACGTAACGAGGTACGCGAATGGCCGACGGCAAAGGCAAGGACGATAGCGGCAAGCTGCTCTACTGCTCGTTCTGCGGCAAGAACCAGAACGAAGTCCGTAAGCTGATTGCAGGCCCGTCCGTCTATATCTGCGACGAATGTGTCGATCTATGCAACGACATCATTCGCGAGGAAGTCCTCGAAGCCGACGCAGAAAGCGATGAAGATCGCCTTCCGGCTCCGCGCGAAATACGTCATACCCTGGACGAGTATGTGATTGGCCAGGATCGCGCCAAGATGGTGCTGTCCGTTGCGGTCTACAATCACTATAAGCGCCTGCGTGCCGACATTAAGTCCAGCGATGTCGAACTCGGCAAGTCGAATATTCTGCTGATCGGCCCCACCGGAAGCGGCAAGACACTGCTGGCCGAGACTCTGGCTCGTCTGCTCAACGTTCCTTTCACCATCGCCGACGCCACGACGCTGACGGAAGCGGGCTACGTGGGTGAAGACGTCGAGAACATTATCCAGAAGCTGCTGCAGAAGTGCGACTACGATGTGGAGAAGGCTCAGCGCGGCATTGTCTACATTGATGAGATCGACAAAATCTCTCGTAAGTCGGACAACCCATCCATTACCCGTGACGTATCGGGCGAGGGGGTGCAGCAGGCATTGCTCAAGCTGATCGAGGGCACTACCGCTTCGGTACCGCCTCAGGGTGGGCGTAAGCATCCCCAGCAGGAGTTCCTGCAGGTCGATACCGGAAACATCCTGTTTATCGTCGGCGGTGCCTTTGCCGGGCTGGACAAGGTGATTCGCGATCGCGCCGAGAAAGGTGGTATCGGCTTCAATGCCACGGTCAAGAGCAAGGACGAGAACAAGGGCGTCGGTGCTCTGCTCTCCGATGTCGAGCCGGAGGATCTGGTCAAGTTCGGTCTGATACCCGAGTTCGTTGGTCGTCTGCCGGTCATCGCGACACTGACCGAGCTCAGCGAGGATGCCTTGGTACAGATACTCACCGAGCCCAAGAACTCCTTGGTCAAGCAGTACGCCAAGCTGTTCGAGATGGAGGGCGTCGAGCTCGACTTCCGTGAGGATGCGCTGAGGGCGGTGGCGATCAAGGCCATGACACGCAAGACCGGCGCGCGTGGTCTGCGCTCGATTCTTGAATCGGTGCTCCTCGATACCATGTATGAAATCCCCTCTCTTGAAGGGGTCACCAAGGTTGTCATCGATGAGTCGGTGATCGCCGGTGACAGTGAGCCACTCTTGATCTACTCGCAGCAGGAAGAGAGCAAGGTGGCTGGCAAGGACAAGTAATCAGTCCGCTGTTCGTCCGGGGCCGCAAAGCGGCCCTTTGCTCGTTGCTTGGGCCTGGCGGAATGCCAGGTTCGGGATTGCAATGCCCGGACGGTGCCCCCATCACCTGACTATCTTCCGATCTTGAGGACCGTCTGCTATGCAGCAGAACGACGTACAGACCTTGAGTCTGCCCCTACTGCCCCTGCGCGATGTGGTCGTGTATCCGCAAATGGTCATTCCGCTGTTCGTGGGGCGAGAAAAATCGATTCAGGCCCTGGAAGCCGCGATGGAGGCGGATAAGCGCATCCTGCTGGTAGCCCAGCGCGAGGCTGGGCAGGACGACCCGGATCGTCAGGATATGTTCTCTGTCGGTACCGTGGCCGAGATCATGCAATTGCTCAAGTTGCCGGACGGTACCGTGAAGGTATTGATCGAAGGCGCCTCTCGCGTGGATGTCGGCGAGGTCACGGTTGCCGAGAACGGTTATAGCCATGCCCTGGTGACGGTGCGCGAGAGCGAGCCACTCAGCGAGCGTGAACAGGAGTCGCTGGTGCGGGTGCTGCTCAACCAATTCGAGCAGTACGTCAAGCTCTCCAAGAAGGTGCCCAACGAAGTCCTCAGCTCTCTGTCAGGTATCGAGGATCCCAGCCGCTTGGTCGATACCATTTGCGCACATCTCTCATTGAAGATCGGCGACAAGCAGCAGCTGCTGGAGATGGATCGCGTACGTGACCGGATCGAGCACCTGATGGCACTGATCGAGTCGGAGATCGATCTGCTCCAGGTCGAGAAGCGAATCCGCTCGCGGGTCAAGGACCAGATGGAGAAGTCGCAGCGCGAGTACTATCTCAACGAGCAGATGAAGGCCATCCAGAAGGAGATGGGCGAGCTCGAGAACGTGCCTAACGAGGCGGAGAAGTACGAGCTTGCAATCAAGGACTCGGGCATGCCCCAGGAGGCGGCCGAGAAAGCTGCTCAGGAACTTGGCAAGCTCAAGATGATGTCGCCGACATCGGCCGAGGCGACCGTGGTACGCTCCTATTTGGATTGGCTGATTTCTGTGCCCTGGAAGAAACGCACCCGGGTCAAGCATGACCTGGCCCATGCTGCCAAGGTGCTTGACGAGGATCACTATGGGCTCGACGAGGTAAAGGAGCGTATCCTCGAGTATCTCGCCGTCCAGAAGCGTGTCAAGAAGCTCAAGGGACCGGTGCTGTGTCTGGTGGGTCCGCCCGGGGTGGGTAAGACTTCGCTGGGACAATCCATCGCCCGAGCGACCAACCGCAAGTACGTGCGTCTGGCACTCGGCGGTGTGCGCGATGAGTCCGAAATTCGCGGTCATCGGCGCACCTATATCGGTTCGTTGCCAGGCAAGCTGATCCAGCGCATGAGTAAGGCGGGCGTCAAGAATCCCCTGTTCCTGCTCGACGAGGTCGACAAAATCGGCATGGATCATCGTGGCGATCCCGCCTCGGCGCTGCTCGAGGTGCTCGATCCCGAGCAAAATGACAAGTTCAGCGATCACTATCTGGAGCTGGATTACGACCTGTCGGAAACGATGTTCATCTGTACCGCCAACTCGATGAATATTCCCGGACCGCTGCGTGATCGAATGGAAATCATTCGGTTGCCGGGCTATACCGAGGACGAGAAGCTGGCCATCTCCAAGCGCTATCTGATGCCCAAGCAGCTCAAGGCCAATGGCTTCAAGGAGGATGAGCTGAGCCTGGCCGATGACGCTCTGCTGGAACTGATTCGCTACTACACCCGCGAGGCGGGGGTACGTGAGCTGGAGCGGCAGATTGCCAAGGTATGCCGCAAGGTGCTTAGACAGCGCCTCGAGGCGGAGGGCAAGGAGGGTGGTCACCCGCCCGAGGTGCTGAGCGACGAGGAGATCGAGAAGTACGCTGGTGTACGCCGCTACAGTTACGGCTTGGCGGACAAGCAGGATCAGGTAGGGCGTGTCACTGGCCTTGCCTGGACCTCAGTAGGCGGCGAGCTGCTCAATATCGAATCGGTCGTCACCCCCGGCAAGGGGCGCATCAACAAGACCGGCTCGCTGGGCGATGTCATGAAAGAGTCGGTGAGTGCTGCGCAAACCGTGGTTCGGGCGCGCGCCCTGCAGCTGGGAATCGATCCCGAGCGCTTCGAAAAGGAGGACCTGCATATCCACGTCCCCGAGGGTGCCACACCCAAGGATGGACCGAGCGCGGGTATCGCCATGGTCACCGCCATGGTATCGGCCTACCTGGAGAGGCCGGTGCGTTGTGACGTTGCCATGACTGGTGAGGTCAATCTTCGCGGCGAAGTCATGCCGATTGGCGGGCTCAAGGAGAAATTGCTGGCGGCTCGCCGCGGTGGTATAAAGATGGTGCTTATTCCCGAAGAGAATCGTCGTGATCTCAAAGAGGTTCCTGACAACATTAAGGAAGCCTTGGAAATCAGACCTGTTCGATGGATAGATGAAGTGCTGGAAGCCGCATTGGTAGGAAAGCCAGACATTAAAGGCGAGGAAAAGCGGCCTGATGATCCTGCTTCTTCTCGTTCGATGATAAGTACTCATTAACGATAATTTTCCCGAATGACAAGGAGTGAAATCCCTTGTAGCGGGGGCTGGCGCCAAAGGTTGCTTGACATAACTTTCACAGCATTGCTATAAACTGCGCCGTGATATGATCGAGCAAGCCACCCGAAAACCGCGCCGATTAGAAGTCAATTTACGTAACAGTCAAGGGGTGAAGTGTGAACAAATCCGAGCTGATTGAAGCTATCGCCGCATCTGCGGATATTCCCAAGGCAGCGGCAAGCCGTGCGCTTGATGCCATGGTCGAGAGCGTGACCGAAAGCCTGAAGAAGGGCGATTCCGTTTCTCTGGTGGGTTTTGGTACCTTTACCGTCAAGGACCGCGCCGCACGTACCGGTCGCAATCCGCAGACGGGCAAGCCGATTGAGATCAGTGCAGCCAAGGTTCCCAGCTTCAAGGCCGGCAAGGCCCTCAAGGATTCGGTCAACTAAGTTAGGGCCCAGCTCCCAGCGAGATGACCGTCTTGTCACCAGGCGCATCGCGAAAGCGGTGCGCCTTTTTATTGGGTTAAGGTATCCAGAGCGATAGGCGACACATCGTCGGATGGCCGACATCAGTCTGTGCTGGGTATAATACGTCGCGTTTCGTGCAAATTTTATCGCTGAGGCCAGCATGCTGCAGAATATTCGGGATCGCTCCAAGAGCTGGGGCGCCAAGATCATCATCGGGGCGATCATCGTCACCATGGCCCTGTTCGGCGTCGAGTCGTTGATTGGTCTATTCACTAGCGGTGCCGATGACGTTGCCAACGTCAATGGACAGACGATCACTCGTCAACAGGTGGAGATGCAGGTGCAGCGCGCGATTCGCAGCGGGCAGGTGCCGCCCGAGCAGGAGCGATCGCTGCGCAACCAGGTATTGGACGACCTGATTACCGATGCGCTGCTCAATGATTACGCTGAGCGGGGCAGGCTGCACATGTCGGATGGTCAGCTTGACCAGATCATCATCAATATCCCGGAATTCCAGGATCAAAATGGTCGCTTTTCTGCCGACCTGTTTCGCAATCGATTGGCCAGCGCGGGCTACACGCCGCTCGCCTTCCGTGAAGAGCTGCGTGATGACATGCGCCGCCAGCAGCTGCAGCAGGGCCTGGCTTTCAGTGATTTCACACTTCCCGAAGAGCGCGAGCATCTCGGTGAGCTGCAACGACAGACGCGTACGTTCCGTTATCGGCAGCTGACGGCTGATGACCTCGATGCGCCGATCGAGGTGTCGGAGCAGGAGATTGAGCGCTACTACGAAGCCAATGCAGCCAATTACCAGCGTCCAGAGCAGGTGCGCCTGGAGTATGTCATCGTCGACCGCCAGCTGATGGCCCAAGAGCATGAGGTCGATGAGCAGCTATTGCGCGATGCCTATCGTCAGCGCGCTGCCAATGCCGAGCGCCGTATTTCTCACATCATGGTCGACTTCAACGGTGAGCGCACCCGTGACGAGGCCCAGGCGCTGCTCACGCAGGTACGCGAACGCCTTGCGCAAGGTGACTCCTTTGCCGAACTTGCCGCTGAAGTCTCCGACGATGGTTCGACCGCCGAGGCGGGCGGGGATATTGGCTATATCAGCCGCGGATTCTTCGATGAGGCGTTCGAAGAGGCGGCCTTCGCGCTTCAGGCGGGGCAGGTCTCCGACATTGTCGAAACCAGCAATGGCTTGCACCTGATCCAGGCCACCGAGCTCGACATGCCTGGGTTCGAAGAGATGCGCGAGGAGTTGCATGACGAAGTGGCGTTGGAAGCGGTAGGTAGTGACTTCAATCGTCGCGTTCAGCAATTGATCGACGAAAGCTTTGCCGCCGATGATCTGCAGAGCGTGGCACAGAGCATTGGCACCCCGCTTCACGAGAGCGATTGGGTATCCCGCGAGGGGGCGCAGGGGGGGCTCTCCGAGCCGGGAGTGATGGAGGCAGCCTTCAGCGGCGATGTGCTGGAGGAGGGCTTCAACAGTGAGGTGATCGAGCTCGACGAAGAGCGGCGCATGGTGTTGCGTGTCGCCGAGCACCGGCCGGCAACCACCCTCTCTCTGGATGAAGTGCGAGACCAGGTAACGGCATCCGTTGAGCGGCGCCTACTGCAAGAGGCCTTGCAGACGCTCGCCGAGCGGCAGGTGGCCGAGCTGCGCGACGGTCAGGAGGCGGTGTTCGAATGGCAGACAGTAGAGCAGGCGGATCGCCAGTCGAATAGTGCACCGCGTGAAGTGCTTCAGGCCGCCTTCCGCCTGCCCAGGCCGGATAATGGCACCGTCTTTGGTCATGCCGCTAGCGAAGGTAATGTGGCGGTGATCGCCTTGGATGGGGTACAGGCGGGTGAAGTGGATGGTGAGGTCGAGTCGTTCGTTGCCCAGATGTCCGAGCGACTGCGGGCTCAGACCGCCATCCAGGGGCTGCTCGAGTACTTGCGCGATAACGCCGATATTGAGCGCCTATAACGCAGCTCAGCGATGAAGACAACGCGCGACAATCATGTCGCGCGTTTTTTTATGCTTAACGGGAGGGAGGTGTCTCATGACGCGTGACGAGGGGCTAAGGATTCCCGTGCACGTGGTGACCGGCTTTCTCGGCAGTGGCAAGAGCAGTGCGATTCGCCATCTGATCGATAACAAGCCGAGTGGCGAGCGCTGGGCGATACTGATCAACGAATTTGGGCAGGTGGGTATCGACCAGGCGATGTTCGAGGAACGCCGCGAGGTGGTCGTCAAGGGATTGCCGGGTGGTTGCCTATGCTGTCAGCTGGCATTCGTGCTCCAGGCCTCGCTGATCAGTCTGTTGCAGCGCTCACGTCCCGACCGGCTGATCATCGAGCCTTCGGGACTTGGTCATCCTGCCGGCTTGCTCGACTTGCTGCGAGGCGAGGCCTTTCGCGACGTGCTCGAGGTGCGTGACGTCATCGCGCTGCTCGATCCGCGACGCCTGAGCGACCCGCGGACGATGGCGAGCGAGACCTTCCATGATCAGCTGTCGATGGCCGATGGTGTCGCCTTGACCATGACAGACCTGGCAAGCGGTGCGCAGTGCGACGATGCTTATCGTCATCTCGACGGGCTGTGGCCGGCCAAGCGCTGGGTAGTCGAGGCGCCGCATGGCGCGATCGAAATTCAACGTCTTGTTGGCGCCAGGACAAGTACGTCGGGGTTGATCGATCACTTGCCGGAGCCAGTGCCGGGACATGATCGTCCTCACGATCCTTCGTGTCAGGATCCTCAACGCAGGCCCATGGTCGAGCTCGACATCGCCTATCGCGAACCGCTACCGGGAAGCCCCGTACGGGATAGCGGCCAGACACTGGGACATGCCAGCACAAGCTGGCGCTGGCACGCCGATGAGCTATTCGACCTGGACAAGCTGACGCGGGTGCTGGATGCCTTGCCGTCGGCGATCAGGGTAAAGGGGATATGGCATACCGCTGGCGGGTGGTATTGCTATAACCGAGGCGATGGTCGTGCCGAATTGAGTGGCAGCAGCTGGCGGCGTGACTCGCGCCTGGAGGTGATCGTCGAGCAGGGGGCCTTGCCGGATGGCGAGGCCCTGGAAGCTCGACTTGCCGACTGCCTGCTCAACGAATGATACGCAATACCCCGCCGCTAATACTGCTCAGGCGATGGGAAAGTTCAGGCGATAGGAAAGTCGCGCAGATGCAGTGATCCCTGCCGGTCGGCACGCAACTCCCAGCCCCGGGCCTGCCAGTCGCCCAGCACGTAGCGTTTCGCGGCTGCGCCATTGACCGTCAGCTCATGCACGGCGGGGCGGTGGGTGTGGCCGTGAATCAAGGTGGTGACGCCGTGTTCCGCCATCACGCGGACCACCTCTTCTGGGGTGACGTCCATGATGTCCTGCGACTTGTTGGAGATCGCTTCACCAGACTGCATGCGTAGACTCTTGGCCAATTCGATGCGCTGCTCGATCGGCATGGAGAGGATCTGTGCCTGCCATTGCGGATTTCTCGCCTGGAGTCGGAATGCCTGGTAGGCCTCGTCGCGGGTACATAGGGTATCGCCGTGCATCAGCAAGAGGCGCTCTGCTCCGACCTCGATGACCTGTGGCTCTTCGATTAACGTGGCGCCACAGGCCTCGGCGAAGCGTTCACCAAGCAGGAAGTCGCGATTGCCGTGCATCAGGTAGATGCGTGTGCCCGACTCGCTCAATCTCTTGAGCGCGGTACTGGTGAGTTCGGCCAGTGCGGCGTTACCGGTGGGGTCGGCACCGGCAAGATCGAGAATGTCATCCCCTATCCAGGTCTCGAAGAAGTCTCCCAAAATGTACAGAGCTTCGCTATTACAGGCCTGCTCTTCGATATAGGCGAGAAAGGCGTCGGTAAACTCGGGGGCCTCGGGGTAGAGATGAAGATCGGCGATGAACAGTGTGGACATGTAGGAACCTGCACGAGCGAAAGACGAACGCCCACGGGGAGTGGGCGTGGCGAGGTAGGGCGGCCGATCAGGCGTCCTTGATATAGGCGCGCTGAATCACCACGTCCTCGGCCGGTACGTCGGCGTGCATGCCGCGGCGGGTGGTGGCGACCTCCTTGATCCGCTCGACGATGTCCATGCCTTCGACCACTTCGCCGAAGACACAATAGCCCCATCCCTGCAGGGTCTTGCCCCGGTGGTTGAGGAAGTCGTTATCGGCGACGTTGATGAAGAACTGGGCGGTGGCGGAGTGGGGGTCCTGGGTTCGTGCCATGGCCAAGGTGCCCGTCACGTTCTTGAGCCCATTGTCGGCCTCGTTCTCGACCGGCTCGCGTGTCGGCTTCTGCTCGAAGTCGGCGTCGAAACCGCCACCCTGCACCATGAAGCCGTTGATGACCCGGTGGAAGAGCGTGCCGTCGTAGTGGCCATCCTTGACGTACTGTTCGAAATTGGCCGCAGATTTTGGCGCTTTGTCATGATAGAGCGATACAGTGATATCGCCGAAGTTGGTTTGCAGAACGATCATGTAGGCTTTCCCGGAAGGTCATTGAGGGCGCGCCTTGGCGTAGCGCGACTACGTCACGCTATAATAGCCGTTTTGCATCGGCACGCGAACCCGGCGGCATCGACCATTTCCGTCCGTCAGCGCGTTTGCCGTCATTGCGGCCAACCAGAGGTTCCCAGACGCCCATGAGCATTGAAAGTAACAGCGCGCCGAACTTCATCCGTCACCAGCTTCTCGAGGATCGTGAGTCGGGCAAGATCGATCGTGTGGTGACCCGGTTTCCGCCGGAGCCCAACGGCTTTTTGCATATCGGTCATGCCAAGTCGATCTGCCTGAACTTCGGCATCGCCGAGCAGTTCGGTGGGGAGTGCAACCTGCGCTTCGATGATACCAATCCGGCCAAGGAAGAGCAGGCCTATATCGATGCCATCAAGGCCGATGTGGAGTGGCTGGGCTTCCAGTGGGCGGGTCAGGTGCGTTTCGCGTCGGACTATTTCGATCAGCTCTATGCTTGGGCCCAGCATCTGATTGGCTCAGGCAAGGCCTATGTGGATGATCTCTCGCCTGAGGAGATCCGCGAGTATCGCGGCACCCTCACCGAGCCCGGACGCCCGAGCCCCTGGCGCGAGCGTAGCGTCGAAGAGAACCTCGACCTGCTTGAGCGTATGCGCCTTGGCGAGTACGGCGAAGGGGAGAAGGTGTTGCGGGCGAAGATCGACATGGCCTCCCCGAACATCAACCTGCGCGACCCGATTCTCTATCGTATCCGCCATGCTCATCATCATCAGACCGGAGACAAGTGGAACATCTACCCCTCCTATGACTTCACCCATGGCCAATCCGATGCCATCGAGGGTGTCACGCATTCGATCTGCACGCTGGAGTTCGAGGATCACCGCCCCCTCTATGAGTGGTTCCTGAATAATCTGCCGGTGCCTTGCAAGCCTCGCCAGATCGAGTTCGCACGACTGAATCTCAACTACACCCTGACCTCCAAGCGTAAACTCAAGCTGCTGGTGGACGAAGGGATCGTCGATGGCTGGGACGACCCCCGCATGCCCACCATCTCCGGGATGCGTCGGCGGGGCTACACGCCAGCCTCGCTGCGCAAGTTCTGCGACATGATCGGTGTGACCCGGGCCGACGGTGGACTGGTCGATATCGCTATGCTTTACCACGCGATACGTGCCGACCTCGAGGACAACGCGCCGCGTGCGATGTGCGTGCTCAACCCGATCAAGGTGGTGCTGACCAACGTTCCCGAGGCCCATGACGAGGTCTATGAGGTCCCAGGGCATCCGGCCCGAGAGGATATGGGAATGCGCCAGATCCCATTTACCCGTGAGCTCTACATCGACGCCGAGGATTTCATGGAGGAGCCGCCGAAGAAGTTCTTCCGGCTGGCACCTGGCCAGGAGGTGCGGTTGCGCAACTCCTATGTGATCCGCTGCGACGAGGTGATCAAGGGGAGCGACGGCAGTATAGAGGCGCTGCACTGCTCTGTGGACTTCGACACCCTGGGCAAGAATCCCGAAGGGCGCAAGGTGAAGGGGGTCATCCACTGGGTCAGTGCAACCCGTGGCGTGCCGGTGGAGGTGCGCCTCTACGACAATCTGTTCCAGGTCGAGCAGCCGGATCGGGACAAGGACATCGACTTTCTCGAGCACCTCAATCCCGACTCGTTGACGGTAGTACAGGGCATCGGCGAGCCGAGCCTGGCCGAGGCCGGGCCCGAATCGCGCTTCCAGTTCGAGCGGGTGGGGTACTTCTGCGCCGATCGCCATGCCTGCGCGGACGGTAAGCTGGTGTTCAACCGTACCGTAGGCTTGAAGGACAGCTGGGCCCGTATTCAGAAGAAAGACGAACAGAAGAAGGGCTAAGCCGGGAGAGCACGATGCAGATCTACAATACGCTGACGCGGCGCAAGGAGCCCTTCACGCCACTCGAGCCGGGCAAGGTGCGCATGTACGTGTGCGGCATCACCGTCTATGACTTCTGTCATATCGGTCATGCCAGGGTCATGGTCGCCTTCGACGTGATCACTCGCTATCTGCGCTGGCGGGAATACGATGTCACCTATGTGCGCAACATCACCGACATCGACGACAAGATCCTCAAGCGCGCCGAGGAGAATGGCGAGTCTTTCGATGTTCTGACCGAGCGTATGATCGCGGCCATGCATGAGGACGAGACGCGGCTTGGCGTGTTGCGCCCCGACCACGAGCCGCGTGCCACCGGGCATATTGCCGAGATCGTGGCGATGATCGAAACGCTGATCGCCAAGGGTTTCGCCTATGCGGCCGACAATGGCGATGTCTACTACCGCGTGCGACGCTTCGAGGGCTACGGCAAGCTCAACAATCGCGATCTCGACGAGATGCGCAGCGGTGCGCGGGTCGAGGTCGATGCACACAAGGAGGACCCGCTGGACTTCGTGCTGTGGAAGGCGGCCAAGCCCGGCGAGGCGAGTTGGTCCTCCCCCTGGGGCGAGGGGCGGCCGGGCTGGCATATCGAGTGCTCTGCGATGTCCACCTGCTGCCTGGGCGACACCTTTGACATTCATGGCGGCGGACCTGACCTGACCTTTCCCCACCACGAGAACGAGATCGCTCAGAGCGAGGCGGCGACCGGCAAACCCTACGTCAACACCTGGATGCATGCCGGTGCGGTACGCGTGAATCAGGAGAAGATGTCCAAGTCATTGGGCAACTTCTTTACCATTCGCGAGGTGCTCGAGCACCACGACCCGGAAGTGGTGCGCTTCCTGCTGGTGGCCAGCCACTACCGCAGCCCGATCAATTACGCCCCGGATGCCCTCGATGAGGCGCGCAAGTCGCTGGAGCGCTTCTATAACGCCTTGGATGGAATCAGTCCCGTTCAAGGGGCGGTGGATGCACGTTTCCATGAGCGATTCATCGCCGCCATGGATGACGATTTCAACACGCCGGTAGCGCTGGCCGCGCTTTTCGACCTTGCCCGCGAGCTCAATCGTGCCCGCAAGGAGGCACCCGAACAGGCACCGGCAATGGCTTTCGAACTCAAGCGCTTGGGGGGATTGCTTGGGCTTTTCGAGCAGATCCCGGAAGCCTTCCTTCAGGCCGGTGTATCGGCCCTGCCGCTCTCCGAGTCGGAGGTGGAGGCATTGATCACCGAACGCACCGAAGCCAAGAAGTCCAAGGACTTCTCGCGTGCCGACCAGATCCGTGACGAACTGGCGGCACTTGGAATCGTGCTCAAGGACTCGCGGGAGGGAACGACCTGGGTCGTCGAGAAGGTATCCGCTAGCGAGTGAGCGATCTGGCCGTCCAGGGCGGCAGTGACACCTGGCGCGGCCAGCCGTCTCCCACCACAAAGATCCGTTGCCATGTTGGTTCTGCGGCATCGAACAGCACTAGCGGTACAGGCCGTTCACTCTGCTTGAAGTACTTGCAAAGTGTGCCGTTCAAGGTATCCAGCGACACGAGGGTGCTTTTGATCGGTGGCGCCAGCCAGTGCGGCTTGCTGAGCTGGGCGCCGCGTATGCGGGTGGAAGCATGATCAATGAAGTTTGGCCACTGCGACCATGCAAGCCAAGTGCCACGTAGATGATTTAATGTGGCTTCGTCAGGAGGCGCCATCCACCGTGGCTGTGAGGCAGAACTGTCTGGACCGGCGATACCCTGCCAAGGGTAGAAGAGCACGCCAGGCAGTGCCACCCGCTGCTCGATTCTCACCTCCGCTCGCCCGCCCTTGTCCCATCCTTGCTCTATACGCAGCGCCTGCAGTGCGGCTTGCGTCTCGTCCAGCTCAAGCAGTGGCAGCTGATGGCGCTGCAGGCGCTCGCGCTTGATGGCCAGGCTGTCGAGACTGCCCGGACCGATCCAGCGTGCCTGGCTGGTCGGCTCGCCAGGCCCTGACGTCAGACCTAGATAGAACTTGATCGCCACTTCCAGATGCACCAGACCGCCATCACTGCGTCGCCGATAGAGCATGTCCAGCTCGCCCAGGGTGCGTTTCTCGCGCCGTATGGCAAGATTATGGGCCAGCAACTGAGTGCCTGGCGCCTTGCTCAGCAGAAACTGCCATAGGCGCTCGTGGTAGAGACCCAGCCGAGCCTGCCTGGCTGCTGCCATGAATGTTTCGAGCGCAAGCGGATCACGCTCGAGATCGTCCAGCAGGCTTCTTTGGGATTCGCCATTCAGCCCTAGCTCGCGATGATTGGGGCGAGCACCGCAGGGCATGGCCAGCAGGTCGGGCGCCGACAATAGCCACTCCAGATCCCGTACCAGAGGATGGGAGTAGCGCTCGTCTGTATCGCCTGAAGAGATCATGGCGCTGCAATATCCTCATGTTTTCATGCCAGATGCCGATGATGATGCTGAGGTCAGCCAGTAGCGCAGCGGACTGTCCGAAAGACACTCGATAACAATGATTATTCGCCGACTGCCTACATGTTCGTCAGGTGGAACAAACCCATGTATCAGGTCGGCAAACCTCAAGAAGGAAAACAATAAATGCCATCATCTGTCAGGGATAAGCAAGGCATCAATGTATCACCACGCGCCATGCGTGTGGTGCTCGATGCCATCAGCAGTGAGCTGCAGCGTTACACCTCGACCAGTGAGCTGATCGTGCGTCAGACGCGGCTCTTGGCCGTCAATGCCATCATCGAGGCATCCCGCGCCGGTGAAGCGGGACGCAGCTTCGCCGTGGTGGCCAACGAGGTGCAGCGCCTGGCCGGCAGTGCCGCCACGGCGGCTTCGGAATTTCGAGCCAATGTTCTTGGGCGCATCGAGATGACTCGCTGCATGGCGGAGAGCCTGGTGAGCGAGCTGGAGGGAGTGAGGCAGGTCGATCTGGCCAGAACCCTCGTTCAGCTCATCGTGCGCAACCTGTATGAGCGCACCGCAGACGTGCGCTGGTGGGCGACCGATTCCGCGCTGTGGCAGGCGCTCAATGAGCAGAGTCCCGCCTCGATTGCCCACGCCTCCAGACGACTCGAAACCATCAGTCGCTACTATTCGGTCTATAGCGACCTGCTATTGACCGACAGCCAGGGGCTGGTGATCGCTTCCGCCAATCCCGAGTTTCGCGGCCAGCTGCGCGGGACTTCTCTGGCGCAGGAGGGTTGGTGGCAGCGGGCCCGGCAGACCTCGTCAGGCGACGATTACGTTGTCGATAGTGTGAAGCCCAGTAAGGCACATCAGCAGCGCAAGGTGCTGGTCTATGCCGCCGCAGTGCGCGAGAAGGGCGACGTGAATGGCAAGGTGCTGGGCACGCTTGGCGTCTATTTCGACTGGGAGCGTCAAGGGGCGACCATTGTCGACACCGAGGCGGCGTTACCTCCCGAGATCAAGCAGCGCACCACCATCCTGCTGCTTGATGGCGATCGGCGGGTGATCGCCTCGACCTCTCCCGAACTCATGTTCACGCAGTGGCCGCTCAAGGAAGATGGGCGTGCCAGTGGCAGCTATGAGGACGACCTAGGCAATACCGTGTCCTTCGCCCGGACGCTCGGCTATCAAGAGTACGACGGGCTTGGCTGGTTTGGCGTCGTGGTACAGCGTAACGAGAAGGAGGCCGAGTTGATTCACCGACTTGGATTGGCAACGTGACAATGCGCGTCTGACACATACGCTTGCATTCCTTATACTGAGCTCACACCCATAAGACACCGGAGCGGTATCGATGAACAGGACGTTGAGGTGGATGAGCGCGGTAGTGACAGGGGGAGTACTGACGCTGGGCGTGGCACAGGCCGACGATCCGGTGGTGGTATCGTCGAAGATCGATACCGAAGGAGCGGTGCTTGGCGAATTGATCATGCAGGCCCTCGAGCGGGGCGGCATCGAGGTGGAGAATCGCCTGCAGCTGGGGGGCACCAGTATCGTGCGTGAAGCGATCATCGCCGGCGAGATCGATCTCTATCCGGAGTACACCGGTAACGGCGCCTTCTTCTTCGACATGGCCGATAGCGATGTCTGGAAGGATGCCGAAGAGGCGCATGCCGAGGTCAAGCAGCGAGATCTCGAGGCCAATCGCCTGGTGTGGCTGGCGCCGGCCAATGCCAACAACACCTGGGCGATGAGCGTGCGGGGCGACCTAGCACGCGAACATGGGCTCGAGACGCTTGAGGATCTGGCCGACTATCTTGAGCGGGGGGGCGACTTCATTTTCGCTGCCAGTGCCGAGTTCGTCGATTCCGAGGCCGCGCTGCCTGCCTTCCATGAGGCATATGGTTTTACGCTCTCATCCGACCAGTTGGTGGTACTCTCCGGAGGTAATACTGCGGCAACACTGCGTGCCGCCGCACAGCAGACCAGTGGCGTGAACTCAGCGATGGCCTACGGTACCGATGGCGGTCTGAGTGCGCTGGATATGGTGGTTCTCGAGGACACCCTGGGCGTACAGCCGGTCTACCAGCCGGCGCCGGTGATACGCGAGAGCGTGTACGAGGCCTATCCCGAGATCGAGTCGCTGCTCGAACCGGTGTTCGACGCGCTCGATATTGAGACGTTGCAGCGGCTCAATGGCGATGTGGCCGTCAATGGCGCCGACCCCAGCCAGGTCGCTTCCGACTTCCTCGATTCGCTTGACTGAGAGCAGCCCCAGGCAGGGCGGCACGATGCGCGACGAGGCAATCCCTCCGGCCAATAGTGTCATTCTGGTGTTGATGACGTTGGGACTGATGGCGCTCTGGATGCTCGATCTGGTCAGCGTTCAACCCAATCGCATTGCCCCGGGCGAGGGTGTCGGGCTGCTCGGCGTGGCTGGGCCAGGTGGGGCAGCGCTTGTGACGGCGTTGCCCTTGGCGGGCATGGCGCTTGCCTGGCGGCCTCGCCGTGCGCAGCTGCGCGCACTGCTTGCGATGGCTGCCGCTGGCTTGCTGCTCCTGCCATGGGCAATGAGTGCGACGGCCGCTTTGCTGATCGATCCCGAATTGCCCCATGCACGCCTTGGCATTGGTTCCGGGACCTGGGGACTGCTTTTCGTGCTGCTGCTTGCCCTCGTCGAACTCTGGAACCGCCTGACGCTTACCATGAAGTGGCGCTGGCTGCTGGGCCTCTCACTGCTTGTCTCCTTGATGCTTGCCATCGCCAGTGGCGGGCTCGACGCGCTGTCGCTGGTTCGCGAGTACCATGGCCGTAGCGGACAGTTCGGTGCCGCCGTGCGCTACCATTTGGGGCTGGTCGGCGCTGCCGTGGGGATCAGCCTTGCCGTGGCAGCATTGCTGGCCTTGAGCATGCGTCGCTGGACTAGCCTGCAGAAGGGCGTCTTCGGGCTCTTGAGCGTGATTCAGACCATCCCCAGCCTGGCGCTGTTCGGCCTGCTGCTGGCCCCGCTTGCCTACCTTGCGGCGCGCTTCGACTGGCTTGCGGATCTCGGCGTGCGCGGCATCGGCTGGGCGCCGGCGCTGATTGCCCTGATCGGCTATAGCCTGCTGCCGATGACCCGCAATACCTTCGTGGCGCTCGAGGGCGTGGCACCGGGCATCATCGAATCCGCCCGGGGCATGGGCATGAGTCCCTTGCAGGTCTTCTGGCAGGTTCGCCTTCCACTGGCATTGCCGGTGATGCTCGAAGGTATCCGCATCACGGCGGTACAGGCGATAGGCCTGGCGGCGGTCGCGGCACTGATCGGTGCCGGCGGGCTTGGCACCTTCATCTTTCAGGGCCTGGGCCAGGCGGCGATGGACCTGGTGCTGCTCGGCGCCCTGCCGATCATCTTCATGGCGCTGATCGTCGATGCCGCGATGAATGGCCTGGCCACCTACCTGCGACGAGGGCGTGCACATGCATGACGGTGCCGAAGCGGCGATGATCGAGCTGGATGGGGTGAGCAAGCGCTTTGGCGAGGAGCTGGCGGTGGACACCATTTCACTTGCCATTCCGCGCGGTGAGCTGTGCGTGCTGGTGGGAACCTCGGGCTGTGGCAAATCCACGACGCTGCGCATGATCAATCGCCTGATCGAGCATAGCGACGGAGAGATACGTATCGAGGGGAAGCAGATACGCAGCTTCAACGAGCAGCGGTTGCGGCGGCGTATCGGCTACGTCATCCAGAGTACCGGGTTGTTCCCCCACTGGAGCGTGGCACGCAATATCGGGCTGGTGCCGCGTCTGCTGGACTGGCCCAAGGAGCGAATCGCGGCGCGAGTCAGCGAGTTGATGGCGCTGCTGGGCATGCCCGAAGACGAGTTCGCCGACAAGTTTCCGCATCAGCTGTCGGGTGGCCAGGCGCAGCGTGTCGGCGTGGCCCGGGCGCTGGCGGCCGATCCAGAGATCCTGTTGATGGACGAGCCGTTCGGGGCACTGGATCCCATCACCCGCACCCATCTACAGGAGGAGTTGCTGCGGCTTCAGGGAGGGCTGCACAAGACCATCGTCTTCGTCACCCACGACATGGATGAAGCGCTCAAGCTCGCCGACCGTATCGTGGTCATGAACGCTGGCCGTATCGTGCAGCAGGGCACTCCTGATGAACTGCTCAGAGCCCCGGCGGATGAATTCGTCGAGTCGCTGCTGGGAGGGAGCGACCGTGGCCTGAAGCAGGCGGCACTGTTGCGCGTAGCCGAGCGCATGCGACCCCTGGCGAAGCTGTCGGCAGGTGGTCCGCCCGGTGGCACCATCACGGTATCGGAGCAGGCGAGCTTGCGCGAGGCGATGTCGCTGATGCTGTGGCACGCCATCGATAGCGTGACGGTGGTCGATGGTCATGGTGAAGTCGTCGGTACCCTGGGGCTGCATGATCTGGTCATGGGAGAGAATGCTTGAAGGCTTGGCTTGTCGAATCGGGGGGACGTTCGCTCCTGCTGCCGATGCTCTGGTGCGCCCTGCTCGCGCTGCTGGTGCTGACGCTGCCGCACCTCGAAGGAGTGTTTCGATGGGTGCAGCCCAACACCCGGGTGGTCATCTATTCACGGGATACCTTCGCCGCCCTGTTGATTAGCCACCTGCTGGTGGTGAGCGTCGCTTCGCTACTGGCGACGGTGGTCGGCATGAGCGCGGCGATCCTGGTGACACGGCGCTGGGGGCGCGACTTTCTGCCGCTGGTCAGCCAGCTCGCCTCGATCGGCCAGACCTTCCCGCCAGTCGCGGTACTTGCCCTGGCAGTACCGGCACTGGGGTTCGGCACGTTGCCCACCGTCGTGGCGCTGGTGCTTTACGGGCTGTTGCCCATCGTGCGCAATACCCTGGTCGGCATCGAGGGGGTGGCCCCTTCGGTACTCGAGGCGGCACGTGGCATGGGGATGACCGAGCGCCAGATCCTCTGGCAGGTCGAGTTGCCTCTGGCTCGGCATGTGATACTCGCAGGCATTCGTACTTCGGTGACCATCAATATCGCCACTGCGGCCATTGGTTCGACCATCGGCGCACAAACCTTGGGCGATCCGATCATTGCCGGGATCGTCAATGGCAATACGGCCTTCATTCTCCAGGGCGCCTTGCTGATTGCGCTATTGGCGCTGTGTGTCGATAGTCTTTTCGAGAGAATGCAGCGCCACTGAGGTATCTGACAGAGAATTCTCCCTGGCTCGACTATTGTCGTAGTGTTCTGTTCTGGTAATGCCGACCTGTTTGGCTCAATCTTACGTTAACGTTAAATGGAGCCGACGGAGAGGATCATGACAACAACGCCGGGATCTGCCGTTCATAGCCCGACCTTTATGAACGGTGACGAATTCACTATCCCTACCTTCATGCTACTGGCTCAGGAGGGCACCCTTTACGATGGGGCCAAGGCACCCGATATCGACAGGGAGACCGCGCGGCGAATCTATCAGACGATGATCTTCACCCGCGTACTCGACGAGCGCATGATGGCGGCGCAACGCCAGGGACGACTGAGCTTCTACATGCAGTGCACTGGCGAGGAGGCGGCAATCATCGGCAGTACTGCTGCTCTCGACGATGCCGACATGATCATGGCGCAGTATCGCGAGCAGGGGGCACTGGCCTACCGCGGCTTCTCTTGCGAGGAGTTCATGAACCAGCTGTTCGGTAATGAGCTCGATTACGGCAAGGGGCGCCAGATGCCGGTGCACTATGGCTCGGCCAAGCTCAACTACATGACCATTTCCTCACCTCTGGCTACCCAGATCCCTCAGGCGGCCGGCTACGCCTACGGCCAGAAACTGGCCGGCGAAGGGCGCTGCACCATCACCTATTTCGGCGAGGGGGCCGCCTCCGAGGGTGACTTCCATGCCGCATTGAACATGGCCGCGGTACACCAGGTACCGGTGATCTTCTTCTGTCGCAACAATGGCTATGCGATCTCCACGCCGGCCTCTGAGCAGTTCGCTGCCGATGGTATCGCTCCGCGTGCCTTCGGCTACAAGATGCGAGTGATCCGCGTCGATGGCAATGACCTTCTGGCAGTCTATGCGGCGACGCGTGAAGCGCGCCGTATCGCCGTCGAGCTCAACCAGCCGGTGCTGATCGAGGCGATGACCTACCGTTTGGCGGCGCACTCCTCGTCAGACGATCCCTCTGGCTATCGCAGCAAGAAGGAAGAGGAGGCGTGGCGCGAGAAGGATCCGATCCTGCGCATGCAGCGCTGGATGATCTCCCAGCAGTGGTGGAGCGAGGCTGAGGAGAAAGCCCTGCAGGAGGCGTTGCGGCGCGAGGTGCTGGAGACCATGAAGCGCGCCGAGAAGCGTCCACCGCCGTCGCTCGATAGCCTGGTGACCGACGTCTACCATGACGTACCACCGGTGCTTGCGCGGCAGCTTGAACATCTCAAGGCGCACATCCGCCGCTATCCCGAGCACTACCCGCGGGGAGCGCGTTCGCTGGAGACCCAGCGCACAACCGGTGGGGAGGAAGCCTGATGACCCAGATGAACATGCTCCAGGCGATCAATAACGCACTGGATATTGCCATGGCCGCCAACGACAGGGTGGTCTGCTTCGGTGAGGACGTGGGCATCTTCGGCGGGGTCTTCCGCGCCACCAGCCACCTTCAAGAGAAGTATGGACGGGCGCGCTGCTTCAACACCCCCTTGGTTGAACAGGGCATCATCGGCTTCGCCAATGGCCTCGCGGCTCAAGGCTCCACGCCGATCGCCGAGATCCAGTTTGCCGATTACATCTTTCCCGCCTTCGACCAGATCGTCAACGAGACGGCCAAGTTCCGCTACCGTTCGGGAAACCTGTTCAATGTCGGCAGCCTGACCATTCGTACGCCCTACGGCGGCGGCATCTCCGGAGGTCTCTACCACTCCCAGTCGCCTGAGGCCTACTTCGCGCATACGCCTGGGCTCAAGGTGGTGGTGCCACGCAACCCTCACCAGACCAAGGGTCTACTGCTGGCCGCCATACGAGATCCCGATCCGGTACTGTTCTTCGAGCCCAAGCGCCTCTATCGCGCCTCCACCGGCGACGTCCCCGACAGCGACTACCAGCTTCCGCTAGGCGAGGCGGAGGTGATCAAGGAGGGACGCGATATCACGCTGCTGGGATGGGGGGCGCAGATGGAGGTACTGCAGCAGGCTGCGGAGCTGGCGGAAAAGGCAGGCATCTCCTGCGAGCTGATCGACCTGCGCACCATCTTGCCCTGGGACGTGGCAAGCGTAGAGCGCTCGGTGCTCAAGACCGGGCGCTTGTTGATCAGCCATGAGGCACCGCTCACCGGCGGCTTTGCCGGCGAGATTGCCGCCACGATGCAGGAGCGCTGTTTCCTCTATCTGGAGTCTCCGATCGTACGAGTCACCGGCCTCGATACCCCTTTCCCGCTGGCGCTGGAGAAGGAGTATCTCCCCGATGCGTTGAAGATTTTCGAAGCGATCAAGCGTAGCGTCGAATTCTGACGCCGATATCTGCAGAGGAGAGCAACGATGAGCGATTTTATGCTGCCCGATATCGGCGAAGGTATCGTGGAGTGCGAGGTGGTGAAATGGCTGGTCGCCGAGGGCGAGACCATCGAGGAGGATCAGCCGGTGGTCGAGGTGATGACCGACAAGGCGCTGGTCGAGATCACCGCCCCGGAGCCTGGCCAGGTCACACGGCTCTATTATGCCCAGGGCGAGAGCGCCAAGGTTCATTCGGCGCTGTTTGCCTATGAGTCGCTCCATGAGTCTGCGCCGGGCACGGGATCGCACGCCGCGCGTGACAATGAGGCCAGCGAGCGCGCAGCCAACGAGGTGCCGGCCGCACCTCACGACGCTGACGTTCGCCATGCCGATGCCGACGTGCTGCGAGCTTCCCAAAGCGGCGGTGCGGGATCCTCTGCGCGCATACCGGCAAGTCCGGCGGTCCGGCGACTGGTACGAGAACTCGGGGTGTCGCTTGAGCGGATTCCCGGCTCGGGCAAGGAGGGGCGGGTACTCAAGGAGGATGTGCTGGCCTGGCAGCGGGCTAACGCCATTTTCCAGGGTGACGAACGGCCGAAGCAGCCATCGCCCGATGAGCGAGGCGGGGGGGGCGCTCCACGGCTGAGCGCGCGGGTCGAACCGCTCAAGGGCATGCGCGCGGTGATGGCCCGGCGCATGGTGGAGTCGTCAAGCACCATTCCCCACTTCGCCTACGGTGACGAGATCGATGTCACGGCGCTGCTGACGCTGCGAGAGCAGCTCAAGGTACAGGCAGAGACCTACGGTGTACGCCTCACCCTGATGCCGCTGCTGCTGAAGGCCATGGCACTGGCGGTTCAGGATTACCCGCTGCTCAATGCCAGACTGGACGAAGAGGCATCCGAGATTCGCTATCAGCCACACTGCAATATCGGCATGGCGGTGGATGGACAGGCCGGGCTGATGGTACCCAACGTCAAGCGAACGGAGCGTCTGACACTTCTCGAGATCGCTGCGGAAGTGGCAAGGCTGACCGAGGCCGCGCGGCAGGGGCGGGTCGAGCAGGGTGACCTCAAGGAGGGTACCATCAGCATCTCCAATATCGGTGCCCTGGGCGGGACATACGCCACGCCGATCATCAACGCGCCGGAGGTGGCGATCGTCGCTATCGGTCGAACCCAGTGGCTGCCGCGCTTCGACGAGCAGGGGCAGGTCGTGTCGCGGGCGATCATGACCATCACCTGGTCGGGGGACCATCGGGTACTGGACGGCGGTACCATCGCGCGCTTCTGCAACTGCTGGAAGGCGTACCTCGAGGCGCCACATACCATGCTGCTCAGACTCGGATAGCGGGCATGGCGCCCCAGTCGCTCCAGCAGTTCTATATTCCCGAAGAGCAGTCGATCTACCTGCTCAGCCATCATGATGCCAAGAAGCTCAAGGATTGGGTCGCCCTGTGCAAGACTCAGCTCGAGCAGTTGGGTTATCGAGAAATAACGCTGATCGGCAAGGGGGCCTACGGCTTCGTGTTCGGCGGCCTCGCGGGCGCAGGAGATACGGCCATGAATGGCGGGCCGGGGTATGTGTTCAAGTTCACCCGCGTGACGCTGCCCTCGCACCTGCAGGAGAGGCTTGAAGAGGAAGCCTTCATGCTCGAGCAGGTCGATCATCCGCGGGTGCCGAGACTGATCGCCTACCAACGGGTGCGCAATCAGTCGATCCTCGTCATGGAGCGCGCCCCGGGCCTGAATCTGGAGGAGGTGTCACTGCAAGAAGGGCCGCTCTCGCCACGACTGGTGGTGCGCATCGCCGCGCAGTTGGCCGATATTCTGCGTGCTCTGCGTCGCGAGGCGAGCCCAGCGGGTCGACCGCTGGTGCATGGGGACATCAAGCCCTCCAACCTGGTGTTCGATCCTAAAAGCGAGTCCATCGCGCTGATCGACTGGGGTTCGTCGGTCTTCGCGCAGCTCGACACCCAGCAGCAGTTCGTTACGACATGCGTCATGGAACTGATGTCGGACAATCTGCAGCAGACCAACGCGCGGCTGGGGGATGTCTACTTCATTGGCGAGGAGCAGCTCAACGGCGCGCTCTCGTCGCCGCGCTTCGATGAACAGGGCGCCGCCGCCACGCTCTATGCTCTTGCTTCGGGGCAGTCGTGCCGTTTCGGGGCCGGTGCAATTCCGGCAGCGTCCCTGGGGCTGCCTCGCGAGTTCGCCCGTGTGCTGGATGGCATGCTGGCAAGCGATGCGCAGACCCGGGCCCGCGCCGGCGACTACTTCATTGCTCATATGGCACGCATGGCGCGTACCGTGATGATCGATTTGCCATCGCCCCCTCTCGTGCCGCAGGTGCCGGTATGGGTGCGGCGCGCCGAACGCGAGATCGATACCGTCGTCTACAGCTCGCGCAAGGCCTTCCTGCGTGAAGAGGGCGCGCCAGAGACGCTCAATGATGTCAACGATGTGCAGCTCGACCGCTACTACAAGAACTTCATGCAGGGCATGGGCGAGACGGAGAAGGCCTTCCTGGCGGCAGTCAGCCGCCTGGGACGCTATCCGGTGGTCGGTGGTCTGGCGGTGCGCTGGGAGCGCGATGGCGTCTATATCGATACCTCACTGAACCTTCACAACCCAGCGCTCAAGACCGCGTTCGTGGCGTCGGTCAACAACATGGTCAATCTGGCCAGGGCGATCTATCGCCAAGGAATCTTCAAGAGCTGCCTGTTCAACGCGCGCGATACGCTGCACATCGACCGCGACGGACCGGCGCAGCCATTCACGCTCGGTGCGGGGATGCGCCTGCCCTATGAGGTCAGTGTCGCCCCCGAGCTGGAGGACCAGACCCGGGTGCACTCCTACTTCGAGGATGGACCCGACCCGGAGGAACTGCTGGTGCTGCCTCCCGCCATTATTGCTTCGTTGACGGCGCTCAATGCCATCCACCACACCGGCATGATCATCTTCGAGGCGCTGCCTATCCACCTGAAGATCCACAGCTACTACCGGCTGCTCGATCCCGCCCGCGAGATCGAGTTCAGAAGGCGTCTGGACGATATTCTGTCGGTGGTGGATCAGATCGAGGGGTTGGGCGTCTCGGGGTTCATGAAGATGCCCTACAAGGACACCAAGTTCTTTACTCGGGTGCAGAGCATGCCCGAGCGCTACTATCCCCGTAACCCGAGAGCCACCTTCGATCTATAGCAACCCTTGCTGGCGCATTGCTTGAGTAATGATCGGCACCGGTGTCATCAAATGCTCGCGCATCATTTCGCTGGCGCCCTTGGCATCACGGGTAAGCACCTTGTCGATCAGCGCAGCGTGCTCCCGGCGCTTGGTCTCGAGCGCCTGCTCCGAAAAGACCGTTTCGCGCAACCACAGGTGACGATAGCGCTCCACCTGATCGAAGAGCGTTTCACGGATCTGCATCAAGTGAGGAGAGTTGCAGCCAGCCACCATGGCAGTGTGGAAGGCCTTGTGGCGGGCGTCCCAGACATCGAGCATGTCATCGGTACTCTTGATTTCCATGACCTTGGAGAGCGTATGCGCCTTGGCCAGCACTTCTGCCTCCCAAGCATCGTCGCCGCGCTCGATGGCCAGTGTCAGCATCATCGCCTCGAGTTGCGAGCGGGCATCGTAGATGTCATTGAGCTCGGCGAGCGACATCGGCGCGACTCGGTAACCACGCTGACTGATGGCCACCACCAGCCGGTCGGCGACCAGTTGAGATAGCGCTTCGCGCAAGGGGCCGACGCCCAACGCGTAACGCTCCTTGAGCCCACTCATCAGGAGCTTTTCACCGGGGCGAAAGTGGCCGCGAGTGATGTCTTGCTTGAGCCACCGGTAGGCGCTGATGCCAAGGTTCTGACGTGGGGTGTCCGTCATCGCTGTCATGCACGGGGTCCATATGAGTATGACGGCATCATAACCAATCGCGACGCAGCTGGCGAAAGATGGTCGGTTGATCTGATATTGTGACAAAATATCAACATTCTGATTTTCGGCCTTCTACCTGAGTTCGGCGAGGCACGCATGAACGATTTCATCATCATCGGGGGCGGCATTCTCGGCATGTCCACCGCCATGCAGCTGATCAAGGCCTACCCCGAACGCAGGATCGTGGTCGTCGAGAAGGAGGCGAGCCTGGCGCGTCACCAGACAGGCCATAACAGCGGTGTGATTCATGCGGGGGTCTACTACACCCCCGGGAGTCTCAAGGCCAGATTCTGCCTGGAGGGCAATCGCGCCACCAAGACATTCTGTGACGAGCATGGCATCGCTTATGAGCAGTGCGGCAAGCTGCTTGTCGCCACCAGCAGCCTCGAGATGCAGCGCATGAAGACGCTGTGGGAGCGCACCGAAGCCAATGGCCTCGAGCGCGAATGGCTGACCGGCGAGGAGCTGCAAGAGCGAGAGCCCAATATCGTTGGCTTGGGGGCGATCTTCGTGCCCTCTAGTGGCATCGTCGATTACGCTGAAGTGGCCCGGGCAATGGGAAGAGAGTTCGAGCGACTGGGAGGTGTGCTTCGCTTTTCAACTGAAGTGACCGGCATTCAGGAGCGCCTCAATGAAGTCATCGTCAAGACCAGTGAAGGTGAGCTCGTCAGCCGCTACCTGGTGTCATGTTCGGGTCTGATGGCCGACCGCGTAGTGAGAATGCTGGGCAAGCAGCCAGGCTTTACCATCTGCCCGTTCCGCGGCGAGTATTATCGCCTGCCAGCCGAGCATGACCGAATCGTCAACCACTTGATCTACCCGATCCCCGATCCCTCCATGCCGTTTCTGGGCGTGCACCTGACGCGCATGATCGACGGCAGCGTCACGGTGGGGCCAAATGCGGTACTGGCCTTCAAGCGCGAAGGCTATCGCAAGGGTGATATCTCGCTGACCGACATGGCCAGTATGTTCAGCAATCCGGGTATCCTCAAGGTTTTGCGCGCCAACCTGAGGCCAGGATTGGTGGAGATGAAGAACTCGTTCTACAAGCGGGGCTATCTCGATGAAGTGCGCAAGTACTGCCCCATGCTGACCCTCGATGACCTGAAGCCCTACCCGGCGGGTGTACGTGCCCAAGCCGTCTCGTCAGATGGCAGGCTCATCGACGACTTTCTGTTCGTCAACACGCCGCGCACGGTGAATGTCTGTAATGCGCCGTCGCCTGCCGCCACCTCGGCGCTGCCGATCGGCGCCTATATCGTCGCCAAGGTCAGGGCTCAGGTGGAGGGTAACTAGCGAGGCGCGTGGAGTGGGAAAGGGCTAACGCGGGCTGCCATGCTTGAGTTCGGCTATGATCTGCTGCACTATCCCCTTCAGGCGCGGGCCGAGCTTATTGACTAATATGTCATGGCTGAGTCTAGCCGAGGCTCCGCCGCAGTTGATCGCCATGACTTCGGCACCGTCTTCAAGGATCAGCGGCATTGCTACCGCACTGATGTCAGTCTGCCAGTCCCCTTCCGAGAGACAGAAGCCATAGCGGTCGTACTCCTCCTGACTCTTTAGAATTCCCGCTTCTAGCGTTGCCCACTCCTCTCCATACGCCTGTGCGAGCTCCCTCATGACGGCGTCGCGGCGCTCTTCGTGGAGTCCGCATAGCCAGGCACGGCCGATGGCAGACGTCGCCATGGGTAGGCGTGATCCTGTTTCCAGCCGTATTATCAACGGTCCGCTACCGTGACACGCCTCGAGATAGACCATTGAGGTCTTGTCGGCAGCGCCCAGGCTGACGTTGCAATCAGTGGCATTGGCCATCTGCTGCATGAACGGGCGGGCGATTTCACGGATGCCATGATTGGCGAGAAAGCGGTAACCCAGTGCCAGAATGCCTGGGCCGAGTCGATATTTTTCCAGTCGGGTGTTGTGCTTGAGATAGCCCAGCTGAGTCAGTGTATAAGTCAGCCGCGAAACGGTCGGGCGGGGGATCCCGGTACGACTCGATAGTTCGGCATTGCCCAGATACTCCTCGCCTGCGCCAAAGGCGCGCAGTAGCTCGAGACCGCGTGCCAAGGCAGTGACGAAATTACGGTCCTTGGTCGGCAGCGACTGGTCGTCATCGAGAGGGGCGGGGTTGTTCATTCGCATTCCCTGTGCCGAATTTTTAATAGGGCGAAGTATCGCATATAACCTTTATCGAAGGCGACGAAGCCCAGTTGGCGGGCCTCGCCGATCCCATCAGTCGAGGCGCTCGAGAATACAGGCGATGCCTTGTCCGACTCCAATGCACATGGTGACTAAGGCAAAGCGGCCGCCGCTGGCTTCCAAGTGACGCAGCGCGGTCAGGGCCAGCCTAGCCCCCGAGGCTCCCAAGGGATGGCCAATGGCAATAGCGCCGCCGTTGGCGTTGAGACGGCTATCATCGGCATCCAGTCCAAGCTGCTTGACGCAGCCCAGCACTTGTACCGCGAAGGCTTCATTTATTTCGATGACATCCATTTGGCCGAGACGCATGCCGGCGCGGGTCAAGACTTTTTGCGATGCCGGTACCGGCCCCAGGCCCATGACCCGAGGTGCAACCCCCGCGACAGCGTTTGCAACGATGCGTGCTCGAGGCATGACCCCCGCACGCTCGCCAGCGGCACGGCTACCGACGATGAGCGCTGCGGCACCATCGTTGAGCCCCGAGGCATTACCAGCCGTTACTACGCCTCCCTCGAACAGCGTGCCGAGCTTGGCAAGCTTGGCGGCATCGCTGCCCGGGCGTGGATGCTCATCCTTGTCGACCAGTTGCGCTGGCAGTTTCCGCCCTTGGGGGACCTCGATACCAAATATCTCATCATCGTAGAAGCCCCTGGCGAGTGCTTCGGCATAGCGTGCTTGAGAACGGGCCGCGAATTCATCACTTTCCTCACGTCCCAGTCCGAGGTCGTGAGCAACGTTGTCGGCAGTTTCGGGCATGCTATGGCTACCATACTTCTTGGCGAGCCAGGAATTGGGGAAGCGCGAACCGATGACGGTATCGTATAGCGGCTGGTTACGCGCAAAAGGGGAGTCTGCCTTGCCTAGGACATACGGGGCCCGAGACATCGATTCGACTCCACCTGCAAGAAATAGCTCGCCTTCCCCTAGCCGCGTGGCCCGGGCTGCATCGATCATCGCGGCCAGGCCGCTGCCGCACAGGCGATTAACGGTTTGCCCGGCCACTTCTATTGGCAGCCCTGCCAGCAAGCCTGCATGGCGAGCCACGTTACGCGAGTCTTCACCGGCCTGGTTGGTGCAGCCAGCCAGGACTTCTTCATAGTCTTCGGGGGCAAAGTCGTTACGCTCGACCAGCGCTTTCAAGGTGTGGCCCAGCAGTTCGTCGGGGCGAATGCTGGCCAGGCTACCACCGTGACGACCAAAGGCCGTGCGCAGGCCATCGAAGATATAGGCATCTTGCATGAAGAGTCTCCAGATCAGGGAGTGGTTAGTGGCAGGCCAAGCGTCGCGCGGCGCCTCAGCCATGGGCTGGCCCGATAACGTGGATCACCGCTGGCATCCAGCATATTGTCGAGGATGGTCAGGATGCGCTGGCTACCGTAGTGATCACCCATGGCCAACGGGCCGTGGGGATAACCCAGGCCCAGCTCCACGGCACGATCGATGGTCTGTGGCTCGGCCACGCCCTGCTGGGCAATCTCGCAGCCGACGTTGACAATGCACGCCACCACCCGCTGCAGCACGAAGCCGTTGCTGTCGTTGAGAGTGCTGACTGGCGTGCCGTCATGGCCGAGTAACGTCAGGGCCGCGTCGAGAATCTCGTCTCGGGTAGCGGGGGTGGTCATCAGGGTGCGTCGCGTGCCGAGGCTGCCAAGCATGTCGACGGCCACACAGCGGCCGGCATCCAGGTCTTGACGAAGCGCGCACCGAGTCGCGTCCTCACCCAGTGGTGTCAGCAGGCATAATGCCTCGCTGCTGGGTCTCGAAGCCTCTTCCAACGGCCATCCGGCCGCTGACACCACATTGGCTAGGGCACGATGGGCAGCTATGTCCTCAGGACTGATCCAGACAGAGCGAGAGGCAGTCCGAGGTGCCGGTGGTTCGTCAGCGACCTGGGGCTTGCCATCGACATAACGATAGAAACCTTCGCCACTTTTGCGACCGAGCAGGCCAGCACTTAGCCGTTGGCGCGTCAACGGTGAAGGGCGAAAGCGCGCCTCTTCATAATACTGGTGGTAGATGGACTCCATTACTGCATGGGATACGTCGAGCCCGGTGAGATCTAGCAGCGTGAAGGGGCCCATCCGAAACCCGCCCTGATCGACTAGTATGCGGTCGATCGTCGTGTGGTCCGTTACGCTTTCGCCCAGGATGCGCAGCGCTTCGGTGCCGAAGGCGCGACCGGCGTGATTGACCAGAAATCCGGGCGTATCGGTGGTACGGGCCGTGAAGTGCCCCATGGCCTGGCCCAGAGCTTCGACCTTGTCGGCCACATCGCTTGCGGTGCGCAGCCCCGGGATCACCTCGACGATCTTCATCAATGGCACGGGATTGAAGAAGTGAAAGCCGATCACGCGCTGTGGATGGCGGCAGGCCGAGGCAATGGCGGTCACTGAGAGCGACGAGGTGTTGGTGGCGAGCACTGCCTGGTCGTCGAGAATCTCCTCGAGCTGCTGGAACAGGGTCTGCTTCGCCTCGAGCTTCTCGACGATGGCTTCGACAACGATGTCGCAATCGGCCATCTCGGCGAGGGTATTGGCTTCCTTGAGACTGGCGCTATAACGCGCAGCGTCGGATTCGCTCAGCCGCTGCTTTTCAACACCTCGCGCCCATAGACTGACAATGAACTCCTTCGCTTCCTGTACGGCGACTTCCCGAGTGTCATGAAGATAGACGGTAAGACCCGCCTGGGCCGCCAATTGGGCGATACCCCGGCCCATGGCACCAGTGCCGACGATGCCTAATGTCTTGAAAGGGGGTGGGGCGCTGGAAGTTGGGGAAGACTCATTCGACATGACAACGGTTTCCTCACGGTTAGGAGTGATAGGGAAGCCTGAGGGGTTTGTGTTCCGCAAAGCAAAATGACATTTCGTTTATTGACGGCCATCCTAGGCTATGCAAAAGTGCCTGACAAGCAATGTGGGCGTAAATTTTGCCATGCGGAACAACCCAATAAGACTTATTCCGCGACTCAGTTCATCCCAACTCCGCGAGGACACGCCATGATCCGCGATCCGGAACTTCTCAATCAGCTCGTCGATACCATTTCTCGCTTCGTGCGCGAGCGCTTGATACCTAATGAGTCACGACTGGCGGAAGATGATGCCGTTCCCGTTGAACTTCTCGAGGAGATGAAGGAGATGGGCCTCTTTGGCCTGTCGATACCGGAGGAGTATGGCGGCCTGGGCCTGACCATGGAGGAGGAGTCGCTGGTGGCGATGGAGATAGGCAGGACCTCGCCGGCCTTCCGCTCGGTCTTTGGTACCAACAACGGCATCGGCGCCCAGGGGATCCTCATCGACGGCACGCCGGAACAGAAGGCCAAGTATGTGCCACGCTTGGCCACGGGCGAGATTCTCAGCTCCTTCTGCCTGACCGAGCCGGATTCCGGCTCCGACGCCGCCAGCCTGCGCACGACCGCGGTACATGACGGCGACCACTTCGTGCTCAACGGCACCAAGCGCTATATCACCAATGGTCCCGAGGCCGATCTGTTTACCGTGATGGCACGCACCGATCCGAACAACAAGGGTGCAGGAGGCATCTCGGCCTTTATTGTCGAAGGCGATACGCCGGGGCTGAAGCGTGGCCCAGCTGACAAGAAGATGGGCCAGAAAGGGGCGCACACCTGCGATATCATCTTCGATAATTGCCGTGTCCCTGCGGAAAACATCATCGGGGGCAAGGAGGGGCAGGGCTTCAAGACTGCCATGAAGGTGCTCGACCGTGGGCGGCTGCATATTTCCGCTGTCTGCGTTGGCGTGGCTGAGCGGCTGGTCGAGGAGTCCTTGCGCTATGCCATGGAACGACAGCAATTCGGCTCGGCGCTATCAGATCATCAGCTCATCCAAGCCATGCTTGCCGATAGCAAGACCGAGACCTATGCCGGGCGTACCATGGTGCTCGACGCCGCCAGGCGCAAGGATGCTGGCGAGAATGTGTCCACACTCGCCTCGTGCTGCAAGCTGTTCTGCGCTGAGATGGTGGGGCGGGTGGCCGATCGTGCGGTACAGATTCACGGCGGTGCCGGCTACATGGCCGAGTACGCGGTGGAGCGCTTCTATCGCGACGTGCGCCTGTTCCGCATCTATGAAGGTACCACCCAGATCCAGCAAGTGGTGATCGCACGCAACATGGTGCGGGAGGCGAGCTGATGGCACTTTCGGTGACACGCCGGGCGCCCGATGAGATTATCTTCGGCCGTTGGGCCAGCGAGTTGGTAGCCGAACTGCCCGAGCGCCTCAGTAGCCGCGTACTGGATAATGCCGAGCGCCTGGCCGATCAGCCGGCGCTGGTCGATGGCGAGGTCCGCTGGAGCTACGCCGAGCTGGGGCGCGAGATTCGCGCCGCCGCCGAGTGGTTCGATACGCTGGGGATTCGTCCGGGCGATCGCATCATGACCGTGAGCGAGAACTGCCGCGCACTGGTCGTGCTGCTTCTGGCGGCGAGCGAACGCGACGTCTGGGTGGCCATCGTCAATTCGCGGCTCTCGGCCCAGGAGATCGATGCCATCCGCGACAACTGCCAACCGCGCCGGGTGTTCTACACCAGCGAAGCGTCGCCGGATGCCGAGACCCTCGGCGAGCGCAATGGCGCCGAGACATATGAGCATCCCTCGTTGGGCCGGCTGCGGCTTTCGCCGCTGGCCGAGGTGACGCCGGAGCCGGTCGCGGCTAGTGGCGCCGACCAGGTCGCGGCGATGATCTACACTTCCGGGACCACCGGCACGCCCAAGGGCGTGATGCTGACCCATCGCGGTATCCTGTTCATCGCCACGCTCTCGGGGGGCATGCGCCACCTGTGTCAGGGCCAGCGCGTCTATGGTGTGCTGCCGATGTCTCACATATTCGGCCTGTCGTCGGTGTGCATGGGCTCGCTCTACAACGGTGCCTGTCTCTATACCGTGCCGCGCTTCGACGCTGCCGTCATGCTCGAGGCGTTGGAGCATGAGCGTATCACCGTGCTGCAGGGGGTGCCGGCGATGTTCGCGCGCACGCTTGAGTTTCTGCGCCGCGAGGGGCGTCCTCTCGCCGCTCCCGAACTGCGCTATATCTCGGCCGGCGGCTCGCCGCTCGACAGCGACCTCAAGGGGCGGGTCCAGGCGCTGTTCGGACTGACGCTGCACAACGGCTATGGCCTCACCGAGGCGAGCCCGACCATCAGCCAGACGCGCATCGACGACCGCTTCGACAGCAATACCGTGGGCCGCATATTGCCGCTTCTGGAGTATCGGCTCGAGGCGCTGGGTGAGGCCGGCGAGGGTGAGCCTACCCATGAAGGCGTCGGCGAACTCTGGGTGCGTGGTCCCAACGTGATGAAAGGCTACTTTCGCCAGTCGGCCGCTACCCGCGCCTGCCTCACTGAAGAGGGCTGGCTCAACACCGGCGATATCGCCCGCTTCGATGAGGGTGATCAGCTCTATATCGTCGGCCGCAGCAAGGAGCTGATCATTCGCTCCGGCTTCAACATCTATCCTCCCGACGTCGAGGCAGTGATCAACGAACATCCGGATATCACCCTGTCGGCGGTGGTGGGACGCCAGGTGGCCGGCAACGAGGAAGTGGTCGCCTTCGTCCAGTGCGAGCCCGGCGCCACGCTCCGAGAGGATGAGCTCAAGGCTTTCATCGCCGAGCGCCTGGCCCCGTACAAGCGACCTACGCAACTGGTGTTGATGGACGTGCTGCCGGCCACTGCCAGCGGCAAGATCCTCAAGGGACGCCTGCGCGACTTGGCCGGCCGGGAGGGAGCCGAATGAGCGAAGGTGTTCCGTCGGCGCTGATGGGCTACCACGAGCTGCTCGGCATGCGTGTGGTGGAGTGGTCGGCGGGGATCGCCGTGGTCGAGCTGGTGGCCAACGAGCGCCACCTCAACCGCAGCGGTATCGTTCACGGCGGTGTGCTCACCTCCATGCTCGATAGCGCCCTGAGCCTGGCCGGGCTCTATTGCGATGTTCCTGGCCGGGTTCGCCGTGGCATGACCCTGTCGCTGACGACGACATTCGTGGGTCCCGCTGGGCTCGGCGTACTGCGGGCCACCGGCCGGGTGCGCGGTGGCGGGCGCAAGGTCTACATGGCGAGCGGCGAGGTCACTGCTGCACAGGATGAACTGCTGGCCATCGCCGAAGGTTCGTTCCGACGGCGCAGCGGAAGCGAATCGCCGGAAGGCATGGCCGAGTGACAGTGGCGCGGCAACGCGCCGGCCTGCTGGCGCTGGTTACCCTGGCGACCCTGGGCCACTTGGTATTTACCAGCACGTGGATGCAGGGCCTTGCGGTAATGGCGCTGACCGCCTACCTGGTCACTCTGGTGGGGCAACTCTCGTTCATGGCTCGTTGCCTGCTCGTGGCCGCTGCGACACTGAGCCTGGTCGTGCTATGGCGTAGCGATACCCCTGGCCGGCTGCTGTTCGAGGCGGCCGGCCGCTTCGCCTTCTTCGCCACCTTCGTGGTGGCACTCAGCCTGTTGCGCCTGCCGGCCTACCGCTCACGGCTGGTACGTCGCTGCGGCGAAGCCATGCTGCTGCAACCCCCGGGGCGGCGATACCCTATCCTCTCCGCCGGCTCGGCGCTGTTCGGCATCATCCTCAACATTGGCGTGCTCAACCTGTTTGCCGGCATGATCGAGAAGAGCAACACCCTGGCGGCAGCCCAAGGGCGCGCCTGGGTACAGCAGGCGCGCCAACGTCGGATGATGCTAGCCTTGTTGCGCGGTTTCTCGCTGGCGCCGCTGATCTCGCCCATGGGCATCGGGGTGGCGGTCGTGCTCTCCAGCCTGCCCGAGCTACTCTGGCTCGATCTGGCACCCTACGTGATCGGAGCGGCGCTGGTCATCTTCCTGGTGGGTTGGGGAATCGATCATCTCACCGGTCCGCACCCCGCCGCGCGACATGCATCACAGAGGGTTCCTTCGCTAGCGCCTTTGGGGTGGTTCTGCCTGCTGCTGCTGGGGATCGTGTCACTGGTGTTTCTGCTGGCCTGGATGCTGGAGGTTCGGCTGCCCATCGCCGCCTTGATGGGGGCCCCGCTCGGTGCGTTCGCCTGGCTTGCCTGGCAGCGACGTCGGCTCGGCATGTTCGGTATGCCGGCGGCGCTGGCCAGCCTGCATCGACAATTGCCGTGGCTGCTGGCACCCATTGGCAACGAGGTGGTAGTGCTGGGGGCGGCGGGCTATCTCGGTCACTTGTGCGTGGCGCTGGTCCCGTTGGCAAGCCTGGGGCCGCTGGTAGCGGTGCTCGAGCCGCTGGGAGCAGCCAATGCCGTGTTGGCGATGCTAATGGTGGTGGTGTTGGCCCAGGTCGGCGTCAATCCCATCGTTACCGTGACGCTGACCGTCGGCCTGTTGCCGGTGTTACCCATTGAAGCGCTGTCGCCTGCGCTGATCGGTGCTTCGCTGATGGCGGGCTGGGCGCTGTCGATGATGTCTTCGCCGATGACTGCCTCGATGTTGATCCTGTCGCGCTTCACCGGTGTCGCATCGACGCGCATCGGCTATCGCTGGAATGCGCGATTCCTGCTGGCCTGTATTCCCCTGCTGGCCGTCTGGTTCCTGTTCGCTCCCTAGTGATCGTCGTGGCGAGGCTTGACCGCAGTGCTGCAGTTTTTTATCGTCTTTATAAAATGAAATTTAGTTTTGCAATGCAGAATTAATTAGCGACTTAACTCAGGCTGCTGAAACGAATCGGGAGAATTGCCTATGAAGATCCTCGTCGCGGTCAAACGCGTCATCGACTACAACGTCAAGATTCGCGTCAAGGCGGATCACACCGACGTCTGGTAGCTCGTCGGGCTCATAACCCGAAGGTCATCGGTTCAAATCCGGTCCCCGCTACCATTTGGCCAAACGGCCAGTGGTGATAAAGGTTTCTTGTAAAAGGCCCCTTCCAGTGAAGGGGCTTTTTGTTAGCAGCTCAACTGTTAGCCGTTCAATCGTTAACAGCCGGTGTGGATCACACGCCAAGCAGTCACCTAGCTCCCCTTCATCTCCCGGCCAGGTGCCTGACGCAACGGCTGTAGGAGTTTTCGTCGTGTCAATCAAGGACGCCGCGCTCTACGCGCTTGTTGAACCGGTAGTCGCTTCCATGGGCTTCGAGCTATGGGGAATCGACTATCTTGCCCAGGGTAAGCACTCTCGGCTGGTGATCTATATCGATGGTCCGGACGGGGTGTCGGTGGAGAACTGCGCGGATATCAGCCGTCAGGTGAGTGCGGTGTTCGACGTCGAGGAACCGGTCGCCGGCGAATATCGCCTTGAGGTGTCGTCGCCGGGCCTGGACCGGCCGCTCTACACGCTCGATCATTTCGAGCGCTTCAAGGGCCATGTCGTGGCGCTCAAGCTACGCTCGTCGTTTGACGGACGGCGCAAGTATCAGGGTCTCCTGGCTGGCATCGAGGGCGACGAGATACTCGTGCATGTCGATGGCGAGGAGTACTGCTTTCCCATCGAAGGTATCGATCAGGCACGCGTTGTGCCCCAGTTCGACGACTGAGAGCGAGGAGTAGATCGATGCAGATGCATAAGGACTGGTTTTCTGGCGAGGCAAAGGCATGAGCAAAGAGATTCTGGCGGTCGTTGATGTGATCTCGAACGAGAAGGGCGTGCCCCGGGATGTGATTTTCGAGGCAGTGGAAGCCGCCTTGGCGAGCGCATCCCGCAAGCGCTTCGAGGATCAGGAAGTCAGCGTCCGGGTCAAGATCAATCGCACCACTGGCGATTACGAGACATTCCGGCGCTGGGAAGTGGTCGAGGACGATGATTTCGACGGCCCCGATGCCCAGATCAAGCTCAGCTACGCCGAGCGCCGCGATCCCCCTCTGGCCCTTGGCGATGTGGTCGAGGAGCGCATCGAGAACGCCGCCTTCGGTCGCATTGCCGCGCAGACCGCCAAGCAGGTCATCGTGCAGAAGGTGCGCGAGGCCGAGCGTGCCGAGGTGGTGCGCCAATACGCCGAGCGTGAAGGCGAGCTGGTGGCCGGTATCGTCAAGAAGACCACCCGCGAGGGGTTGATCCTCGATCTTGGCGAGAATGCCGAAGCCTTTCTGCCGCGTAGCGAGATGATCCCCGGCGAGCGCTACCGCATGAACGAGCGTGTGCGTGCCCTGCTGGTCAAGGTTGACGCAGACGCGCGTGGCTCGCAGCTGATCCTGTCACGCACCTGCCCCGAGCTGATCATCGAGCTGTTCAAGATCGAGGTGCCGGAGATTGCCGAGCAGCTCATCGAAATCAAGGGTGCTGCCCGCGACCCTGGCTCCCGAGCCAAGATCGCGGTCAAGACCAACGATCGCCGTATCGATCCGGTCGGGGCCTGTGTCGGCATGCGCGGTTCGCGTGTGCAGGCGGTCTCTACCGAGCTGCAGAATGAGCGAGTGGATATTATCCTTTGGGATGACAACCCCGCCCAGCTGGTGATCAATGCCATGGCGCCGGCGGATGTCGGCTCCATTCTCGTCGACGAAGACAGCCACTCGATGGATGTCGCCGTCGCCGAGGACAATCTTGCCCAGGCCATCGGCCGTAGTGGACAGAACGTGCGCTTGGCATCCGAACTGACGGGCTGGCGGCTCAATGTAATGACGGAAGAGGAGGCCGAGGGCAAGCGCGAGCAGGAAATCGATAGCCTGGTGGAGCACTTCATCAACCACTTGGAAATCGACGATGAATTGGCACGGGTGCTGGTCGAGGAGGGGTTCACCTCTCTTGAAGAGATCGCCTACGTGCCGCTTGAAGAGATGCTTGAGATCGATGAATTCGACGAGGATCTCGTCGAAGAGCTGCGTGCACGCGCGAAAGACGAGCTGTTGAACCTGGCAATCGCCTCCGAAGAGCAGCTCGACGGCGCACAGCCCGCCGACGATCTGCTCGAGATGGAGGGTATGGAGCGTCATCTGGCCTTCATCCTGGCTAGCCGGGGTGTGGTCACGATGGAGGATCTTGCCGAGCAGTCCGTTGACGATATCAAGGATATCGAAGGCGTGGACGAGGAGCGCGCCGCGGCATTGATCATGACTGCCCGTGCGCCTTGGTTCGAGAGCGAACAGTAATCAGGTCACGGGCTCAGGAGGGTCGTAATGTCAGAAATGACCGTTAAGGATTTTGCAGCGAAGGTGGGACGCGAAGTCCCCCGCCTGCTGGAACAGATGAAAGAGGCCGGACTGCCACACAAGTCCGAGGGCGACGCGGTGTCCGAAGAGGACAAGCAACGCCTGCTCGACCACCTGACCACAAGCCACGGGGGTGGTCGCGGCGTCAAGAATCGCATCACCTTGACGCGCCAGACCAAGAGTCGGATCAAGACCGGCGAGCGCGGCAAGACCATCGAGGTTCAGGTGCGCAAGAAGCGCACCTACGTCAAGCGCGCCGAGGAAGAGCCCGCGCCGGAGCCGGTGCAGGAGAGCGGGCCGCGCCAGTTGGTCGGCGACATGGCCAACTCGCAGCAGCAGGCCAGGGTCGAGGCCGAGGCAGCCGCGGAGAGCGCTGCCCAGGCCAAGGCCGCCGAGGAAGCGGCGCGCGTGGAGTCGGCCAAGGCTGCCGAGCCTGAGCCGGTACCCGAGGCGAGGGCACCTGAGGTATCGGTGCCGGTTCTCGATGACCAGCCCAGCGATGCCGATCAGCCGCCGGCGCCGCCCAAGGAGGGTCGTAGCGACCGCCGTACGGCACCACCCAAGAAGACGGCTGCCAAGAAGGGCCGTCAGGACGATGACGATCGCAGCGAGCGCGACGAGCGTCGCCGTGGGGGTGGCGGCAAGAAGGTCAAGCGCGCCGAGCGTCGCGGGACTCGCCGTGGCGGACGCGATAGCAGCAGCAGCGGTGGCAAGCACGGCTTCCAGAAGCCGACCCAGCCTATCGTGCGCGAAGTGACGATTCCTGAATCGATCAGCGTGGCCGAGCTTGCCGACAAGATGTCGATCAAGGCCAACGAGGTGATCAAGGCGATGTTCACCATGGGTGCCGCGGTGACCATCAACCAGACCATCGATCAGGATACCGCGGCAATCGTCGTCGAGGAGATGGGCCACACGCCCAAGCTGATCAAGGACGATGCCCTCGAGACCGAAATGCTCGAAGGCATCTCCTACGAGGGCGAGGAGATCACCCGCGCGCCGGTGGTCACGGTCATGGGTCACGTCGACCACGGCAAGACCTCGCTGCTCGACTACATCCGCAAGGCCAAGGTCGCCACCGGCGAAGCCGGTGGCATCACCCAGCATATCGGTGCCTACCATGTGGAAGATCAGCATGGTGGCGTGACCTTCCTAGATACCCCGGGCCACGCGGCGTTTACCGCCATGCGTGCTCGCGGTGCCAAGGCCACCGACGTGGTGATCCTGGTGGTCGCCGCCGATGATGGCGTGATGCCTCAGACCATCGAGGCGATCGAGCACTCCAAGGCAGCGGAAGTGCCGATCGTGGTCGCGGTCAACAAGATCGACAAGGAAGGCGCCGACTTCGACCGGATCCGCAACGAGCTCTCCCAGCACGGCGTGATCTCCGAGGAGTGGGGGGGCGACACCCAGTTCGTGCACGTCTCGGCGAAGACCGGAGAAGGCATCGATGCACTGCTCGAGGCGGTCCTGCTGGTCTCCGAGGTACTCGAGCTCAAGGCCGTCCCGGAAGCGCCCGCCAAGGGCGTGGTGGTCGAGTCGCGTCTCGACAGGGGTCGCGGCCCGGTGGCCACCGTGCTGGTCCAGAACGGTACCCTGAAGCGCGGCGATATCGTGCTCGCCGGCCTGCACTATGGTCGTGTGCGTGCGCTGACCAACGAGCTCGGCCAGCAGGTCGAGACGGTCGGCCCGGCGATGCCGGTGGAGATCCAAGGCCTCGACGGTACGCCGGACGCCGGTGACGACTTCATGGTTGTGGCCGACGAGAAGAAGGCGCGTGAAGTCGCCAACTTCCGTCAGGGCAAGTACCGCGAGGTGCGCCTGGCGCGTCAGCAGAAGGCCAAGCTGGAGAACATGTTCAGCCAGATGGGCCAGGACGAGGTGGCCAAGGTCAATGTCGTCCTCAAGGCCGACGTGCAGGGTTCGCTGGAAGCGATCAAAGGGGCGCTCGAGGAGCTCTCCACCGGCGAGGTTCAGGTCGCTGTGGTTTCTTCTGGGGTGGGCGGTATCACCGGTACCGACGCCAACCTGGCATTGGCCAGTGACGCCATCGTGGTCGGCTTCAACGTACGCGCCGACGCGTCGGCCCGCGAGATCATCGAGCGTGAAGGGTTGGATCTGCGCTACTACAGCGTCATCTACCAGCTGATCGACGAGGTCAAGCAGGCGATGAGCGGCATGCTGGCGCCGGAGTGGAAGGAAGAAATCATCGGCGTGGCCGAGGTTCGCGACGTCTTCCGCGCGCCGAAGATCGGTGCCGTGGCCGGCTGTATGGTCGTCGAGGGCACCGTCTATCGCAGCAAGAAGATCCGCGTGCTGCGCGACAACGTGGTGATCTACGAAGGCGAGCTCGAGTCGCTGCGTCGCTTCAAGGATGACGTCAACGAAGTGCGTAATGGCATGGAGTGCGGCATCGGCGTCAAGAACTACAATGACGTCCAGGCGGGCGACAAGATCGAGGTCTTCGACCAGATCAAGGTCGAGCGTAGCCTGTAAGCCGAGCCAGGAGAGACGCGCATGCGTGAGTTCAAGCGAACCGATCGAGTGGCCGACCAGTTGCAGCAGGAGCTGGCGGTGCTCATCCAGCGCGAAGTCAAGGATCCGCGCCTGGGCATGGTCACCGTCAGTGGGGTCACGGTCAGCCGTGACCTCGGCTATGCCGATGTCCATGTGACGCTGCTTGGCGAGAACGATGCCGAGCGGATCAAGGAGAATCTCAAGGTGCTCAAGCGAGCCGCGGGGTTCCTGCGCACCCAGATTGCCCGGCGCATCAAGCTGCGTCACGTGCCGGAGCTGCGCTTTCATTACGACGAGAGCGTGGTGCGGGGTCAGCAGCTGTCATCGCTGATCGAGCAGGCAGTGGCCAGTGATCGTGCGCGTCAGGACGATGATGTCCCTGAGGATGGTGGCGAGGAGCCGCGCTGATGGCGCGACGGCGTCGCGGTTTGCCGATCAATGGCGTACTGCTGTTCGACAAGCCCCAAGGCATGTCGAGTAATCATGCGCTGCAACGCGTGCGACGTCTGTTCCAGGCGCAGAAGGCCGGCCACACCGGGACGCTGGATCCGATGGCCACCGGGCTGCTGCCGATCTGCTTCGGCGAGGCGACGAAGTTCTCGGCGCATCTGCTTGAGGCCGACAAAGTCTATCGAACCCGCGTCAAACTGGGTGAAGTGACCGACACCGGCGATGCCGAGGGACAAGTGATCGAGCGCCATGCGGTGCCGTGCTATACCGGCAGCGACTTGGAAAGGGTGCTGGCCCGTTTTCGGGGCGAAATCGAGCAGGTGCCGCCGATGTACTCGGCGCTGAAGCATCAGGGTCGACCGCTCTATGAACTGGCAAGGCAGGGCAAGACGATCGAACGTGCAGTCAGGCGCGTGAGGGTTTATGATACGCGCCTTCTTGCGCAGGGCGACGAGGTGTTCGACCTCGAGGTGGCCTGCAGCAAGGGCACCTACATTCGTACTCTGGCCGAGGATATCGGCCGCGAGCTGGGCTGCGGGGCGCACATCACTGCGCTCAGGCGCCTCAAAACCGGCCCCTTCGTGGCGGACGACATGTATGGCCTCGACTCGCTCGAAGCACTTGTCGATCAGCATCAACGCGAAGCGAGGCTACTGCCGGTCGACATACTGGTGAGGCATTTGCCGTCGCTGCATGTCGATGACGTGCAGGCCGCACGGCTTTTGCAGGGCCAGGTGGGCAGGGCCGATACTGGCCAATTACCAGCTCAGAGCCTGGTAAGACTCTACCGTGACGAGGCCTTTCTGGGCCTGGTCATGATCAAGGCGGCGGGGGAAATCGCACCCCGGCGTCTGCTGGATACCTCCACCGGCGTTGCCGCTGGAGCGTGAAGCAACCCGTGACCTGTCGTCAGAGGCGGCAGGACGCAGGCGTGAAGACTGCAAATATGCGTGGTCTTCGACATTTATCATCTAGGCATATTGCTTACTGGAGAGACAGATGGCACTGACCGCTGAAAAGAAGGCCGAGATCGTCAACGAATTCGGCCGTGGCGACAACGACACCGGTTCCCCCGAAGTTCAGGTGGCTCTGCTGAGCGCCAACATTGATGGTCTGCAGGACCATTTCAAGACCAACAAGCAGGATCACCACTCGCGTCGTGGCCTGATCCGCATGGTCAACCAGCGCCGCAAGCTGCTTGACTACTTGAAGCGCAAGGATTTCGAGCGCTATCAGGCACTGATCCAGCGTCTGGGTCTGCGTCGCTGATCGACGCCGTTCGGATGGACAGGATGGGCAGCCCAGAGGGCTGCCCATTTTGCGTTCAAGGGACCTTGCCTCGCCAATAGTTGGCCCTTGAGGGCGCGAGCCCCTAAAATGATGGCCGAGTCAAAATCGACCCAAACATGATGCAGACAAGTTGAAGGACGTTACCGTGAATCCGGTCAAGAAAAGCTTTCAGTACGGTCGCAGCACCGTCACTCTCGAAACGGGGCGTATCGCTCGCCAGGCGACCGCCGCCGTCCAGGTCACCATGGACGACACCGTGGTGCTGTGTACCGTGGTCGGCAAAAAAGAGCTCAAGCCAGGTCAGGATTTCTTCCCGCTAGCGGTGTTCTATCAGGAAAAGACCTATGCCGTTGGCAAGATTCCCGGTGGCTTCTTCAAGCGCGAAGGGCGTCCCACTGAGAAAGAGACGCTCACCTCGCGGCTGATCGACCGCCCGATTCGCCCGCTCTTTCCCAAGGGGTTCATGAACGAGGTACAGATCATCTGTACCGTACTCTCCACCGATCGTAACCACGACCCGGATATCGCGGCGATGCTGGGTACCTCGGCGGCACTCGCTATCTCCGGCCTGCCCTTCAATGGCCCGATCGGTGCGGCGCGGGTTGGCTTCAACGAAGACCAGGGCTACTTCCTCAACCCGACCGTTGAAGAGCTGGTCACGTCCGAGCTGGACATGGTGGTGGCCGGTACCGACAAGGCCGTGCTGATGGTCGAGTCCGAGGCCAAGGAGCTGCTGGAAGACGAAATGCTGGGCGCAGTGCTGTTCGCCCACGAGGAGATGCAGGTCGCGATCGGCGCCATCAACGAGCTGGTGGCGCAGACCGGCAAGCCCAAGTGGGATTGGCAGCCCGCCGCCGAGAACGTTCCGCTCAAGGACGCCGTGAAGAGTGGCTTTGAAGCCAAGATCGGCGATGCCTATCGCATCACCAACAAGATGGCGCGTCAGGACGCGCTGTCCGCGGCCAAGGCCGAGGCGATCGAGCAGCTTGCCGGTGAAGGCGAGGGCAAGTTCAGCACCGACGAGGTGGCGGGTGCCTTTGCCAGCCTCGAGAAGCGTGTGGTGCGCGCTCGGGTCACCAGTGGCGAGCCGCGTATCGACGGTCGCGATCACAAGACCGTAAGGCCCCTCGATATCGAGGTCGGCGTGCTGCCCAAGACCCACGGTTCGGCGCTCTTCACCCGCGGTGAGACCCAGGCCATGGTAATTGCAACGCTAGGCACCCTACGCGATGCACAGCTTATCGAATCCCTGGAAGGCGAGCGCAAGGATCGCTTCCTGCTGCATTACAATTTCCCCCCCTACTGTGTGGGCGAAGCCGGCTTCATGGGCGGCCCCAAGCGCCGCGAGATCGGTCACGGCCGTCTGGCGCGACGTGGCGTGCAGGCGATGCTGCCCTCCGAGGCGGACTTCCCCTACACCATTCGCGTGGTCTCCGAGATCACCGAGTCCAACGGCTCGAGCTCTATGGCCTCGGTCTGTGGCACCTCGCTGGCGTTGATGGATGCCGGTGTGCCGCTCAAGTCGCCGGTGGCGGGCATCGCCATGGGTCTGGTCAAGGATGGCGACAAGTTCGCCGTGTTGACCGATATCCTGGGTGACGAGGACCACCTTGGCGACATGGACTTCAAGGTGGCTGGCTCCGCCGAGGGCGTGACCGCCCTGCAGATGGACATTAAGATCGAAGGCATCAACGAAGAGATCATGGAGCAGGCGCTGCAGCAGGCGCATGACGCACGTCTCTCGATTCTCGAGCAGATGAACCGGGTCATCGCCCAGAGCCGCAGCGAAGTGTCGGAAAATGCGCCATCGATGGCGACCATCAAGATCGACCCCGACAAGATTCGCGACGTGATCGGCAAGGGCGGCGCCACCATCCGCAAGATCTGCGAGGATACCGGGGCCTCTATCGATCTGGATGATGACGGCACGGTGCGCATCTACGCCGAGGACAAGGCAGCCGCCAAGCGCGCCATCGACACGGTGCTGGCGATCACCGCCGAAGCCGAGATCGGCAAGCTCTACAAGGGCAAGGTGGTGCGCATCGCCGACTTCGGTGCCTTCATCAACATCATGCCGGGTACCGACGGACTGGTGCACATCTCGCAGATCGTCCAGGAGCGCGTCAACGATGTGCGCGATTTCCTGAACGAGGGCGACGAGGTGATCGTCAAGGTGCTGGATATCGACAATCGCAACCGCGTGAAGCTCTCCATGAAGGAGATCACACCGGAAGAGAAGGCGGCCTTCGAAGCCGCCGAGATCGCCGTCGAGTGATCGAACGCCTGACGTGACGCAAACGCCCGCGACGATGTCGCGGGCGTTTTTGCTTGTGAGTGGCGGCAGCGTTCCTCTGCAGCGAAAGACTACCGTTCGATGGCCAGTGCCACGCCCTGGCCACCACCGATACATAGCGTGGCGAGCCCCTTCTTGGCATCCCGGGCGATCATCTCGTGCAGCAGCGTGATCAGCACGCGGCAGCCAGAGGCGCCGATGGGATGGCCAAGGGCGATGGCGCCGCCGTTGACGTTGACCTTTGAGGTGTCCCAGCCCAACTCCTTGTTGACGGAGAGTGCCTGGGCGGCGAAGGCTTCGTTGGCTTCGACCAGATCGAGATCATCCAGCGACCAGCCGGCCTTCTCCAGACAGCGCCGCGTCGCGGGGGCAGGACCGATGCCCATGATGGCCGGATCGACTCCGGCATTGGCGTATCCGGCGATGCGCGCCAGCGGGGTGAGCCCCAGCGCCTTGGCCTTCTCGGCCGAGCAGATCATCACTGCGGCGGCGCCATCGTTGATCGAAGACGCGTTACCGGCGGTGATGGTGCCATCCTTCTTGAAGGCAGGCCGCATGCCGGCGAGTTTGTCGGCAGTGATGCCGGCGCGTGGCCCCTCGTCGGTATCGAAGACGATGGAATCCCCCTTGCGCTGAGGAATCTCCACCGGCACGATCTGGCCCTTGAACTTGCCAGCGTCGATGGCGGCGGCGGCCTTCTGCTGCGAGGCGGCAGCGAACTCATCCATTTCCTCGCGGGTAATGCCGTACTTCTCGGCTAGGTTCTCGGCGGTAATGCCCATGTGATAGTCATTGAAGGCATCCCACAGGCCATCGTGAACCATGGTATCGATGGCCTTCCAATCACCCATGCGCTGACCGTTGCGCGAATTGGGCAGCACGTGAGGTGACATCGACATGTTCTCCTGGCCACCGGCGATGATCAGCTCGGCGTCACCACAGCGAATCGCCTGGGTGGCCAGATGCAGCGCCTTCAGGCCGGAGCCACAGACCTTGTTGATGGTCATGGCCGGCACGCCGCTGGGCAGGCCGGCCTTGATCGCCGCTTGGCGAGCAGGGTTCTGGCCAACACCTGCGGTGAGTACCTGGCCGAGCAGGACTTCGTCCACCTGGTCGGGGGAGACGCCGGTCTGGGCGAGAAGATCCTTGATGACCAGAGCTCCGAGGTCGCTGGCGGCGATACCGGCCAGCGAGCCACCGAAGGTGCCAATAGCGGTGCGGCGTGCCGCGACGATCACCACATCTTGCATGGGAGACTCCTTGATTTTGTAGGAACTGCCTCTTCAGGATAAGAGAGCGTTGTGCACTGCGGCAATGGCCAATAGGTGGTAGGCCTGAGGAGAGCGCGCTCCGCCGCGCTCGTCATCTGAGTGTAGTGGGAAACCGGGCGATTCTCTTGACAGTCGAAGAATCAGCGATATCAGGGAAGAGTCAGGGCAAGATTGTCGATCAGCCTCGTAGGCCCGAGACGCGCCGCAGCGAGAATGATCAGCTGGCGGGTCTGTGCCTGGACCGGCCCGAGATCGGCTGCGCGGACTTCGAGATAGTCGGGTGCGAACCCGCGCTCGCTCAGACGCCGCAAGGCCTCATCGAGAGCGGCAGAGAGCGCCCGCCCCTCGAGCAACTCGTCACGCAACTCGCAGAGCGTGCGGTAGAGCCCAGGTGCCCGGCGGCGCTCCTCCTCGTTGAGATAGCCGTTGCGTGACGATAGCGCCAGGCCATCCTCGGCGCGCACGGTGGGTACCCCGATGATCTCGATAGGGTAGTGCAGATCGGCGACCAGTTGGCGAATCACGGCCAACTGCTGGTAATCCTTCTCGCCGAAATAGGCGATATTCGGTTGTACCAGATTGAATAGCATGGCGACCACGGTGGCCACGCCATCGAAGTGACCGGGGCGTGAACCGCCACACAATCCTTCGCTGACGATGGGTACCCGGACCCGTGCGTGATGCTCAAGCCCCTGAGGGTAGATCGCGGCGGTATTGGGCGTGAACAGCAGATCGCAGCCCGACGCCTCCAGGCCGGCCTGATCGTCGGCAAGCGTGCGGGGATAGGCATCCAGATCCTCGCCGGCACCGAACTGCAGTGGGTTGACGAAGATCGTGGCCACCACCAGGTCGGCGCTTGCGCGCGCCTCGGCAATCAGGGTCAGGTGCCCCTGGTGGAGGTTGCCCATGGTCGGCACGAGGGCGATGCGCCGACCCTCGCGGCGGGCGCTTGCTAGGACTTGACGTAACTCGATGGGGGAAGAGAGCGTATGCATCAGAAGCAGTGCTCCTCGGCAGGGAAGCGGCGCGCCTTGACCTCCTCGTGGTAGCGGCGAAAGGCGCTCGGGATATCGTCGGCATCGGCCATGAAATTCTTCACGAAGCGCGGCGTGCGGCCATGTGTGACGCCGAGCACATCGTGCATGACCAGTATCTGACCATCCACATCCGGGCCAGCACCGATACCGATGACCGGCACGTCCACGGCATCGCGCACTGCGCGGCCGAGGCTTGCCGGCACGCACTCCAATAGGATGACCGAAGCGCCCGCCTCGACCAAAGTGCGGGCATCGTTGACGATCTGCTCGGCGCGCTCCGCTTCACGCCCCTGCACCTTGTAGCCGCCGAGTTGATAAACCGTCTGGGGAGTGAGGCCGAGGTGGGCGCAGATCGGCACGCCGCGGCGGGTCAGCTCGCGAATGCCCTCCGCCATCCAGGCTTCGCCCTCGACCTTGACCAGTTCGGCTCCGGCGCGCATCAGCTCGCCGGCATCCTGCAGCAGGCGCTCGAGGCTCGAGTTGCTCATGAAGGGTAGATCGACCATCAGCAGGCTAGCCCCCTTGCCACGAGCGGCGCATCGCGTGTGATAGCAGATATTGTCAAGCGTGACCGGGAGCGTGCTGGCATGACCCTGCAGCACCATGCCAAGGGAGTCGCCGACCAGCAGGACCTCGATGCCAGCGTCGCTTGCGGCGCGGGCAAAGGAGGCATCATAGGCCGTCAGGCAGCTAAATGCTTCACCGGCGCGCTTGCAGGCCTGCAGCGTACCTAGGGTGACCGATTTCATAGGCTTCGATCTCATCATTATTGAGTGGACGTGCCAAGTGATGGCCGTCGTGCTGACGTGACATGCGATGTTACCGTGGTGGAGCCAAGTGTGGAACGGTAACAAAAGAGGGGCAACTCTACCTTTGAGGTAACAGTTCCCGCAAATCATCGCTGTGTTGGGCGAGAGCCAGGGGGCCGATCTCGCGTCCGTCAGGCAAGCATAGATGAGGGGCCAGTTTGGCCAGGGGCGTCAGCACGAAGCCACGGCTGGTCATATGAGGGTGTGGTAGGCGCAGGCGTGGGTGGTCGATGCAGCGATCGCCATAGAGCAGTAGATCGAGATCGAGGGTACGCGGGCCCCAGTGGCGCAGGCGCTTGCGCCGCTGGCGCTGTTCCAGCACTTGCAGCTGGTCGAGCAGCGCCAGCGGCGAGAGACGGGTATCGAGGGCGGCCACGGCATTGATGAAGTCGGGCTGATCCTTGGGACCATGGGGAGCGCTGGCATATAACGGTGAGTGCCCCGCCAGGCGACTCACCGGCAGACGGTCAAGCGCCTCGAGCGCTCGCATTATCTGCCGGTAAGGGTCTTCGAGATTGCTGCCAAGGCCGATATAGGCCCGCTGCTGACTCGCCTCACTCATTCTGACTTGAGGGGGCGGACGGACGACGGCGCTTGCGTGGACGGCGCTTGCGCGGCCCACTGGTACCGGCGGGATCGCTGTCAACTTTATTCAGCAAGCGACGCTTCTCATGCTCATCGGCTTCTTGGAAGGCCGTCCACCAGTGACCCAGACCGGGGGCGATCTCGCCGGCCTCTTCACGCAGCAGCAGAAAATCATACGCGGCTCGAAAGCGCGGATGGTCGCGGGTCTGGAAGGCGCGCTTGCCATGGCGCCTGGGCAGGCGCTGCTGAAGGTCCCAGATATCGCGCATGGGTAAGCTGAAGCGCTTAGGAATCGAGATGTGCTGCAGCTGACGCGACACGGCCTGTTGAGAGGCAACCTGCAGCGCCGGGACGGAGGGCATGCCCTCTGCCTCGAGGCGAGCCAGCCGCTGCGTCACTCCTGGCCACAACAGGGCGCCAAACAGAAACGCCGGGGTAACGGGGCGCTCCTCACGGATACGGTTATCGGTATTGGCCAGGGCACGCTCGAACAGTACCTCGGCCCAGGGCAGTTCGACCATGGCTTCATCGGCTTCCGGAAACAGCATGGCAAACAGGCCATAGTGGCGAAGCAGACGGAAGGTGTTCAGGGCATGGCCGGCCAGCAGGAGTTTGAGGATCTCATCGAACAGTCGAGCCGGGGGGATCTGCAGCAGTAGCGGTGCGAGTTCGCGGATCGGCGCCTCCGTAGCCACATCGAGCTGAAAGTCGAGCTTGGCGGCAAAGCGAATGGCCCGCAGCATGCGCACCGGATCCTCGCGGTAGCGCGTTGCAGGATCGCCGATCAGGCGCAGGGTGCGGTTCTCGATATCGCGAATCCCGTCGGCCCAGTCATGAATCGAGAAGTCGGCAATATTGTAGTAGAGGGCATTGACGGTGAAGTCACGACGCAGGGCATCCTCTTCGATGTTGCCCCAGACATTGTCGCGCAGCAGCAGTCCCTCATCAGATTGGTGCGAAAGGTGCTGACCGTGGTCGTCGTTGGGTCGCCCGCGGAAGGTGGTGACCTCGATCACATCGCGGCCGAAACGCACATGCACGATGCGAAAGCGTCGGCCAATGATCCTGGAGTTACGAAACAGATCTCGGAGCTGCTCGGGAGTGGCGTCGGTGGCGACGTCGAAGTCCTTGGGCGTCTTGCCCAGTAGCGAGTCGCGGATGCAGCCTCCAACGAGGTAGGCCTCAAATCCTGCGTTATGCAGACGATAGAGAACCTTGAGCGCAGAGTCGCTGAACTGTTTGCGTGAAACAGGATGTTCGTCACGCGGAATGACGCGTAGCCGTGGCGGTTCGGAAATGCCATCCTGGCTTGCGAAAAGGGTTCTCAAACCTGCTCCGGGACGCTGAAGAAAGCGGGTAAATCCTTTGAACATGCAGCGATATCGACTCGCTATGGGCGAAAATACAAGTGTAGCCGACCACCGACACCTTGGAAACCTATTCGATCTGAGAAGTCAGGCATGGGTCGACACTGCGCGCAATATATAAGGGGAGGCCATATGGCCTCCCCCAAGCATGTGTTCAGCTTCCGTGCTGCTGTTTTTTCTTCGTGATGGCGCATCGCCTTGAATACGCACCACAGTCGCCAAGGAGTCGGCAGGCAAGCAAAATCTTGTTATTATTGACTTTCCTGGTGGCAACCGCCTCGTATTCAAAACAATAATCCAACCACGACGGTAGGGGGCTACCTTCTTTCGGCTTGTTGTTCTTATTGCCGAAAGTGCATCTCTGAAGGGGAGAGTTCTTGTTTTACCCTTTCTCGATGCGTCGCGTCCTGGTTTGTCTTCCGGACCTTCGACGATATTGGATTTATTGGCGTCGAAGCGTGACTGCGGCGATTTGTTGTTGTTACTCACAACCGCGATTCACGTGTCTTCTCCCGACAGATTGTTGTTGTTGGCTGTCGAGCTGTACTGCGGTGCGCCTATTGTTCTTGTTGGCCTTAAGCGTGGCGACCGGCAGTTCCGGATATTGTTTTTCTTGACTTAGTTAGTGCAGCCGCTGTGCCATTCTGGGAAATAATCTTTTTACACAGATGGTTACGGTTTTTTTGTTCCGCTTGGACTATAAGATACGGCGCTTGTGTTACCGCTTTGAGAGCCTCGTGGTGCAAACCCTGTGTTGGATGGTAACAAGTGGTGCATTTCATGCCGGCTATGGGGAAGGAAAGTATCCTTATGGGGCGAGCGATGCGCTTAGACCATGGTCGGGTTGTAACAGGGGGAGTGGCGGGAATCACCCTGTGGTGCGGCCGCGGGTACTTCTCTTGCGCGGGATGCCGAGGCGCTGACGTCGCTCCCATAAGCATTTGCGACTGATACCGAGCTTCTGTGCCAGCTCCGTCTCGCTCATGACGTCCTGATGCTCGAGGACGAAATGCTGAAAATAATCCTCGAGCGAGAGGTCCTCCCCATCGAGTTCGCCGCTCGACTCCGGCTGGGGAGAAAGATGGCGCGTATTCACATCGCCATGCGGTGGTGGTGCACGCCGAGATGGCGACACGGGTAGGCCGAGATCGTCTGGATGAATCAGGTGTCCTTCGGCGAGAATGACGCCACGCTCGAGGGCATTCTCGAGTTCGCGAACATTACCAGGCCATGGGTAGCCGTATAGATCGCGGCGTGCCGAGCGTGACAGTTTCAATCCCTCCCGCCCATGTCGTCGACAGGCAGCGTCGAGCAGCACGTCGGCGAGCTTGAGTATATCCTCTTCGCGGTCGCGCAGCGGTGGCAGGTTGATCTGCATCACATTGAGGCGGTAGTAGAGATCGAGGCGAAACTCACCGCTCTTGGAAAGGGAGCATAGGTCGCGGTGGGTGGCGGCGATCAGTCGCACATCGACATGACGCGTCTCGATCGAGCCAACTTTGCGGATCTCCCCCTCCTGCAGTACGCGAAGTAGGCGAGCCTGGGCATCGAGAGGCAATTCGCCGATCTCGTCGAGGAACAGCGTGCCGCCATCGGCGGCCTCGACCAGGCCGGTGCGCGCGTTGCTCGCTCCGGTAAAGGCGCCCTTCTCGTGGCCGAAGAGTTCCGACTCGATCAGGGTTTCGGGGATAGCCGCGCAATTGACGCAGATCAGCGGCGCCTCGGCGCGTTTACTCTGGTAGTGAATCGCCTTGGCGACGAGTTCCTTGCCGGTGCCCGACTCACCCTGGATAAGCACTGTCACGTCCGCCGGGGCGGTCTTGCGGATCCGGATATAGACATCCTGCATGGCCTGACACTCGCCGATCATCGTCTGCGCTGCCGCACGGCTAGGGAGGTCGGCTTGCGCTGCCGGCTCGAGGGCGTAGCGCAGAGTCCGGGTCACCGTCGCGATCAGCTCGTCATGGTCGAAGGGCTTGGCGATATAGTCCACGGCCCCCTGCTTTAGCGCATCCACCGCCGAGCGCATGCTGGCGTAGCTGGTCATGATCAACACTGGAGTCGGTGCGGAGAGTCTGATCAATTCGGTCCCGGCATCGCCGGGCAGGCGAAGATCGCTGATCACCAGGTCGAAGCGTTGCGGCTCCAGAGCCAGCGCATCGGCCACCGAACCGGCCTCGCTCACCTGGTAGTCATGGCGCTCCAGCAGACGTTTCAAGGCGCTGCGGATGATGATTTCGTCTTCAACGATCAGAATCCGTCTCATCTTGGTTGTCGCCATCCTCTCTGGTGGTGGGCAGCCACAAACGGATGCGGGTGCCGCGTTCGCGCCCCGGGGGCGGTGAATCGATATGGATCTGTCCGCCATGCTCGGCCACGATGCTGTAGACCAGCGGCAGTCCCAGGCCTGTCCCTTCGCCGGGGGGCTTGGTCGTGGTGAAGGGCTCGAACAGGCGGTCGCGCATGTGGCTGTCGATTCCCTGGCCATCGTCGGTGACGGTGAGCGTGACGCCATGGTCCTCGGCGACGGCGTCTATCACGATTTCGCCCCCGTCGGGGCTGGCGTCGCGGGCGTTGCTCAGCAGGTTGACCAGCACTTGGACCAGGCGCTGGGCATCGCCCCAGATCCGCAGCTCGCCGGGGCACTGGTTACGATACACCACATCATGTCCCGAGCGGGCGAGGTGGATCAAATGCAGGGCTTCATCGGCGATCTGGCGTGGCGCGACCTCGCTGAAGAGAGCTCCTTGAACGTGGCGCCCACCATGGGCGAAGCCGATCAACGAGCTGACGATGCGTGAGACACGATCGGTCAGCAGCTGAATCTGGTCGGCAGTCTCCAGAATCTCGGGGTCACTCGTGTCATAACGCAGATTCTGGGCAAGCGATGAAATGCCGGTGATGGGGTTGCCGATCTCATGGGCCACGCCGGCAGCGAGTTGGCCGATCGAGGCCAGGCGCGCGGCATGTACCAGTTCGTCTTCAAGCCACTTCATCTCACTGTGATCCTCGATCAGGATGATACTGCCACCACGTTCATCATCGCCGCCACTCAGCACCGCCTTGTGTAGGCTCAGGTGGTGCAAGCCCGTGCTCAGCTCTACCGGCTGCTTGTAGAGGTGGCTCTGTCGCTGGGTCAGGATGCGCCCGAGCAACTCGCTCCAGGGGGCAGGGAGGCTGTCGCGGTGCGCTCCGAGTACGCTGGCACTACTGATGCCGGTCAGCTCCGCCAGGGCGTCGTTCCACATCAGCAGTTCATCATCGTCGCCAAAGGCGCACAGGCCAATAGGCAGTTCGGCTAGGGTACGCCGGTGATAGCGGCGCAGACCGTCGAGCTCACGGGCCAGGCCGGTCAGTTGCGAGCGGTAGGCCTCCAGGCGGCTTTCGACGAAGTGGATATCGTCGGTAGCCCGACGCCCATCGTGGCGATAGGGCAGGAAGGCATCGACGATGTCCTGGGCCACCGACGGCCCCATCAGCCCCGACAGATTGGCCTGGATGCGGTCACGCAGGCGGCGCAGGGCGTAGGGCCGGCTCTCCTGGGGTGATATCCCCAGTGTCTGCAGGGCGCGGTCCACCTCGCGCTCAGCGACGTCGTTGCCCAGGGCCTGTCCTAGCTGGCGCTTGAACTCCTCGCCATTGAGGGCCAGCAGCGGCAGCCGCTTGGGGCGTACCACCGCATCCAGCGAGCAGGCTTCGGCGGCGGCTCGTTCCCCCTCCGAAGTGTGGGTGATCAGCGAGACCAGAATGAAGGTGAGGCTGTTGGCGGCTAGCGCCACCAGTGTCACCACGTACCAGCTCGGCTGATCGCTCAGTGCCTCCAGACCGGGGGGGATGAGTACCAGCCCCGGCTGCCCGGTGAGTAGCGGGAGCCACAGGCCGAGTAGCCAGATGGCAAGCCCCACGGCGAGCCCCGAGACCATCCCCTTGCGGTTGGCCCCCGGCCAGTAGAGTACGGCCAGCATGCCGGGCAGGCACTGGGCCATGCCCACGAAGGCGGTGATGCCGAGGGTGGTCAGGTTGTGCTCGACGCCGACGAAGCGATAAAGCAGCCAGCTGCCCAGTATCACCAAGACGATCAGCCCGCGTCGTAGCCAGCGCAGCCAACGGTAGAGGTCCGGTTGGCGCACCGGTGGGCTTGCCACCAGCACCAGGTGATTGAGTAGCATCCCGGAGAGGGCCAGGGAGATGACGATGATGGTGGCGCTGGCTGCCGCCAGGCCGGCAATGAACGCCAGTGCATCGACCCACCAGGCCTGGGAGAGCCCGAACGCTAGATAGGCGCTGCCCAGCGCAGCGCTGTCGCCACCGACAGATTGAGCTCCCCACAGAATCAACGGCACCGGCAGAGCCATGAGCAGCAGATAGAGCGACAGGCTCCAGCCGGTCTGTAGCAGCGAGTGGCGCGAGAGCGGCTCGGCAAAGGTCATGTGAAACATGTGCGGCATCAGAAACGAGGCGGCGAAGAACAGCAGCAGCAGGGTGCGCCACTGGCCCGAGTCGAAGGGAACGATGGTGGCCTGCTCGGCAGCGCCCGGGCCATCGAGCCAGGCTTGCAGGTCGGCGGGGCCATGGAAGATACCGAACAGTACCACACCACCGATGGCCAGCATGGTCGTAAGCTTGACCAGCGATGAGAAGGCGATCGTCACCAGCAGCACGTCATGACGCGCCTGCGGCGAGGTATGACGGGCACCGAACAGCATCGCAAACAGTGCGATTACCGCGCAGAACGCCAGCGCCAGCAGCTCAGGCGAAGCGCTGCCGCTCATCAGGTAGAGCGTGACGCCCAGACTCTTGACCTGCAAGGCGAGCAGCGGCAGCACCGCCACCAGGCTGACCAGGGCGATCAGCGTACCGACCCAGCGTGAGCGGAAGCGGAAAGCGAACAGGTCGGCAAGCGACGCCAGCTGATAGGTGCGGGTCATGCGCTGTATCGGCAGCAGCAACACCGGTGCCAATAGAAAGGCGCCGGCCACGCCCAGGTAGTAGGCGAGATAGCCATATCCCGCCACGCTCGCAATCTCCACGCTGCCATAGATGGCCCAGGCACTGGCATAGACTCCCAGCGCCAAGGTGTAGGCGGCGGGATGCTGGGCGACTCGCCGCGAAATTAAGCCGCGCTCCACGGCCAGGGCAACCAGGAACAGCAGGGCGACATAGCCACCGCCGAGCAGCACGATACCCACAAGGCTCCCATCAGCGTTCATCGAGTCGCCTCTTCTGCTCGAGCCACACAGAGAGGGCAATCAGCGCCCCCCAGATGACGAAGGGGCGGTACCAGGCGCTGCCCGGTACCACCCAGCCGCTCATCAACAGCGGCGATAGCAGGTAGCCGCCAAATACCAGGAACAGCATGATGCGATAGACGTACATGGAGATAGCCTGTTCGCGCCTCGATAAGACGATACTAACAGGTCGCGTCGCGGCGTTCGGCCTGTGCACGCAACTGGGAGGGGGACCAGCGCTCGATCGCAACGGCCAGCTGCTCCTCTACCGGTGCCTGACGCTGGGCATCATCGGGGGCCTGGTCTAGTGCCAGCAGGGCGTGATGAAGCAGTTGACGGATTTCGGCGTCACCGTGGCTTGGCAGCGCCGGAGCGAGGTTCTGCTTGGAGAGCTTCTGACCATCGGCCCCGACAATCAACGGCAGGTGAAGGTAGCGCGGCTCGGGGAGACCAAGCGCGACCTGCAGCTGACGCTGCCAGGGTGTGTTGTCGAGCAGATCGAAGCCGCGCACCACATCGGTGATCTCCTGCCAAGCATCGTCCACCACCACGGCGAGCTGGTAGGCCCAGAGCCCATCCTTGCGCTTGAGCACCACATCGCCCAGGGCGGCGGGGTCAAAGTGCTGGGCGCCGAACAGCCTGTCCTGCCACTCGACCGGACGCAGACCGAGATCACTTCTCAAACGCCAGGCGACGGATCGTTCGGGGGCGCGTACCCCGTCACGACACCAGCCGGGGTAGACGGCATGCGCTTGCCACTGCTTGCGCGAACAGCCGCAGGGGTAGGCAAGGCCGATATCGCGCAAGTGATCGAGGGCCTGCTGGTAGGCCTCGTCGCGAGCGTGCTGATAGGTCACCGGGCCGTCCCACTGCAGGCCGAAGGCCTCGAGCTGGCGGAGGATCTCGTCGCTTGCGCCGGGTCGGCAGCGTGGCGGGTCGATGTCTTCGATGCGCAGTAGCCAGGCACCGCCCTGATGACGGGCATCGAGGTAGCTGCCAAGTGCCGCCACCAGAGAGCCGAAGTGCAGCGGCCCGGAGGGGGTTGGTGCGAAACGGCCGCGATAGTCGCCCATGAGATCTCCCGTGCGTGACCTGCCGATACGCGAACGGGCACCCGAAGGTGCCCGTCACGATGGAAGACAGGGCTCGGGCGGCAGATCAGCCGCCGAGCTGCTTCTCCTTGAGTTCGGCCAGTGTTTTGCAGTCCACGCATTGCGTGGCGGTGGGGCGCGCCTCGAGACGACGGATGCCGATCTCGACGCCACACGCTTCACAGAAGCCATAATCTTCCTCATCGATCATGTCAAGCGTCTCGTTGATCTTCCTGAGCAGCTTGCGCTCGCGGTCGCGGGTACGCAGCTCGAGGCTGAAACCCTCTTCCTGGGTGGCGCGATCCGCCGGATCGGCATAATTGTTCGCCTCTTCCTGAAGATGACGAACGGTACGGTCGACCTCCTCCATCAGCTCCTGTTTCCAGCCCAGCAGGATCTGCCGGAAGTGCTCCAACTGCTTCTCGTTCATGTACTCTTCACCCGGTGCAGGCTCGTACGGGGTGAATTTCTTAGGCGCTTCCGTCTTCTTGGCTGCTACTGGCATGGGGCTGCCTCGTTACTTAAGTGACTGCTGATCGATAGCTGACGTGCGGCGAGCTTCTCACCAAAGGTCTGCTTGTTTAGCGAAAAAACGCGGCCTTTGCAACATCTCTTGCAACTCAGTTCGCTGCGTCGTCGAGGCGAGTCGGCTTACAATGGTGCTTTTGTCCCAGCGCCTTGGGGCAAGGCTAATTGAGGAATTTCAAATGCACTGGAGTGCGCGACTGGAAAGGATAGAACCCTTCCGGGTGATGAGCCTGCTGGAGGTCGCTCAAGCGCGTGAAGCGGCGGGGCACGATGTCATCCACCTGGAGGTCGGCGAGCCCGACTTCGCCACCCCCGATCCGATCATCGCCGCCGGCCAGCGCGCCTTGGCCGGCGGGCACACCCGCTATACTCCGGCGGCGGGGTTGCCGGCGCTGCGCGAGGCGATCAGCGAGCACTATGCGCGTCACTTCGCCGCGACAGTCGAGCCTTCGCGGATCATCGTCACGCCGGGTGCCTCGGGTGCCCTGCTGCTGGCAAGCCAGTTGCTTGTCGAGCGTGGCGACAGGGTACTGATGGCCGATCCCACCTATCCCTGCAATCGTCACTTCATGGCACTGGCCGATGCCGAGCTGGATACGGTGGCGGTGGGGCCGCAGAGCGGCTGGCAGCTCGATGCCGCCCTGATCGCCGAGCATTGGCGCGATGCGACGCGTCTGGCGATGCTGGCCACGCCCTCCAATCCCACCGGCCACATGCTCGATGCCGCACAGCTGGCCGAAGTGTCGAGCGTCGTCAAGGCGCGTCGCGGGGCACTGCTGGTCGACGAGATCTACCAGGGGCTGACCTATGATACGCCCCCGGTATCGGCCGCCGCCGTGGCCCCGGACGCTTTCGTGGTCAACAGCTTCTCCAAGTATTTCGGCATGACCGGCTGGCGGCTGGGATGGCTGGTGGCGCCGGAGACAGCCGTCGAACCGCTGACGCGGCTGGCGCAGAATGTCTTCCTGGCAGCCTCCACCCCCGCCCAGCATGCAGCGCTGGCAGCCTTCACGCCGGAGTGTCGTGAAGAGCTCGAGCGTCGCCGGCGCGAGCTGCAGTACCGCCGCGATGCCCTGCTCAAGGGGCTGGCGCGCCTGGAACTTGCCCCCTCGCTGCCGCCCCAGGGAGCCTTCTATGTGTGGCTGGATATTTCGCGTTTCAGCCATGACAGCCAGGCGTTCTGTCGCCGGCTGCTGGAGGAGGAGGACGTCGCCATCACGCCCGGCATCGATTTTGCTCTGCGTGGGGGTGAACACCACGTGCGCATCGCCTTTACCACCAGTGTGCCGCGTCTGGAAGAGGCGGTATCGAGACTCGCACGCTTCCTGGCCCGGCAATAGGAGTGCGTGCATGAAGTACCCTGACCTGACGCCGGGCATACTGCTCAGGCGCTACAAGCGCTTTCTGGCCGATATCGAGCTCGAGGATGGCTCGGTCGTGGTGGCGCACTGTCCCAACACCGGCTCGATGCGTGCCGTCAACGTACCCGGCTGCCGGGTGTGGCTCTCGTCGAGCGACAATCCCAAGCGCAAGCTGGCCTGGACCTGGGAGCTGATCGAACTGCCTCAGGCACAGGGCGGGATCGCCGTGGCCTCGGTACAGACCGGACGCGCCAACCGCATCGCCGAGGAGGCGCTGGGCGGCGGTGTGGTAGAGGAGTTGCGCGGCTATGCATCGCTCAGGCGCGAGGCGGTCGTTGAGGGGGCGCGACTCGATTTCCGCCTGGAGGATACCGCGCTCGGGACCGCCTATGTCGAGGTCAAGCAGGTCACCCTCAAGGAGCTGGATGGCCACGGCTACTTCCCCGATGCCGTCAGCGAGCGAGGGCGTCGTCACCTCGAGGCGCTGGCTGCACTGGCTGCCCAGGGTCATCGGGCGGTGCTGCTGTTCTGCGTGGCGCACACTGGTATCCAGGATGTCGTACCGGCTGCGCATCTCGATGCACGCTATGCCCGGACTCTGCGCGAGGTGGCGGCCAGCGGTGTGGAGCTGCTGGCCTATGGTTGTCATGTCGAGGTGCGGGAGGGCACGCCAGTGGCGATCTCGCTCTCCCGGCGTCTGCCGGTCTGCCTCGACCGCCTGTTCGAACTTCCGCTCAGCGATCGATATAGAAGCGCTGAATGAAATTGACGCTGGCGGGTTCGCGATTGCGGTCGTAGGTGACGTCGAGGTCGAAGCGCATCGGCTCGTCCTCCTGAATGCGGAAGGTGGTCAGATGATAGATGCTGTCGCCGTCGCGGACGGTACGAAACGAGAGCGGCTGGGACTGCCCGGCCAGGTTGCCGACACTGCCGTTGACCATGGCATTGACTGCCCGGGTGGTACCGTCCTCGAGCTCCTCGCGCACGCTGACATTGAGCAACGCCTGTACCTGGCTGCGCTGGATGTTGTGTGCAGCGGCGATCTCGGGGGTGAGAAAACTGGTGTTCACCGCATTGTAGTGGATCTGATAGTTACCGACCTGATCGTACTGCTGTGCCTGGCTGGTTCCCGCCATCAGCAGGCCCCATCCCAGGCAGCAGATCGCCAAGAATTTCCTCGTCATGTCATCCTCTGCTCTATCACGTTTGGCTTTCTGACGCTGTACCCTGCCGACGGCGGCTGACGCGAAAGATCGCCGTCTCGCCGAACAGGTTGGGCCACAGCCGTGAGCTCCAGTGGCCCTCGTGGTCGCCATTGCCCACGGCGCGGTCAGTGATGGTCAGACCCTTGTCACGGCAGAGTCGTTCAAAATCATTGAACGTCGACAGATGAATGTTCGGCGTGTCATACCAGGCGTGCGGCAGCGAGCGCGATACCGGCATGTAGCCCTTGAAGCCGAGATAGCCGCGGTGGCGCCAGTAGGCGAAGTTGGGGAAGGTGATGATGCACTCCGCCGCCACGCGCAGCATCTCGTCAAGGGCGATGTCGGGGCGACGCAGCGCCTGCAGCGCCTGGGTCATGATCACCAGATCGCAGGCATCGTCGTCGAAGTTGGCCAGCCCCTCGTCGAGGTTCTGCTCGATGACGTTGACTCCCTTCTCGATGCAGGCGGTAATGCCGTCAGGGTCGATTTCCAGCCCATAGCCGGTGACGTTCTTGTCACGGGCCAACACGTCGAGCAGGGTGCCATCGCCACACGCCAGATCAAGAATATGCGCCCCTTCCGGGACCCAACCGTAGATCAGCTTGAGATCGGCGCGCATCATTTCTCTCCCTCGGTGTCGCTCGGCTCACGCTTGTCTAGTCCAAGCGCACGTGCCGCACGACTCATGAAACCGGCGAATACTGCGTTGTAGCGCTCGTTTGACAGCAGGAAGGCATCGTGGCCATGCGGCGATTCGATGTTGGCGTAGCTGACCGATTTGTCGGCGCGGATCAGGGCGTCGACCAGCTCTTTCGAGCGTGACGGCGGGAAACGCCAGTCGGTGGTGAAGCTGACCACCAGAAATGGGCAGGTGGCTGGCGCCAGTGCGGCGGCGAGCTCGCCGCCATGGGCGGCGGCGGGGTCGAAGTAATCCAAGGCCTTGGTCATCAGCAGGTAGGAGTTGGCATCGAAGGCGGTAGAGAAGGTGTCGCCCTGGTGGCGCAGATAGGACTCGACCTGGAATTCGACGTCATAGCCGAAGTTGAGATCGTTGCTGCGCAGGTCGCGTCCGAACTTGCTGCCCATCGAATCCTCGGAGAGGTAGGTGATATGACCGACCATGCGCGCCAGCTTGAGCCCGCGCCTAGGTACCGTGCCGTGCTCACTGTACCAGCCATCGTGAAAATCCGGATCCGAGCGGATCGCCTGGCGGGCGACCTCGTTGAAGGCGATGTTCTGTGCCGAGAGCTTGGGGGTGGCGGCGATGATCACGGCATTGGCGACCCGCTCGGGATAGGCGAGTGTCCACTGTAGCACCTGCATGCCGCCAAGGCTGCCGCCCACCACGGCGGCGAAGCGTTCGATGCCCAACCGGTCGGCCAGCCGCGCTTGGCTGTGCACCCAGTCGCTGACGGTCATGACCGGGAAGTCCGGCCCCCAGGCTCGGCCGGTTTCGGGGTTGGTGGCGCAGGGGCCTGTCGTGCCGTGGCAGCCGCCCAGGTTGTTGAGTGAGACCACGAAGAAGCGGTTGGTGTCGATGCTCTTGCCTGGGCCGATATGGGCATCCCACCAGCCCGGCTTGCGCTCCTCCTGGTTGTGGTAGCCGGCGGCATGATGATGCCCCGACAGCGCGTGACAGATCAGCACTGCATTGCTGCCCTCGGCATTGAGGGTGCCGTAGGTTTCATAGATCAACTGGTAGCTGGGCAGCGTCCTGCCGCAGGCCAGGGCCAAGGGGTCGTCGAAGTGGGCCGCTTGCGGCGCTACCAGGCCGACCGAATCGCTAGAAAACTCGAGCATCGCGGTTTCGGGGTCCCGTCGTGTTGTGGTCACCAATCTAGCCGACTCTTGTGGCACGCCGTCAGATCCCGACCAAGGCACCGGAGATGCCGGCGGCGCGGGTCAGCGCGCCCACCACGATACCATCGATGAGGTTGATGGCGATGAATACCACGATGGGAGAAAGATCGATCATGCCTAGCGGCGGAATCACCTTGCGCACCGGCGCCATGATCGGCTCGACCAGTTGCATGATCAGCAGCGCCCCGGGATGGCTGGCGTTGGGCGCCACCCAGCTGAGGATGATCATGCCGATCAGCGCGAAGAAGTAGATCTTGAGGATCGCATTGGCCAGCGCCGCGACCGAGCCGATGGCGACACTAGCGATGGGCGGCATACCGTAGCCGGCGATCTGCAGGATGGCGATGATGCTGACCGCCTTGAGCACGAAGCCCGCCGCCAGGGTGGCCAGGTCGAAGCGTCCCACCGGACCCAGGAAACTCTGGAAGGGCCGTACCACCGGCTGAGTGACCTTGACTACCGACTGGCTGAGCGGATTGTAGTAGTCGGCACGCGAGGCCTGCAGCAGGAAACGCAGCATCAGCAGGAACAGATAGATATTGACGAGAGTATTGACCAGTAGCAGGCCGGCGTTGCCCATTTGGGACTCCTTGCGTTCAGTAAGATAATCGAAGCGTCAGAGGTTTCTGGCGCCGAAGAGTGCAGTACCCAGGCGTACTAGCGTGGCGCCCTCCATCACGGCGGCCTCCAGGTCGTCGCTCATGCCCATGGAGAGGGTATCGAGTGGAGCCTGGGGGTGGCGAGTCTTGAGCGTCGCGAGTGCCTGGCGGAGTTGCGCGAAGGGGAGTCGCTGGCGCACCGGATCGCTTTGCGGCTCTGGAATGGCCATCAAACCGCGCAGGGTAAGGTTCGGCAGTGCCATCACGCTATCGGCCAGCGCATCGAGCGCCTCCAGCGCCACCCCCGCCTTGCTTGGCTCATTGCTGATGTTCACCTGCAGACAGACATTCAGTGCCGGCAGGTGCGCCGGACGCTGCTCAGCGAGGCGCTTGGCGATCTTCTCGCGATCGACGCTGTGGACCCAGGTGAAGTGCTCGGCGACCGCGCGGGTCTTGTTGGATTGCAGTGGACCGATGAAATGCCAGACGATATTGCCAAGCTCGGCAAGGGCCTGCTGCTTCTCCAGCGCTTCTTGCAGGTAACTCTCGCCGAAAGCGCGCTGGCCTTGATGATAAGCTTGGCGAATCATGTCGGCAGGCTTGGTCTTGCTCACGGCCAGCAGCTCGGCCCCGTCTGCCGGCCGCCCCGCTGCGTCCAGTGCCTGGGCCAGACGCTGGCGCGCCGACTCGAATGTCTTGGCGATTACGACCTCTGTCATACGAATAACGACCTTACCTGGGAGCGGGGAAGTCCATGGATATTACCGAATTGCTGGCGTTTTCGGCAAAGCAGAACGCCTCTGACCTGCACCTTTCGGCGGGTTTGCCACCCATGATCCGCGTCGATGGCGACATCCGCCGCCTCAACGTCCCGGCCATGGAGGATCGCGAGGTACGCAAGCTGATCTACGAGATCATGAACGATCGGCAGCGTCGCGACTATGAAGAGTTCTTCGAGACGGACTTCTCCTTCGAGGTGCCGAATGTCGCGCGCTTCCGTGTCAACGCCTTCCATCATGGGCGCGGCGCTGGGGCGGTGTTCCGCACCATTCCCGCGCAGGTGATGAGCATGCAGGAGCTGAACCTGGGTGACGTGTTCCGCCGCCTGGCCCAGCTGCCACGCGGCCTGGTGCTGGTCACCGGGCCCACCGGGTCGGGCAAGAGTACCACCCTTGCCGCCATGATCGACTATATCAACGACACCCGCTACGACCATATCCTGACCATTGAGGATCCTGTCGAGTTTGTGCATCGCAGCAAGCGCTGCCTGGTCACTCAGCGCGAGGTGCATCGCGACACGCTCGGCTTCGCGCCGGCGCTGCGCAGTGCTCTGCGCGAGGACCCGGATGTCATTCTGGTCGGCGAGATGCGCGACCAGGAGACCATCCGCCTGGCGCTGACCGCCGCCGAAACCGGCCATCTGGTATTCGGCACCCTGCACACCACCTCGGCAGCCAAGACCATCGACCGCATCATCGATGTCTTCCCCGGGGACGAGAAGTCGATGGTGCGCTCGATGCTCTCCGAATCGCTGCAGGCGGTGATTGCCCAAGTGCTGCTCAAGCGCACCGGCGGAGGGCGGGTGGCCGCTCATGAAATACTGGTGGCGACGGCGGCGGTGCGAAACTTGATTCGCGAAGACAAGGTGGCGCAGATCTACTCCGCCATCCAGACTGGCGGCAATCTGGGTATGGTGACCCTCGATGCGTCGATGGCGCGCCTGGTGAGCGAAGGCTTCGTAACACGTGAAGAGGCGCAGGCCAGGGCCAAGGGAGCGCTGGCACCGTGAAGAGCGGAATCGATAAGCGTAGTGTGCGAGGTGCGCCATGACGGCAAGCGAATGGCTACAACAGTTGTTGGGGATCATGGTCGACCAGCAAGCGTCGGATCTGCTGATCTCGGTGGGCGCACCTCCCACCTTGAAGGTATCCGGTGCACTGACGCCGCTCGGCGACCAGCCGTTGGCCCAGGCCCAGGTCGCCGAGCTGGTCAAGGCGGCGATGCCGGAGAGTCAGCGCGAACGTTTCACCACCGAGCAGGAGGCCAATTTCGCCCTGAGCCTGACCGGGCGAGGGCGCTTTCGTGTCAGCGCCTTCAAGCAGCGTAGTCAGCCGGCGATGGTGCTGCGGCGCATCACGTTCGACATTCCGCGGCTGGAGGCGCTGGCGCTGCCCGCCACGCTGGGTGAGCTGGCCAGGATCAAGCGTGGCCTGGTGTTCGTGGTGGGCGGCACCGGCACGGGCAAGTCGACCACCCTGGCGTCGATGATCCAGGATCGCAACGAGACCATCGGTGGGCACATCATCACCATCGAGGACCCCATCGAGTATATCCACCCGCACAAGAAGGCGATGATCAATCAGCGCGAGGTGGGAATCGATACCGAATCCTTCGAGGTGGCGCTCAAGAACACGCTGCGTCAGGCGCCGGACGTGATCCTGATCGGCGAGGTGCGTACCCAGGAGACCATGGAGCACGCCCTGGCATTTGCCGAGACCGGGCATCTATGTCTTGCCACCCTGCACGCCAACAACGCCAACCAGGCGCTGGATCGGATCATCAACTTCTTCCCGGCGGAGCGGCATCACCAAGTCTGGCTCGAGCTGTCGCTGAACCTGCAGGCGATCATCGCACAGCAGCTATTGCCTACCCTGGACGGCGGGCGCCGGGCGGCCATCGAGATCATGCTGCGCTCGCCGCTGATCAGTGACCTGATCCGCAAGGGTCAGGCAGGCGAGATCAAGAGTGTCATGGCGCGCTCCCGCGAGCTGGGGATGCAGACCTTCGACCAGGCGCTCTATGCCCTCTATCAGGAGGGGGTGATCAGCCAGGACATGGCGCTGGTGCATGCCGATTCGGCCAACGATCTGCGCTTGATGATCAAGCTCGGCGATACGGCTCCTCGCAGGGAGAACGACCAGGCGGGGGGCAATCGCCTCTCACTGCGCGACGAAGACGACTTCTGATCGCCTCAAGGAGCGTAGACGCCGCCGAGTACGCGAGGCCCCTTGGCACCGGTGACCGAAGGCAGGTTGCCGGGCAGCCCCTCCAGCCGCCGCCACGCCAGCCAGGCGAAGGCGCCCGCTTCCAGCCAGTCGGCCGGCCAGCCCCAGTCATCACTGGGCACCAGGGGCGTTTCGGGCAGGTGCTGTGCCAGGCGCGCTAGCAGATCGGCATTGTGCGCCCCGCCACCACAGGGGATCAGTGCCTTGAGGGGAGGGGCGTCGAACTGTTCCCTGGCCATCTCGATACCCAGCGCAATGCTCGTCGCGGTCAGCTCAGCGAGTGTCGCCTGGACATCCTGTGGCGCTTCGCTGCCGCTCAAGTGCCGCTCCAGCCAGGCCAGATGGAACAGCTCCCGCCCGGTGCTGCGCGGTGGCGGGTGATGAAAGAACGGCTCGTTCAGCATGCGCTCGAGCAGGCGCTCGTCGACGTGTCCCGAGGCCGCCCACTGGCCGTCGGCATCGAAGCGTCCACCTAGGTGGCGCGCGTACCAAGCATCCAACAGTACATTGGCCGGACCGGTATCGAAGCCGATCACTTCATGCTGATCGTCCGGGGGTAGCAGGGTCAGATTGGCGAATCCGCCCAGATTGAGCACCAGCTGCCACTCACTGGCGTGGCGGAACACGGCCCGGTGAAATGCCGGCGCGAGGGGAGCGGCTTGGCCTGCGGCGGCCAGATCGCGGCGACGAAAATCGGCTACTACGGGGCAGCCGGTCAACTCGGCCAGCAGGCTGGGATTGTCGAGCTGCCAGGTATAGGCAGGCGCTTTCACCCCCTCGCCTTGAGTGGCATGTCCATGGGGAGCATGTTCGATGGTCTGGCCATGGCTACCGATGGCGGCGATCGCTTCTCGCGATGTCCCGCTTTTGATCAGCAGGCTTTCGACCGCCTGGGCCTGCAGCCGGCAGAAAGCGTCTTCGGCATGAGCCAGCTCGGCAAAACTCACCCGCTGTGCCTGGCAGAGTGCCAGGAACTGCTGGTGCAGTGCGTCGGGCATCGCCACGGCCTGCGTCTGCAATAAATGCGGCGTATGGTCCGGCGCCTCGATGCATACCAGGGCGGCATCGATTCCATCCAGGCTGGTACCCGACATCAATCCGATAAACAGTGGCATGTTATTTTCTCCTGGCCGCGGCTCACCTGAGGTTGCAGCCGATATGAACGAGACATGCTACCATTCCGCCCCATTCAATAAGCCAGCTGGACTGGTATCAGCCATTTAGATTGGAGTAGGAGACGATGTCCGATGTCACGAGCACGCTGGCGCTGCTGCAGCGTGGCACCCATGAGATTCTGGTGGAAGAGGAGCTGATCAAGAAGCTCGAATCCGGCCGCAAGCTGCGCATCAAAGCGGGCTTCGATCCCACCGCACCGGATCTTCACCTGGGGCACAGCGTGCTGTTGACCAAGATGCGCCAGTTTCAGGACATGGGGCATGAGGTTATCTTCCTGATCGGCGACTTCACCGGACGCATCGGCGATCCCACCGGCAAGAACGTGACCCGCAAGCCCCTCACCGAGAAGCAGGTCAAGGCCAACGCCGAAACCTACAAGGAGCAGGTCTTCAAGGTACTCGATCCCGCCAAGACCGAGGTGCGCTTCAACGCCGAGTGGTTCGGCAAGCTCAGCGCGGCCGATATGATCGAACTCGCTGCCCAAAGCACCGTTGCGCGCATGCTCGAGCGCGATGACTTCGACAAGCGCTACAAGTCTGGACAGCCCATTTCCCTCCATGAGTTCCTCTATCCCCTGGTGCAGGGCTACGACTCGGTGGCGCTCGAGGCGGATATCGAGCTGGGGGGCACGGATCAGAAGTTCAACCTGCTGATGGGGCGCGAGATCCAGAAGCACTTCGGCCAGGAGCCGCAGGTCGTTGTCACCATGCCGCTGCTCGAAGGGCTCGATGGCGTACAGAAGATGTCCAAGTCCCTGGGCAACTATGTGGGTGTCGACGAGGCGCCGGGCTCGATGTTCAACAAGCTGGTGTCGATGCCCGACAGCCTAATCTGGCGCTACTTCGAAATGCTCTCGCTGAAGTCCAACGAGCAGATCGAGGAGCTCAAACGCGATGTCGAGGCGGGCACCAACCCCCGTGACATCAAGATGATCCTGGCGCGCGAGCTGATCGCCCGCTATCACGGCGAAGAGGCGGCGGCCAACGCCCACAAGTCAGCAGGCAACCAGCTGGCGGAAGGCGAGTTGCCCGAGGATATGCCGGAAGTCAGCGTCGATTTTGGAGGTGGCGCCCAAGCGCCAATCGCCGCGGTGCTCAACCGGGCGGGCCTGGCTAGCAACAGCGCTCAGGCCAAGGACATGCTGAGCAATGGTCGAGTCAAGGTCGATGGTGAGGTCATCGAGCGCGATCATATGCTCGATACCGGTAAGAGCTATGTCATCCAGGCCGGCAAGAAGCGCTATGCCCGCGTCACGCTGAGCTGAGCCGGTCGCTCAGCTCAAGGACAAGAGCCAAACGCCCGCCTCGTGCGGGCGTTTCTCATGCAAAAGGCTCTTCTTCAGCAAGGCAATAAGCTATCCACAGCCGGTCGACGCAATCGCCTGTGGATGAGTGGGTGTGATCGGCGGACGATTTCGTCAAAAACCGCTTGCGTGGCCCGGGGTAAATCCGTAAAGTACGCATCCGCTGCTGGCGACGAGCAGCGTCCGCGAGCCAAGGAAGACGAGCAGGACCAGGCCAGCCAGCTGGCCGCTACCGCCAGGGTCTAATCGACCCCATCCCTTGACGCCGGCGGACCCTTCGGGGCCGCCCGGTAGTACGACAAGACACCGAGGATCTAGATCATGACCAGCAAGCTTGATCAACTCGAGGAGCGTGTCCGCGGCGCCGTCGTCGACGATCCCGAGAGCGGCATCTTCCGCTGCCATCGCAGCATGTTCACCGACCCGGCCTTCTTCGAGCTGGAGATGAAGCATATCTTCGAGGGCAACTGGCTGTTCCTGGCCCACGAGAGCCAGATCAGTGAGCCGGGCGACTACATGACCGTGACCATGGGCCGCCAACCGGTGATCATCACCCGCGACAAGCAGGGCGAGCTGCATGCGCTGATCAACGCCTGTGCCCACCGCGGCGCGACCCTGTGCCGCAAGAAGCGCGGTAACAAGGGCACCTTCACCTGTCCGTTCCATGGCTGGTCGTTCAAGAACGATGGTAAGCTGCTCAAGGCCAAGAACGAGAAGAGCGGCGCCTACCCGGACGGTTTCAAGCAGGATGGCTCCCACGATCTCAAGCGTATCGCCCGTTTCGAGAACTACCGCGGTTTTCTGTTCGGTAGCCTGAGCGCCGACGTCCAGCCTCTTGAGACCTACCTGGGCGAGACGATGAAGATCATCGACAACATCGTCGACCAGGCGCCGGAAGGTCTGGAAATCCTACGCGGCACCTCGTCCTACACCTTCAGCGGCAACTGGAAACTCGGGGCCGAGAACGGTGCCGACGGCTACCACGTCAGCACCGTGCACTGGAACTACGCCTCGACCATGGAGCGTCGCAACTATGACGCCGGTGGTACCAAGGCGGTGGATGCCAATGGCTGGTCGAAGAGCATGGGCGGCTTCTACTCCTATGAGAACGGTCACATGATGCTGTGGACGCGCCTGCTCAATCCCGAGGTGCGTCCAGTCTATTCGCAAAAAGAGTGGATCGAGCAGGAGCTGGGCGAGGCGCGGGCCGACTCGATCGTCAACCAGACCCGCAACCTGTGTCTCTATCCCAACGTCTATTTGATGGATCAGTTCTCCACCCAGATCCGCGTCATCCGTCCGATCGCCGTGGACAAGAGCGAGGTCACCATCTACTGCTTCGCGCCCAAGGGTGAGTCCGCCGAGAACCGCGCGCTGCGCATCCGCCAGTACGAGGATTTCTTCAACGTCAGCGGCATGGGCACGCCTGACGATCTTGAGGAGTTTCGCGCTTGTCAGAGCGGCTATGCCGGCCTGGACGCCGAGTGGAACGACCTCTCCCGCGGGGCCAGGCAGTGGATCGAGGGCGCCGACGACAACGCCCGCGCCATCGACATGAAGCCGCTGTTGAGCGGTGCCTCGCCAGAGGACGAAGGTCTGTACGTGATGCACCACAAGCACTGGGTCGAAGAGATGCTGCGCGCCATCGACAAGGAACGCAGCCAGTTCATTCCCACCGCGTCGGCATCGTAAGGAAGGGCACACCATGAGCATGAATTATCTCGATATCCAAGCCTTCGTCCATCGGGAAGCGCGCCTGCTCGACGACCGTGAGTGGGACGAGTGGCTGACCTGCTACAGCAAGAAGGTGGTGTTCTGGATGCCGGCTTGGGACGACGACGATGAGTTGACCCGCGATCCGCACAGCGAGATATCGCTGATCTACTACCCCAGCCGCGAGGGGCTGGAGGATCGCGTCTATCGCATCAAGACCGAGCGTTCCGGGGCCACCAGCATTCCCGAGCCGCGTACCACGCACCAGGTCTCGAACCTGGAGGTGCTCAGCCAGGAAGGCGATACGGTCGAGCTGCGCTTCAACTGGCACACCCTGAGCCATCGCTATCAACAGTCCAGCGCTTTTTTCGGCACCTCCTTCTACACCTTGGACGTGTCCGGCGATAGGCCGCTGATCACTTACAAGAAGGTGGTGCTCAACAACGACTATATCCACCAGGTCATCGACGTCTATCACATCTGATCGATAGCGACCGGTGGGAGAGGAGACGAGCATGAACTACACGATAGCCCTCAATTTCGAAGACGGCGTAACCCGCTTCATCGGCTGCAAGGAGGGCGAGACGGTCCTCGACGCCGCCTACCGGCAGAAGGTCAACCTGCCGATGGACTGTTCCGACGGCGTCTGCGGTACCTGCAAGGGTCATTGCGAGCAGGGCGCCTTCGACATGGGCGATGAATACCTGGAAGAAGCGCTGTCCGAGGAGGAGGAGGCCGAAGGCATGGTGCTCACCTGCCAGATGGTGCCCTCGTCGGACTGCGTGATCCAGGTGCCGGTGGCCTCCACGCTGTGCAAGACCCAGGTCGGCGAGCTGGGCGGCAACGTGGCGGCGGTCGAGCAGCTCTCCGACGATAGCCTCGAGCTGGTCGTCGACCTGGATCTCGAAGAGGGGATCGTTTTCCTGCCGGGACAGTACGTCAACATTCAGGTGCCGGGAAGCGATGAGACGCGCTCCTACTCGTTCAGCTCCAAGCCCGGGGAGCCGCGCGCCAGCTTCCTGATCCGCAACGTGCCGGAAGGGCTGATGAGCGGCTATCTGGCCGGCCGTGCCCAGCCCGGCAATCATCTGACCATGACCGGACCGCTTGGCAGCTTCTATCTGCGCGAGGTCAAGCGCCCATTGCTGATGCTGGCTGGCGGCACCGGTCTGGCGCCGTTTTTGGCCATGCTCAAGCAGCTCGAGGAGAAGGGCTGCGATCAGCCGGTCCATCTGGTCTACGGCGTCAGCTTCGACGACCACCTGGTCAAGCTCGATGAGCTCGACATCTATGTCGAGAAGCTGCCCAGCTTCAGCTACACCACGGTGGTCGCCGACGAGGCGAGCACGCATTCGCGTAAGGGCTACGTCACTCACCATATGGCCCCCGAGCTTCTGCATGGTGGCGAGGTGGACGTCTACCTGTGCGGACCCCCGCCGATGGTCGATGCGGTGCTCAAGCATTTCCGTGAGCAGGGCATCACTCCGGCCAGCTTCCACTACGAGAAGTTCGCCCCGAGCATGACGCCGGCGAGCGAGGTAGTCGCATGAGTGCGCGTTTCCAAGGCTTGCGTTTCCAGGACCAGGTAATGGTGATCACTGGCGCCGCCCAAGGCATCGGACGGCGAGTTGCCGAGCGCGCCGCCACGGAGGGCGCGCGCCTGGCACTGGTCGACCGGGCCGATTATATCAATGACGTCGTCAATGAACTGCGCGAACAGGGCGCCGATGCCATCGCCATTCAGGCCGATCTGGAGACCTGGGAGGGCGCCCAAGGCGTGATGTCGCAGGTCCATGCGCACTTCGGGCGTCTCGACATCCTGATCAACAACGTTGGTGGCACCATCTGGGCTCAGCCCTATGAGCACTATCAGCCCGAGCAGATCGAGGCCGAGGTACGCCGTTCGCTATTTCCCACGCTGTGGTGCTGCCGGGCGGCACTGCCACACCTGCTCGAGAGTGGCGGTAATATCGTCAATGTCTCCTCGGTGGCCACGCGCGGCCTGATGCGCGTGCCCTATGCCGCAGCCAAGGGGGGCGTTAACGCCATGACCGTGGCGCTGGCCTACGAGTACGCCGAGCACGGCATTCGCGTGAATGCCACCGCGCCCGGCGGTACCGAGGCACCGCCACGCATCACTCCACGCAACAGCGCCGAGCAGAGCGAGCAGGAGAAAGGTTGGTACCAGCAGCTCATCGACCAGACCAAGGCCACTAGCTTCATGGGCCGCTACGGCACCCTCGATGAGCAGGCCGGCCCGATTCTCTTTCTGGCTTCCGACGATGCCAGCTATATCACCGGCACGGTGGTACCAGTCGCTGGTGGCGATCTGGGCTAGTCAGACCTTGCGGTGTCCTAGGCTACCCTGACGCTGCAATCTTGTAGCACGCTAATAATACTAATGACAATATACCCTGGAGCATGCCGTGAAACATATCGAAAGAGGCGTCAGCCTTCGACACGCACCCTCTGATTTCATCAGAGACCTCTCTCCCGACAACATCAGCGCCGGTCTGGTCGCCGGTATCTTCGGCCTTAGTGCCGGTGTCATCCACATCAGTGCCGGTACCGCCGCCGGCCTCGACTCCTCGTTCATCATGATCTGGGTCATCAGCTATCTAATGATCAATGGACTGTTCGGCCTGTTCATGCCGGCCTACTACCGGTTGCCATTGCCGATGGCCAATTCGATCCCCGGCGCGCTACTGTTTGCCGCAGTGATCCCTACGGTGGGCCTTGAAGCCGCCTTGGGCGCAACCCTGATCGCTGGGGCCATCTCCTTGGTGGCAGGACTTACCGGGGTCATGTCGGCGGTCATGCGGCTAATTCCCATGCCTATCGTCATGGGCATGATCGGCGGGATCCTGCTTAACTTCGGCCTCAACATGGTTCGTCCACTGGAGAACGCCATGTTGCCGGCAGCGATCATGATTCTCTCCTTCTTCCTCTCGGCCAGGCTGTTTCGCAAGGTACCGCCATTGCTCGTTTCCATGGGCGCCGGTATCGCCTACCTGATGTTCACCGGCGTCGACTTTTCCGGTATTCAGGCCACGGTTCGCTTCCCTGAATTCATCGTGCCCGAGTTCACTCTTTCGGCCTTTCTCGCCTATGGATTGCCGTTGGCGATCATTCTAGTGGGAATGGAGACGCCGGCCGGTGTGGGGTTGGTGAAGGGCATGGGTTACAAGGAGGTGCCGGCCAATGCCATCACCGCCGTGGGCGGCCTGGGTACCATGATTTCGTCCTTCTTCAACCTACACAGTACCTGTATTGCCGCGCCGATGACGGGTATCTGCTCCTCGCCGGAGGCGGGCGATCCGAACAAACGCTGGGTAGCGGCCGTCATTGCTGGAGCGATCTTCGTGGTTTGCGCACCCTTCTATGGCTATGTAGTCAGCCTGCTCGAGGCCACGCCAGGCTACTTCATCGCTATCATCGCCGGCCTTGCTCTGGTTCGGGTCATCACTTCCTCCCTGTCAATCGCTTTTTCGGGCAAGAAACATGAAATGGGAGCGCTATTTGCCTTTCTGATTGCCGCCTCGGGCATTCAGATTCTTGAGATTGGCTCCTCCTTCTGGGCTCTGGTGCTGGGTGTGATGATTTCGATGATCTTCGAGACCAAGGACTTCGAATTCACGGTGAAGCGAGAGGCGGTGACCTGATGGCTTGCCTCCGCCTCTTTATTCGAGTCAGCCTGCCCGGCTAACCCACGTATCCTCCTTGCCCGTTTCTGTTGCGACAGTGCGGGCTTTTTTCCTGCTGTGGCTCATCAACATGGGAGCTTGAAGATGTCTTTGCGCAGCGACTGGTCGTTTCCCGCCATCACCGCCGGCTTCGTGGCGGTGATGATCTCCTATGCCGGCCCGCTGGCGATTTTCTTTCAGGCGGCGCAGAGTGCCGAAGTCTCCGCTGCCATGATGAGCTCCTGGATATGGGCGATCTCGATCGGCGCGGCCGTGTCCGGGATAGGCCTCAGCTTGTGGCTCAAGGTACCGGTAGTCACCGCCTGGTCGGCACCAGGCACGGCACTGTTGGTAACGCTGTTCCCAGGGCTTTCACTAAACGAGGCGGTGGGGGCCTATCTCACTGCGGCGGCGATTATCTTGGTCATCGGTCTCAGCGGCTCCTTCGATCGCATCATCCGGCTGATCCCGCCGGGGATTGCCGCGGCGATGATGGCCGGGATTCTCTTTCAGTTCGGTATCGGGGTCTTCACTTCACTGGAGAGCGCACCTTTGCTGGCGATTGGCATGTTGGCCGCCTATTTGGTCTTCAAGCGGCTGTCGCCGCGCTACTTCCTGGTGCTTTTGCTGATCGCGGGTATCGCCTTGGCAGTGCTGTTTGAAGGCGCCAGTCTCCAAGGTGTCTCCTGGCAGTTGGCTCAGCCACAATTGATTCGTCCCGAGTGGACGCTTAGTACCACGCTCAGCCTGGCCATCCCGTTGGCGCTGGTCAGCCTTACCGGACAGTTCCTGCCGGGAATGGCAATTTTGCGTGGGGCAGGTTATGACACACAGGCTAGGCCGATACTGACAGCCGCAAGTCTGGTATCGATACCCATGGCGCTGTTTGGTGGGATTACCACTGTGGTGGCGGCGATTACTGCGGCGCTATGCACAGGCAAGGAGGCGCACCCGGACCCCGGCAAGCGCTACGTGGCGGGGGTAGCCAACGGTGTCTTCTATCTGCTCGGCGCCATGTTCTCAGGCAGTATAGTGCTTTTGTTTACCTCACTGCCCGGCACCTTCGTGGCACTGCTGGCCGGATTGGCGCTGATTGGTGCGATTACCGCCAATATCACCGCAGCCGCGGCGGAAAAGCAGCATCTCGAAGCGTCGATGATCACTTTCCTGGCCACCGCTTCGGGCATGAGCCTGTTTGGGCTGGGGTCGGCCTTCTGGGGAGTAGTGATCGGCTGCGCCGCTTATGGTGTGCTGCATGCCAGGCGCGACAAGAGCATGGGCTTGCTCAAGCCCAAAGGCGCTCGTGTCAGCTCTCGTTGAGAATTGAAAATATGGCTATCGTGCCAGCCCTCTCGTTGCGAAGCTCGGTCGACGCCTGTCTAGCAGGACCAAAGTCTTTCTTCAATCTTGCAGAAGTCCAAGAAATTTTATCGATTGCCTCTTTCTATAATGAGCCGACTTCAGATGGTGTTGCACTGGCCATGATTGGCAATCGATGATGCTGCGCCTCATAGACCAAAGTGGGTTATCGCCCGGCGCGCAGGTGGAGTATTTTCACATTATGCTTCGAACTGTTGTTCACTATGCGAACAATTGGTTGTCATAATAACTCTCCCTGGAGGTTCCCATGAACCGTACGCTCTCCCACTGCCTGCTGGCACTCTCCATCGCCGGCGTCTCCGCTACCGCCAATGCCGCGACTACCTTGCGCATGTCGCACTTCTGGCCCGACGGATCGTCGATCAACCAGGATATCTTCCAGGCGTGGGCCAATGCCATCGAGGAGCAGTCGGGAGGCGAGCTGCGCATCGAGAACTACCCCTCTCAGACGCTGAGCCGGGCCGATGCCGCCTATCAAGGTACGGTCAGCGGCATTTCGGATATTGCCATCACTGCACAAGGCTATACGGCGGGGCGCTTCCCGCTGTCGCAGATCGTCGAATTGCCCGGTGTCTCCGATACGGCAAGCCAGGGTGCTTGCATCCTGCAGACGCTTTATGACGATGGCCACATCGCAAGCGAATACGAGGACACCAAGGTGCTCTATATGTTCACCACCGGCCCTGGCTACCTGCATACGGTGAACAGCGATGTCCAGTCGCCGAGCGACCTCAATGGGCTACGCATTCGACGTCCTACCGCAGTGGCCGGCGAGATGCTCGAACAGCTCGGTGCGCAGCCGGTGGGTATGCCGGCGCCGGATATCTACACCTCGTTGCAGCGCGGCGTGATCGATGGCCTGAGCTTCCCCTGGGAGGGCATGAAGGTGTTCCGCCTCAACGAGCTGGCCAACTACCACACCCAGGTGCCGTTCTACTCGCTGGTATTCGTGGCGACCATGAACCAGCGCGCCTTCGATCGCCTCTCTCCCGAACAGCAGGCGGCCATCGAGAACAACATGGGCATGCAGTGGAGCGAAGTGGCCGGCGGTGTGTTCGATGCCCTGGACGAAGCCGGCAAGCGCGATGCCGAAGAGGCTGGCCACACCATCCGGGTGATTGATAATCCGCTCGAGAACGAGGAGTGGTCCGGTCCGCTCATGGCAGGTATCGAAAAGTACCTTGATGAGTTGGAAGGTCGCGGGCTCGATAACGCTCGCGAGGTCTATCAGGCCGCCATGGATGCACGCGATAGCTGTCCTGCCAATTGATCTCATCGAGGAGTATTTCCATGCAGGGGCTGTTACGCCTGAGCCACCTGCTGGCAGTGATATGCCAGCTGGTGGCGGGAATCGCGCTGCTGGCGCTGATGTCGATCACCGTGATCGATGTGTTGATGCGTATGATGTTTAGGCTCTCGGGTGGAGCGCTGAACTGGAGCGTCATCGGCAGCGTGGAACTCGTCAGCTATCTGATGATGTTCTCACTGCTGGCGGCGATGGCGGCCAATATCGAAAAGAGTCAGGTGGTCGTCGAAGCCTTCAGCCATCGGCTGCCCGAGGCGCTGAAACAGCGCCTGGGCGGCTTCTTCCTGCTGGGCTTTGTCGGGCTTGGCGGGGTACTCGCCGTGGGCCTGTGGCAAGCCGGTATCGATGCGCGTGCCTATGGGGAGGTGACGCAGGATTTGCGCTTGCCCATGGGCCCGATCTATCAGAGCGGCGCCGTGCTGTGCGCGCTGCTGACCGCACGTAGCCTGGTGCATGCCGTACTCGGCGGAGTATTCGCCGTAGAGGGAGGTGCCGGCAATGAGCAGTGAGATGATAGGCGGCCTGGGGCTGATCGGCCTGCTGGTACTGCTGGTGCTGCGCGTTCCCGTTGCACTTGCCATGTTGCTGACCGGGGTGGTGGGCTTCTCCCAGGTGATTTCCTGGTCGGCGGCCATGGCCATGCTCAAGTCGGTGCCGGTGGATGTGCTGTCGAGCTACAGCTTCAGCGCGATTCCGATGTTCATCCTGATGGGGGTACTGGCGGCCCACTCCGGTATGGCCGGCATGCTGTTCAATTCCACCCGTACCATGTGCGGCGGCTGGAAGGGCGGCATGGCCATCGCCACGGTGGGCTCTTGCGGGATCTTCTCGGCGATCTCGGGCTCATCGCTGGCTACCGCCAGCACCATGACGCGAGTGGCGCTGCCGGAGATGGAAAAGCACGGCTACCAGCGCTCGCTGGCCACCGGCACCCTGGCGGCGGGCGGCACCCTGGGAATCATGATTCCACCTAGCATCGCGCTGCTGATCTATGCGGTGCTCACCGAGCAGTCGGTGGGCGACATGTTCGCCGCGGGAATCATTCCCGGCCTGCTGGGCCTACTGTTCTATGCGTTGACTGTCTCGGTGATGATGCGCCTCAAGCCTGAGTTGGCGGTACCCGGCGAGCCGACCACCTTCGTTGAGAAGTTTCGCTCGCTGGCCGGCCTGATACCGTTCTTCGGTGTATTCGTGATCATCATCCTGGGGATCTACCAGGGGTTCTTCACGCCGACCGAAGGGGCTGCCGTCGGTGCCTTCACCACACTGCTCTACGCGATCTACAAGGGCATGCGCCTGGCGGGGCTATGGCGCAGCGTGCAGGAGACCCTGGCCCTTTCGGCGGTGGTATTCTTCATGCTGGTGGGGGCCGAGACATTGGGCTACTTCATCTCGGTATCACGCATCTCGTTCAGCATCAGCCTCTACCTGGGCGGGCTTGAAGTGCCGACCATGGTGATCCTGCTGCTGATCCTGCTGCTCTACTTCGTGCTCGGCATGTTCATGGACTCGATCGCCATGCTGGTGATCACGGTGCCGGTGGTGTTCCCGATCATCACCATGCTGGGCATCGATCCGATCTGGTTCGGCATTCTCACCGTACTGACCGTGGAGCTGGGCTTGGTGACGCCGCCAGTGGGAATGAACGTCTTCGTGATCAAGGCGATGGCGCCGCATGTCACGCTGGGTGAGATCTACCGTGGGGTAGCGCCGTTCATCGTTGCTGACCTGCTGCGCCTGCTGCTGCTGCTCGCCTTCCCGATACTGACGCTTTGGCTGATCTGATCCTCAGGGTCTGCCTTGCGATAAGTGCTACGCTCGTCATTGTGTCCGCACACGGTCTGGCCGGTGCGGGCGATTGCTTTCTTGCTTCAAGTAGTAGCCAGCTCGCCTTGCCGCTGTCTGAATCCCTTGGGCGAGAGCCCGGTATTGCGCTTGAAGAAGCGAGTGAAGTAGGCCGGTTCGGAAAAGCCCAGGCCGTCGGAGATCTGGCTGATGGTCATGTTGGTGTAGATGAGCTGGCGCTTGGCTTCCAGCAGCAGGCGCTCGTGCAGCAGCTGCAGTGCGCTGCGTCCAGCTAGGCGCCGGCATAACGTGTTGAGGTGCGCACCGGTCACGCCAAGACAGGTGGCCAGCGCCTCTATGGTGGGTTGCTCGCGATAGCGGGCCTCGACCAGCGCCTGGAAATTCTGCAGATGCACCTGTCCCTTGTCGGGCTTTCCGCTACTGCCGCGAGGCGCCCGGGGCACTGAGTGCTGGTGCTCGGCGCGCCGCATCAGCTGTACCGCCAACGCCTGAATCAGCGCATGCAGCAGTGGGTCGCGTCCCAGGCCGGGGCTGCGGTACGCCTCGGCGATCTGGGTGGTCAGCGTATCGATATCCGTGGCAACCTTGCCGAGCAAGGTGAAGTGGGCCGCTCTGGCAAGCACGCTGCCTCGCGGGCCAAGGCGCTCGGCCAGCTGATCGGCGAGAGGCTTGGCCAGGGTGATGATATGGCCCTGGATATCGTGGGCGAAGCGAAAGCCGTGAATGCTCATGCTCGGGATCACGATCAGCACTGGCCCCTGCAGTGGCCGGATGACCCCCTCGAGGTCAAGCTCCACTTCACCCGACGCGATGTGCAGCACATGCACTAGATCGGCATGTCGGTGGGTGCGGATATGCCAGTTATGCAACTGGCTGCGCTCGGCGATCGATTCGCAGTGCAGCAGGTCCGGTGTCGGCCAGTGGTGCGTTTCGCCATAGAGCTTGAAGACAGGCACCAGTTGCTGAGACGTCGTCACGGTTCACCTCGCTGCGGATACGACCAAAGTTGCTACATTATCTGCAAAATATCCAATTCGTATTGCTGATATTGCCTTATAAGCCATGCTCGATCACTGAAAAATACAACTATCGATTCAATGATCACGGGGCAGTGCATGAAGACTCAAGTCGCCATTATCGGGGCAGGACCCGCCGGCCTGCTGCTTGGGCAGCTGCTGCTGCGCCAGGGCATCGACAACGTGATCCTCGAGCGCCGCTCGGGGGAGTACGTGCTAGAGCGGATACGAGCCGGGGTGCTGGAACAGGGCATGGTCGACCTGCTGTGCGAGGCGGGGGTCGACGAGCGCATGAACGAAGAGGGACTGCCCCACGATGGCTTCGAGCTAGCCTTCGACAATCGCCGCGTGCGCATCGACCTCGCCGCGCTGACCGGCGGCAGCAAGGTGATGGTCTATGGCCAGACCGAGGTGACCCGCGATCTGATGCAGGCGCGCAAGGCCGCTGGCGGCAAGACGCTCTACGAGGCCGAAAACGTCCAGCCCCATGATCTGGACAGCGATGCGCCCTACCTCACCTTCGAGCATGGCGGTGAGACGCAGCGTCTGGAGTGCGACTACGTGGCGGGCTGCGACGGTTTCCATGGCGTCTCGCGGCAATCGATTCCCAAGGACCGTCTCAAGGAGTTCGAGCGTGTCTATCCGTTTGGCTGGCTGGGGATTCTCTCCGATACGCCACCGGTCTCCCACGAACTGATCTACGCCAATCATGAACGCGGATTCTCGCTGTGCAGCATGCGCTCCGAGAGCCGGAGCCGTTATTACATTCAGGTTCCCAGCGACGAGCAGGTCGAGAACTGGTCCGACGAGCGTTTCTGGGCGGAACTCAAGCGCCGCCTGCCCGACGACGTGGCGCAAGCACTGGTTACCGGCCCCTCGATCGAGAAGAGCATCGCGCCGCTCAGAAGCTTCGTTGCCGAGCCGATGCAGTATGGCCGCCTGTTCCTGCTCGGCGATGCCGCGCATATCGTGCCGCCCACTGGCGCCAAGGGGCTCAACCTGGCGGCAAGTGATGTCAATACGCTCTACCGGCTGATGATCGAGGTCTATCGGAATGGCCGTACCGATCTGATACCGCGATATTCCGAGACCTGCCTCAAGCGAGTCTGGAAGGCCGAACGCTTCTCCTGGTGGATGACCTCGATCCTGCACAAGTTCTCCGAGGAGGAAGACTTCGGCACGCGCATGCAGCAAGCCGAGCTCGACTACTACACCAGCTCCGAGGCAGGGCTCAGGACCATCGCCGAGAACTATGTTGGACTACCCTACGAATCGCTTGAGTGACAGCGCGCCTGCTTGCGTCATCCTCCTTGGCCCAGGCTATGCCCGGGCTTTTTTGCAACTGCCGGGAGACTCATCGCCGCTCGTGGAAGAGCCGCTCGATCTCGTCGAAATCGAGCGCTGCCTCGCGCTGGCGAGCCAACTGTTCACCGATCAACACGGTACTGGCGCCCCAGATCAGGTGCACACCGATCATCAACCGGCGCCGCTGAGCCGGATGCCGGGTGGGTGGCGCCAATATCTTGAACGCGGGAATCCAGCCGAAGTAGCTAGTCGCCCAGACCGCCACGCCATAGGCGCTACCGTATAGCGCAGGGTGGCTTACCCGCTTGCCGATGAGCGGATAGGCGGCCCCGGCCGCAGCGCCATAGGCAAAGTGCGAGAGCAGGCTCAGGTGGGTGAGCTGTTGATCATCAAGCGTCGGCTCCGCCCCGAGCTTGTGCATGATGTCCTGGGTGATCTCCCGGGGTGGCAGGGGATACTGCTCGTCGCGTGGAAGGCGTTTGAACAGTGTGCTCATGCCCAAGGTCATGGGCACGGTGGCAAGCAAGCCGCCGATGGCACCGGCTAGATATCGGTTCATGTGTCCTCCTGACAATCGGCTTCGTTAAGCCGTTTCCTGCTGCTAACCATAGACGCCTGATATTGAGCTGTCGTGCCGGCCATCGCGATATCTCTTTGATATCGATCAAGACGTCTTCTCCTCAGCTGCGGCACACTGGCCATTTCCCAGTCGAGTCGTCGGATATTTCCATGCCTGAACTGCTGTCGCCCGCCGGCACCTTCCGCAACATGCGCTACGCCTTTGCCTATGGTGCCGATGCTGTCTATGCCGGCCAGCCGCGCTACTCGCTGCGCGTGCGCAACAACGACTTCACTCTCGTCACCCTGCATCGGGGCATCGCCTACGCCCATGCTCGCGGCAAGCGTTTCTACGTTGCCTCGAACATCGCCCCACACAACAGCAAGCTCAAGACCTATCTGCGCGACATGGCGCCGGTGGTCGAGGCCGGCCCCGATGCACTGATCATGTCCGACCCGGGGCTGATCATGATGGTGCGCGAACGCTGGCCCGAGCAGACCCTGCACCTCTCGGTACAGGCCAATGTGGTCAACTGGGCGGCGGCGAAGTTCTGGCAGGCGCAGGGCATTAGCCGCATCATCCTGTCGCGGGAGCTATCGCTTGGCGAGGTCGCCGAGATTCGCGCCGAGTGCCCGGATCTCGAGATCGAGACCTTCGTGCATGGCGCGCTGTGCATCGCCTACTCGGGGCGCTGCCTGCTGTCGGGTTACTTCAACCGTCGCGATCCCAACCAGGGCACCTGCACCAATGCCTGCCGCTGGAAGTATGACACGCTGCCCGCGCGCAGCGACGAGTGCGGTGACCTGATTCCCGCCACGTCGGTCCCGGTCAAGACGGCGCTGTTCGAGGAGCTCTCGCGCCCCGGCGAGAGGATGGCGGTGGAGGAGGACGAGCATGGCACCTACGTGATGAACTCCAAGGATCTGCGCGCCGTGCAGCACGTGGCGGCACTCGCCGAGATGGGGGTGGCGTCGCTGAAGATCGAGGGGCGCACCAAATCGCACTACTACGTGGCGCGCACCGCTCAGGTCTATCGTCGCGCCATCGACGATGCCGTGGCCGGGCGTCCCTTCGACATGCGGCTGATGGATGAGCTCGACAATCTCGCCAATCGTGGGTATACCGAGGGCTTCTATCGGCGCCATGTGCATGACAAGTATCAGAATTATCAACAGGGCCATTCGGTGGGCGTCCACCAGCAGTTCGTCGGCGACGTGATCGGTTACGATCCCGACCGAGGCTGGCTGGAGGTGGAGGTCAAGAACCGCTTCGAGACGGGTGATACGCTGGAGCTGATGCTGCCCGGTGGCAATCGCCGCTTCACCCTTGCACGCATCGAGAGCCGCAGTGGCGAGGCGATGGCGGTCGCGCCTGGGTCGGGACATCGGGTGCGTATCCCGGTGCCTGGCGAGGCCATCGACGCCGAACATATCGAGTTCGCGCTGTTGCTGCGCGATCTTGCCGGCCCGCATTGACACGATCACTTCTTCGACACTCGAGGCTCATTGATGACGTGGTCATACCCCCTTCACGCGAGGGCTGGCCGCGGTCGCGGCGGTCGGCGTGTTCATCTATATCATCGGCGCGGCGATTCGCCACGATCCGCTCTTCTGGCTGGCGGCACTGTAGAGCACCTGCCTGCACCCTTACCACCGAGACACTGCCACATCTCATAACGACAAACGGCGCCTCGGCGCCGTGTCGTTTTTATCCTTTGGTCTATGGCTGCGGATCAATCACGGTACTGCTGCAGCACCAGGCAGGCATTGGTGCCGCCAAAGCCGAAGCTGTTGGAGAGAACCCGCGTAAGGCCAGCGTTATCGCGACGCGTGGTGACGATATCGAATCCGGCGGCCTGCTCGTCGAGTTCATCGACATTGGCCGAGGCAGCGATGAAGTCGTGATTGAGCATCAGCAGCGAATAGATGGTCTCCTGCACACCGGTGGCGCCCAGCGAGTGGCCGGTCAGCGACTTGGTGGAGCTCATCGGTGGCGCGTTGTCGCCGAACACGTCGCGAATCGCCTTGAGCTCGGCGACATCGCCCACCGGCGTCGAGGTGCCGTGGGTGTTGATGTAGTCGATCTTGCCGTCGAGATTGGCCATCGCCTGGCGCATGCAGCGCGCAGCACCCTCGCCTGAGGGAGCGACCATGTCATGACCATCCGAGGTGGCGCCGTAACCGACCAGCTCGGCGTAAATCTTGGCACCACGCGCCTTGGCGTGCTCGAGCTCCTCGAGCACCAGCATGCCACCGCCACCGGCGATGACGAAACCGTCGCGACTCTTGTCATAGGGGCGCGACGCTTTGTCGGGCGTCTCGTTGTACTGGGTGGAAAGCGCGCCCATGGCGTCGAACAGGCAGGAGAGGGTCCAGTGCTCCTCTTCGCCGCCGCCGGCGAACACCACGTCCTGCTTGCCGAGCTGGATCTGCTCGACGGCCGCGCCGATACAGTGGGCGGAGGTAGCGCAGGCCGAGGAGATCGAGTAGTTCACACCCTTGATCTTGAACGGTGTGGCAAGGCAAGCCGATACGGTGCTGCCCATGGTGCGGGTCACTCGATAGGGACCCACGCGACGCAGCCCCTTCTCGCGCAGGACGTCGGCCGCTTCCACCTGGTTGGCGCTGGAGGCGCCCCCCGAGCCGGCGATCAGACCGGTACGCTCATGGGAGACCTGCTCGGGGGTAAGCCCGGCATCCTCGATGGCCTGAGCCATGGAGACGTAGGCATAGGCCGCCGCATCGCCCATGAAACGGTGCAGCTTGCGGTCGATCAAGGCATCGAGGTCGATGTCGACCACACCGGCGACATGGCTGCGAAAGCCAAGCTCGGCGTACTCCTCCTTGAAACGGATGCCGGAGCGCCCGCTCTTGAGTGCATCGAGCACCTGCTGCTGGTCATTGCCGAGGCAAGACACGATACCTAGTCCGGTGACTACCACTCGTCGCATGGAAGCCTCCTGTCAGAAATTCGCAGTGGAAGTAAACAGGCCGACCCGCAGGTCATTGGCCTGATAGATTTCACGTCCGTCGACGGACAGCGTGCCGTCAGCGAGACCTAGAATTAGTCGCCGGGTGATGATGCGCTTCACATGGATATGATAGGTGACCTTGCCGGCGCTCGGCAGGATCTGGCCGGTGAACTTGACGTCGCCGCAACCCAGCGCTCGGCCGCGTCCCGGATGGCCAAGCCAGCCCAGATAGAAGCCGACCAACTGCCACATGGCATCGAGCCCCAAGCAGCCGGGCATGACCGGGTCGCCGGGGAAGTGGCAATCGAAGAACCACAGTTCCGGATGGATATCGAGCTCGGCGATCAGCTCGCCCTTGCCGTGGACACCGCCTGCCTCATGAATATGAGTGATGCGATCGAGCATCAGCATGTTGGGTGCCGGCAGCTGGGCGTTGCCGGGGCCGAAGAGTTCGCCTCGGCTGCATGCCAGCAGCTCGTCATGACTAAAGGAGTGTTGCTTGGTCACTGAGTCGTTCCAAGTAGCAAATGGAGTCAGTCGCGAGCGTCGCGGATTGTGAGCATTCTACTGACAGCAGGCGGCGATTGCACGCCAGCCGACATCCTTGTGGCGAAGGGGATCCATTGGCTCGCCCTTCAGTGTCGGGAAAAGATGCCGATAGAGAAGTATTGAGCTCTGTATCGACCAATCGAGTCGCCCTATTCACTCAGGATAACGACAACTGTCATGTGGCCATCTTTTTCCCTCAATCGTCCCCTGGTATGGATGGGACTCGCTGCGCTGGCCGCGCTTCTCTGGCTACCCGACCTATGGCTGCGCGTCGCCGCCTTGACGATGGTCTGCGTCGGCCTCTGGGATGGCTGGCGTCAGGTCTCGCTCGAGACCCGGCGCTGCCGGCTTGCCGAGGCAGCGCTCAAGCTCACCGAAGATGGCGTCATGATCAGCGACGCCAAGAGCCGTATCGTTGCCGTCAATCCTGCCTTTACCCAGATCACCGGCTACACCAGCGATGAAGTGTTTGGTCAGGACCCCTCCATGCTCTCCTCGGGGCGGCACGACAAGGCCTTTTATGAGCGCTACTGGCAGACACTACATGCCACGGGCCGCTGGGAGGGGGAGGTCTGGAACCGGCGCAAGCATGGCGATGAGTATCCCGAGTGGCTGCGCGTGCAGGCCTATACTGACCTGAAAGGCCGCATCAGCCACTATGTCGGCCTTTTCACGGATATCTCGCGCCACAAGGCGCGTGAGCAGGATTTGCGGCGTATCGGTTTCGAGGATCCGTTGACCGGGCTGCCCAACCGTCGTCGCCTGCACGATCTGATGACCTCGCGGCTGCGCCAGCTGCGCGCCGGCGAGGGGCTGGATATCGCGCTGATCGATATCGATGGCTTCAAGAGTGTCAACGATGCCATGGGGGTCGACATTGGCGACCGGCTATTGGCACGCTTTGGCCAGCGCCTGGCCGGCCATGTGGCGGGCGGCGTGGTGGGGCGTCTAGGCGGCGACGAGTTCATGGTGATCCGTACTACCACCTTCGACGACCATGAGCAGTGGGTCACCGGCCTGCGCGAGCACTTGAGCGAACCTTTCGAGCTCAATGGTCATGCACTGCGCCTGGGCTTGACCATCGGCAGTTGCCGAGCCCCGGATGATGGCAACGACTCGGGTGTACTGTTCCAGCGCCTGGAGTCGGCGCTCTACAGCGCCAAGCGCCATGGCCGTAACAACGATCAGCGCTTCCGCCCCTCCCTGGATGTCACCGGCAATCGCCAGCTGGCGCTGGTCAATGACCTGCGTGCCGCACTTGCCACCGGCAGCCAATTGGAGCTGCACTACCAGACACAGCATCGTCTTGTCGATGGCGCTCTGGTGGGGATGGAGGCCCTGCTGCGCTGGCGTCACCCCGAGTACGGCATGATCTCGCCGGGCGATTTCATTCCCCTGGCCGAGCGCCATGGCTTGATGACCTCCCTGGGGGGCTGGGTAGTCGAACAGGCCATCGCCCAGCTCGCCAGCTGGCGGCAGATCGGCATGCCGATGGTCACGGTGTGGGTCAATATCTCCGCCATGCAATTGATCCAGGGCGACCTCGAAGCACGTCTGGCTTCTGCGCTTAGCAAGTATCAGGTCTCAGCTTCGCTGCTCGGGCTCGAGCTGACCGAGTCGGTGCTGCTCGACGATCGTGCCGGCGATATCTATCCCCGGATGGAGGCGCTTCGGGCGCTTGGTCATCAGATCGCCATCGATGACTTCGGTACCGGCTACTCGTCGCTGAGCTACCTCAAGCGCCTGCCGATCGACAAGCTGAAGCTGGATCGTGCCTTCATACGATCGTTGCCGGGAGATAGCGCCGATGCCGCCATCGTCAGCGCGGTACTGGCGATTGCGCGGGGATTGGAACTCGAGGTCATTGCGGAGGGAGTCGAGACCCAGGAGCAGTGCAACTTCCTGAGCGAGAACGGCTGTCCAATCGTGCAGGGTTTCCTCTTCTCAAGACCAATCCCGGTTCAGGAACTCGAGGCGCAGCTGCTTGGCGAGGTGCAGTCGGCATGAGTGGTCCGCAGCGCGTAGCCGCTTCGCTCAGTGCGGTATTGTCGTGAATGCGCAGGTCACTGCGAAACCATACCAGGCGCGGTGTCATCGCTTCGCTCCCTATCCGTGCTTCCTGTCGTGGCTGGCAGACCTCAGCCCGTGACCAGCGGCGAGAGACGGGACATTGCCTGGAGCGGATCGTCGCCGAGCACTGCCACTTGGCTGTCGGCAAGCTCGCCTGCACGAATCCGCGCGACCGGGCCGCACAAGCCGAGCGGCACTTCGAGCTGCTCGGCCAGGCGTGGCAGCTGGCGACGGATGAGATCGGCACGCTCGGCCTGGCCGCTGCACAGCAGCAGGGCGGAGGCCTTGAAGCGCTGAACGGCGAGTGGCATCTCAGCGAGCGGTAGTGGAGCGTCAAAGAGATGGATACGAAAGCCGCTCTGGCTGGCCGCCAGAGCGATCATCAATACCCACAGCATGCCTGCGTCTTCAGGCAGGCGGCTGATGATCAGTGCCGGGCCGTGATTCGAGCGGTTGGCGTGATAGAGCCGGGTGCCGATCAGGGTGCGCAGGAAGGTCTCCAGTGTACGCCTCTGCAGCATCGCGCCCAGTTGTTCGTCCCAGTGCTCCTCAAGCGTTTCGACCATTGGCTTGAGCAGCTCGGTCAGGCAAGTGGAAACGGGGTAGAGCGCCATGCCCTGGTTGAAGAGGGTGTCGAGTCGCGCTAGGTCCAGCGCTTCCACCGCATTGACCAGTTGCTCACGCTGAGTCTGCCAGTCACCGGCCGCCGGGGACGATGTCTCCAGCGTGGCGGGCTGCTCGAGCAGTTCGCGTACCTGGCTGACGGGCACGCCACGACTCAGCCACTGCAGTATGCTCTCGATGCGCTTGATGTCCTCGCGGGCGTAGAGGCGATGACCCTTGGGAGTACGTTGCGGGCAGATCAGTGCATAGCGACGCTCCCAGGCCCGCAGTGTCACCGAGTTGACGCCGGTCAGGCGCGACACCTCGCGGATCGGATATAGCGGCGCGCCGGCCGGGTGGGTCGCCTTGTCACTCATGCAAACGAATACCTCTTGCGGGTGCGGTAATGCAGCCGTCATCTCGATCGGTGACATTACCCTATTAGCCTTGCTTTCAGGATGCAGAAAAATATTGTACAGGGCAATCCTGTTGTACAAATAATGGTTCAGACGTTAATCATCCACTTGGACGATCATCAAGAATGAGTGCCAAGAGGTTATCGTTCAATTCATGGCAGACTGGACATTATTGGCTAAACTGACAGTGGCGTATAATACTTGTATAATTTTACGCGGGTCAGGTAAGGAGGCGTGATGCGAATTCTCGTGACCGGAGGAAGCGGCTTCGTGGGTCAGCGGCTCTGCGAGCGTCTCCATCAGGCGGGTCATGAGCTGTTGGTGGTATCGCGCCGTCCCGAGAAGGCTCGTTCTCGCTTGCCCCAAGGCACAAGGGTACACACTGCGGTGATGGATTTTGCCGACAGCTGGCCCCAGGCCATCATCAACCTGGCCGGTGAATCAATTGCCGCCAAGCGCTGGAGCGAGGCGCAGAAGCGGCGCCTGGTCGAGTCGCGCCTCGGCATTACCAGTGAACTGGTCAGGCTCTGCCAGCGTCTTCATGGACAAGGGGCCGCGCCCGCCGTGCTGATCTCCGGCTCCGCCATGGGCTACTATGGCGACCAGGGAGAGCGGGAGGTCTGCGAAGCGACACCCCCCCATGATGAGTTCGCCCATCGCCTCTGTGCACGCTGGGAGGCAGTGGCACAGGAGGCGTCCGAGCAGGGCGTGCGCGTGGCGCTGCTGCGTACCGGCCTGGTGCTCGACCAGGGCGGTGGTAGCCTGGCCAAGATGTTGCCGCCTTTCAAGCTGGGATTGGGAGGACGCTTCGGCGACGGCCGCCAGTTCATGCCGTGGATTCACCGCGAGGATCTGGTGCGAGCCATCGAATTCCTGCTCGAGCGTGACGATCTTTCAGGCCCCTTCAATGGCTCGGCCCCCCACCCGGTACGCAATGCGGAGTTCACTCATTGCCTGGCGCACCATCTGCATCGTCCGACACCCTTCCCGGTACCGGCCGCCCTGCTCAAGGCGGCACTCGGCGAGATGTCGCAGCTGTTGCTGAGCGGGGCCGACATGCGCCCCGCGCGCCTCGAGCAGGCGGGCTTCACCTTCCGTTACCCGACCTTGGACGAGGCGCTGGAGGCGATCCTCGCTTAGCCCTGTCAGCGGCTGTCGTTATCCACCGTCACGATCACGCGTACCGCATCGAGGCGCAGTCGCGCCCCTTCGATCGCCTTGTCGAGTGCGTCTCGCTCCTCTCGCAGGGCGGTCAGCTCCTCTTCACGTACCGCCGGGTTGTGGCGCGACAAGGCTTGCAGGCGGACCAGCTCGCTATCCAGGGTGGCGCGCATGCGGGCCTGGGCCGCCTCGACGATGCTCGACAGCTCACGCTCGGCCTCCCCCTCGCCGCTGATCAGTAGCTCGCGCAGCTGGTCGTGACGGCTCTTGATCAGGTCCCGGGCGACCGCCTTCTTGACCTTCTGCAGGTTCTTGGCAAGCCCGGTGAAGGAAACCTTGGCAGTGAGGTTGGCACCCGACTCGTCGAGCAGCACCCGCACCGCGGTCGCCGGCAGGAAGCGGTTGACGTGCAGCCGCTTGGGCGCCGGACATTGGGTACGGAAGATCAACTCGGCCATCAGCCGGCCGGCGGGAATTGCCGGATGCCTGAGCAAGGCCAAGGCCGTATTGCCCATCTGGCCGTCAAGGATGCGCCCCATCATCTCGCGCAGTAACGGGTGCTCCCATGAGAGCCGCTGCACGTCGTCGCGTGCCAGCGCACGGGAGCGCGAGAAGGTGGCGGAGAAGCCATCCTCGCCCTTCACCAGACCCGGCAGGCCATCGAGCATCTGCTGGCTGGGCTGCAGATGCAGGATATCGCCTCCCAACTCCTGGCTATCGACACCAAAGATGTCGAACGCCTGGTCGACATAGCGCGGCAGTGCCGGATCGTCGTCTAGCTCACGGATCGCCTTGGCCACGGCGGCGGCACGCTGTGGGCGGCAGGCGCCCCACTCCAGCAGGCGATTGCGGCCGGCATCGTGCTCGGCCAGGCGTGCCTCGAACAGGGTGCGCGTCTCGCCGATGATCTCCTGCAGGCTCTCCTCGTCGAGCAGTGCATCGGCCAGCGCATCGCCGAAGGCGATGAACAAATCGCTGCCAACGCCATGCGGTGCGCTGAAGGCGTCCATGCCGTCGCGGTACCAGCGCAGCAGCCGCTCGCTGGGACTCGCCTCGAATACTGGCACGTAGAGCTCGATGGCATGCTGCTGGCCGATACGGTCGAGGCGTCCGATACGCTGCTCGAGCTGGTCGGGGTGCAGCGGCAGATCGAACATCACCAGATGGCGGCAGAACTGGAAGTTGCGACCCTCCGAGCCGATCTCCGAGCAGATCAGCACCTGGCTGCCCTCCTCGTCGTCGGCGAAGTCCGCCGCGGCGCGGTCGCGCTCGACCAGTGCCAGCCCCTCATGGAACACCGGCGCATGGATGCCGCCAAGCACCTGCAGCGCCCGGGAGAGATCGACGGCGGTATCACGGGAGTGGGCAATCACCAGTACCTTGTCGCGGCCGACCCCGGTCAGCAGCTCCATAAGCCAGGTGACGCGGGGGTCGATCTGCCACCACGGCTCCGCGTTGAGCGGATCGTGGGGCAGGGCGCGGTACATGGCATCCAGATAGAGCACCACCTCAGGGTGGTCGAGACCGGTCTCGATCAGCAGCTCATCGAGATAGTCCTCATCACGCTCCAGGCGTTTCAGCACTCGCCGGTAAGCCGAGGGGGGAGCCAGGGTCTCGACATGCAGGTGACGCTCGGGGAAGCCACCCACATGGCGCCGACTGTTGCGGAACATCACCCGGCCGGTACCGTGGCGGTCGAGCAACTGCTCGCGCAACTGGGCGCTGGCTGCCCGGCGCTGCGCCTCGTCGCTTTCCGGATTGGTGAGCGTGGCCAGCAGGGCCTGGCTGTCGGGCTCGTCGATCACCGCCCCGATGCGGTCGCGATCCGCTGCCGTGCCCGGCACCGCGTCGCTGAGCCGCTGCAGGGCATCGATGGCCTCGACGACCTGGCCGTAGCCCTGCTCCTCGGTCTTGAACTGCTCGAGTGCCTGATAACGGTCAGGATCGAGCAGGCGCAACCGGGAGAAGTGGCTCTCGACCCCCATCTGTTCCGGGGTCGCGGTGAGCAGCAGCACGCCTGGAGTGGTGGCCGACAGGCGCTCGATGCAGGCGTAGCCGGGGCTGCTTGCGTCGGGCGACCACTCGAGATGGTGCGCCTCGTCGACGATCAGCAGGTCCCAGTCGCACGCCTCGGCCTGGGCCTGACGGTGGGGATTGGCGAACAGCCACTGCTGGCTGGCCAGGATCAACTGAGCGGACTCGAAGGGGTTGCGGTCGAGGTGCGCAAGGCTCTGGTGCTCGTCGAGCAAGCGCACTTCGAGGGCGAAGCGCCGCAGCAGTTCCACCAGCCATTGATGTGTGAGGCTGTCGGGCACCAGGATCAGCGCGCGCTCGGCGCGCCCGGTCAGCAGCAGGCGGTGCAGGATCAGGCCCGCCTCGATGGTCTTGCCAAGTCCCACCTCGTCGGCCAGCAGCACGCGTGGGGCGTGGCGGCTCGACACCTCGTCGGCGATGTAGAGCTGATGGGGGATCAGGTCGATCTTGGGACCGGCGAGACCGAGTGCCGGGTTCTGTTCGATACGGTTGTGATGATGGAGGGTGCGAAAACGCAGGTCGAACCAGTCGTTGCGATCGACCTGGCCGGTCAATAGCCGGTCGCGGGCCTGGTCGAACTGCATGCTGTCGGCAAGGCCCGCTTCGGGCAACTCGCGCAACTGTCCCTGTTCGTCCTCGCCGATATAGACGATCAGGCCATCGATCTCCTTGCTGTCGTCGACGATCATCTGCCAGCCTTCGGCGGACTGGACACGGTCGCCGCTACCGAAGGCGACACGGGTCAGCGGCGCCTGGCGCACGCTGTAGGTTCGGGTTTCCTGGCTGGCACTGAACAGGACGGTAACGCTTCGGACATCGCAGCTCAGGATGGTGCCCAGGCCCAGTTCGGCTTCGCCATCGCTGATCCAGCGCTGTCCAGGGGAAAATTCGCTCATGCTACCTCGACGGTTTCAACGACAATGCGGCGCACTTGGCCGGCCCCTGATCGGGTCGGCTCAGGCAAGGCGCGGTATGGTACCGGAAAGTCCTGGTTTGCTTAAGGTGACAGTACAGAAATGTCTGCGTTCCTGCCTTCGTCTCCGAGCCGCCGCTGCGGGCATGGCATTCATACCGGGAGCGGTGCCAGAATGGGAGTCTCAAGGAGATAAGCCATGACGCAAATGCACTGGGAGCGACTGCTCGACCCGACGCGGCTCAACGACAAGCCCCGCACCGCCCGCGATGAGATCGGTCGCAGTCCCTTCCACAAGGATCATGATCGGATCGTCTTCGCCGGCTCGTTCCGGCGCCTGGGGCGCAAGACGCAGGTACACCCCCTAACCGACAACGATCATATCCACACCCGCCTGACCCACTCGCTGGAGGTAGGGTGCGTCGGCCGCTCGCTGGGCATGATCGTCGGTGAAAAGTTGCGTCACCGTCTGCCGGAGTGGATCACCCCGGCGGATCTTGGCGTGATCGTGCAGGCGGCCTGTCTGGGCCACGATATCGGCAATCCCCCCTTCGGGCATGCCGGCGAGTACGCGATCCGCGACTGGTTCAAGCGGGCCGAGAGCGAAGGCAGCGGCTTGCTCGACGGTCTCTCCGACGCCGAGCGCGCCGATCTGCTGACCTACGAAGGCAATGCCCAGGGCTTTCGCATCGTCACCCAGATCGAGTACAACCAGTTTCGTGGTGGCATGCGCCTGACAGGGGCCACCCTTGGCACCATGCTCAAGTACCCCTGGACGGTGGAGCATGGCGGTAGCGCCGGCAAGTTCGGCAGCTACCAGTCGGAGAAGCATCTGCTCACCGAGGTCGCCGAGCGCTTGGGACTCAAGCCGCGCGCGCCAGGGGCGTGGAGCCGTCATCCGATGGCCTGGTTGGTCGAGGCGGCCGACGATATCTGCTATGCCCTGCTGGATCTCGAGGATGGGCTCGAGATGGGCATCCTGCGTTTCGACGAGGTGGCCGAGATATTGAGCCAGATCGCCGGCGGCATGCCGCCGGAGTATGCAGGCATGCAGCGCGACGGCGTCTCCCAGCGGCGGCGTATCGCGGCACTGCGTGGCGCGGCGATGGAGCGGGCGGTGAGCGAGGTCGGCGCGGTCTTCGTGCAGCACGAAAGCGCGCTGCTCGACGGTACCTTGAAACACGATCTGCTCGAGCTGTGTCACCCGGATCTCGATTGGGGCGTCAAGGCGGCCAAGCAGCTGGCGCGGGAGCGCATCTTCCAGAACGAGCGCAAGGCCAAGTTGGAGATCGGCGCCTATACCACCCTGGGCATCCTGCTCGAGGCGTTCATCGGCGCCGCCCATGAACTGCACCACAGTGGCGAATTGAACTACAAGCACCAGCGTGTGCTGGCGCTGATCGGTGAGAATACGCCTCGCCCTTCATGGCCCCTCTACGACAGCTATCGGCGCATGCTCGACTTCATCGGCGGCATGACCGACCACTTCGCCGTCGACCTGGCCCAGGAGATGGGCGGGCGACTGAAGGGCGATTGAAGGCCGATGCGCCGCCCACTCTCCGGGATGCCCAGGCTTCGAAAAGTGTTGAAACTGATCAAGTTCATGGTGCGGTGATCCGGGAGGGGGGGCGAGCGGCGCGGATTATCAGTCCAACTCCCGCTTTCGGCAAGATGGCAAGCGAGGATTTTCTCATGCGAGATGGTGCAGTGCATGGCGTAGCGAAACGTTGGCGCCGGCGTGGCCTGGCGGCCATGTGGATGGTGCTGCTGGCCCTTGTCGCACCAGCGGCTTCCGCTCTGCAGGGCAAGGGCTTTGAGCATTACACCCTGGCGCTGACCTGGCATGCCGGTTTCTGCGAGACGCACTCGCAGCCGCCTCAGGAGTGTCGCGACGCAGCGCTTGGCGACGCGCACCGAGGGTTCGTGCTGCATGGGCTATGGCCGTCGCTACCCGAACATCTCGCTGCGCGTGGTGTCGACCGTCCCCAGTGGTGGAAGGAGGGGTGCTTTCTCGAACAGCCAAGAGTCGAGGGGAGCTTCTGCCGTACGCGCGCCCCCTTCGATTTTCCCGGTGAACTGAGCGAGGCTCTGGACGAGGCGATGCCGGGGCGGGCTAGCTGTCTGGATCGTTATCAGTACGCCAAGCACGCCGCCTGCCTGGCGCTGCCCGAAGCGGACTACTTCTCCACTTCGATCGTGCTGCTCGAGCGTGTCAACGAGAGTGCCTTCGGCACCTTCGTGGCGCTCAATCAGGGTGGAGAGGTGGCGCGTAACGAGCTGATCGCAGCCTTCGAGGCGGCGTTCGGCGAAGGCACCGGCAGGGCGCTGCGTCTAGAGTGTCGAGGGCGAGGGAATCGAGTGCTCACCGAAGTGCGTATCGGTATCGATGCTCAGCGCCTCTCGGCATTCCCCGCCGCCGACAGCCTGGTCGAGCAGGGCCGCGGACGCTGCCATTCCCGGGTGCGTATCGCCACACGCCTGGGAAAATAGGGCAAGGGGATGGCGCGGGAGCCGAGCGGCTTATTTGCGAGCACGCCGGTTCAAGGCATGAATCACGCGGTCATGAAGGGCACCGTCGAAATGACCAAGTGGCGTGGTCGCTAGCTGCGCGGCCAGCTTGTCGCCCTTGACCACCAGCGGATCCCCTGACGCCTGCTGATTGTCCACCTCCCAGCCGGGGAGCGCCAGCACGCCGCGCACGGGCACCTCGCTGCCGCACTCCCGTGCCAGCCAGTGGCGCAGCCACCTGGCCGCCTGGAGCGTCTTGATCAACGGCTCACGCTCGCTCCAGCCCGGGAAACGCAGGCGCTGCTGCTCCACCATCACCTGGTTGAGCTCCTGGCCACTGGCATCGAAGGGGCGGGTACGCGGGCACATCTCGATCACGAATACGCCATGCGGGGTAACGGCGATATGATCGATGGTGAAGGTATCGGCGGGAATGTCATGGAAGATGCAGTAGGGGTGCGCTTCGGGCCGGACCAGGCGCTCCAGCTCCTGACCGATGGCCAGTTCGCAGGCAAGGGTGAGCTTGAGCCTGCGAATGCGCTGAAAGTCGCGTATCAGCAGGAAGCAGAATACCAGCATCAGCGCGGTGCTCAGCAGCCCGTAGAGCGCCCATTCTATCCAGTCCTGCCAGCTGGCGAAGAGCATTCTGCCCATGCCATAGACGAGCGGGGCGAGCGTGACGATGGGCCCCAGCGCTCCATTGAGGAACAGACTGGCAAAGGCGCGGTCAAGAGAGTCGCGTTGGGCCTGGCCGGGTTCGCGTAGTGGCTGGGCGTCGAAGGGCGAGCGTACCCGGGCATCGTGAAGGTTGCGCAGGGCCACTACGATGACTGCCGTTGCCCCAAGAGGAAACAGGAAGATCAGTGGCAGAAGGTATTCCAGCCAGGCCATCGAGAAGTGTCCTTGCCTGATGCAGTGTTAAGTGTTGATTCTAACCAACATTGGCGCCTTCGAGCCATGAGTGTATCACTACGACCCTATCCATAAGCAGCTTTCCATGACCCAGGCTCTCTCTCGTTCCAACGCAGCGCCCGACGACGTCTCACGACTGTCGCAATTCATCGCACGCCACCCACGCCTGGCGGTGCTCACCGGGGCCGGTGTCAGTACCGAGAGCGGTATCCCCGACTATCGTGATGACGCCGGCGAGTGGAAGCGTCCGCCGCCCATGGATCATCGTGTCTTCATGGCAAGCCCCGCGGCGCGCCAGCGCTACTGGGCGAGAGCGCTGATCGGCTTTCGGGCGCTCGTCGAGGCGCGTCCGGGGCCGGCGCACCGTGCCCTGGCGCGCCTCGAGCAGCTGGGGCGCGTGACGACGCTGATCACGCAGAATGTCGATGGCCTGCATCAGCAGGCGGGCTCCCGGCGGGTCATCGACCTGCATGGGCGTGCCGAGATCGTTCGCTGCATGAGCTGCGATGCGCGGCGCATGCGCTACGATCTGCATCTCGAGCTCGAAGCGGAGAATCCGCAATGGCGCGACCTGTCGGCGGCGGTCGGACCCGATGGCGATGCCGAACTGGAGGCGGACTTCTCGACGTTTTGCGTACCGCCCTGCCGCCGCTGCAGGCAGGGCGTGTGGAAACCGGATGTGGTGTTCTTTGGTGACAGCGTGCCAGCGGCGCGGGTCATGGCCGCTCGCGAGGCGCTGGCAAGCGCCGATGCGCTGCTGGTGGTAGGGTCGTCGCTGATGGTCTATTCGGGGTACCGCTTCGCCCGGGAGGCCGCCGCTCGAGGACAGCCGATCGCTTGCCTCAACCTGGGGCGCACCCGCGCCGATGGGCTCTACCAGCTCAAGGTCGAGTGCCCCATCGGCCCGACGCTCGAGGCGCTGGCCGATGGGCTGAGTGCCGGCTAGGGAAGGCGGGGCTCGAGCGGTATCTCGAAGATACGCGAGCTGGTCGCCTGTGCGCCGGTCAGCGTGACCGGCTCGCGATTGACGTGGGTGATGCGTCCTTCATCCCGCAACTCGGCACGCAGGAGGTACTCGCTCGATGACGCCAGTGCCCGGACGTCGTAGCGCAGTACGACCTCGATCGGTCCGCTGCCGATGCGGCTGTAGCGACTCTCGGCGATGGTCTGGCGCTGGCCGTTCGTCGGGCCTTCGAGGCTCACCCTGAGTTCGGCATCGCTGCCGATCTCCAGAGGAGCGCTGGGCACCACTCGCGCATGCAGCTCCTCCAGTTCCGGACGGCCGGCACAGGCGCTCAGCGCAAGCAACAACACTCCGGCCAGCGTGGCGAAGGTCAATCGTCTATCGAGTCGTCTCATGGTGTGCTCCTGTCAGCCACCGGCCAGTTTGACGGTGTAGCCGCGATTGGCGAGATCCGTCTTGAGCGTCTCCCGATGGTCGCCCTGAATTTCGATCACCCCCTCCTTGACGGCGCCTCCGGTACCGCAGCGCTTCTTGAGCTCCTTGGCCAGCGCCTTGAGCTCGGCGTTCGGCAGGGCAATCCCCTCGATGGTCGTCACTCCCTTGCCCTTGCGGCCGCTGATTTCACGACGAATGCGTACGATGCCGTCCAGCGCTGCCAAACGCTGCTGCTCGGCCTGCTCGGCACATTGGCAGCCATCGATGGGTTGGCGGCACGCGGGACAGGTCTGGCCATGTTCGGTGGAGTAGACGAGGCCACGAAGCTGGTCGTGCAGTGAGGCCATGGGGAGCTCCTGATTACCGGTAAATCACGCCGCCATGATACCCAGTAAGTGAGGCGCACGTCATCGCACTCGCCATCGGCTCAGTTGGCCAGCGCTTCGCCCAGTACCATGTGGCCGACAACGGTGGGTAGCTGATACATGTTGCTGATGGTGATGGCGCCCTCCGGCGTCTCCTCGACATCGGGAAAGCGGTTGAGATGGATCACCGTCATGCCCGCCGCGAGGGCCGCCTTGACACCGACCAGGGCGTCATCGATGGCCACGCACTCACTGGGGTGATAGCCCATCGCACGGGCGGCATAAAGATAGAGGCGGGGGTCGGGCTTCCAGCAGTTGGCGGTATAGCCGCTGAACAGGTTGTCACCGAAATCGTCGAGCAGTCCGGTGACGGACAGGCCGGTACGGATCTTCTTTTCGGGACCGTTGGAGACGACGCCACGAGGATAATGGACCAAGGCATCGAGCGCTTCTCGCACGCCGGGTAGGGGCTGCAGTTCGCTCTCCAAGCGTTGGGCCAGCTTCTGGCGCATCTCCTGCTCATGCACCTTGAGCAGCGCCTCGTCGATGGAGCCGTGGCGGCGTTGTAGCTCAGCAACGATATGCTTGAATCGCGCCCCGCGAAATTCTCCCATGTAATCGCTAGGCGAGAAGGGCAGGCCAACCTCATTCAGGCTCACCGCCATTTCGGCAGCAAGCAAGGGTTCGCTGTCGACCAGGGTGCCGTCGCAGTCGAAGAGTAGGCAGCGCGGTATGGCCATCGCCAAACCTCGTGTTCATGTCAGGGTTTATGATCTCAGTGTTACAGATATCGGCCAGCCTCGCCCATTATTGAACACCATTTCCCAATTCTTTGAACACTGTTCGTTAACTTCCAGACATCGCTCGAACACATTTTTCTTGTAGACCAAGGTCTTATATGCAATGGCTGTCACTTACGTCGCCATACTACCATACTAGTCATATCAGGTCGGCGCGACCGCGCCGCCTTAATAACGCAGCGAGGAGCGTCATGAACACCACCCTGCAAGCGCTATGGCAGGAGACACCTGACGAAGGGTCGGTGCGCCAGCGGCTCCATCAAGTGCTACGGCAGTCGATCATTCATATGGTGCTGGCACCAGGGCAAGCGCTCTCCGAAAAGGAGGTCGCCGATACCTTCGCGGTCAGCCGGCAGCCGGTGCGTGAGGCGTTCATTCGTCTTTCCGAAGCGGGGCTGGTGGAGGTGCGCCCTCAACGCGGCACCTATGTGGTGAAGATCTCCCATCAAGCGGTGCTCGAAGCGCGCTTCGTGCGCGAGGCGATCGAGGTGGCAGTGGCAAGAGAAGCTGCCTCGCGGGGGATATCCGCGCAAGTGGTAAACGAACTTTACGAGCTAGTCGAACGTCAGCGCCGCTGCATCGACCCGCACGATTATGATCGCTTCTTTCTGCTGGACGAGACGTTCCATAGAACGCTGTCGTTGGGCGTAGCGCAGCAGACTGCCTGGAAGGTCACCGAGGAGGTCAAGGCACAGCTGGATCGAGTGCGCTACCTGAGCATTCCTGACAGTACGCCGATCGGCAAGTTGATCGATCAGCATGAAAAAATCGTGGAGTGCGTGGCGCGACGCGATGAAGGTGCCGCCGAAGAGATCATGCGTATTCATCAGCGGGAGATATTGCAATCGCTGCCCAATTTGATGAACCGCTTTCCGGAGATGTTCGAGATCCCCGCTGCCATGGCAGCGCACAAGATAGAAAAAGTCGTTTGATGCAAGGAAACATGGCTCCTTTCCAATAACACAAGAGATACGCCAGGAGATATCGAGATGAAAACAAGACTGATCCTACCGGCCATTGCCTTGGCGCTAGCAAGCAGTGTTGCCAGCGCCAATTACCGGTTAAATCTCTCCTCGGCGCTTAGCTCGCAGGACCCCATCGTCCAGGCAATGGAGAGAGCCAGCCAAGCGATAGAAGAGCGCTCGGAGGGCGAATTGATGGTCAATGTCTTTCCCAACAGTCAACTCGGTTCCGATGAGGATGTGGTAGAGCAGATCCGTAGTGGTGCCAATATTGCGATCCTGATCGATGCTGGCCGGTTATCCGAATACCAGACGGAGCTAGGGATCCTCAGCGCCCCTTACCTGGTGGAAGAGCATACCGACTATGCTCGGATCACCTCATCCGACCTCTACCACCAGTGGGTCGATAGCCTGGCCGACAATAGTGGCCTGCGACTTTTAAACTACAACTGGTTCCAGGGCTCGCGGCAGATGTTGACCAACCGCCCGGTCGAAACGCCCGAGGATCTGCGCGGCATACGCGTGCGCACCATCAACTCCCCGGTATGGCTCAGGACCATCGAGGCGATGGGCGCCACACCCGCGCCGCTGCCTTGGTCGGAAGTCTATCCGGCGTTGCAGCTGGGCTCGATCGATGGGGCCGAGGCGCAATTGACGGCGGCCGAAGGACAGAACCTGCATGAGGTCATCAGCCATATCGCCTTGACCCGGCACATCCACTTGATGACAGGCATCGCCACCTCGGATCGCTGGTACCAGTCGCTGCCGGAAGAGTTGCGCACCATTCTCGACGAAGAGCTGCAGAAGGCTGGCGACGAGGCTAGCCAGGCCACTGCGGATGCGCAGGATGCAGTGCGTGAAAGGATGGAGGAGGCGGGCGTGACCTTCACCGACGTCGATATCGAACTGTTCCGGGAACGCGTTGCCGGCGTCTACGAGTCGCTGGGATATGACGAATACCGGGAACAGCTGCTCTCCACTGACGACTAGCACCAAGCAGCCTGCCGTTATGCGGTAGGCAGCTTGCTCGATAGTGCGTGCTTTCCTTCAGTCAGACGAACCGGTGGTTCGAGGATCCCCTTATGTGGCATTGGTACGATCGATTCGAGGAGGGACTTGCCATCCTGCTGCTTGGTTGCACCTCACTCACCATGCTGACTAGCTCGACGATGCGTGCAATAGGGCAGCCCTTCGCCGGTGGTGCTGAACTGGCCCAGTTCCTGTTCATCTGGACGGCAGTATTGGGCGCGGACATCACGCTACGCCGCGGTGGGCAAGTCCGTATCGATGCCCTGATCGTGCGCGTGCCGTTGACGCTTCAGCGCATCGTCACGAGCCTTTGTCTATTGATGATGCTGGCTTTCTTGTCACTGCTTGTGTGGCACGGCCTGCCGTTGGCGCTCTCCAACTGGCAGCGCCCGATGGGAGTGGCCGGGCTGAGTTATGGCTATATCACGCTAGCGTTGCCGGTGGGCGCGGCGTTGATGATCGTCTCTCTGCTGCGTCGTGTCGCCAGCAAGGGGATCATCCGCAGTCTGGTCTCGGATGACGAGATTGTGGAGAAGACGCTATGACGGCTGCGCTGTTGCTTGGCCTGGGCCTTTTGCTGATGGCCATCGGCATGCCTGTCGCCTTTGCGATCGGCATTGCTGGCTTTACCTACTTTTTCCTCCCCGAGACATTCCTGCCTGTCAATATCGGCCCGCAGCGCATCGTCTCCGCGACGCAGTCGTTCCCACTGTTGGCGGTGCCGCTATTCATTTTCATTGGCCACCTGATGAATGCCAGTGGTATCACGCCTCGCCTGATGCGCCTTTCTACACTGCTGGCCGGCTGGATGAGCGGTGGCCTGGCCCAGGCCAGCCTGGTACTGAGCACCTTGATGGGGGGAGTGTCCGGCTCGGCGGTGGCGGATGCCGCCATGCAGTCACGCGTGCTGGGGCAGGGCATGATCAAGCAGGGCTACAGCCCGGGGTTCACCGGTGCCGTGCTCTCCATCGGCGGCCTCATCACCGCCACCATTCCCCCGAGCATTGGATTGATTCTCTATGGCTACCTCGGCGAGGTCTCCATCGGGCGGCTCTTCATCGCCGGCGTGGTGCCTGGCGTGCTGCTGATGGTGGCCTTGATGATCACCACCTATTTCGTGGCCAGACGGCGTGGTTATGCCCCGGTGCAGGAGGGGCTTCCTTCTGGGCGCGAGGTGCTCAAGGCCGCTCGCAGCAGCGTATGGGCACTGCTGTTCCCGGTATGGCTGCTGGTGGGCATTCGCTATGGCCTTTTCACGCCCTCGGAAGCTGGTGCCTTCGCGGTCGCCTATGCACTGGTAGTGGGCTGCCTGATCCATCGCGAGATGGGGGTGAAGGAGATCCTCGAGGCGATGCACGCCAGCGTGCGCGATATCGGCATGATCATGTTGATCATCATGTTCTCGGGGATCATCGGGTATGTGGTCTCCTTCGAGCGAGTGCCGCAGACGATCGCCGAACTCACCCTTGGCGTGTTTTCCAGCCAGGCGACCTTGTTGCTGACACTTGCCGTCCTGCTCGTTCTGCTCGGCATGCTGCTGGAGGCGACCGTGGTAGTGATGCTCCTCACGCCGATCCTGGTACCCGTCATCAAGGCCGCGGGCATCGATCCGGTGCACTTTGGCCTTTTGATGATGACGTTGGTGACCTTTGGGGGCATGACACCCCCGGTGGGCATCTCGATGTACACCGTGTGCGGCATCCTGCGCTGCTCCTTCATCGACTACAGCCGGGAGTTGCTGCCGTTTGCCCTGGCGGTCTTCATGGTGGTGCTCGGCATCATCTTCTTCCCCGACATCGTGCTGTTCCTACCCAATCTGCTGATGGGTTGAGCATCGCATCAACACGTCTCGACAACGACGGAGCGCGTCATGACCTTCAACGACAAGATCGATTTCATGGGGCCGGACTTTCTGCTCGAAAACGATGCCGCCCGTCGGCTCTACCATGAGCATGCCGCCGACATGCCGATCTGCGATTACCACTCGCACCTGAGCCCGACCGAGATCGCCGACAACCTGCAGTTCGACAACCTTACCGAACTGTGGCTCAAGGGCGACCATTACAAGTGGCGGGCAATGCGCTGCGCGGGTATCGACGAGCGGCGCATCACCGGTGATGTGGGAGATCGCGAACGCTTCCAGGCCTGGGCCGAGACGGTGCCGGACTGCCTCGGCAACCCGCTCTACCACTGGACGCACATGGAGCTGCGCCACCCGCTGGGTATCGAGAACACGCTGCTCTCGCCCGCCACGGCCGAGGAGATTTGGTCGGCTTCCCGTGAACGCCTGGCCACGCCGCAACTGCGTGCCCAGGGTATTCTCGAGCGCTTCAATGTGCGCACGGTATGCACCACCGACGACCCGATCGACACTCTCGACGAGCATCGCCGCCATGCCCAGAGCGGTGCCGGTCCCACCCTGCTGCCGGCGTTTCGTGCCGATGCCGTGCTCAAGATCGGAGAGCCCGGTTTCGACGGTTATCTCGGTGAGCTGGAGGCGGCGAGTGGGGTATCGATACGGCGTTTCGATGATCTGCTCGCAGCGCTTCATCAACGCCTCGACTTTTTCGCCGAGAACGGTTGCTGCCTGTCGGACCATAGTCTGGAGAAACCGGTCTTCGTGACGCCACCTGCAACGGCCGTGCTCGATCTTATTCTCGACCGCCGTCGCCAGGGGAAAGCGCTGACGGCCGAGGAGAGTGCCGGTTTCACCACGGCCGTGCTGCTCTGGCTGGGTCGCGAATATGCCAGGCGTGGCTGGGTCATGCAGCTTCACCTAGGGGCGTTGCGCAGCCTCAGCCAGCGCAGGCTTGCCGAGATCGGCCCCAACGCCGGCTTCGATGCGATTGGCGATGTCACCTACGCCGAACCACTGGCGGCCATCTTCGATGCCCTTGATCGTGACCGGGCGCTACCGCGTACCGTGGTCTACAACCTCAATCCCCGCGACAACGAGATGCTGGCAAGCCTGGTCGGGTCGTTTCAGGGCGATGGCATCCCCGGCAAGATGCAGTTCGGCGCCGCCTGGTGGTTCAACGACCAGCGCGATGGCATGGAGCGCCAACTCACCACCCAGATGCAGTTCGGCCTGCTGCGTCACTTCGTCGGCATGCTCACCGATTCGCGCAGCCTGCTGTCGTTCTCTCGCCATGACTACTTCCGTCGCATCTTCTGCCAGATGCTCGGCGAGATGATGCAGCGCGGTGAGCTGCCGAACGATCCTGACCGTATCGGCCACCTGGTGCGCGCGGTCTGCTACGACAACGTGCAGCGCTATCTCTTCGAGCGATAAGCCGTGCTTCCACCTCTTTTTCACCGCGACGGAACAGCCATGAAAATCAGTGATGCCTATCTCATCGTCACTTCACCGGGGCGCAACTTTGTGACCCTCAAGATCGTCACCGAGTCAGGCACCTACGGGATCGGCGATGCCACCCTCAACGGTCGCGAAATGGCGGTGGTGGCCTACCTCGAGGAGCATGTGATCCCCGCGCTGATCGGGCGCGACGCCAGTCGTATCGAGGATATCTGGCACTATCTGTATCGCGGCGCCTACTGGCGGCGCGGCCCGGTGACCATGACCGCCATCGCGGCGGTCGACCTGGCGCTGTGGGATATCAAGGCCAAGGCGGCGGACATGCCCCTCTATCAGCTGCTGGGCGGCAAGAGCCGCGAACGGGTGATGACCTATGCCCACTGCACCGGGCGCGATATCGAGGGCTGCCTGGAGGAGGTCGACAAGCACCTCAAGCTTGGCTATCGCGCGGTCCGGGTTCAGTCCGGCATTCCCGGCATCGCCACCACCTATGGTGTCGCCAAGCGTGAGGGCGAGCGCTACGAGCCGGCGGACTCCGACTTGCCCGCCGAACATGTCTGGGACAGCGTCAAATACCTCAACCATGCCCCCAAGCTGTTCGCCGCGGTGCGCGAGCGTTTCGGCGACGATATCCATGTGCTGCACGATGTCCACCATCGCCTGACGCCCATCGAGGCGGCACGGCTGGGCAAGGAGGTCGAACCCTACCGCCTGTTCTGGCTGGAGGATTGCGTCCCGGCGGAGAACCAGGAAGGGCTGCAGCTGGTCCGGCAGCACACCACCACGCCGCTGGCCATCGGCGAGGTATTCAATTCGATTCACGACTATCGCGAGCTGCTCGAGAACCAGTGGATCGACTACGTTCGCACGCCGCTCTCCCACGGTGGGGGCATCACCCACCTGCGCCGCATTGCCGACCTGGCGGCGCTCTATCACGTGCGCACCGGCTTCCACGGTGCCACCGACCTGTCGCCGGTGTGCCTGGGGGCAGCGATCCACTTCGATAGCTGGGTACCCAACTTCGGCATTCAGGAGCACATGCCCCACGAGGCGATCACCGACGAGGTGTTTCCTCACGACTACCATTTCGAGGAAGGGCATTTCATCGTCGGCGAGACGCCGGGGCATGGGGTCGATATCGATGAGTCCCTGGCCAAGCAGTATCCCTACAAACGCGCCAGCCTGCCGGTCAATCGACTGGAAGATGGCACGCTCTGGCACTGGTAACGAGGTGAACCGATGAAAGCCTTTCAGGTAAGTGCACCGCTGGACTACACCATTGCCAATGTCGACGCTCCCCAGGCCGCCCCCGGCGAGGTGCTGGTGCGAGTCGCCTATGCCGGCATCTGCGGCTCGGACATGCATATCATCCATGGGGACAACGCCTTCGTGCGCTTTCCCCGCATCACCGGGCATGAGTTTGCCGGCACGATCGAGGCGCTCGGCGAGGGGGTCGAGGGACTCGCCATCGGCGACCGGGTCTGCATCGATCCGGTGGTGAGCTGCGGTAGCTGCTACCCCTGTCGTATCGGCCGTCCCAATGTCTGCACCTCGCTTCAGGTGATTGGTGTGCACCGCAACGGCGGCTTCGAGGAGCGGGTCAACGTGCCTGCCACCAATGCCCACCGTCTGCCTGAGCATGTGGGCCTGGACGCGGCGGCGCTGGTCGAGCCCTACAGCATCGCCGCCAATGTGCTGGAGCGCATGCAGCCGATCGCCAGCGACCGGCTGCTGATCTTCGGTGCCGGTGTGATCGGCCTGACCATTCTGCAGATGGCCCGCGCTCAGGGGATAGAGGAGATCATCATCAGCGACGTGATCGACGAGCGCCTGGCCACGGCCCGCGAGCTGGGGGCAATCCGCACCCTGAACGGACGTGACGAAGATGTCGAGGCGGCCCTGCACGAGCTGACCGGTGGTGAAGGGATCCCGCTGATCGCCGATGCCGCCTGCGTGCCGGCGCTGCTGCCGCAGATGCTGCGTATCGCCTCGCCGGCCGGGCGCATCGGACTGCTCGGCTTCAACCCGACGCCAAGCGATCTGGTTCAGCTGGAGGTGATCAAGAAGGAGCTGACCCTGGTGGGGTCGCGCCTGAACAACCGCAAGTTTCCCGAAGTGATCGAGCTGATGGCCTCGGGGCGTCTCGATCCGCTGGCGCTGGTCAGCCACCGCCTGCCGTTCGACGAGATGCCCGATGCCATCGACATGCTCGATCACCATCCCGAAAGGGCTCGCAAGGTGCTGATCGACATCGGCGCCTGAGCCAACACGATGCACGCATCGCCGACACACAACAGCAAAGTCAGGAGATAACGTCATGATCAAACGATTCGTCACCGGTGCCATCCTGGGCGCCACGCTGCTCGGGGGCCAGGCGCTGGCCGCCGATGTCACGCTGCGCTTTGGCCATCTTGCCAATGAGCAGAACATTTGGCACCAGGCCGCCGAACGCTTCCAGGAGCAGGTCGAGGAGAACTCCGAGGGTCGCATCGAAGTGCAGCTCTTTCCCAATGAGCAGCTCGGCAACGAGATGGATGTGATCAACAGCATCCAGCTCGGCACGGCGGACATGACCATCACCGGCGAGAGCCTGCAGAACTGGGCACCCAAGGCAGCAATGATGGCGGTGCCCTATGCCTTCCGCGACTCCGACCACCTGCGCCAGGCGGTGGAGGGCGAGATCGGCGAGGAGATCGAGGCGCAGATCACCGAGCGTGCCAACCTGGTGCCGATCGCCTGGTTCGAGCGCGGCCCGCGCGAGCTGACCTCCAACCGGCCGATCCGACACCCCGATGATCTCGATGGGCTTCGCCTGCGTGTGCCAAACGTACCGCTGTTCGTCGACACCTGGGAAGCGCTGGGCGCCCGGCCCACGCCGATGGCCTTCAGCGAAGTCTTCACCGCGCTGCAGCAGAACACCATCCAGGGCCAGGAGAATCCGCTGAGCCTGATCGAGAGCGCGAGCTTCAACGAGGTACAGGACTACGTGAACCTCACCGGTCATGTGCGCAGCTGGATCTATGTGGTGATCGGCCGCAACCAGATGGAGAGCATGCCCGAGGAGCTGCAGCAGGTCGTTCGCGAGGCGGCTCGGGAGATGCAGGAGTATCAGGCTGAGCTGTTCGAGGAGGATCAGCAGCGGCTGGAGGAGGCACTTCAGGCGCGCGGCATGGAGTTCGTCGAGGTCGACACCGATGCCTTCGCCGAGAAGGCGCGACCAGCAGTGCTCGAGGCATTGAATGAAGAGCAGCGCGCGCTGTTCGACGCCATTCAGGACCTGTAACCCCTCCCGGCGGGTGCGGCCAACCGCACCCGCTCCCACATGCCGGGGAGGCCACGCTCTCCACGAGGTTGTCTATGGATTCCCCCGATCAACCACACACTTCGCCACCAGCCCGAGATGGGCAGCAGGTGATCGCCAGCCTGGATGCGCTGGCCGCGGTGCCTTCTCTCAAGGGGCCGCTCGGCCGCGTCATCGGCTGGGTCGACACGCTGTCCGTGCTGCTGGCCAACCTGGCCCTGGTGGCGATTGCCGCCACGGTGCTGCTGCAGGTCTCGGGTCGGCTGTTCTTGCCGTTTTCGCCGGCCTGGACCGAGGAGCTCTCGCGTTACCTGTTCATCTACATGGTGGCGCTATCGGCGGGGGTGGCGATCCGCCGCAACCGTCATGTCAACGTCGAGCTCTACCATCACCGTCTTGGCCTGCGAACGCGGGCCGGCTACCAGGCGCTGATCTGCCTGATGATCGGCGGCTTCGCGTTCATGGTGCTGCCCTATGCCTGGCAGTACGCCCAGAACGGAGCCTGGCAGACTTCCCCTACCTTGCGGGTTCCCATGCTCTATATCTTTTTCTCCACCGTGGTGCTGTTTGCCCTGGTGCTGTTCTATAGCGTGGTCGGTTTCGTCGAGGGAATCATCGCCATGCTGCGCAAGCCGGAGACCGACTCATGGAAGTGATCGTACTGTTCAGCGTGTTTCTCGTGCTGCTGGTGCTGGGCATGCCGATCGCCTTTGCGCTGGGTATCTCCTCGCTCAGCTACCTGCTGATGGAAGGCATCTCGCTGACCATCGTGCCGCAGCGAATGTATTCGGGTATCGATACCTTCGTGCTGCTGTGCATTCCCGGCTTCGTGCTGGCCGGCAACCTGATGAACGTCGGCAACATCACCGAGCATATCGTGCGTTTCTGCAACGCCTTGGTCGGTCATATCCGCGGCGGTCTCGGGCTTGCCAACGTCGGCGGTTCGATGATCTTCGGCGGCATTTCGGGCACGGCGGTGGCCGATGCCGCGAGCATCGGTTCGGTGATGATTCCGGGCATGGCGAAGGCGGGGTATGACAAGCCCTTCGCCGCCGCCGTCACGGCCGCCTCGTCGACCATCGGACCGATCATTCCCCCCAGCGTGCCGATGATCATCGTCGGCTCGCTGGCCGGCGTCTCGGTGGGTCGTATGTTCCTGGCCGGTGCGGTGCCCGGCCTGTTGCTGGGCGTGGCGATGATGATCACCGTCTATATCCTGGCGGTACGACGCGGCTATCCCAAGGAGCGTCGTTCCACCCTGCGCGAGCTGCTGCGCGAGGGACGCACCGCCTTCTGGGCGCTGCTTATGACGGCGATCATTCTCTACGGCATCATCGGCGGTTTCTTCACGCCCACCGAAGCCTCGATCGTCGCCAGCCTCTATGCGCTGGTGGTCGGCATGTACATCTACAAGGGCCTGACCTGGCGCAAGCTGCCGGCGATTCTCACCGATACCGTGCTGACCTCCTCGGCGCTACTGCTGCTGGTCGGCCTGGCCAACCTGTTCGGCTGGATCCTGACCAGCCAGCAGATCCCGCAGATGCTGGCCGCCGGCATCCTGGCGATCAGCGACAATCCGATCGTGGTGATCCTGATTCTCAACCTGATCCTGCTGTTCGTCGGCGCCTTCATGGAGACCATCGCCGCGCTGATCATCCTGTTTCCCGCCCTGCTGGGCGTGGCCACGGGTATCGGCATGGATCCCATCCACTTTGCGGTCATGGCGGTACTCAACCTGATGATCGGCCTGACCACGCCGCCGGTGGGGGTCTGTCTGTTCGTGGTCTCGGGAATCGGCAACCTGCAGATGCTCACCGTGGCCCGTGCGATCGTGCCGTTTTTGATCTGCAATCTCATGGTGCTGATGCTGGTGGCCTATGTGCCTGCCATCTCGCTGTGGCTTCCCAACCTGCTGATGGGGCAATGACATCATGAACCATGTGAATCGCCAGGCGTTGATCGTCTACTGCCGTGGAGTCTTCACCGAGCTTGGGCTCTCGGCCGAGGATGCCCAGGTCTCGGCTGAGGTGCTGGTATCGGCGGATGCCCGCGGCATTCCCTCGCATGGCGTGGCGCGCCTGATGCGCTACGTCAAGGGTCTCGAGAGCGGTAGCATTGAGGCCAGGGCGCAGCCGGAGGTGCTGCACGAGACGCCGCTGTCGATCGCGCTCGATGCGCGGGGTGCGATGGGCGCGCCGGTCTCGCAGCGCGCCATGCAGGCGGTGATCGACAAGGCGCGTAGCCAGGGCGCCGGTTTTGCCACGGTGCGCGACTCCAACCACTTCGGCATCGGTGCCTGGTACGCCATGCAGGCGCTACCCCACGACCTGATCGGCATCGCCATGACCAACACCGCGGCCCTTGGCGTACCGACCCACGGCAGCCAGTGCCTGTTCGGCACCAACCCGCTGGCGTTCGCCGCTCCGGCCGACCGCGAGCAGGCGTTCGTGCTCGACATGTCGACCACCGCGGTGACCCGCGGCAAGCTCGAGGTCTATGCGCGCCACAACAAGCCCCTGCCCGAAGGGTGGGCGGCCGATGCCGAAGGCCAGCACGCTTCCGATGCGCCGAGCCTGCTCGAGAGCATGAATCGCTATGCCGGTGGCGGCCTGCATCCGCTGGGCGGCGCCGGTGAGGCGTTCGGTGGCTACAAGGGCTACGGGCTTGCGGTGATGGTCGATATCCTGTGCGGGGCACTTGCCGGCCATGGCTTTGGCAAGCATATCCACGACACGCCGGTCAGTTCCGGCCGGGTAGGGCACTTCTTCGCCGCCTTTCGCATCGACATGTTCCGCCCCGCCGCCGACTTTCGTCGCGACATGGATCAGCTGCTCGAGGACCTGCGCACCTCGCCGCCGGCAAGGGATCAGGAGCGGGTCTACTATGCCGGCCTCAAGGAGATCGAGGCCGAGGAGCAGGCCGCCGAACAGGGGGTCGCCATCGAAACGGGGGTGACGCAGACACTACTCGAGATCGGCAAGCGCTACGGCATTGCCTTTCCGGACTATCGCCAGGGAGCGAGCCATGACTGACGCAAACGCCGATACGGGCGCCACCACAACGCTGCGCGCCGCACCGACGGGCGAGATCGGCATCGTTCACCTCGGGCTGGGAGCGTTTCATCGTGCTCACCAGACGGTCTATCTGGAGCGTTATCGACAGCGCAGCGGCGACACTGCCTGGGGGCTGAGCAGCGCCAACCTGCGCACAGGTGTGGTCCTGGTCGATGGCCTGCGCGAGGCAGGTTTTCGCTATCATGTCGCCGAGTATGCCGACAGCGAGAACGTCACTCTGCGCGAGATCGGCGTGATCCAGGAGACACTCTTCAGCGGCCACGACGAGGCTGGCCGGTGGGGCCGCGATCTCGAGGCGCTGCTTGCACGCATGAGCGACCCGCGCGTGCGTATCGTGACGCTCACCGTGACCGAAAAGGGCTATTTCCTCAGCCCTGCCGAAGGGCGACTGCTGAGTGACGATCCGCAGATTGCCGCCGATATCGCTGCTCCCGAGGCGCCACGCACCGCCCCGGGGATTCTGGTCGAAGCGCTGGCGCGTCGCCGAGCAGCGGGTCATCCCCCCTTTACCGTGCTGTGCTGCGACAACATGCCCGACAACGGCAAGCGGACCCGTGCCGCGGTGACCCAGCTCGCGGCGTACCGCGATGCCGGGCTTGCCGAATGGATCGAGCGCGACGTCTCCTTCCCGTGCAGCATGGTGGATCGCATCGTGCCGGCGATGACCGACGCCGACTTCAAGCGCCTCGCCGTGATGGGGATCGAGGACCCCAACGCCGTGGTCAGCGAGAGCTTCAGCCAGTGGGTGGTAGAGGACGACTTTCCCCAGGGGCGCCCCGACTGGGCGGCAGAGGGAGTGGAGATGGTCGCCGACGTGGCACCCTTCGAGACCATGAAGCTGCGCATGCTCAACGGCAGCCACTCGCTGCTCGCCTATCTGGGTGCATTGCAGGGGATCGAGACGGTATTCGAGGCGGTCAGCCGCGACGAATACCGCCACCTGCTCAAGCGTTACATGCTCGAAGAGGCGGCACCGACACTCGCCATGCCCGAAGGTACCGATCTTGACGCCTATGCCGAGCAGCTGCTGGCGCGCTTCACCAATGACAGCCTGCGCCATCGTCTGCATCAGATCGCCATGGATGGCTCGCAGAAGATTCCCCAGCGTTGGCTGCTTGGCGCGTTGATGCGGCTCGAGAGCGGCGCGCCGATAACGTGCACTTCACTGGGTGTCGCCGCCTGGATTCGCTATACCGCAGGCCACGACCTGCAGGGCAGTAGCCACTCGGTCGATGATCCGCTGGCCGATACCTTCGCCGCGCTGCATGCCGAGTTCGGCGACGCCCCCGAACGTCTGGTCGAGGCCTCCCTTGGCCTGAGCGATGTCTTTCCGCCGGCGCTGGCCGGCTCGCCCGCTTTCGTTGCGGGGGTCACCTCGGCCTATCAGCAGCTCACCGCCGAGGGACTCGCCGAGACACTGGCAAGCCTTGAACTCTCCTGATCATGACGAGGAAGCACCATGGAACACACCTGGCGCTGGTTCGGCCCCAGCGATCCCATCACCCTTGACGAAATTCGCCAGACCGGCGCCACCGGCATCGTGAGCGCCCTGCATGAAACACCCAACGGCGAGGTGTGGCCGGTCGAGGCGATAGATGAGCGCAAGGCGATGATCGAGCGCGCAGGGCTGCGCTGGTCGGTGGTCGAGAGCGTGCCGGTCCACGAGGCGATCAAGCAACGTGTCGGCTCCTATCGCACCTATATCGACAACTACTGCCAGACGCTGCGCAACCTGGCGAGCTGTGGAATCGACATCGTCTGCTACAACTTCATGCCGGTGCTCGACTGGACGCGCACCGACCTGGCCTGGCCACTGCCCGATGGCGGACTGGCGCTGCGTTTCGACCAGACCGCATTCGCGGCGTTCGATCTCTACCTGCTCGAGCGGCCGGGTGCCGAAGCGGAGTATGGCGAGGAGCAGCAGCGTGCAGCAAAGGCGTATCTGGCAACCCTGGACGAGACCGGTCGCACGCAGCTGATCGACACTATCATCGCCGGCTTGCCGGGCACCGAGGAGCACTACACGCTGGAACGCTTTCGCGAGGTGTTGGCCGAATACGCATCGATCGACGCCGAGCGGCTGCGCCAGCATCTTGGCGAGTTTCTGCGCGCCATCGTACCGGTGGCCGAAGAGGCCGGCATCCGTCTGGCGATTCATCCCGATGATCCGCCAAGGCCGCTACTGGGCCTGCCCCGGGTCGTCTCCTCGCCCGAGGACGCCCAGTGGATTCTCGATGCCGCGCCGAGTCCTGCCAACGGGTTGACGCTGTGCACCGGCTCTTATGGCGTAAGCCCGAAGATCGATCTGGCGGCCATGGCACGGCGCTTTGCCGAACGCATCTATTTCGCTCATCTGCGCGCGACGCAGCGCGAAGCGGATGGTGCCTCCTTCCATGAATCACACCATCTGGCCGGTGATGTCGACATGGTCGAGGTGATCCGGGCGCTACTCGACGAGGAGTGGCGGCGCGAGCGGGAGGGTGGCCCGCGACTGCCGCTGCGGCCCGACCATGGCCACACGATTCTCGATGATCAGCGCCGCGATACCCGGCCGGGATATCCTCTTTATGGCCGGATGAAGGGGTTGGCGGAGCTTCGCGGTATGGAACTGGCGTTGCGCAGTGGTAGGTAAGAGGCAATAGAGCAAAACAGTAGAGGTGAGCCACTCAGACTGACTCATGTGTCGTAACGCCACAGATAAATGCCGCTCTTTTGCCGAGGTGGACACAGCTATTGGTACCGGTAGCGACATCGTCCGCTTCGCCGGGCAACGCGTCACCCAGGCCGCCATCGATGCCGGCATCCGCACTGCCATCGCCGGCGGTAGCTTCGGCGATCATCTCGGCGACAGCCTCGAGAACGCCGTGGCACATGTGGTCAGTGGCGTGCTGTTCAATGCCGTAGGCGACCTTGCCAACGAACAACTGTGGCAAGAAGGCGCCCCGCAGAAGATCGCCCTGCACGCCCTGATCGGCGGCAGCGTCAGCGAAGCCATGGGCGGCGACTTCGCTACCGGCGCGCTGGCGGCGGGGGCCAGTGAAGCCCTCGTTAATGAGCTCATGAGTGATGCCAGCCGAGCCGAATTCAGCAATGCCGCCGCCCAGATCGTCGGTATCGTGGCAGCGGAGCTGGCGGGTGGTGATGTGAACGACGGTGCCTTTATCGCCGGGCAGGTGGAGTCCTACAACCGACAGTTGCATACAGCGGAACGGGAGCTGGCTCGCGACCTCGCCGAGTCGAGCGATGGGCAATTCACGCTGGAGGAGATCGAGAGTGCCTTGCGGGGCTTGCCTAACCATGCACTGGGCGAAGGTCCTTACGACAATATCCATGTGCCGTTACAGCCGGGGCTCAGCCCGGAGGAAATGGGCTATTACGACTTCGGCGCTGAGTGGGTGCAGGTGCAGTACGCTGATGGCAGCCATGGCATGGTCCAGGCAATACCGAACGTGCCACGCGACGGTCTATATGCTTTTATCGTCGAACAGACCGGCGGCAGAAACTCTCCCTACTGGACACCCGCCCCTAACCGTGGGGTGCCGGTACCGAGAGAGTCGCAGCCGGTGTTCCCCGGCAGCATCGCCATGGCGTCGGGGCTACCCTACAATCTCAACAGCCCCGATTTGCGGACGCCTGAGCAACAGCAGCAAGATATGGAGGCATTTGTTCGCGGCACCTCAAGTCTGGCTGCGGTGCCCTTTGGAACAGCCTATGCGTCCATGCTGGGAGCACGCAGTGCGATAGGATACTTTGGTGTGGGTGCAAGCTTCGACATGGCGGGCCAAGGGATCCAAGAAGGTGACTACCGCTTTGGGCAAACCATGATGGCAGGAGGTACATCGCTGCTCTTTGGACCGATGGCAGGCAGCAGTATCATCGGTAATGCCATCCTAGGCGGTGCGGCGGGCGGTACTCAGACTTCAGCGACGAATTGGATGCATGACGAGAGTAAATCCGTGCTTACTGGTGCACTTTTTGGTGCTGGCGCTAGTGCAGGCGGTACGATGGCTGGCAATTTTGTTGGTCAAGAGATGAGAAATATACCCAGTCAAATAGGTCTTCCCTTGTTCCAGACTTCCGCAACAGTTCCCTTTACTATGCCTACGGCTGATGCTCTAGGAAATGCTGCAGAGACTGTCATCAGCAATATGCCCGCATTTATTCCGCTTCCTGATGCTAGTGATGAGAGGTGATGGTTATGGAACAGTATCATTGGACTTGGGCAGCGTTTTTTCTTCGTAATGCAAAAGTCGTTTTTCCACTTGGCATGATTTGCTTTTTTTTGTGGCACGGGATGGTGGTCATGGAGTGGATATATGAGTTTTTTGGTGCTGAGTTAAAGGGGTATGGTCCATCTCAACAGCGATGGTTGAGGTTTTGGGTGATAGGTTTTGTTGCCATGTATCTATTCGGTCTGACGATTGGGTTATTCAATATGTGGTATTATAGAAAGCATTCGGCTGATGGTGGGGGCTCATCGGTTGATGGAGAGGATTAGGTGTGCTCGGTGTCGAGTCGATGGAATATAAACTGTCGGTAGGCCGTAATGAGTTGGTGTGCTGGACTTGTAGTTAAGGAAGAATGAGGTTGTGACATGAGTGTCAAAAAAGAGTCAAGGCTAGGTAAGGCAGGGTTGCTGGGTGGCTTTGTTGCTTTTGTAATATACCAGTTCGTAGCGCCTCTATTATTTTCTCCTGAAGGTGCTGGCTTGAATATGATGCGCGTTGTATTCGCTGGTTTGGCGGTGATGTTTGGAGCAATGGTTGGGAAGTATATTGCCGAATCCTTACGTTCCAAAGATAAAGCAGGCTAGGTAGTTGGCAGCAGGGCTCCAAGTTTACTCCCAAAAACCTTGTCGATATTTGCAGGCTGCCAGATGACTGGGCTGATGAGAACGCCGCGACCGTCGCCAAGGAATATGGCCTGCGTCCTGGCTGCCCATACAGGCAGCCCGCCTGGCAGCCGACAGCGATATCGCCCTGCAACGCGGCGGCAACATCACCTTCGACAATTATTGGTTACGCGGCATAAACGATGATCGGTAATGCACCTGCCTTGCTACCAGGTGTTGAAACTGAGGAGCGGCAATAATGGCGGTTAGGGATATGTCATGGAGAGGCCTTTTGAAGCGGAATGCGATTAACGCTTTGTTCGCTAGTTTTGCTTTCGTATTCTTCTGGAATGGCGTGGTGATATGGGAGTGGCTGTATGCCCTGTTCGGTGGGGAGCTGCGAGGCTATGGGCTTGTGCAGCAGCGCTGGCATCGTGTTTGGGCAGTAGGATTTGTTGTTATGTTTGCATTCGTAGCATTTTTTGATTTTATAAGTGTGTGGTACTGGATCAAGTATCCGGAAAAAAGGCGTCACCCAGAAGAGAAAGGCAAGTAGAGCATGGGGCGCCGGTAATCGATTCTTATGCTGCCGCTACCGGCACGGCGCGCGTTGTGACAGGCCAGTTTGCTACTGAAGAGGCTGGTAGCGCGGTCTATGAAGTAGTTGGCAAGCGGCTTGTGTGATGACTCGAGTTAAGTATTGTTTTTGGCTTTCTAATAAGCATCTTGGGTGGAGGTCTGCTATGCAGATTGTATACGTTTATGCATTCGATAAGTGATGATTATATAAGTCGCGTTAATAGGAGGCGCTCACTGTATGTTGGGTTTGGTATCTTTACTTCTATCATTGCTTATCGTGTGTGGCAAGATGGCAGTGTTCCAACTCAAACGCTAGCTATCTCACTTGTGTGTGCTTTTATATTTGGTGTCGGGCGTGGTAAGCATACATGGGCAAGTGGCTTGGTCGAGGAGGCGCAATGGACTATTGAACAAGGAGATTCGTCTTTAATATTTCACTACAAAGGTGGGCTTTCCCGCATCGAAGGCAAGGATATTGAAAAAATAAAAGCGAAAATGAAAGGGCATGACGTTGTGTGGTTTGATGTCTACTATAAAGATCAAGTCACTCGGATAAAGCATTATAGTGATATCAATCAGCTTTATCTGCACGCTTTGAAAATCCGTGAGCGCTCTACCAAAGTCGAGGAAATTCGCTAGGGGGGCCAGCCTGCCGCTGCCCTTTCGCGTCAGCAGGCTTGGACAGCCTAGCTGGAGCAAGCGATTGCTACCTCCAGCTTATATCCCCCATGGTCCCCCCCTATCACCCAGACGACATCGGCGAGGGCTTGCCGATATTCTCCGGTCCGAAGGAGTCGGGCAGCAGTTCGTCCATGCGGTAGGACTTGAGGTGCCGGCCGTTGGCGTCGAGTACGTCGATGCGGGTGTCGGGGCCGGCGAATTCGCGTATCCGCTGGCGGCAGTCGCCGCAGGGCGTGCACAGGTGCTCGCCGGGGCCGATCACATAGATCTCGTCGATCTCCTGCTGGCCGCTGCCGACCATGGCGGCGATGGCCGAGGCCTCGGCGCACAGCCCCTTGTAGTTGGCGATCTCCACATTGCAGCCGTAGAACCACTCGCCGCCCGGCGTGGAGAGGGCAGCCCCTACCGGATGGTGTGAGTAGGGCACATAGGCATTGTCGCGCACCGCGAGCAGACGCGTGCGGATCTCGTCGGGGACGGTATGGGTCATGATCAGGCCTCGTTGCGTTGCGAGATATCGTCACGCAGTACCGCCTCGAGCGTTACTTCCATCATCTCGTTGAAGGTGTTCTGGCGAGCCTCGGCGCTCAGTGCCTCGCCGCGCAGGATATGGTCCGACACCGTGCAGATGGTCATGGCGCGTGCGCCGAATTCCGCCGCCACGCCATACAGGCCGGCCGCCTCCATCTCGATCCCCACGATGCCGTAGCGCTTCATCAGCTCGAACAGCTCGGGCTGCGGCGAATAGAACAGATCGGCGGAGAACATGTTGCCTACCCTGAGTGGCATGCCCAGTGCCCTGGCCGCCTCGACGGTGCGGGCGACCAGCGCGAAATCGGCGATGGCGGCGAAGTCGTGATCCATGAAGCGGGTGCGATTGACCTTCGAGTCGGTACTGGCGCCAAGCCCCACCACCAGGTCGCGCAGCTTGACGTCATCGCGCACCGCACCGCACGAACCGACGCGGATCAGCGTCTTGACGTCGTAGTCGGTGATCAGCTCCTTGGCGTAGATCGACACCGAGGGGATGCCCATGCCGTGGCCCATCACCGAGATCTCGCGGCCCTTGTAGCGGCCGGTGAAACCGAGCATGTTGCGCACGCTGTTCACCTGGCGCACGTCGGTGAGGAAGGTCTCGGCGATGTACTGCGCGCGCAGTGGATCGCCGGGCATCAGCACGGTGTCGGCGAAGTCGCCCGGTGCCGCCTGGATATGCGGAGTTGCCATGAGGGCTCCTGTTGGTCAAACCCGGGCGCTGGCCCGAGTGGATGAAAGAAAGCTGCGGCCATGCGCCATCGGGCTCAGCGCGAAGTGGCTGGCAAGCGTCTGGCCGATGTCGGCAAACGAGTCGCGTGCCCCGAGCGGGCCCGCGGCAAGTCCTGCCCCCAGGGCCAGTACCGGCACATGCTCGCGGGTATGCTCGGTGCCCTGCCAGGTGGGGTCACAGCCGTGGTCGGCGGTGATCACCAGCAGGTCGTCGGCGCGCAGGCGCGCCAGCAGCTCGGGGAGGCGCGCATCGAAGGCCTCCAGCGCCGCGGCGTAGCCGGCGACGTCACGGCGGTGGCCATAGAGCATGTCGAAGTCGACGAAGTTGGTCATCACCAGCACGTTGTCGCCTGTCCGTTCGAGAGCCTCGAGTGTCGCCTCGAACAGCGCGTCGTGGCCGCTCGCCTTGATCTTGTGGGTGATGCCGCAGTGCGCATAGATGTCGGCGATCTTGCCGATCGACACTACCTCGCCACCCTTCTCGTCGACGAGCTTCTGCAGCACCGTGGGCGAGGGGGACTCCACCGAGTAGTCGCGGCGGTTGGCGGTGCGCGCGAAGGTGGCCGCACTCTCACCGGTGAAAGGTCGTGCGATCACCCGGCCGATATTGTATGGCTCGAGCAGGCGGCGGGCGGTCTCGCACAGCCGGTAGAGGCGCTCCAGACCGAAGTGCTCTTCATGGGCGGCGATCTGGAGGACCGAATCCGCCGAGGTGTAGACGATCGGCTTGCCGCTGGCAACGTGCTCTTCGCCGAGACGTTGGATGATCTCGGTGCCCGAGGCGTGGCAATTGCCGAGCACGCCGGGCAGCTCGGCGTCACGGATCAGTGCCTCGAGCAGCTCGGCGGGGAAGCTCTCGCGCTTGTTCTCGAAGTAGCCCCAGTCGAATAGCACCGGCACGCCGGCGATCTCCCAGTGGCCGGAGGGGGTATCCTTGCCCGACGAGATCTCTCGGGCATGACCGTAGGCGCCCTCGACCTGCGCGGGCAGGGTGACGCCCGCCGCCACGCCGCTGCTGCTGTCGCGGTGGGCGTGGAACAGCCCCAGCCGTGCCAGATTGGGCAGCTTGAGCGGTCCTGTGCGTTGCGGCGTGTCGACTTCGCCGCGGGCGCAGGCGGCGGCGATATGGCCAAGGGTATCGGCGCCGGCATCGCCGAACTGCTCGGCATCCGGCGCGGCGCCGATACCGAAGGAGTCGAGTATCAGCACGATGGCGCGGTTCATGAGCTTTCTCCCAGGGTAGACGAGGCGGGGCGGATCACGTCGTGGATCAACGGCGGGGGCGGCGTGGCTGCCTCACCCAGCGTGAATGCCGCGAGCAGCTGGCGCTCGGCGCGCTCGGCATCGCTGTCGCTGCGTGCATGGATCACCGCCAGCGGGCGTTCACCATCCACCCAGTCACCGAGGGCGGCGACCTGGGCGAGCCCGACACTGTGATCGATGGCCGCACCCGCCTGCAATCGCCCGCCACCCAGCTCGACCACCGCCATGCCGAGTTCGCGGGTATCCATGGCCTGGATGTAGCCTGGCCTTGCGGCATGCACGGCACGCGTCACCGGTGCCTGGGCGAGGCAGCGCGCCGGGGCGTCGAGGAGGTCGCCGGGCCCGCCAAGTCCCGCCACCATGCATGCAAAGCGCTCGGCGGCGGTGCCGGAATCGAGGGCATGAGACAGGCGCGCCAGGGCCCCATCGCGTGAATCGGCAATGCCGCCGGCAAGCAGCATCTCCACGCCAAGCGCTCGGGTCACCTCGAGCAGTCGCCCGTCGCGCCGCTTGCCGGTGAGCAGCTCCACTGCCTCCTGAACCTCCAGGGCATTGCCGGCGCAGCTCGCCAATACCTGGTTCATGTCGCTGAGCAGGGCGGTGGTCGGCGTACCGGCCCCCGCCGCCACGCTGACGATCGCCTCGGCTAGTTCGCGGGAGGCCTCGGGGGTGGGCATGAAGGCGCCACTGCCGACCTTGACGTCCATGACCAGGGCGTCGAGGCCGCAGGCGAGCTTCTTGCCGAGGATCGAGGCGACGATCAGCGGGATCGACTCCACCGTGGCGGTGACGTCGCGCACTGCATAGAGCCGCTTGTCGGCGGTGGCCAGGCTGTCGGTCTGGCCGATGATCGCCACGCCGGCATCGCGTACCACGCGGCGAAAGGTGGCGTTGTCCGGCGTGACATGGTAGCCGGGAATCGACTCCAGCTTGTCCAGGGTGCCGCCGGTGTGGCCCAGGCCACGCCCGGAGATCATCGGCACATGGGCGCCGCAGGCGGCGACCCAAGGGCCGAGGATCAGCGATACCACGTCACCGACCCCGCCGGTGGAGTGCTTGTCGATAACCGGCCCGGGCAGATCGAGCCCACGCCAGTCGAGAATCTCGCCGCTGTCGCGAATGGCACAGGTCAGCGCCACCGTCTCGTCGGCACTCATGCCGTTGAGATAGATCGCCATGGCGAAGGCACCGATCTGCCCGTCGCCGATGCGCTCATCGGCAATGCCGGCGACGAAGCGCTGGGTCTGCGCAGCCGTTAGCGCCTTGCCGTCGCGCTTGTGGCGGATGATCTCCTGGGGCAGCATCAGTAGCCTCCTTGGGCCGGGCGTTCGCCCTGCTCGACTCCCAGCGTGGCGAGCAGGCTGGCGAGCAGGCTTGAGGCGCCGAAGCGGAAATGGTCGGGGGTGATCCACGCTTCGCCCATCAGGTCGGCGGCAAGCTCGAGGTAGGCCTTCGCCTCCTCGGCGGTGCGCACGCCACCGGCAGCCTTGAAGCCGACATCGCGGCCGCTGTCGAGGATCGCCCGCAGCATGATCTCGGTGGCCTCCAGGGTGGCATTGACGGCCACCTTGCCGGTGGAGGTCTTGAGGAAGTCGGCGCCCCCCGCGATGGCAAGCTCGCTTGCCTGGCGGATCAGCTCGGGGGTCTTGAGCTCGCCGGTCTCGAGGATCACCTTGAGTGGCTTCTCGCCACAGGCGGCCTTGCAGGCTGCGACCAGCTCGCGGCCCAGGGTCGCATTGCCGGCCATCAGTGCGCGATAGGGGAATACCACGTCGACCTCGTCGGCGCCAAGGGCGATGGCCTCACGGGTCTCGCTCGCGGCACGCTCGATATTGTCGCCACCGGCGGGAAAGTTGGTCACGGTGGCGATGCGCACCTTGTCCTTAAGGCCCAGCGCGGCCAGCTCGTGGCGGCCAGTGGCAATGAAGGCGGGATAGACGCAGATTGCGGCGGGGTGGCCTGCCGGCGTGTTCGCCTGACGGCACAGGGCGGCAATGCTGCGCTCGGTGTCGTCATCGTTGAGGCTGGTCAGGTCCATCAATGCCAGGGCGTGGCGTGCGGCTTGCTGTAGTTCGGTCATGATGATTACTCGCTTGAGAGGTGGCATGCGGTATCGGAGCGGCGGCCTTCTTGGGTGGGCTGCCTGCCCCGTGTCCATGATGGCTCGATGCCTCAGCCCAGGGAGGCCAGGGCGATGAAGAAACCGGCGATGGAGGCCGACATCAGGTTGGAGAGCGTGCCGGCCAGTACGGCCTTCACGCCGAAGCGGGCGATCTCCTGGCGCCGGGTGGGGGCGATGCTGCCCAGGCCGCCGAGCAGGATCGCAACCGACGAGAGGTTGGCGAAACCGCATAGTGCGAACGAGAGCACGGCCATGGTATGCGGGGTCATCATCTGACCGGTTGCCGCCACCACCTGATCGCCACTGATATAGGGCGCGAGATTGATATAGGCGACGAATTCGTTGACCACCAGCTTCTGGCCGATGAACGAGCCGGCCAGCGTGGCCTCCTCCCAGGGGATACCGAGCAGGAAGGCCAGCGGGGCGAACAGCCAGCCGAGCAGCAGCTCGAGGCTCAGCGTCTGCATGCCGAACCAGCCACCCACGCCGCCCAGCATGCCGTTGATCAGGGCGATCAGGCCGATGAAGGCAAGCAGCATGGCACCGACGTTGGCGGCCAGCTTGAGGCCGGAGGTGGCGCCAGAGGCGGCGGCATCGAGAACGTTGGCGGGTTTCTCGTCCGCCTCGACCTCCTGCATCGTCTCCGACACGCTATCCTTGGGCTCCTCGGTTTCGGGCATGATCAACTTGGCGAACAGCAGCCCGCCTGGCGCGGCCATGAACGAGGCGGCCACCAGGTACTCCATGGGAATGCCCAGCGCCGCGTAGCCGGCCAGCACCGAGCCGGCCACCGAGGCGAGCCCGCCGCACATCACCGCGAACAGCTGCGATGGGGTCATGCGGGCGATGAAGGGGCGCACCACCAGCGGCGCCTCCGTCTGCCCGACGAAGATGTTGGCGGTCGCCGACAGCGACTCGGTGCGCGAGGTGCCCAGCAGCTTCTGCAGCGCGCCACCGAGGATGCGGATCACCCACTGCATGATGCCCAGGTAGTAGAGCACGGCGATCAGCGACGAGAAGAAGATGATGATCGGCAGCACCTTCACGGCGAACACGAAGCCGACGTTGTCGAAGTCGGCAAGGCCACCGAACAGGAACTCGATGCCGTCATTGGCATACACCACCACCTGGCTTACGCCGGAGGAGATGGTCTGCAGCACGGCCTGACCGAACGGCACGTAGAGCACGAAGGCGCCGATACCTGCCTGGAGAGCAAAGGCGCCCCCCACGGTGCGCAGCCGAATGGCGCGACGGTTGTAGGAGAACAGGATGGCGATGAGCACAAGCGTCGCCATCCCGACCAAGCTCATGAGAATGGTCATTAGCGTTCCTCTGGGCGAAGAGGGTGTAGGTAATAGAAGCGCTTCAGGCGAGCTTCTACAGGAAGTTGAGCTTGACGGTGTAGATCATGGCGTTCTGGTAGTCGTCCGGAGTGCCCAGCTTGTTGACCGAGTAGCGATACTGGATGCCAGTGGTGATCAGGCGGCTCGGGTGCCACCACAGCGAGAACGCGCCGTTGGTCCCGATACTCCCGGCGGTATCGCCGACATAGTTCTGCTCCAGGTAGTCGCTGTCGCGATCGAAGGTCTGCTCATGCCAGTTGGTGACGCTGAAGTTCTGCCCCAGGGCCTGAAAATCGTAACCGGCCACCCAGCCTGCCATATAACCATTCATCCCGGTATAGCCATCGCTCTGTACCCGCGCCGCGCCCAGGAACGGCTTGAACCACAGGCCATTGGCGAAGGTGTGGCGATAGCCGACACCAAGGATCTGATCCTGCTCGCGGGAATTGTAACCGTAATCGCGGAAGTCGTAGACATGGGCGTAGAGCGAGAAGGGGGTATCTCCCAGGTAGAGATGGGAGGTGACCTTGGCTGCACTGCGAAGGTTGTCCTTGCCGCCGCTATCCTCGTCGAAGCTGTCGTGGGTTGGGTTTTCCAGATCCGCGAAGCCGTAGAACTCTCCCCACTCGAAGCCTACGCCCCCCTCGAGTTCGAGGAAGAAGAAATCGCTCTTGGCAGCATTGCCGGCAGTTCGCGCTACGGTGCCGGAGGACCAGTCGAGGTAGTTGAGCGAGACGTTGGCAAACGACCATGCCGGTGACCAACTGCTCGCCTGGACGGCAGTAGTGGAACAGGCAAGCAGAAGGCCCGCGCCAAGGGTGGCGACAGAAGAGGTGCGTACGATTTCCATGATGTCCTCGAGGAGGTTATCGTTGTTGTTCCGAAGTTATCGGGTAGAAAAAGCGAAGCAGTTGTTAATTCTGCAACAAGGAGTGTTATTTTTCTAACAAAATTGCGACGCTTGTCACATTGAATTGTGCGGCGCGTCACAAGCAGCGGTTGCAGTGGAATTTCCGTGGCGGCTGGCTCAGCATAGGGAGCAGCCAACCAGATGAGCGGTGAAGGATGTGGAGTCGGTGTCGATGAGTGGCCGCAGCGCAACGCGCCTGGCCAGGTTGCAGGACGCCCTGAGTGGTGGCGGGACGATCCACCTCAGCGAGGCGGCAAGGCTGTGTGGCGTGTCGGAGATGACCATTCGCCGCGACGTGGCGGCAAGCGAAGGGCGCATGACCTTTCTCGGCGGACGCCTGGTCATGGCCGATAACCCGCAATTCGCCCCGGTCTATGATCTCGACGAGCAGCAGAGCAGCCATTACCTGAGCAAGCATCGCCTGTGCCAGTGCGCCGCTACCTTCATCGAGCCGGGCGATACGCTGTTCATCGACTGCGGTACCACGCTGATCCCGCTCATTTCATCACTGGCAGGCCTTCGCGAGCTGACCGTGGTGACCTATGCGCTGAATGTCGCCAACGCCGTGGGCAGGTTGCCCAATGTGCGGCTGATTCTGCTCGGCGGCATCTACCATGGCTCATCGCAATCCTTCGGTAGTGACGAGATGTATGCTGCGGTAGCTCGGCTGGGCATCAACAAGGCGTTCATCTCGGCGGGGGGAGTTCATGCGCAGCGGGGGGTGAGCTGCTTCCATTTCCATGAAGTGGCGCCCAAGCAGGCAGCGATCGATACCGCCATGCAGACCATCCTGGTGGTCGATGCCAGCAAGTTTGGGGTGGTGCGCCCGGCCTATTTCGCTCATCTCGATGCGTTCGACGTGGTGGTCACCGACGCCGAGGGGGCGCCGGTCCTGCAGGCCCGACCCGACGGCGCCCGGACGCACCGCGAGTGATGGTGGTCTGAGGCAGCGAGCCACACGCTATGGCGTACAGAAATAGACTTGCGCGGGAGGGATGTTGAGCGGCTCGAAGCCTTTGCGGACATTCGAGAAGACCTGCTGCAGGTCTGAATGCACCTTGGGCGAGAACTGATAGATCAGCATCGACCCGGTGGGATTGAGCGCCTCCTGGGTCGCCTGGAGCACGCCCCGGCGCAGCGCATCGGGCATGGTGCTGAAGGGGATGCCGGCGATCACGTGATCGGCGCCGTCGAGGTTGTGCTCGGCAAGAATCGCCTTGATATCCTCCGCCGAGCCATGCACCACCAGCAGGCGCGGATCGGGAATCGACTCGTGCAGAAAGTTGACGAAGTCCTCGTTGGTTTCCACTACCACCAAGCGCGCCTCGGGATGCATACGGCTCAGGATCTCGCGACTGATCGTGCCGACGCCGGGGCCGTACTCCACCAGTACCCTGGCCCGCTCCCAGTCGGCTTGATCCAGCAGCCGCCTGACCAGGAACGGCGAGCTGGGAATGATCGAGCCAAGCATTCTGGGGTGCTTGAAGAAATTACGAGCGAACAGGGAGAGCTGCTGGCGCTGAGAAACGGTGCGGGTTCTTGAGGTATTTTCCTGGATATTCATTCATCCATCCCTTGGTCACAGGCGTATTGATCCCTCAACTCTAGGCTATCGCGGACCAAGGGGAAACATCGGCTTATCAATCGAACTGAGACAGTGCCGTTTCCAGCGCCTCGACGGTGCGTGAAATGTGCTGCAACTTGTCCAGGCCGAACAGGCCGATCCGGAAGGTGCCGAACCCCTCTCCCTCGTCGCACATCAAGGGTACTCCGGCGGCTACCTGCAGCCCGGCGGCCATGAACTTGCTGGCAATCGCCGCGTCCTGGGTGTAGCTGACCACCACGCCGGGCGCCTGGAAGCCCTCAGCGGCGACGCTCTTGATGCCATGGCGGGCGAGCAGGGCGCGCACCTCGTCGCCCAGCTTCTGCTGCTGGGCGTGCAGCGTGGCGAAGCCGTGACGCTCGGCTTCACGCATGACGTCGCGCAGCTGGATCAGGCTGTCGGTGGGCATGGTGGCGTGGTAGGCGTGGGCGCCCTCCTCGTAGGCCTGCATGATCGCGCGCCACTTGCGCAGGTCGGCGGCGAAACTGCTGCTGGTGGTGGACTCGAGCCGCTCCAGCGCGAGGGGCGAGAACATCACCATGGCGCAGCAGGGTGAGCCGCTCCAGCCTTTCTGTGGCGCGCTGATCAGCACATCCACCCCGATCGCCTGCATGTCCACCCATAGCGTGCCGGAGGCGATGCAGTCGAGCACGAGCATGCCGCCGACGCCATGCACGGCTTGCGCCACACGCTTGAGGTAGTCATCGGGCAGCAGCATGCCCGAGGCCGTCTCCACGTGGGGTGCGAATACCAGGTCCGGTTTTTGCGCCTCGATGGCAGCGACGACCTCCTCGATGGGAGCCGGTGCGAACGGTGCATCGGCGCGCGCCTCGCTGCGCCGCGCCTTGAGCACCTGGCTCGAGGCGGGGATGTTGCCCATCTCGAAGATCTGACTCCAGCGGTAGCTGAACCAGCCGTTGCGAATCACCAAGGTCTTCCTGCCAGTGGCGAACTGGCGCGCCACGGCCTCCATCCCGAAGGTGCCGCTGCCGGGCACGATGGCCACGGCCTCGGCGCGGTAGACCTCCTTGAGCGTGGCGGAAATGTCGCGCATCGCACCCTGAAACTTCTGGGACATGTGGTTGACCGACCGGTCGGTGTAAACCACTGAATATTCGAGCAGACCCTGGGGATCCACATCGCTCAACAAGCCTGGCATGGCGTTCTCTCCTGTCGTTATGCAGTGAGCATAGCACTCCGGCCAGGCGCGGCCTGGCCGGATGCGAATCAGCGCGAACCGTTCTGGGCAGCCTGGATGGCGGTGAGGGCGATGGTATAGACGATATCGTCGACCAGCGCACCTCGCGAGAGGTCGTTCACCGGCTTGTTGAGGCCCTGCAGCATGGGACCCACGCTGACCACCTTGGCGCTGCGCTGCACGGCCTTGTAGGTAGTGTTACCGGTGTTGAGGTCGGGAAACACGAAGACCGTCGCCTGGCCTGCGACAGGGGAGTCCGGCGCCTTCTGCTTGCCGACGCTCTCGATGGCCGCGGCGTCGTACTGCAGCGGGCCGTCGATGAGCAGCTCAGGGGCGCGCTCGCGGGCGATCCGCGTGGCCTCGCGTACCTTGTCGACACCCGAGCCGCTACCGGATTCGCCAGTCGAGTAGCTGATCATCGCCACTTTGGGCTCAATGCCGAAGGCGATCGCCGAGCGCGCGCTCTGGATGGCGATTTCGGCGAGCTCTTCGGCGTTGGGGTCGGGATTGACCGCGCAGTCGCCATAGACCACCACCTGTTCTGGAAGCAGCATGAAGAAGATCGACGACACCAGGCCATAGTCCGGGGCTGTCTTGATCAGCTGGAAGGCCGGGCGCACGGTGTTGGCGGTGGTATGCACGGCGCCGGAGACCAGGCCGTCGACCTCGTCCTGGTAGAGCATCATGGTGCCGAGCACCACGTTGTCCTGCAACTGGGCCTCGGCCATGGGTTCGCTGAGCTTGCCCCGGCGCCGCTCGACCATGGCATCCACGTAGTCGTGGTAGATGCTCTCGGGATCGATGATCTCGAGATCCTCCGGCAGCTCGATACCGCGGGTCTTGGCGACGTTTTCCACCTCCTCGCGCTTGGCCAGCAGGATACAGTGGGCGATACCACGGCTTTGACAGAGCGCGGCCGCTTCGATGGTGCGCGGCTCGTCACCCTCCGGTAGTACGATCCTTTTTTTGGCCTGCTGCGCCTTCTGCACCAGCTGGTGACGAAACGCCGAGGGCGACAGCCTGCGCACATAACCGCGGCTCAGGTGATCCTTGAGCCAGTCGAGGTCGATATGCCCGGCCACGAAGCGTGCCACCTGTTCGGCACGCTCCAGGTCGTCGGCGGGAATCTCGCTGCTGATCTGACTCAGGTTCTGCACCGTGTTGAAACTGTTGGTCTCCACGCTCAGCACCGGCAGGCCGGTCTTGAGCGCTGGGCTGCAGGCCTCGATCATCGACTCGTTGGGTATGTAGCCGTTGGTCAGTAGTACCCCGGCCAGCGGCGTGCCGTTCATCGTTACCAGGGCCGCCGCCAGCAGGATATCGTCACGGTCGCCGGAGGTGACGATCAGGGTGCCGGGCTTGAAAACCTCCAGGGCGTGGGCGGCGCGACGACCGCACAGGCTGGTGGAGAGCACGCGGCGGCTGTCGGCATCGCCCTCGTTTAGCCAGCGGGCGCCCAGCGCCTCGGCGACATCGCGAATCCGCGGCACGCTCAACGTATCGCTGAAGGGCACCACGCCGATCAGGTGGAAACGATCGGTGGCGAGTGCCGGGGAGTAGCGGCGCAGGTCGCTGATCAGCTTCTCGTCAAGCACGATGCTGGCGGAGCCCGGCACCACGGGCAGCTCGCTGTTGACACTGGGCAGGTTCTTCATGCGCATCAGGATGCAGCCCATGGTGCGGACGGAGCTGACCCCGCCGAAGCTGCGCGCATGCATGTCGAGCTCTTCAGCCAGTTCCTGCGGGGCATTGATGTCGCCGGTGCCGACGAAGATGATTCGGGCGTCCAGGGCATGAGCGAGATGCGCGTTGAGCTGTGCGGCGTAGGTGCTGTGCTCGGTGGGCACCAGGCCTTCGACCACCACGATGTCATGGTCGTTCTCCGGGCCATGAGCGGCCTGCTGGTGCAGCTCGATCACCGCTTCGAGCAGTTCGTCGAGACGATCCTCGCGCAGCAGACGCTCGATGCGCTCCTGGCGAATCGATTCCGGCGGGGTCAGGTTGAGGGTGCGAGCGACCAGGGCGCTGGAGCGGTCAGGGCCGCTCCCGTTGAGCTCGCGCTGCATGAAAGGCTTGAGAAAGCCCGCTTTCAGGCCAATGTAGTCGAGCGCTTGGATCAGCCCCAGGCAGGCCGAGGTCAAGCCGGCACCGACGGAGGTGGGTACCATCAGAAGAGTTTGCATGGTCTAGCATCCTTGGTCGGGTCAGGCCCTGTCGAGCATGAGTTGACGGGTTTCGCAGGCGATCTGCCCCTCCTCGTCGGTGGGAATCACCCATACCTGGGGGGCGCCTGCATGCGCCTGGTCGATGCGGCCTTGGGCGCCACGCACCGTGGCATCGTTGGCCGCTGGGTCCATGCTCAAGCCGAAGTGGGGAAGGGCCGCGATCACCTTGCGACGCACCAGGGGGGAGTTCTCGCCGATGCCGCCGGTGAAGAGCAGGCCGCTGAGTACCGGCAGGGCACAGGAGAGCGCTGCCAGCGACTTGGCGATCTGGTAGCAGAACACCGCGATGGCCAGCAACGCCCCGGCATGTCCCTGCTCGGCGGCACTCTCGATCTGGCGCATGTCGTTGGAGAGCCCCGAAAGCCCGAGCAGCCCGCTCTTCTTGTTGAGCATGGTATCGATCTCCTCGAGCGACCAGCCGAGCTGGCGCGCCAGGTGGGCGTGCAGGCCTGGGTCGACGTCGCCGCTGCGAGTGCCCATCACTACTCCGGCAAGCGGCGTGAGCCCCATGCTGGTATCCAGGCTGCGGCCGGCCCACACCGCACAGGTCGAGCAGCCATTGCCCAGGTGAGCGGTCAGCCAGCCATTCTCTCGGCCCGGGTTCAGGGCATCGGCGGTCTGGCTGATATAGGCGTGGCTGGTGCCGTGGAAGCCATAGCGACGAATGGCATGCTGTTGATAGAGCGATTCGGGGAGTGCGTAGCGATAGGCATGCGGTGGCAGGCTCTGGTGAAAGGCGGTATCGAATACCGCGACCTGAGGCAGGTCGGGGAAGATCCGCCGGGTCGCCTCGATGCCGGCCAGGTTGGCCGGGTTGTGCAGTGGTGCCAAGGCCGAGGTCTCGCGAATCGCCTCGATGACGCCTTCATCGATGATCGCCGCCTGGGTGAAGCGCTCGCCACCATGCACGATGCGGTGCCCCACCGCGACCGGCAGCTGTTCGCCAAGCTGCTCGAAGATCGCCTCGAGCGCGGCGGTATGGTCCGCCTCCGGTAGCGACCGCCGTTGCTTCGCACCCAGACTGTCGGTGTATTTCAACTGCGCCTCCTCGCTGCCGAGCTGCTCCGCTATACCCTCCAGGCGAGCCTCGCCAGCATCTTGCTTGTCCCCTTGCCCGTCTTCTCGAGATATCAGCGCATACTTGATCGAGGAGGAACCGCAGTTGATGACCAGTATGGGTTCTTTCATGGGCGAAACACCTGTGATGACTGGATGGACGATGGCCTGACAGAGACCGGCGGTGGTCATGGCAGGCCAATATCGCATAAGGGATTGACTTTAGTAGAAAACGCTCTGGCTGACATCGATTGATCGATGAATGCGGCATTAACGTGATAATTCACTATGCTAGTAGAGGCACTATGGATTGTTTAGTGCTGCCTGAGATTCCTCGGGCCTTAACTCACGGACTGGAGATATCGATTATGACTAGCTCGGCCAGCGACAAAGCGAAAGGTGCCGGCAACAAGGCAATGGGCAAGGCCAAGGACGCGGTAGGCAAGGCCACCGACGATCCTGAGACGCGCGCCAAGGGCAAGGTCCAGCAGGGCAAGGGCGAAGCTCAGCAGACCAAGGGCGACGCCAAGGAAGCCCTGAACAAGAAGAAGTGAGCCCCACTGCCAGCAGAACAGGGGCGCCAGACCCCTGTCTCCTACATGCTTTTCCCTCAATTCCTTCCCTTGCATGCCGTGGCGTTTCGATTCTCTGACATTACCAGCTGCCAAGCGCGTGTGGTTGCGGCATTGAGGCGATCCTGGCCGGTGTTTCCGAGTTTTTTTGCCGCGTTAACTCCTGCAACTCGCTGACCTTGAACTGGCCGACGATGCCGGTCATCTCCACGGCCTGCTCATCCAGGGATTTGCTGGCAGCGGCGACCTGCTCGACCAGCGCGGCATTCTGCTGCGTGACTTCCTCCAGCTGCACCATGGCCTGATTGATCTGCTCAATGCCCGCTGACTGCTCGATGGTGGCCTCCGAAATATTGGAGACCAGCCTTGCCATCGCATCGACGCGTTCGGTGATCGAGCTCAGGGTATCGTTGGTGGTGGCTACCAGCTTGCCACCCTCCTCGATGGTGGAGACGTTGTGGGAGATCAACTCGCGGATCCGCTCGGCCTCACTGGCGCTGCGACTGGCAAGGCCACGCACCTCCGAGGCGACCACAGCAAAACCCCGGCCATGCTCGCCAGCCCGTGCCGCTTCCACCGAGGCGTTGAGGGCCAGCAGATTGGTCTGGAAGGCGATGGCATCGATGGCGCTGACGATCGCGCTCACTTGTCGATTGGCTTCATGGATCACGCTCATCGCCTGACGTGCCTGATCGGCGATCTCGCTTGCCTGGCGCGCCTCGCCGACCACCTGTTCCGACATACTGTGGGCCTGGCGGGCATTGTCGGCGTTCTGGCGAACTGTGGCGGTGATCTGCTCCATGCTCGAGGCGGTCTCGACCAGCGATGCCGACTGCTCCTCGGTGCGCTGCGCCAGGTCCTGATTGCCCAGGGCAATCTCGCCGCTGGCGACCTCGATCGATAGGGCACTCTGCTTGATACTGGTGACCAGGCGCTCGGTATCGGTGGTGGAGCCGTTGAAGGCGAGATAGAGCTTCGACAGCTCATCCGAGCCCGGCACCGCCAGGCGCTGGGTCAGGTCGCCGCCACGCTGGGAGATCTCCTCGAGGCTGCGCTTGAGCGGCAGCACGATGCTGCGGACGGTGAGTGCTGCCAGCAGTGACGCCAATCCCATGGCCACCAGCGCAATCGCCAGATACTGCATCAGGTCTTGCTGGGCGCTCTGGCGTAACGCGCTGGCCGTGGACAGGACCTCTGCGGTCACCTCATCCTCGAGCGTCTTGAGGCGCCCGATCTTGACCGTCTGCTGATCGAACCACTGCTGCGGATCGATGCCGAAGTCCCCCTGATCGGCGCGCTGTATGACCAGTTCGCGCAACGCCGCCAGGCGCTTCATTTCTTGGCCTGCCAGGGCGGCAGACAGACGCTCGCGCATGGTGTCGGTGGTCAGGGTGGCGAAGCTCTCCAGAAACGCCGCCTCTTCGCCGATCATGACCATCAACCGCTGCAGTATCGCCGGCTCGATACGGTCGGCCCCAAAGACATTGGAGAGCAAGGCACGTTCGATGCCGGCAAGGTCCTTGGCCTCGAGCAGGGTATAGTACGCCGCCAGTGGCTGCGAGACGCTGGCCTGGCGGGTGGTATGCCCAAGCCGCCCCACCAGATCCATCAGCTCGCTGTTGATGCGCGTGTAGTGCGCGATGGCCTGGGCAGTGGGCACCGCCAGGCCATCGACTTGGCGGCGCATGGATGGGGTCTCGTCGAGATGGCGATTCGCCGTCTCGATGCGTGTCACGAGTTCGGCATCCAACTCGGCAAGCTCCAGCCCCTCGAGGTGGGTGCGAAATGACGCCATCTGGCGTTCGGTGGCGGGGCGCTGCTGGTTCAGCTCATCGCGAAAGTTCCTGCCATCGCTGCCCAGAAATCCTGAGGTCATGCCGCGTTCGCGCTGCACTTCATGCACTAACGCGCCGGCTTGTTGGGCCAGCGTAGTGAGCGTCTGGAGCTGGGTCATCTCATTGACAACCTGCTGCCGCTCGAGGATGCCATTCAGGGCAAAATAGAGCATGGCCAGCATCGGCAGCGCCAGGGCGAGCATGAATTTGCGACCGATGGAAATGCGATGAAATAGATGCGTCATGAGCGCTCTCAATCAAATGAATCGTAGGGGTGTTTCCTTCACATATCGGCGACGGGGCCCGCCGCTAAAGGTGCGAATGCAGCCGTTGCGCGTTTCAATGACCTGGATCAGAGGAGCTGCGTCTTATCCTTTCGCCTAGCAAGGATGGATTCGCGGCAACTTATATAGTTGGATAGCAGCACTGTGTTAGCATGCTACTCATTTAGAGCGACCTATGAAGACTCCCCACGGCCTAGCCGTAAGCGCCACTCCCTTTCCTCGTCATCTCGCCATCGCTCTGCTGATGGGAGTAGCCTGCATGTTTGCCGCCAACCACGTTGCCGCGCGGCTTGCCTTCGATGACGGCACCGGTCTGCTGCTGGCGATCATGTCGCGTTCGGCACTGGCCATGGGAGTGCTGGCACTACTGCTCATCGCCCAGCGCCAGCCGTTGCGCCTGCCTGCCGGAAGCTGGCCATGGCAGCTCGGCGTGGGACTGCTGATCACCCTGCAGAGCGTATTTCTCTACTCGGCGGTGGCGCGCATACCGGTGGCAGTGGCGCTGCTGTTGATGAACACCTTTCCGATCATGCTAGCGCTGTTGATCTGGGCGCTGGGCGGGCCGCGGCCGACGCTGCGCGCCACCTTGATCATGGCGATCATCTTGGTCGGCCTGGTGGTGGTGCTCGACGTGCCGGCCTGGCTGGACTCGCCTGAAGCAATGGGAGATCAGTGGCTGACGGGTGTTGCCTTCGGCCTTGGCGCGGCCACGGTCTTCTCCTGCGCGCTGTGGATCACCGACCACCGCTTGACCGGCGTGAGCAATTCACTGCGTACCTTTCTCACCATGGGCATGGTATTCATCTGCATGGTGATTGCGGGGTTGACTGACATGTTGCCCGGGGGCCTTGCGCTGCCGTCGAGTGCCAGTGGTTGGAGCGGCCTCGTTGCGTTGGCACTGCTCTACGGGATAGGCTTCTCGGTTCTGTTCATATCATTGCCGCGGCTCAACATGGCGCGCAACGCGCCGGTGATGAATATCGAGCCGGTCGCCTCGCTGATGCTGGGCTATGTCGTGTTGGGGCAGATGCTCGGGCCGATGCAGCTTATGGGTGGGGCAATCGTGCTTGGTGGCATCATTCTACTTAGCCTGTCACGTCGCGCCTGAGCGACATGGTCAGCAAAGAGTGTGCAAATGCATCACCCACATTTGCCTTTAGAAGAGAAGTGAATCACACTGCCCCCAGGTTAAGAAACACCGTTTTTAAACCAGGGTGACGAACATGAAAAAGCTTGCGATCTCTTCCGTTTCTGTTGCGGCAGCTTCTGCTCTACTCTTCGCCGGTAGTGCTCACGCCCAGCAGGCGCAGACGTTCTATCCCCAAGGCTATATCGGTGGCGACGCCATGTTCTGGGATCTCAATCCCGACCGCGGCCCGAGCCGTGACGATGTCGGCCTGCGCCTGCGCGGTGGTGCCCAGTTCAACGATTACTTTGCCCTCGAAGGTCATGTGGGCGGCGGCGGCTCCGATGGCCCGGCCGAACTCGAATATCTGGTCGGCGCCTATGCCAAGGGCATCCTGCCCATCGCAGACGAGGTTCGCCTTTACGGCCTTGCCGGTCTGACCGAGGTGGATTTCGACATCGACCGCACCAGTGGACTCTCCTATGGGGCGGGTGCTGAATTTGACCTGACGCCCAACCTGGCGCTGGGTGCCGATTACATGCGCTATCTCGACAAGTCCGATTACACCTTCGATGCGGCCAGTGTCGGCCTGCGCTACCGCTTCTAGTCGTTACGTTGTATTTGAATGACATCGCCCCCGCCACGTCAGTGGCGGGGGCGATGTCGTAGGGCGCGGTTTAAACTTCCTTGTAGAGTTCCGCTCCCGCCTGCCTGAACTTCTCCGCCTGCGCCTCCATCCCGCGCATTACCGCTTCCTGGTCGCCATCGAGGCCGTTGTCCCGAGCGTAATCGCGTACTTCCTGGCTGATCTTCATCGAGCAGAACTTGGGTCCGCACATGGAGCAAAAATGGGCCACCTTGGCCGAGTCCTTGGGCAGCGTCTCGTCGTGGTATTCCCGGGCCGTGTCCGGATCCAGGCCGAGATTGAACTGATCCTCCCAGCGGAACTCGAAGCGTGCCTTGGACAGCGCGTTGTCACGCCTTTGTGCAGCAGGATGCCCCTTGGCCAGGTCGGCAGCATGCGCGGCGATCTTGTAGGTGATGATGCCGGTCTTCACGTCGTCCTTGTTGGGCAGGCCGAGGTGCTCCTTGGGCGTCACGTAGCAGAGCATGGCACAGCCGTACCAGCCGATCATGGCCGCACCAATGCCGGAGGTGATGTGGTCGTAGCCCGGTGCGATGTCGGTGACCAACGGGCCCAGGGTGTAGAAGGGCGCCTCGTCACAGTACTCGAGCTGCTTGTCCATGTTCTCCTTGACCAGGTGCATGGGAACATGGCCGGGGCCCTCGATCATCACCTGAACGTCGTGCTTCCAGGCGATATGGGTCAGCTCCCCCAGGGTCTTGAGCTCGGCCATCTGCGCCTCGTCGTTGGCGTCGGCCACCGAGCCGGGGCGCAGGCCGTCACCCAGCGAGAAGGCGACATCGTAGCGCTTGCAGATCTCGCAGATCTCCTCGAAGTGGGTATAGAGAAAGCTCTCCTGGTGGTGGAAGAGACACCACTTGGCCATGATCGAACCGCCGCGGGAGACGATGCCGGTGACGCGCTTGGCGGTGAGCGGCACGTAGCGCAGCAGCACCCCGGCGTGGATGGTGAAGTAGTCCACGCCCTGTTCGGCCTGCTCGATCAGGGTATCGCGAAATACCTCCCAGGTGAGGTCCTCGGCCACGCCATTGACTTTCTCCAGCGCCTGGTAGATCGGCACCGTACCGATGGGTACCGGGGCGTTGCGGATGATCCACTCGCGAGTCTCGTGGATGTTCTGGCCGGTGGAGAGGTCCATGATGGTGTCCGCGCCCCAGCGGATGCCCCAGGTCATCTTGTCTACCTCCTCCTCGATGGACGAGGTCACCGCCGAGTTGCCCAGGTTGCCGTTGATCTTCACCAGGAAGTTGCGACCGATGATCATCGGCTCCGATTCCGGGTGGTTGATGTTGCAGGGAATGATGGCGCGACCGGCGGCCACCTCGGCACGCACGAATTCGGGTGTGATCTCCTCGGGCAGGCGGGCGCCGAAGCCCTGGCCCGGATGCTGGTGGCCGAGAATGCGCTCCACCTCTTCGGTGCCCAGTGCTTGCCGGCGCTGGTTTTCTCGGATGGCGATAAATTCCATCTCCGGGGTGATGATTCCCTGGCGGGCGTAGTGCAACTGGGTGACGTTCTTTCCCTCCTTGGCACGGCGGGGCGTGCGGGTCAGGTCGAAGCGCAGCTGTGCGAGGGTGGGATCATTGGCGCGACGTCGGCCGTACTCGCTGGTAGGACCATCAAGGAATTCGATATCGCCGCGCGCCTCGATCCAGGTGCGGCGCAGCTCGGGCAGGCCGCGACGCAGGTCGATGGCGGTGTCCGGGTCGGAGTAGGGGCCGGAGGTGTCGTAGACCAGTAGCGGCGGGTTCTCCTCATCGGCGCCGGAAGTGCGCGTCGGCGAAAGCGAGATCTCGCGGAACGGCACGCGGATGTCGGGGCGCGAGCCCTCGATGTAGATCTTGCGCGAGCCTGGCAGTGGTTTGATCGCGGCCTCATCGACCTGTGCGGTCTCGGCGAGGAAGTGGGCGGTCTTACTCATGGGTGTTCTCCCTTGGGTTATGCGTTTTTCAGGGAGGACAGCTGGGGGGACAGGGGTAGGCCGCATGGCCTGATTGCCTGTCGCTTGATCCCTACGCTGGTCCTAGCCAGATCAGGTTCAACGGGCCCCGCCGTGACGACAGCATTGTGTCGTATGGCGATCTCAGCCGGTTCCACCGGCACCCCGTCAAGCGAATTGCGTCAAGCTTAGGGGAAGGGGGGAGGGGTCGCAAGGCGTGGTGGAGTGAAACGGAAGTGTTAAGTCTCGTTCATTGGTCTATTATCAGTGGTATATAAGATTTTGCTTTTTTAAGGTTTTGACACAGGGAGGGCGCGTGGACTCGATGATGACCCACGAAGCAAGATTGCCTCACTCACGCTGATCGAGCCCGGCGTGGCGCCCGCGCCATGGGCCAGGAACGCCCAGGTATCGCATACTCTGCCGCAGGCGGCACCGCTCAGTAGAGGCGGAAGGAGGCGTGGTCGGGGTGGCCCTCCTGCTCTTGAATCACCTTGCGGTAGCGCTTGTACTCCCACTGGTACTGGGCCGGGTCGAGGGCGATGGCACTCTCCACGCAGGCATTCACACCGGTGGCCGAAAGCATGTCGTCCTGCTCGTAGACGCGCGCATCGGCTGCCAAGAAGTGAATGGCGAAGCCGCGCCCTGGCAGGCGCCTGGCCACGCCGGTAACGACCCGCGCCTGGGTACGCGCCACCAGCTTGGGCAACAGGGTAGCGGTATAGGCCTGACGTTCATAGAAGGGGGCGAAGACACCACTGCCCCAGTCGGGCTCCTGATCGGGCAGGATGCCCACCGCCTCGCAGCGCTTTAGTGCCTTGAGCAAAGCGGCCACACCACGTGGGTTGGTGGGTACCAGACTTGCGCCCATGCGCTCGCGACCGTGACGAATCACCGGGTCGAGTTCGGCGATCTTGGGCGGCTCGTACATGGCGGTGAAGGGGAAGTGGCTCGACAGCCAGAAGTTGAGCACTTCCCAGTTGCCGAAATGGGGGGCCAGCACGATCACGCCGCGCTCCTCGGCGCGGGCCTCGTCGAGCAATTCCCGACCGTGCACCTCGACGATCGCGGCCTCGACCCGCTCGGGCATGGCCATCCACGCAAAGCCCAGCTCGAACATGGTGGCGGTGGAGTGGGTCAGGCTATCGCGGGCCAGGCGCTGACGCGCCTGCTTTTCCTGGTTCGGATACACCTCGGCGAGGTTGATCTCGGTCACCTCGCGCTCGCGACGGCTGAAGCGGTGCACCAGCGGGCCGCCATAGCGGGCCAGGCGCCACAGCGTCGTCAGGCGCCGGCCAGCCAGGCGGCGCCATAGCCCGACGATGGCGCGCGCCTGGAGAGTGGAGAGTGCAGTATCGTGTCGGCTCATGGAGGATCAGATCAGCCAAGTATCCACGTTGCTGGGCGCTCGCTTCTCCTGGAGTCCCTTGAAGCCCTTGACGCAGCGCACGACCAGCCATACTGCAAGGGCAACCATCAATAGTAGCCCTATGCCGAACAGACTCAAGACGAGCGAAATGAACCCGTAGAGCAGGCCGATCCAGAACGTGCGGATCTGATAACGGTAGTGTTCATCGAGCCACTCAGGCCCCTTGCCTCTGTAGAGGTAGGCGATCACCACGCCGATCAGCGAGGTGAAGCCGACCAGGAAGCTCGCCAGGTAGAGGCCATAGACCACCATCGCCATGGTGGTATCGGGGCCCTTGGCCTGGGTGGCGACTGCCGCGTCGCTGGGTGTCGAGGGTTCGTTCATGGCGCGTCCTTTTCGATGATCAGCGAAGACGTATTGGCACAATGATACCCGGCTGGTCGCCCAATGCCATCACCGCACGGCGCGACAGATCTCCAGTAGGTTGCCGTCGGGGTCGCGAAGATAGAGTGAGTCGATGAGTCCGCTGGCGCCCTCGCGCCTGACCGGGCCGAGCTCGATGGCGATCTCAAGGGCATCTAGGTGCTGGCTCACCTCCTCCAGCGGCAGCAGGCTGCGAAAGCAGAGATCCACGCTGCCGGGAGTCGGCGTGGCGGCCTTGGGGGTGGCCGGGGTGTCATGCCGGTGAAGGCGTAGCGCCATGTCACCGAGCAGCAGGTCGACGCGCTCGTTGTCGCGATAGCGCACCTCGAGATCGAGCACGCGGCTATAGAAGTCCACGGCGCGCGGAATATCGGTCACGGTAATGACCAGGTGATCCAGACCTGACAGCATGTACGTCTCCCATAAGTAATTCTTGCCCAGAGGATACGATGACTCAGTGCTGCCCGCTATGCACCTCTTGCACGACGGCGCTTTATCACCGCGATGCGCGGCGCGATTATCACCGCTGCGGGCGCTGCGAGCTGGTCTTCGTGCCAGCGGCGTATCGCATTGGTCCCGAGCAGGAGCGCGCTGTCTACGACCAGCACCAGAACTCTCCCGACGACCCGGGTTACCGGCGCTTTCTCTCACGGCTGTTCGATCCTCTGCTCGAGCGGCTAGCGCCTGGTGCCGAGGGATTGGATTTTGGTGCCGGCCCCGGCCCGACGCTGTCAGTGATGTTCGAGGAGGCCGGTCACTCGATGGCGATCTACGATCCTTTCTTCGCTCCCGACGGCAGCGTGCTCGAGCGGCGCTACGATTTCGTCACCGCCACCGAGGTGGTCGAGCACATGTTCGAGCCCGGCCGCGAGTTCGCGCGGCTCGCCGCATTGCTGCGTCCCGGCGGTTGGCTTGGGATCATGACCAAGCGTGCCGGTACGCCGGAGGCGTTCGCCCACTGGCACTATATTCTCGACCCGACCCATGTGAGCTTCTTCAGCGAGGCGAGCTTCGCGTGGCTTGCCGAGCATCTCGATATGCGTGTGACATTTCCCGCGGCCGACGTGGCGATACTGCACAAAACCGGGGGGTAGCGCGCCTGACCAACACTCGATCAGCAAAATCATCGGCAAGCTGGCGAAAACGCTTGGCTGTCGCCTATGCTGGGCGTATATTCGCGGCGCGATTTCCCAGCACTTGCCTTGCGAACGCCAACGCTGTATGGCGAAGTCGCCTGCTTCCAACACCCATCTTGATATAGGCACCGCGCATGTCTCGCCATCTGCTGGCCATGGCCCTGGCTCCCCTGCTGGGGCTTTTTATTCTCGGCATCGGCAATGGCTTTCTGGCCACGCTGATCACCCTGCGGCTCGATGCGGCGGGGGAGTCCGCGGTGGTGATCGGCTGGGTGTCGTCGGCCTACTTCATCGGCCTGGCGCTGGGGGCGGTGTTCAACGACCGACTACTGCTGCGCATCGGCCATATCCGCGCCTACGGCACCTTTGCCTCATTGGTGGCGGTGACCGTGCTGCTGCAGGGACTGTGGCTCGATGCGTTCTGGTGGTTCGGGCTACGGCTGATCGGTGGCTGGGCCACCGTTGGGGTCTATCTGGTCATCGAGAGTTGGCTGCTCACCTCCGGTGACCAGAAGGTGCGCGGTCGCCTGTTGGCGCTCTACATGATCTCGCTCTACGCGGCGGGGGTCATCGGTCAGCTGCTGCTGGGCGTCACTGACGCTGCCGGCGAAACGGTGCCGTTCATGGTCATCGGCTTGCTGGCGTCGCTCTCCGTATTGCCCATGGCGATGATCCCCAGGGTGTCGCCACTGATCGAACACGCCGAACCGCTCTCGCCGATGCGACTGATCACCCTGACGCCCACCGGTGTCATGGGCAGCTTTGGCTCGGGGCTGGCGGTGGCTGCCGTCTATTCGCTACTGCCGCTCTATCTTCAGCGTGTTGGCCTGACGGTAAATCAGATCGGCCAGATGATGGCCGTGGTGATTCTAGGGGCGATGCTGCTGCAATACCCCATCGGGCGCTGGTCCGATCGCCACGATCGTCAGATGGTACTGATCCTGATCGGCACCTTCTGTGCCTTGATATCGGCCGGCATGCTGCTGTTGCCGCTGAACACCTGGATGCTGGCGGGCTTGCTTTTCCTGCTCGGTGGTGGCGTGTTCGCCCTCTATCCGGTGGCGGTCAGCCACGCGGCGGACCGCGCCCCGGCAGGCGCCCTGGTACGCATGAGCCAAGGCCTGCTGCTGATCAATGCCATCGGCTCCACCGTGAGTCCCTCACTGATTTCACCGATCATGGAAGCCGTGGGTGACGCCGGGCTGTTCTGGGCCTTCGGCGCGATGAGTATCGGCATGGTGGCCTTCTTCGGCTGGCGACGCAGCGTGCGTCCGGCGCCGATTCCGGTGGCACCGTTCGCGCCCTCTACGCCCATGTCGTCGGCGGGTGCCGAACTCGCGGTGACCGAAGAGCTGATCCAGGGCGCAACCGAGCATGAGCATGTCGAGGATCTCTCCGACGCGGTGCCGGAGATCGAGGTCGCCGAGCCCTTGGCCGGTCCGCCCCGCGAGGAGGAAGCTCGTATCGCCTATTACGACGATGTCGCGGGGGAGGCCGCCGAGGGCACGACAAAAGCGTGATTGTCGCCCAACCTAGCGTTCGCTAGGGTTGACGGGAGCCAGATAACCCTAGACAAGGATGAGCAAGTCATGAGCGATACGTTGATTCAGGTGACCGAGAAGGCCGGCGTGGTGCGGCTGACCATCGACCGCCCCAAGGCGCTGAATGCCTTGAATAGCGCCGTCATTACCGAGCTGGACGCCACCCTGGCGACACTTGAGATGCGAGACGATTTGCGCGGCGTGCTGATTACCGGTGGCGGAGAAAAGTCCTTCGTGGCGGGTGCCGATATCGCCGAGATGCGCGACAAGAGCCCCGAGCAGGCGCGCCAGTTTGCCAGCCAGGCACTGGCGACGCTCAAGCGGCTCGAACGCCTGCCGGTGCCGGTGGTGGCCTTGGTCAACGGCTACTGCCTGGGTGGCGGGTGCGAGCTGGCGCTGGCCTGCGACTGGGCCGTGGCCAGCGACAATGCGCTGTTCGGCCAACCCGAGGTGCTGCTTGGAGTGATCCCAGGCTTCGGGGGTACCCAACGGTTACCGCGTCGAGTCGGGCCCGCCATGGCGCTCGATCTGGTCACCACCGGTCGCAAGATCGATGCCCAGGAAGCGCTGCGCATCGGCCTGGTCAACCGTGTCGTACCTCAGGGTCATCTCGATGCATACGCCGAGGAGCTCGCCGGCCAGCTTGCCGGCAATGGTCCCCATGCGGTCCGCGCTGCCAAGCAGGCGGTGCACGATGGCATGGATCAAGATCTCGATGCTGCCTTGGCGCTTGAGACCAGTCTGTTCGCGCTTGGCTTTGCCGGCGAAGAGCAGCGCGAGGGGATGAGCGCCTTCATCGAGAAGCGCAAGCCCCACTTCTAGGACTAGGACGGCGCTTTATCTTCAAGGCTCCACGTCACGTTCGTGTCATAGCTGAGGTTGTGAAGGCGGCCGGCGGCGAAGCCTTACCCTCTGCGTGGCGATCGCCGTTCCCACCAGGGTGATCGCCATGCCGAGCATGATCTGCATACTGAGCACCTCCCCGAGCAGCAGATAGCCCCACAGCAGAGCGCTGATCGGGACCAGGAAGGTGACCGTGGAGGTTGCCGTGGCCCCGGCACTCGAGAGCAGCCCGAAGTAGAGCAAAAACGCTACGGTAGTGCTGAATATCGCCAGTGCCAAGGCATTGACCCAGGCCAGGCCGCTGACCGATTCGCTTGGCCACAGCAGCATCGCCGGAACCAGCAGCATCAGCGCCGACATGGCGGAGCTGCCCGCCGCCAGTACGCGCACCGGCAGGTGCGACAGGTAGGTCTTGGAGTAGTTGCCGGCAAAGCCATAGCAGAAGGTGGCGCCGAGCACGGCGAGAATGAACCAGCCGTCGCCGCCCAGCGCGAAATCCAGCCGGTTGGCGGACAGGACGTAAACGCCTGTCAACGCTATCGCCAATCCCAGATACTGCTGGCGCCTTACCGGGGTGGTAAAGAACAACGCGCCAAGCAGCGCGGTGAAAATCGGTGTGGTGGCATTGATCAACGAGGTGAAGCCCGCTTCGAGCCGGGTGGTCGCCAGCGCCAGCAGGCAGAAGGGCAGCACATGGTTGACCAGGCCGAGAAGAAATAGCCCACGCTTGTTTTCCCATACCAGATGCAGATAGCGAAGGCTTAACAGAAGTGGCAACAGCAGCAGTGCACCCACGCCCATGCGCACAGCAATCAGCGGCACGGTGCCGAACTCAGGCACGGCAACCCGCATGAAGATGAACGACATCCCCCAGAGCGATGAGAGCAGCAGCAGGCGCAGCGTGTCGGCAGGAGTCATGCCCGGTCCCTTGTGATCATTCAGCCGCCCAGCTTACGACGTGGCATGTAATGAAGGGAAGCCGAACGCGTATTGCCGAATGTTAATGATCTGGGCGTTAAGGGCTGCTACGGTTAATCTATCACTCACTTGCCTGTACTCGTCTTACCTTGGCCATTCCGCATTTTCATCCCTCAATTCTGGAGTACTTACTATCTTGATCGAAGCGCTGGTTTGTAAACTTGATAACTACCTTACGCTCACTGAAGAGGATCAAGAATCGTTGCGGGATGCTATTGTTGGAGTGGAAGAATTGAAGCAGGGAAGGGATATCATTCGAGTCAATGAAAGGCCTGAATATGTCCATTTGATTCTCGAAGGGTGGGCCTGTCGCTACAAGATTCTTCCCGATGGCAAGCGAGCCATCATGAGCTATCTGATTCCCGGCGATCTTTGCGATGTGCATATCGCCATGCTCGATCACATGGACCATTCGGTAAGCACCATTACACCGTTGAGGATGGCGCTGCTTTCACGACAGAAAATCGAAGATATCTTCGAGAAGAACAATACCCTTGCACGTGCCTTCTTCTGGTCGTCGCTACTTGAAGAGTCGACGATGCGCGAGTGGTTCGTGAATGTGACATGCCGTCCGGCAGATAAGCGGATTGCCCATATCTTTTGTGAAATGATGATTCGTTATCGTGCTGCAGGTCTCACGGATCAGCACAACTGCATCGAGTTCCCCTTGACCCAGAGCGAACTGGCAGACGCCACGGGGATCACCGTCGTGCATACCAATCGAGTACTGCAGAAGCTTCGCAAGGAGGAGATGATCAGTCTGGCCAATAAGCAATTGACGATTATCGACTGGGAGCGTCTGAAAGAATTTGGAGATTTCGATCCCAGCTACCTTCACCTCAGTGAAGCCTCTCTTTAATTGCATTAACACGAATCTTTTAGCCTAAGCGTATGCCTTTTTTATAAACCATTTTATAAGCAATTTCTAAATCCATTATGGGTGATTTAGCCTATAAGGGGTTTGCTTGGTTTTGCCAATCAACGACACGCTAAGGATTAAGTACCCGACCCAGCAACAGCAGTGCTGCCTGCCAGGAGGAGGCGTCCGCGGCGGCATCGTAACCCAGCGGCAATCCGAACTCCTCGCCCAGCGCATCGGCACCGGGATTGGAGAAGGCGTGGGTGGCATTGACATAGTTGATCACTTTGACCTCGGCACCTTGGGCCTCGAGGGTGCGCGCCATGGTGCTCAGCTCCTCTCGGGTGACCATGGGGTCCGCCGCGCCGTTATGAATCTGCACGGCGCCCGAGAATGCTTGGGGCGTATGCACTGCCTGCGTGGGGCTGCCGTGGAAGCTGATCGCGGCGTCGAGCGGCATGCCGGAAAGCGCCATGTTCATTACCACGCTGCCGCCAAAGCAGTAGCCGATCGCCGCCATGCCCGAAACTGCCACGGCGGGGTGATCACGCAGCTGGCTCATGGCGGCCTCGAGCTTGCTGCGTGCTTCCGGCCAATCCTGCATCACTTGTGAAGAGAACTCGCCCGCCTGCTCGGGATGGGTCGCGGTCTGACCGCCGCCATACATGTCCACGGCCAGGGCCACGAAGCCGAGTGCTGCCAACTGGTCGGCGCGTGTCCTGGCGTAGTCATTGAGTCCCCACCATTCGTGCACCACCAACACCGCCGGACGCGGGGTGTTGTCGTTGACATTGCGGGCCAGGTACCCCTGATAGGTCTGGCCGCCGGTGGTGTACTCGAATATCTCGCCCTCCACGCGCGGCCCCCACCCAATCGGGAACTCCGGCCGGCTGATTGGCTCCGCCTGGATCATTCCCGTCTGGGCCAGCGCCGGCCCCGCCACCATCCCCAATGCCATACACAGAAGCGCGAGTAGAGTACGCATGCCGCCATCTCCTTGCTTGTTATTTATCTGGCCGCAGCGGCCCCGATCCCTTATCACACCATAGCCCATCGCTGATGATCCAAAGCGTACCTGGCGTCGTCTCACTCCGAAGTGCGATCGCTGACCCAGGCCTCGGCATCGGGGATGGCCATCTCGTAATCCTGATTCAGCCAGGGGGATCCGAGCATGAAGTCGGCGCTTGCCGCATTGCACGCCACCGGCACGTTCCAAAGCGCCGCCAGGCGCAGCAGTGCCTTGACATCGGGATCGTGGGGTTGGGGAGCGAAGGGATCCCAGAAGAATATCACCATGTCGAGTCGCTGCTCGGTGATCATCGCGCCGATCTGCTGATCGCCCCCCAAGGGACCGCTCATCAGTCCTGAGACCGGGAGTCCCAGGGTTTGCGAGACGCGCCTCGCCGTGGTGCCGGTGCCGATCAGCGTGTGCTGGGCCAGGGCCTCGCGCCACTGCGTGGCCCACTCCAGCAGCTCCGCCTTCTTGCCGTCATGGGCGATCAGCGCGATGCGCTTGCGGGCCGGTAGGACACGGCGGATGGTTCGCCGGGGGCGTGGATCGCTCATGGTAGATACCTCGATCGCAAATGAAGACAGGGTGACTGCATCTCCATTCTATCGTTTACGCCTTCGTGGGCAACGAGTCGTCGCCGGGAAACTGGTCATCGATGGCCAGGCGGTCGCGCGACTCTTAGTCGATCAATCCGTTTTCATCATAAAAGGGATAGGGGCCTGCAAAGCCGTCGACGAACCCCATGTGAGTCATCACGTCGCCCTCAGGTGACCAGCGATGCAACAGATAGCCAGGGGGCTCCATCACGAAGGCAGGGGGGGTGTCGTGGTCGAGTTGCAGTGCTACCTGGTGGGATACCCCGGGACAGCTGCAGGCGAGGGTATTGGCAAAACGGGTCTGCATGCTTCTATGCAGATGGCCGCATAGCACGCGTTCGATATTGTGATAGCCCATTAGAACCGCTTCAAAGGCCTTGGCATTGCGCAATGGCTGCCTGTCCATGTGCTGGATGCCGCTATGGAAGGGGTGATGGTGAAGCATGATTAGTGTCGGCGTGTTCGGCTGCTCGTTGAGTCTGTCATCCAGCCACTCGAGACGCCGAAGACATAGCTCGCCATGCGCCTGGCCTGGGACCGTGGAGTCCAGCCCGATCAATCTCACCGGGTAGTCATCGACCGTCCACTGCAGGAACTCGTCGTGCTGCGTGAGATAGGTGTGTTCAGGGAAGCACTTGCGCAGATGAGTACGGTCATCATGGTTACCTGGGATGAGGTAGAAGGGCATCGTCAGGCCATCGAGCACCTCACGTAGCGTTGCGTACTCCTCCGCTCGACCAAAATCCACCAGGTCACCACTGATCAGAAGCAGGTGGGGCCTGGGAACAAGATGGTTGAGTGTATGAATGGCGGCGATCAAGGCAGCTTGTGTATCCACCCTGCGGTAGGAGAGCTTGCCGCCTGCCTTGATATGCGGATCGCTTATCTGGGCGATGTACACGTGCTCAGCCATGGGCGCTCTCCGGTGAGGCAGGGGGGAAGGAGCGGGACTTGAGTTGTGGATGAAACAGCGCATCCGAGGCGATGTTCAATCCGATGCGCTCGCCGTGATGCCAGTGCCGGCGCGAGGGCGCGTCTACCTGCAGTGGCGTAGCGCTGCCGATGTCGACCAGCAGTCGCTGGCTCTGTCCCAGGAAGAAGCTCTGCAGGACATGGCCACGGATATGGGCACCCTCGGGTTCGGCTATCTGGAGATCTTCCGGTCGACAATAGAGCTGCTGAACCGGCGTTGCGCCAGGAGAGGGGAGCTTGCCGCCGGTGACCAGCACCGCGCCTGGCGCGCTGCCCAATATCTCCAGACAGTTGCTCGAGCCGATGAAATCGGCAACGAAGGCACTTTGCGGCTGGTGATAGATCTCGCGGGGTGTGCCGATCTGAGCGATCTTTCCCTGCTGCATTACCGCGATCCGGTCACCAAGGGCCATTGCCTCGGCCTGATCGTGGGTGACATAGACGGCAGTGGTGCCGAGCTTGCGCAGCAGCATGCCGATCTCCAGGCGCAGACGGTCTCGCAACTTGGCGTCGAGGGCCGCGAGCGGCTCGTCGAATAGCAGTACTCTGGGTCGAACGGCGATGGCGCGGGCCAGCGCCACGCGTTGCTTCTGTCCCCCGGAGAGCTTGTCGATGCTGCGCTCGGCAAAGTCGCCCAGATCGACCATTTCCATTACCTGCGCGACCCGTTGCCGAATTTCGCTGGCTGTCAGGCGCTTGATCTTGAGGCCATAGGCAATGTTCTCGCGGACATTCATATTGGGAAACAGCGCATAGTTCTGGAACACCATGCCCACATCACGCTTCTCGATGGGCAGAGCCGTGACATCGTGATCGTCAAACCACACCTGTCCGCCACGGTTGGGTGACTCAAGGCCGCTGATGATGCGCAGCGTGGTGGTCTTGCCACAGCCGGAAGGGCCCAGCAGCACCAGCGTCTCGCCGGCTTCGACCTCCAGGTCGATCGGCTCGAGTGCAGTATGGCCATTGGCGAAGGTTCGTGCGCATCGCGTGAGGGTGATCTTGAGGGAAGATGGCATGGCGCATTCTCCAGGCTTCAGGGGGTGATCAGGTCAATGACGACGTGTGGCGAGATGACCCAGCCACTGCAGCGCCACCAGCAGGGGAATGATCATCAACAGGAACAGCAGGGTATAGGCGGAACCGATCTCCAGGCGCATGGAGGCGTAGCTGTCGGCAAGCCCAACGGGGAGCGTCTTGTTGAGCGGGGTATGCAGCATCCAGGTGATGTTGAACTCGCCGATGGAGAGCGTCACCACCATCAACGCGCCGGCCAGAATGCCGCTCATGCAGTTGGGCACCACGATGCCAATGAAGCGCTGCCAGGCGCCGGCACCGAGGCTGGCGGCAGCTTCCTCGAGGCGGGGGATGTCGCTTGCATGCAGTACCGACAGTACCGGCCGGATCATGAACGGTAGTGTGAACAGCACATGGCCGATCAGGATGAACAGCCAGCTTGCGCGCAAGTCACGGTAGTGGCCATAGGCCAGCAACAGGGCCAATGCGGTGGCCAAGCCCGGGATGGCGACCGGCAGCAGTAGCAACTCTTCAATGACGTTGGCCCAACGCTTGCGGCTCTTCATCAACCCGTATGCAGCCGGCACGCCGAGCAGGAGGGTCAAGGCCAGGCAGGCCAGGGCCAGCTGTATCGACAACACAATGGTGTCGGCATAGAGGCGCCATACTTCCGCGACCCAGCGCAGGGTCAGGCCACTGCTCAGGCCAAGGAAGTAATTCTCGGTCAGCCCCGCCAGGGCCGACATGATGATTGGCACGATCATGAACAGACATACCAGCACGGTGAAACCCAGCTGTGCGTAGAACCCCATGCCCCGCTTCATACCGGTGCCCCCAGATTGCCGCCTGACAGCCGCCTCGCCAGGAAGAGCGAGACCCAGGTCACCACCCCGAGCATGACCGAAAGCGCCGCGGCCATGGAGAAGTTGGCGTAGTTGGTGAATTCCCCGTAGATGTTCAGCGGCAGAATGCTCATGCGGGTGCCTAGGGTGAAGGCGGTTCCGAAGGCGCCCATGCTGGTGGCAAAACAGAGCGCGCCGGTGGAGATCAGGGCCGGGGCGAGGCCGGGCACGATCACGTCCCGGACCACCCGCCATGGACTGGCGCCCAGCGAGCGAGCCGCTTCCTCGAGGCTGACGTCGAGTTTTTCGCAGGCGGCCATTACCGTGGTGATCACGCGGGGAATGGAAAAATAGAGATAGCCGACAAAGAGCCCGGCCAATGAGTAGGCGAATATCCAGCGCTCGCCAAACAGCATCATGCTTACCTGGGCCAGAGCGCCCTGGCGCCCGCCGAGCATGATCACCAGGAAACCCACCACCACCCCCGGGAACGCCAGAGGAAAGGTCAGCATGGCGACCAGCATGCCCTTGCCGTAAAAATGATTGCGTGCCAGAAAGAAGCCGGCCAGCCCGGCGGTGGCCACGGCCAGCAGCGAGACGATGATCGACACCATAAGCGTCGACAGCAGGCTATAGAGATATTGCGGATGCACGATGATCGCCCAATAGGCCATCTCGCCGCTGTTCTTGTCGGGCTCCAGCCCCATCGCCACCAGCCGCGTGAACGGGAGCAGCCAGAAGGCACAGAAGAAGGTCAATACCGGGATCAAGGCCAGCAGAGCGGCGCACCGGGGCTTGAGGGCAGCGCCAAGCCGATCCCCCAGTGCTTGGGAGGACGAAGTGGCGGCCCCGTGCAGGGGCCGCGCCTCGTGCGGTGTCATCGGTGACATCAGCGTACCTCGGAAAGATACCGATTCGAGAAGGCGGACTGCGCCTCGGCCATGGCCTGGTAATCGACGGCCTGGGCACGCTGGTAGTCGCTCTCCGGCAGGAAGTACTGACGCGCTTCATCCGAGATGGCGCTTTCCCGCACCGGCCTCAGGAAGGCATCCGCCCATACCGCCTGGCCCTCGTCGGAAAGCACGAAGTCCAGTACCCGCCTGGCGTTCTCCGGATTCGGCGAATCCTTGACCAGGCTCATCACGTAGGGCACCACCACGCTGCCCTCTGCAGGGATCACGAACTCGATATTGGCGCCATCCTTGTGCTTGGCGCGGTAGGCATTGAAGTCATAATCGAGCAGGATCGGGATTTCGCCCGACAGCACACGGGCATAGGCGGTCTGCTTGGGAACGATCGGAGCGTTGCGTGACAGCTCGTTGAAGTAGTCGATGGCAGGCGTGAAGTCATCCATGTCGCCACCCCTGGCAAGGTTCACCGCGACTGCGCCCACATAGCCGACAAAGGCACTGGCAGGATCGAGGTAGCCCACCATGCCGCGGTACTCGGGTTTCAACAGGTCGTCCCATGAAGTGGGAACTTCAGCCCCCTCGAGCGCGTCGACATTGACCATGAAACCCAGGGTGCCGGAGTGGATGGTGAACCAGTTGCCGTCGGGCTCTTTCAACTCATCGGGAATCTCCTCCCAATGCTCCGGTTGGTAGGCTTCGACGACACCCTCCTGCTGTGCCTGAATGCCGAATGTCACCCCGTAATAGACCACGTCCGCCACGGGACTGCCCTTCTCGGCGATCAACTGAGCCAGCGATTGGCCCGAGTTCTTGTTGTCCTGTGGCACCTGGATGCCGGTGCGCTCCTCGATCAGGCGTAGCTGCGCACCCCAGTCGGCCCACTCTGGCGGGCAGTTGTAGCAGATCGCGGACTCATCGGCCTGAGCAGGAGAAAGTGCCCCGGCGGCGGCCATCAGCATGGTGGCGGCGAGATGACGTAATCGAATCGATGTCATGTCAATTCCCTTCGTTGTGTCAGTGAGATTGAGACGAGTGGCTGTGGTTGGCTCTGCGGCGATCCCACGCTTTCACCGGGACGCAATGCATGGGGCAGGGTGGTCAGCGCGGGACGGTTGCCCGAGATCATGCCAAGCAGCGTATCTACCGCTGCCTGGCCGATCGCCGCCCGCGGTTGCACGACGGTGCACAGCGAGGGATGCATCAAGGCGCCGATGGCGATGCCATCGAAACCGACCACCGAGATATCGCCGGGAATCGTGATGCCGGCGCGCTGGAGGACTCCCATCAGGTGGATGGCCAGCATGTCGTTGGTGCAAATCAGGGAGGTGAGCCGCTCGGACGTGCTCAAGAACGGCTCGAGTACCGCCAGGTCGATACGAGTGTGATGGGGCATCTCGATCAGGGGCCGAGGCGTCAATCCCCGGTTTAGCATGGCCTGGCGATAGCCCTCATGGCGCAGGCGAGCGCGGTCGGATTGCAGGATCGGTCCTGCGACCATGCCCACATGACGGTGTCCCAAGGCCAGCAGATGCTCGGTGGCTTCAGCCATTGCCGTGCGGTTGTCGACGCTGATGGCGGCAACGTTATCCCGCCCCGGATCAGGCTGGTTATAGACCAGCAGGTAGGGCACCGACTCAAGGCCCAGCGTATCAAGCACCTCGCTGCTGTCGGTATCGGCAACGGTAAGAACCAGCCCATCGACCCGTTGACGAAGCATCTCCTCGATGATCGCGGCTTCCCTGTCGGCCTGGTAGTCGGTGGTGGTGATCAGCAGCGAGTAGCCGGCGTGACGCGCGGCTACCTCCATCGCCTGCAGCTGTTCGGCGAATACCGGGTTGTCGAGGCTGGGTACCAGGACGCCAATGATTCTCGTGGCCTGGGTGCGTAACTGCTGGGCTACCCGGTTGGGGCGAAAGGCGAGCCTGCTTGCCGCTTCCATCACCTTCTGGCGAGTGGCAGGACGCAGCTTCTCGGGATGGGAAAAAGCCCTGGCCGCCGTTGCCCGCGACACGCCAGCCAATGCTGCAACGCTAAGTAGGTCCGCCATGCCAAACCGCTCCCGAGGATGGATGATATCGATCTCATTTCAGGCAATGTACATGGCCAAGATGTCGGTCTTGTGGCGGTTATGTGATGAGATGAGGTCAGGTCGCTGCCATCAAGTGCAGAGGTTTCACCGATCACATGAGAGACGGTTAAGCTTCGATGATCGCGCCGTGCCGACTCTGAATTAGAAGATGTCGTAGCTGCTCGTGGCGTTCCGGGTGTGCTACAACCAGGTTGCACCACGTGTTAGGGGCATGGTTGCCCGCCAGGTCGGTCACCCTGAGGCCTGCCTCCTGAGCAATGACGATGCCGGCGGCGATATCCCACAACTCAAGTCGGGCCCCGTCGTTCCAGAAGGCATCGAAGCGGCCCAGGGCGACATAGGCGATCTCCAGTGCTGCAGAGCCAGGGCTTCTGATACCGGAGACACGAGGCATGAGGGCGGTGAGCTGGCGAAGGCAGACCTCGCAATTGCCCTTGCCGTGGTAGGGAAAGCAGGTTCCCACCAGCATCGCGCAAAGCTCCCGAGCCGGCGGGGTTTGCAAAAGAGTTTGATTGAAAAAGGCCCCTCGTCCCTTGTGAGCCCATAACATCTCGTCGAGTACGGGATGATAGACCACGCCGATGATCAGCTCATCGCCCTTCCTCGCTGCGATCGAGACTGAGAAGTGCGGGATTTTATGCATGAAGTTGTTGGTGCCATCGAGCGGGTCGATGATGACCGTAACGTCGCTTGATTGTGCCGCTGTCGCCCCGCTCTCCTCGCCAATGAACCCCACCTCGGGGTGTGCCCGACGTACGATATCAATGATGGCCCGCTCCGCCGCCCGGTCGTAGTGGGTCACGAAGTCGGAGGCGCCCTTGCACTCGAAATCGATGGCGCTAGCGGCGTGGTAGCCTTCGAGCAGGATTGCCCCTGCTGCCCGGGCGGCGTGTTGCAGGGTGTCGATCATCGCTGTAGTAGCACTTTTCATAGAATTCCCGTTCGGTTTCGGCGGATGAGGTAGCCATGCTGGGCCTGCCCTGAAACGTGCAGGCTCGTAGAACGCATGGCTGGTGCTTTTTAGAACCGCTGATGCTGACAGCAGGCTACCCGGCAATGGGTAGGCGCTTGCGGCTGAATGCGGTCAACGCCACCAGCAGTGCCGTGGTGGTGAAGATCGCCACGGCGCTCATGGCCATGCCGACCCCGGGAGATCCCTGCTCGAACTGGCCGAATACGAAGGTCGAGACCGTGCGCATGCCGGCGGGTGCGACCATCAGCGAGGCCACCAGCTCCCGGGAAGCGATGGCGAACACCAGCAGCATGGAAACGAGCAGGCTCGGCGCCAGGGCCGGCAGCAGGATGCGTTGGAAGGCAGTGAAAAAGCCCGCGCCGCAAACCCGGGCTGCGGCCTCCAGGCTCTCGCCCATCTGGCGAAACGCCGCCGAGGCGTAGCGCACCGGGTAGGGCAGCAGCAGGCAGGCGTAGGCAAGCAGCAGCATGGCACTGGTGTTGTAGACCTGGATCGGCCACCAGGTCTGGTTCCAGGCCAGGATCAGCCCCACCGCCACCACGATGCCAGGCATGGTGTTGGGCAGCAGCGAGAGCAGGTCCAGTAGCCCTTTGCCCCGCAGCCGGGCGCGTACTGCCAAGTAGCCCACCAAGGCGCCCAGCACGCCGGTAATCAGCGCCGCACCGATAGCCAGTCCCAGGCTGGTGGAGAGCGCCTGCAGGGCGCCGCCACGGTTGGCCAGCAGCGCCTCGAAATGGCGCAGCGACAGATTCTCCCAGCTCAGGCCGCCAGAGAGCGTGGCGGTGAAGGCGGTGGCCAGCACGGCGAGCATCGGCACCGCCACGGCGGCCAGTGCCACCAGGGTGAAAACCCCCAGTACCGGCCACTTCCAGGGCCCCAGCTCGGCGCGCTCCACCAGCGCTGGCTTGCCGGTCTGGCTGACGTAGGAACGGCGTGTGACCAGCCAGTGCTGAAGATAGAAGGCGGCCATGGCCAGCATCACCAGCAGCAGCGATAGTACCGCCGCGCCGGGAATGTCGATGGGCCAGTCGGAGAAGCGTTCGTGAATGCCGGTGACCAGCACCGGGAAGCCCGCCTGGGCGCCCAGGGTGGCGGGGGTGCCGAACTCCTCGATGGTCAGGGCGAAGACCAGCAACAGGCTGGCGGCGATGCCGGGTGTGGAGAGCGGCAGGGTGATGCGCCAGAAGGCACGCCAGGGGCCAGCGCCGCAGACGCGGGCGGCGGCGGCGTAGCGGCCGCCGACGCTCATCATGGTGCGCGACACGGCGAAGTAGACCACCGGGAAGACGTTGAGCACCATCACGAAGACGATGCCCGAGAACGAGAACAGGAAATCACTGGCGGAGAGCCCGGTGAGCTGCTCGGAATAGCCTCGTGCCTGAAGGGTCAACATCCACGACAGCGCGGCAATATAGGGTGGAATCATGAAGGGGATCAGGAAGATCAGATCCCAGACGGCGCCACCGGGTACCCGGGTCAGGGCCCGCAGCGCGCCCAGCGGGATGGCGACCAGGGTGCAAGCCAACACAACGGCGATGCCCAGACGCAGGGTGTTGCCCAACAGCCCGAGCAGCGCCGGGTCCGAGAGCAGCGGTACGAACAGGCCGAAGGCACCGGAGAGCTCGCCCCGCGACCAGCCGGGAAAGATGGCCTGCAGCACCACGTAGAGCAGCGGCAGCCCGACCAGCAGCAGCAGGGCAGCCGCTGTCAGCAGCATGACAAGGCCCGCTCCGGTGACCCGGGGCAGTCGCAGGGTGAGGCGTGCAGCCATCAGTTCCCCATGGCCTCGCGGAAGCGGCCAAGGATGGCGTCGCGCTGGGCGTTCATGGCCTCGATGTCTACCTCGATCAGGGTCAGCTCATCGAGACTGGGCCGCAGCGCTTCGATATCGGAGCGAGCCGGCATCAGATAGCTCTCGGCGACGCGTGCCTGGCCCTGCTCGGAGAGCACGAAGTCGATGAACCGCTCGGCCTCGTCAGGCATCGCGGTGGAGGCCAGGATCATCATCGGGCGCGGTGCGATTACGGTGCCGCTCTCCGGGAAGAGCACCTCGATGGCCTCTCCCTCGGCCTGCTGGCCCAGGGAGATGTAGTCCACCGCGCCGAACACCACCGACTTGGCCCCCTGCAGCACCGGATTGAGCGCGCGGGCGTTGGGGCCGGGCACGATCATGCCGTTGTCGGCGAGTCCCTTCATCAGCGTCCAGGTGGCCTCCTCGCCCAGGGCGGTGAGCAGGCCGGTGATCAGCTCGAAGGCGGCGCCGGACTGGGCCGGGTCGGGCATTGTCACCTGGTCGCGGTAGATCGCATCGGTGAGATCGCTCCAGTCGGCGGGAGCCGGCACGTCGCTGTTGCGATTCCACACCAGGGCGAGGGCTGAAACTCCCTGTGCCACGTAGTGGTCGGTCTTGAGGACGTCGGGCACCGTCTCGGCGTTGGGCGAGCGGTACTCGTGCAGCAAGCCTTGGTGGTAAAGCGCCTCGGCACTGTCCCAGGAAGCGGACACCACCACATCGGCCAGCGGGTTGGCCTGCTCGGATTCCAGGCGGGCCATCACCTGGCCGGTGGTGCTCTGGAAGATGTTGACTTCGATGCTGGTTTCCTCGGTGAAGTCGGCGGCGAGGTTCTCGATCAACTCCCCGGGGCCGGCGGAATAGACGGTGAGCGCGCTCGCTGTGGCCAGGGCAGGCAGGGCGAACAGGCAGGCGCCCAGGGCAAGGGGTTTCAAGGCGTGCATTGCAGGCTCCTGGTAGTCGGGTGGAAAGGAGAGGCGAATCAGCCGCTGGCGGTGGCGGCTACGCCAGCGCGTGGCATCAGGTCGAGCAGGCGCTCCTCGGCATCCCAGGCGCGCAGTGCGGTGAAATCGATGTCGATACCCACCTGGCAGCCTCGCTCCGGCGCATGGTCAGCGTGCAGCTTGAGCGTGCTGCCATCGGAGAGGGTGAGCTGCAGTGACAGGTGTTCGCCTTGGAATAAGCGGCCAGTAATGCGTGCGCGCAGCATTCCATTTTCTGGGGCGCAGAGTCGCAGGGCGCGGCGCGGCAGCAGCAGGCGCACTTCGCCCCGGTGACCGCAGGTAGCGCTGAGCGGGAGCTGGGTATCGGCGATGGCCAGGCCCCGGGCGTCGAGCCGGCCGTCGAGCAGTGTGCCGGCGTCCACGAAACTTGCGATGGCCGGTGTGGCCGGGGTATGAAAGAGCGCCTCGGGCGAGTCGACCTGCTGCAGGCGGCCTCGCTGCAGTACGGCGACCCGGTCGGCCAGGGCGAACGCTTCGTGCTGGTCATGGGTGACGAACACCGCAGTCAGGTTGAGTTCCTCGATCAGGCTGCGTATTTCCATGGCCAGGCTTTCGCGCAGCCCCTTGTCGAGGTTGGAGAGGGGCTCGTCCATCAGCAGTAGCCGTGGCTTGGCGACGATGGCCCGGGCCAGAGCCACACGCTGCTGCTGGCCACCGGAGAGTGCGCCGGGAGCGCGCTCGGCGTAGTCGGCAAGCCCCACCAGCGAGAGCGCCCACTCCACTTGGGAGCGCCGAGCGTTGGCTTTCACTCCCTGCATCTCAAGCGGGAAAGCTACGTTCTGGTAAACGCTCATGTGTGGCCAGAGTGCGTAGTCCTGGAAGACCATGCCCAGGCGGCGGCCATTGGGACTCAGGTGACGGCCTGGAGTGGCGACGCACTCACCTTCGAGGTGAACCTCGCCACGATCGATGTCGGTGAGACCAGCAATGCATCGCAGCAGAGTGGTCTTGCCGCAGCCGGAAGGGCCCAGCAGGGCCAGTACCTGGCCACGGGGCAGGGCGAGATCGATGCCGTCTAGGGCCACAGTTTCACCGAAGCGCTTATGCAGACGGTCGATACGCAGCGCAGGCGAGAACATAGGGCGTTGCCTCCCTTATATGACCCGCTTGCGGATCCAGGCGCTGACCTGCTCGACGCCGATCACCACCATCAGTATGGCGAGAATCACGGTGAGGGCCTGGTCGTAGCGGAACAGGTTCATGGCTGCGGAGAGTTCCACGCCAATGCCCCCGGCACCCACCAGACCCAGGACCACGGCGCTGCGTATGGCCTTCTCCACCGAGAACAGGCTGGTAGCCACAAAGGAGGGGGTACATTCGGGGATGATAGCACCGCACACCACGCCACTGCGCGAGGCGCCGGTGGCGGCCAGGGCCTGGCCGGGACCGGGGTCCACCTCCTCGATGCGCTCGGAAAAGAAGCGAGCACAGAAGCCGATGGTGTCCATGATGATCGCCAGTATCCCCGCCAGTGGCCCAAGCCCGATGGCGACCACGAAGATCAGCGCCCAGACCAGGTCAGGCACGGTGCGCAGGGTGGCCACGACGTTGCGGGCGATGACACGCACCACCGGATGGGGGCTGGTATTGCGGGCGCACAGCAGGGCCATGGGCAGGCTCAGGATCACTCCGAATACCACGCCGACAATGGCCATCTGGAAGGTTTCCAGCATGGCTATGCTGATCACGTCCCAGCGGGCGAAATTGGGTGGCATCGCCTCGCCGAAGAAGGTGCCCAGGTTCATCACCCCGCGCAGCAGTCTATCCGGGTGGATGTTGGCGCTGGAAAAGCCGCTGATGAAGAAGGCGGCCAGACCCAGCATCAGAATGAACGCAATGGGGGAAGGGCGCTCAAGCCTGGGCGGCGCGGTGTGGCGGTGTGATGACTCGCTCATCGGTGTCGGCCTCCCTTGGCGTATCGAAGTGATAGAGCGCGGTGATGTCGGCGTCACTGACGTCGGCGGTCGGGCGATCGAAGGCGAGGGTACCAGCCTTAAGGCCGATCAGGCGTTCACCGAACTCTCGGGCCAGCTCGATCTGATGCAGCACGCAGAGTACGGTCATGCCACGCTCGCGCACCACCGACCAGAGCAGTTCCATTACCTCGCGTCCGGCCTTGGGGTCGAGGCTTGCCACCGGCTCGTCGGCAAGCACGATCTCAGCGTCCTGCATCAGCATGCGGGCGATGGCCACGCGCTGCTGCTGGCCACCGGAAAGGGTATCGGTGCGGCGCGACGCCAGGTGCGTCAGGCTCACCCGGTCGAGGGCCCTCATGGCGCGCTGGCGAGACGCAGGACTGGCGGTAAGGGCGTGGCTGGCGAGGATACCGTGGCGTCCCATCAAGCCCAGCAGCACGTTCTGAAGCACCGAGAGGTTACCGACCATGTTGAACTTCTGGAACACGCAGCCGATGCGCTGGCGCAGCGGCCTCAGTTGGCGGCGTGAGGCGCTGGCCAGATCGACGCTGTCGAGTACGAGGCGCCCCGAGGTGGGGCGCTCAAGACCGGTGAGGCACTTCATCAGCGTCGACTTGCCACAGCCGTTGTGACCCAGAATCACTACGCCCTCCCCGGGCGCTACCTCGAACGACAGCCCGTCGAGGGCCCGGGTGCCATCCGGGTAGACCTTGGTCAATGCCTCGATGTCGAGTTGCATGGCAAGACTCCTGCGCTTGGATGTCCTGGGTTCAATCACTCAGTCCGAGCAGAGCGTAGGAGTCGCGCACTATGTCGTACTCGGCGTCATTGACCCGGACCATCTCGGCGCCGAGATACTTGTCGCGTTCACCGGGGGCCAGGATCGCCTGGAGCAGACTCTCGGGATCTGCCATGAAGGCGTCTTGGATCTCGGCTACGCAGTCGGCAGAGAGGTGCGGTCCGGCGACCAAGGGGTCGCCAGGCATGTCCTGGCCGCGGGCGATGATGCGGTAGTTCTCCTCGCCGTGCTGGGCGACGAAGGGGGCAAAGTCGCGCACCCCGGTGCCCACCGCGTCGACTTCGCCCGAAGCCAGCGCCTGCATACGGGCGCCATCGAGCAGCGTGATCTGCAGGTCGCGGTCGATATCCAGGCCGGCCTGGTGCAGCATGTAACTAGGCATGATATGGCCGGTGGTCGAGCCATGGTCCTTCATGGCCACGTGTTTGCCCTTGAGATCATCGAGGCTATCGATACCGCTGTCGTTGGGAGCGATGAACACCGAGTAGTATTCCGGGCGCACGATGGCGGTGATTGGCTGTACACCCGCGACACGCTCGGCCATCAGCACGTACTCGGAGGGGCCAGCCATAACGATGTCGACCTGCTCGAAGCGCAGCGCATTGATCGCCGTGGTGCGATTGCCTGCTGGAAAGAATTCGACCGTCACGCCGAGACGCGACTCGACTTCACCGACAAATTCCTGATAGGCGCGCTGCAGCTCTTCAGTGCCCTCGATACCTGTGTCAGCAAAGCGCAATGTGGAGGGGCAGGACTCGGCGGCCTGAGCCTGGGCAACGCCAGACAGCGTAATGGATGCCAATAAGGGAAGCAGTGGTTTGAGCATGGGAACCCCAGCAGTGATACGCATAAAGTGGGCGTTACTCTGCCAAGGCAAAAAGTCAGCGGGATGACACTTGCAAGACGGTTCCGTTACACCTTCGCTATCGATCGACAGGAAGGCGGGCGTCACAATGTTGTAAAGCGGTGACGCTAGTGTGGAGGGCTGCTTACTCGAAGGAGACCCCCATGACACGCCTCGCTTTGCCTTTCGCTCTGTCTCTTCTGCTGGGCTCTGCCTTGACCCAGGCTCAGGCCGAAACGCTGGTGCTCTACACCAGCCAGCCCAATAGCGATGCCCAGCAGACGGTGGATGCCTTCCAGGCCATACATCCCGAGATCGAGGTCGAGTGGGTACGCGATGGCACACCGAGACTGATGACGCGCCTGCTCTCGGAGCTGCAGGCGGGTGTCGCCAAGCCCGATCTGCTGCTTATCGCCGACAGCGTGACGATGGAGTCGCTCAAGCAGGAGGGGCTGCTGCAGCCCTATCTCAGCGACGCTCGCGAGCACTATTCCCCCGACCTCTACGACGCCGAGGGCTACTATTACGGTACCAAGCTGATCACGACCGGCATCGTCCACCACAACCGCGCCGAGCACGCTCCCACCAGCTGGCAGGAGCTGGCCTCGCCGGAGTATGCCGGGCAGGTGACCATGCCAAGCCCGCTCTACTCCGGTGCGGCACTGATTCACCTGGCGGCGCTGACCGAGGTGCCGGAATTGGGCTGGGACTACTACGAGGCGCTGGCCGCTAACCGCACCGAGGCGCAGGGCGGCAACGGTGGGGTGTTCAATGATGTCGCCTCCGGCGCCAAGCCTTATGGCATCGTGGTCGACTACCTGCCGATCCGCGAGTCCGCCAAGGGCTCGCCGGTCACCTTCGTGTTCCCCGAGGAGGGAGTGAGCGCGGTGACCGAGCCCGTGGCGATTCTCGAAGGTGCCAACAACCCCGAGGCGGCACGCAAGTTCGTCGATTTCCTGCTTTCCAGGCAGGGGCAGCAGCTGGTCAGCCAACAGGGCTACCTGCCGGCGCTGGAAGGCGTCGAACCTCCCGAGGGCTTTCCGGCACGCGACGAGATTACCCTGATGCCGCTGGATGTCGCCCGAACGCTCGAGAACGCCGAGGCGCAGCAGCGCCGCTTCAGTGAGCTGTTCGGTGGCTGAGGTCGGCTTGCGTTCTTTCTCCATCGAAGTGGGCCAGCAGCGCTGGCTATTCTCGTTGCTGCTGGGCTTGGTCGTACTGCTCAGCCTGACGCCCAGCCTGCGGCTGCTGCTGGAGGCATTGCGCGACGTCGATCAGGGCGTCGACTCGCCAGTGTGGCGCGTGCTTACCTCGGCCAGCACCTGGCGGGCTCTGTGGCATAGTCTCTATACCTCGGCTCTGGGCATGCTGATCGCCCTGCTGCTGGGTGGAGTGTTCGCCTTCGTGATCACGCTTACCGATGTGCGCGGAAAGTCGTGGCTGGTGTTCTGCTTCATGCTGCCGATGATGATTCCTCCGCAGATCACCGCGCTGAGCTGGTTGCAGCTGTTCGGCCCGGCCAGTCCACTGCTCAACAGTCTGGGTATCGCCCCTGCGCTGGGCAGTCCCCAGCCGCTCTACTCGGCGCAGGGCATTGGCGTGCTGCTGGGGATCCAGAGCGCGCCGCTGGTGTTTCTGGCGCTGCGCACCAGTCTGCTGTCGCTGCCCCGCGAGCTGGTCGAGGCGGCACGAATCAGTGGTGCAGTCCCGATCCAGGTGTGGTGGCAGATGATCCTGCCGATCTGCCGCAGCGGGCTCATCGCCGGTGGCGCCATGGCCTTTATCTCCAGCCTTGGCAACTTCGGCATACCGGCGATGCTCGGCATTCCTGCCGGCTATTACGTGCTGCCGACGTTGATCTACCAGCGCATGGCCAGTTTCGGTACCGGCGTATTGGCGGAGATGGCAGCACTGTCGCTGCTGATCGGTCTGCTGGCCCTGGCCGGCGTGGCACTGCAACAGCATCTGCTGGGACGCAGTCGCTTCGGCCTGGTGGGTCACAGCGGGCGACCACACGGCTTTGTCCTGGGTCGCTGGCGCGGCGGGGTGGAGGCACTACTGATGGCCGTGCTGGCGGTGATTCTGGTTGCGCCGCTAGCGGCCCTGGCGGTGAGTTCGCTGGTGCCGGCGATGGGAGTGCCATTGACCCTGGAGAGTGCATCGCTCGGCGCCTTCCACGAGATGCTTGGCCGCCAGGGGGTGACACGGCGCGCCATGCGCAACAGCCTGTGGCTGGCCGGTGGCGCGGCATTGGTGCTGATGGCGCTGTGCCTGCCGCTGGCCTATCACCTGCAACGCCTGCCACGACGCTGGCAGGGCATGGTGCTGAGTACCATCGAAGTGCCCTACGCCCTGCCCGGTGTGGTACTGGCGATCGCCTGCATCCTGCTCTTCGTGCGCCCGTTGCCGCTCGTTCATGTCACCCTCTACGGCACGCTCGGCCTGATCTTCATTGCCTACCTGGCGCGCTTTCTGGTGGTGTGCCTCAAGCCGGTGGCCGCGAGCCTCGCCCAGCTAGACCCTTCGCTCGAGGAGGCCGCCCAACTCGCCGGGGCAGGTCCCTGGCGGCGTCTGGCCAATATCGTCTTGCCGCTGATGGCACCCGCGCTGTTTGCCGGCGCCATGCTGGTATTCCTGCTGGCGGTCAACGAACTTACCGTCTCGGCGCTGTTATGGAGCGCAGGCAACGAGACCTTGGGCGTGCTGATCTTCAATCTCGACGAAAGCGGCGAGAGCGTGCTCGCTTCGGCACTGGCAGTGCTGGTGGTGGCCCTGGTGGCGGGGTTGATGCTGGCGTTGAACCTACTGGCATCGCGGCTCCCCAGGGGGGTGATTCCGTGGAAAGACTGATGCTTGAGGGTGTCGACAAGCGATTCGGCGATCATCACGCGGTGCGCTCGCTTTCCCTCGAGATCGAGCCTGGCGAGTTTGTCGCGCTACTGGGTCCCAGTGGCTGCGGCAAGACCACCATGCTGCGCATGCTGGCCGGCTTCGAGCAGCTGTCGTCGGGACGCATCACGTTGGGAGATCGCCTGCTCGCTGACGCAACCCGGCATCTACCACCGGAGCAGCGCAACATGGGCATGGTCTTTCAGAGCTATGCACTGTGGCCGCACATGAGCGTGGCCGACAACGTCGGTTATCCGCTGAAGCTGCGTGGCATCAAGGGTGGCGACTATCGGCGGCAGGTGCGCGACGCGCTGGCACTGGTGGATCTCGAGGCCTATGCCGAGCGCGGCCCTCAGGAACTCAGTGGGGGTCAGCGCCAGCGGGTGGCCCTGGCCCGCTGCCTGGTCACCTCGCCCTCGGTGGTGCTGCTCGACGAGCCGCTGGCCAATCTCGACCGGCACTTGCGCGCCTCGATGGAGGAATGTTTTCGCGACTTCCATCGCCGTACCGGGGCCACCCTGGTCTATGTCACCCATGACCAGGGCGAGGCGATGTCGTTGGCTGGCCGCATCGCCGTGATGCGACAGGGCGAGCTGGTGCAGTGGGCCACGCCCGAGACGCTCTACCGCCAGCCGCGCAGCGAATGGTTGGCCGGATTCATCGGCCAGGGGAGCGTGTTGATACTGCCTGGCGGCACCCCGGGTCAGGCAATCGTCGGCGAACGGCTGATGTCGCTCGCCGGCCAGGCCAGTGTTGCGGGAGGCCAGCGGGTGCTGGTGCGCCCGGAGCACGTCCAGCTGGGGGCCCAGGGGTTGAGCGCCAGGGTCGAGCGCAGCATCTTCCGTGGCGAGCGCTACGACTTGAGCTTGTCTCTGCGCGATCGGACGCCGTTGTTGGCATACTCCCCGCATGCCCTCGCCGAGGGCAGCGAGGTCAAGGTAATGCTCTCCCAGGGGTGGTGTCTTGGCTCGGAAGCATGATGGCTGACAGCGTTCGCTGATATTGCCTGTCATTGATCTGGCTCAAGACTGCTCGGCATGGCGTCGACGAGCGGCTGGCCATGGCACGGCAGATGGGCGCCGACGTCACGCTGGATTTTCGCAAGGTCGATGTGGTTCCGAAATCCACAAGCTCACCGGGGGCCGAGGAGTGGCGCGCTGACGGCAATGAGCCGACACCGCGCCTATGTCTTGCAGCGTCATGCGGCATCGATGGGCATGACAAGCCTTGCGCTCGGTGTGTCAGTTGGCCAGCCAGGTCACGCCGTTGGGCCCCCGGCCGGTTGCATGGGTGGCGACGATGTCACCGATTTCCGGGTCGATGACCGACAACGTATCGTCAAGGAGGCCGGTGACAAAAGCGAAGCGACCGCTGTCATCGACACTCACGCCATGTGCGCCGGCCCCGACCTCGTAAGTGGCGATGACATTCCGGCTGGCGGTGTCGATGACCGAGACACGATTGTCGGACTCGCCTCGGGTACCTTCATTGGCCACTAACATCAGCTTGCCATCCGGGGTGCCATAGACCTGTATCGGCAGGCGATTGACATCTACCATGGCCATCACTTCCCGTGTGGCGGTGTCGATCACGGCAACACGATTTTCGTCACGCAGGCTGACGTAAACCTGGGTACCATCGGCGGTAAAGCCCACCTGTACCGGCGCTTCGCCGACAGCGATGCGGGCCACTTCTTCCCGGGCATTGACATCTATCACTGAAACGCTGCCGTCTGCTACGTTGGCGGCATCGGGTCAGCCAGGCCTACGCTGCTGACCAGCGTCAGGCTGGCGGCGAGCAGCCAGGCAAACATGGGTTTCGGTTGCTTTGCCCTCGTGGTGCTTGAAATGTCATCCGATACGGGGCGGCAGGCAAAGCCGCCTTTGAGAAAAAAGCGCATGATCTCGCTCCTGATCAACGTTAAGACAAGTTCAGTTAGAAGATTGCCGGGCGGCGTAGGCCGCTAACGCTGATCAGGCCCTTGGAGGGCGTTGTGGAGGAAGGGGAGAGTGGGTCACCGAGGCTACGGCAGGCGTGAACGACCGCTCGGCTGATCCGGAGAGGGCTAGCTGTAGCCATGACGACATGGCGCTGCAGTGGGGCAGTGGTGCTCTTCGCCGCCCGCATCGTGCTGAAGCTGAGCCACGGCAGTGCATTCGATAGGGCCGGCATCTGTGGCGGCGTGACTCGTGAGGCTGCTCACCGCCACCATCATCACAAGCAGCAGTGTCACCAGGCGCATGGCTTGGCGAAGATGCCGATGGATAGTGGCGAGTCGAGTCATGGTACTGCCTCTCTGTGCTTGTCATCATCCTAGAGTGATGCGCGCGGCGGTGCATTGCTCTGGCGCAAGAAGCAGCACACGAGGGAACAGCACGCTTGCAAGCCTTCGAGGGGCATGTATTTCCGTTGCCGCTGCATCACTGGGGCGGGTCCACCCGCCCGCCCAGCGAGGCGTTGCGGCGGAACCAGCCGGCGATGCTGGCACGCGGCAGGCGGGTCGGCAGCACTTCGTGGGGGATGGTTTCCGACAGGAAGCAGGCGAAGGTGCCGGCCTCGGGACGAATCCTGGCGATCTCCCTCTCGGGAGCGCCCGGGGCATAGAGCACCATCTCGCCGCCGCCATCCTCGGGCCAGTCGGGGTTGAGGTAGAAGACCGTGGAAATCACGCGGTTGGCTTGCCCTTGAAAGCTGTCGACATGCTTCTTGTAGAAGGTGCCGGGGGGATAGTGGGCGAAGTGAGCCTCGAATTCGAACAGGCCGAGATAAAGCGCCTGGTTGAGCTCGCGCTGCAGGCACAGCATTGCGCTCAGATACTGGCGCTGGGGCAGGCTTGCGCGATCCAGCCAGTGGATGGCATCGCCGCGAATGTCGGGACGCAGGTTGTGCTGGGGGCCGCGTCCGATGCCGGCACTGGCCATCGCATCGTGCTCGGCAAGCGCCATCAACTCGCGATGCAGTGCCTGGCAGAGCATGGCGTCGATGATCCCCTTGCCCACGAACCAGCCATGCTCTACCAGCGCATCGACCAGCGGGGCGAGCTGCTTCTGGTCCACCAGGCCTTCATCGATCAAGGTATTCAGAGGGCATCTCCTGTTCAGCCATGATGGTCACTCAGCCATCAAGGGTGCGATCATCGGGTAGCCCCATGGGGGTGCTTGGCGTGCGTCGGGCCGGACGATAGCGCAGTCGGCTACCGGGTGGCGCGCGTTCGAGGCTCACCGGGCAGCCGAAGCCTTCGGCCAGCAGCTCCACCACCATCATCGCCGAGAGCCCCCAGATCACATGCCCAGCGACATGGTAGCTCGGTACATAGATCGCGCGGCCATCCACTTCGATGACGTCGGTATGCGTACGCAGGTCTTCAAGGAAATGCACAAGCGGCACTTCGAAGATGGCATCCAGCTCGTTGCGGTCGGGATGCAGCGGCAGGTCCGGGGGGATCAGCCCGACATAGGGCGTGACCTTCAGTCCATGTAGGGAGACCACTTCGCTGAGCTGGCTGAGCCGTTCCACCTGGGTGGGGGGGAGAGCGATCTCCTCCTGGGACTCTCTCAGTGCGGTCTGCCACAGATCGGCATCGCCTGGCTCGAATTTGCCGCCAGGAAACGCCACCTGGCCGCTGTGCTGCTTGAGGTGATCGGCACGGCGGGTGAAAAGCAGGGTCGGTTCGGCACGTGTGACGATAGGCATCAGTACCGCGGCTTGGGGCAGATCGAGGATCAATCGACGGGGGCAATGAGCTTGCAGGCGTTCGCGTAGTTTCTCTAACATGGTGTCCACCGGGTTTCATCTCTTGTACCCAGTCGCTGGGCGGGCGTCAAGACGCAGCGTCAGCCATCGCGATGGCTCAGCTCCATCAAAGGAATGCCATGAATTTCTGCAGCCATTGCGGCAAGACCGTCGAGTTCTCCATTCCGGCAGGCGATGACCGGCCGCGCTTCCACTGCCTGTCGTGTGGCACCGTCCACTATCAGAACCCACGTATCGTAGCCGGCACCCTGCCGGTACAGGGCAGCCGAGTGCTGCTCTGCCGACGCGCCATCTCGCCACGCAAGGGGTACTGGACCTTGCCGGCTGGCTTCATGGAGAACGCCGAGACCACCGTGGAGGCGGCGGCGCGGGAGACCCGCGAGGAGGCGTGCGCCGAGGTCGATATCCATGGCCTCTATACGATGATCAACCTGCCGCATATCAATCAGGTCTACATGATCTTTCTTGCCGATCTCAAGGGCGGCTTCGATATCGGGCCGGAGAGCCTCGAGGTGGCCCTGTTCGAGGAGACGGAGATCCCCTGGGAGGAGATTGCCTTCCCGACCATCGAGCGCACCCTGCGCCATTTCTATGCCGACCGGCGCACAAACGATTTCCCACTGCGTATCAGCGATATCACCGCAGAAGATCGCGAACGCTACTTCGGCAGTGCCTGACGCGTTTCATGACAGGCGCTTCAGCGCCGCGCCATGCGAGCCTCGGCAAGCAGGCAGAGCAACTCGAACATCATGGTCGCGCCGACCAGGGCGGTCGTTCCGCTGGGGTCGAAGGGAGGGGAGACCTCGACCACATCGGCACCGATCAGGTTCAGGCCCTTGAACCCTCGCAGCAGTTGCTGTGCCTGCAGCGAGGTCATCCCGCCGATCTCGGGTGTGCCTGTGCCGGGCGCGAACGCCGGGTCGAGACTGTCGATGTCGAACGATAGATAGACCGGCGCGTCGCCGATCACCTGGCGCGCTTCCGCTACCGCTGCCTGCACGCCCAGCGCATCGAACTCCTCCATGAACATCACGCGCATGCCCTTCTCCATGGAGTAGTCCCACCCCTCCGGGGTCGTCTGGGCACCGCGAATACCGATCTGGATGGTACGCCGAGGGTCGATAAGTCCTTCCTCGCAGGCGAGGCGAAAGGGACCTCCATGGTGAAGCCTGGTGCCCTTGAACTCATCCCAGGTGTCGGTATGGGCATCGATATGGATCAGCCCTATCGGGGTCTCGCTCACCAGCCCCTTGAGGATAGGATAAGTCACCGAATGGTCGCCGCCGGCGCTCAGCGGCACCACGCCGGCTTCGGCTAGCCGACGGTAGAAGGCTGTGATATCGGTGGAAACCTTGTCGAGATCGTAGGGCGAGGCGAAACGCACGTCGCCGACATCCGCCACCCGGCACAGCTCGAATGGATTCACGCGGCTGACATGGTGGATGGTGCGCATCATGCTCGACATGTTGCGGATCTCGCGTGGACCATGACGTGCCCCCGGGCGGTTGCTGACGCCCCCGTCGAAGGGAATGCCGACCAGGGCGATATCGAGCGCTTCCAGATGCTCGGCCAGCGGTGCGCGCATGAATGTCGGAATGCCGGTATAGCGCGGCTCGAGCTGAGGTGAATATGCTTCGCCGGTCACTGTTGTGCGGCGATGGTTGTCTGCTGAACTGTTCATCATCGGCTCCTGGGGTCATTGCGCAAGTCGCAGCAGGCTCTCTGCCAATAGCCGAGCTCCCGCTGCCGCATCGCCTGGCTGGATGCACTCCGCCGGATGATGGCTGATGCCGGCCTGGCAGGGAATGAATATCAACCCGGTAGGGCAGTGGCGGGCAAGGTGGATGGCGTCATGGAAGGCGCCCGATACCAGTCTGGGCGCGTCGAGTTCGAGCCTCTCGGCGCAGCCGGAAGGTGGTCGTCAGGCTGTCGAGTGTCGCCGCTTCGGGGTGGCGCAGGTCGATGCTGAAGGTGACTCGATCTGGGATGGTATTCACCGAGCCGGGGCTGACCGTGAACTTGCCGATGGTGAAACGTACCCGGTCCTCGGCGTCACGCGCCGCTTCTCTCAGCGAGGCGATCAGGGCACAGGCCCCCTCCAGTGCGTCCTGGCGCATGGCGCGTGGGGTGGTGCCGGCATGGTTGGCATAGCCAATGACCGTCACCTCGAACCAGCTCACTCCCTGAATACCCTCGACAATGCCCACGGCGGCACCGGCGTGCTCGAGGATCGGTCCCTGCTCGATGTGCAGCTCGACGAAGGCGTGCATCGGTGTGGTCAGCGGGTGGCGTGGCACGCCGGCCGCCTCCATCGCGGCCAGGCAGTCATCCAGGGCGGGGCAGTCATCCAGGGCGGTGCCGAAGCATACTCCCTCGGCATCGCTCTGGGCGCGGGTCTCGGCAAGCCCCCGTACCCCGCAGAACACCGCCGAGCCCGAGGTGCCCGGGGAGAAGCGAGCTCTCTCCTCATTGGTCCAGCTGACCAGCGAGAGGGGACGACGCGGGATAATGCCGGCGTCCTTGAAGGCGCGCAGCGCCTCGAGACCGGCGAGCACGCCAAGTGCGCCGTCGTACTTGCCGCCAGCAGGCTGGCTATCGAGATGACTGCCGGTGACCACCGGTTCAAGCCCAGCCTCGCTGCCGGGCAGGTCGAGAAACACGTTGCCCACGGCGTCGACACTGGCGGTGGCGCCGAGGGAGGCGGCCTGCTCGACCAGCCACAGGCGCGCACGAATGTCATGCTCATCCAGGGCAAGACGTGCCACGCCACCATCGTCGCGAGCGCCAATCCTGGCGAGAGCCTGCAGGTCCGCCCATAGGCGTGCCTCGCTGATCGCTGCAGCGAGATCGGCCATCAGGCCAATACCTCGAAGTGCACCTCGACCGGCACACACTCCGCGCCATTGATGGGGATGATGTCCTGCGGGCAGGAGGACATGACGACGATGCAGTCCATCTCGGCACGCAGGTCGACGTAATCTCCCGGCTTGGAAACCGGCGGGCACCAGTCGACCTTCATCTGCTCGTCGACTGGAATATTCATCCACAGGTTCAGCGGTTGCGGGACCTCCGGGGCATCGATGCCGATCGCCTTGAGTGCCATGCGCAGGTTGTCGGCGCAGCTGTCGTGGTAGCCCTCGACACCCAGCGTCATATAGCGGAACAGGTCGCAGGCGGCCATCAGAGTGTCGTGGATGCCCGGCGAGGTATCCGCGACCAGGGTCATGATCGGGCGGCGCCGATTGCTCATCAGCGGATCGCCGATCCGAGGAATCAGTCCGCTGAGCCAGGCGCGGCCGTGCTCCCAGGACATGAACTCATTGAGGTTGGCGGTGCTGAAGGCCCAGGTATCGCAGACCTGGGTACCCTGGGTATTGATGATGCGGAGGGTCTGGCCGGCCTTGAGGCGTACGGCACGCCCGCAGCGCGCCGCGACTTCATAGCGCTTGCCCAGTTCCGGCGTGCCATCCGCCGATATCGGTGTCTCGAGGGTGCGATTGTGGCCACAGGGCTCGCTGTTACTGCGTGGCAGCTGGTCGATGCGGGCATGGTCGAACAAGGTGTCGGTGGTCATGAGGGGCTCCAGAGGTTATGACATCAGTCGAGGTGGCGTTCCCGCCAGGTATTGAGAAACTGCTTGAGGCGCTCGCTGCGGGGTTGGCGAAAGAGGTTGGCCGGGGGGCCGCTCTCGACGACCCGGCCTTGGTCCATGAATACCACCCGGTCGGCAACGTGGGCGGCGAAGCCCATCTCGTGGGTGACGATGACCATGGTCATGCCATCGGCGGCGAGCTTTTTCATCACATCGAGCACCTCGCCCACCAGCTCGGGATCGAGGGCGGAAGTGGGCTCGTCGAAGAACATCACCCGCGGCTTCATCGCCAGCGCCCGGGCGATCGCCACTCGCTGTTTCTGGCCGCCGGAGAGACTTTCGGGATAATGACCGGCGCGCTCGGCCAGCCCGACTCGCTCAAGCATCGCCAGGCCTTCGGCTTCGGCATCACGGCGCGACAGCCGGTTGACCAGCCGCAGTGCCTCGCTGACATTCTCCACTGCCGTGCGGTGAGGCCAGAGATGAAAGTGCTGGAAGACCATGCCGACTGGTGCGCGCACTTCGTCGATGCGCCTTTCGCGGGCGCGCACCCGCATGCCGCCACGCTCCTCATAGCCGAGCAACTGCCCATCGATATAGACGCTGCCATCGTCATAGGGCTCGAGAAAGGCCAGGCAGCGCAGCAGCGTCGACTTGCCGGAGCCCGACGGGCCAATCACGCAGACCACCTCTGAGGTGTCGAGGGCGAAGTCGATGTCGCTGAGCACCTGGAGATCGCCAAACCGCTTGCCGATGCCGCGCGCCTCGACGATGGGTGAAGTCGAAGGTGAGGGTGAGGCGTCAGCCATGGTCATGGAAGGAGGCTCCTTGAGTGTGGGTGACAGGGCGTGGCCGACGATTGGCCAGGCGCTTCTCCAGCCGGTAGCCGCTGCGTGCAATGATCTCGATGATCAGCCAGTAGAGCAGCGCCACGGTGACGTAGGGCTCGATCACGCTGAACGTCTGATTGACGATGGTGGTGGCATTCTTGGTCAGGTCGTCCACTGAGATGATCGAGATCAGCGCCGACTCCTTGACCAGGATGATCAGCTGGTTGGTCCCCGGCGGCACGATCAGGCGCAGCATCTGGGGTATCTGGATGCGGACCAGTGCCTGCAGGCGCGAAATGCCGAGCATGCGAGCCACCTCGAGCTGGCCGCGAGAAACAGCCTTGAAGCCGCTGCGGTAGATTTCGGCGAAATAACCGGCGCCATACAGCCCGATACCGGTGACGCCGGCGATCTCGGCATCCAGGCGCAGGCCGATGCTGGGGCCGCCATAATAGAGCAGGAACAGCAGTACCAGCAGTGGAACGCCACGACATGTCTCCACATAACAGGCCACTGGCCAGGCGAACAGGCGTGGGTTGGAGAGGCGTAGGGCGGCCAGTGCCAACCCCAGCGACAGTGCCACCAGGCACCCAAGGAAACAGATCCACACGGTATTCCAAAGCCCTTGCAGAATCAGTCCACGCATCTCGTAGATCAGCATGAAATCAAACATCGTCGATTCTCACTCCGTGGCCAGGCCGCCGGCGGTGCGGCGTTCGAGATAGGCGCTCAGCCGGGCCAGCACCAGGTTGACCGCCAGATAGAGCAGGGCGGCGGCGAGGTAGGTCTCCAGCGGCTGAAACGTGCGCGAGGCGATCTGCTCGCTGACGCGCATCAGCTCGGTGACGGCGATTACCGAGATCAGCGATGAGTTCTTGAGAATGGTGATGACTTCGTTGGTCAAGGGCGGCAGCGTCAAGCGGAACACCTGGGGCATGACGATGCAGCGTCGCGTCTGCCATCGAGAGATTCCCGCCATGCGCGCGGCCTCGACCTGCCCCTGGGGAATATGCGCAATGCCGCTTCTGAAGATTTCCGCCTGGAAGGCGGCGGTATTCAGGGTCAGCGTCAGGATCGCCGCGCTCATCGGCGAGACTTCGATACCGGTTTCCGGCAGCAGATAGTAGACCAGCAGCAGCTGCAGCAGGATCGGCGTACCGCGCCAGAAGCTGCGGTAGAGTCCGCAGGGCCAGCGCAGCCAGCGGCTGCGGCTGGTCAGGCCGAAGGCCAGCAATACCCCAAGCATCAGCCCCAGCGCGATGGCCGATAGCGATACCGTCAAGGTGGTGGCCAGCCCCCTGAGCAGGGCAGGATAGTGATTGAACAGAATCTCGAGCATGCGGCACCTGTCGAGAGAAGTGATGACGGGGGCAGCCAGCGGCAGGCCGCCCCGCGCCTCCTGGTCAGTTCGCGTCTGGCAGCTCCAATGGCAGCTCCATGGGCGCACCGAACCACTTCTCCTGAAGCTCGGCCAGGGTGCCATCCTCGTTCAGGCGCCGAATCTGCTCGTCCATGAAGGCATTGAGGCTTGCGCTCTGTGCGTCTCGACGCCCCGCCCAGCTGAAGTAGACCGGTTCGCCAAAGGTGCCCACCACTTCGAAGACATCGGGACGGGTGCGCTCGGCCTCCAGCAGGTTGGGCAGGCTGTTGATCACCACATCGACGCGCCCGGTGCCGAGCTCGGCGTAGGCCTCGTCCACGCCGGTGTAGGTGCGAATGTTCGCAACCGGGGTGCCTGCCGCCTCGAGCTGTGCTGCCAGCGCTTCCAGCGCAGCGAGCTGGGCCGAGCCGGACTGCGCCGCGGCGACCTTGCCGGCGATATCCTCGGGCGCGGAGATGCTCTCCTCCCCGGCGCGCTTGAGTATCGCCATGGTGGCATCGGCAATCGGTGCGCTTAAGTGATAGCGCTCCATGCGTTCGGGCGTGGCCGTCACCGAGGTGATCACGTAATCGAAGCGGCTGCGTTCGAGGCCGGGCAGGATGCCCTGCCATGGCAGGTCCATGCGGATCAGCTCGACGTCTTCAAGCTCGGCCATGATGTGCTCCATGATGTCGGCCGAATAGCCGATGATCTCGCCATCCTCGATGTACTCGAAAGGCGCGAAACGTGCCTCGGTCCCCACGGTGAAGGTACCTTCGCTCTTGATCTCCTCGAGCAGGTCGTCGGCCTGAGCGTTGCTTGCGATGCCGCTACAGAGCAGCAGGCCGGCGGCGATGGAAGTCATGCGTTTCATGGATACGCCCTCTTGTTGTGATGGGATGCAGCAGGTGGGAACCGCATGGTCATGAGTTAAGCAGGAGGCATGCTGCAATAAAATTGATATATTTTGCTGTTCACTCCCGAAAAAACGTTGCAATTACGCACTGACATGGGGCATGCCGATGAAGCTCGCATCTGCCGATCTGAAGAGTCTCGGGGTCTTTCTGGCAGTTGCCGAACACCGTGGCTTCGCCGGTGCCCAGACGGCACTGCACATGAGCCAGTCTGCGGTCAGCTTTCATGTGCGGGCGCTGGAGGAGCGGGTAGGGTTCACCGTCTGCCGCCGGGGGCGGCAGGGATTCGAGCTCACCGACCGGGGCATTATCCTCTTCGAGCGAGGCAAGCGGCTGTTGGCCTCGGTAGATGATTTCGACAGCGAGATGAGCGAACTCAAGAGTACCGTCTACGGAACCCTGAGGCTCGGTATCGTCGACAACACCATCATGGATGTCGATCTTGCGCTACAGAGCGTGATCGGCGAGTTCCTGCGCAAGAATCCCAAGGCTCGTCTCAATATCACCGTGGGCAGTCCGGACCAGCTGATCGGCGAGATCGCCAGCGGCGAGTTGCAGCTTGGCATCCTGCCGGAAACCACGCAGATGGCGGGGCTGCAGCATCGAAGGATCTATACCGAGCGTCACGGCATCTACTGCGCCTCGTCGCACCCGCTGTTCGAACGTGACGGCAACGGCGTGACGGTGGAGGAGATCGTCGAGCACCCTTTTGTGGTGCGGCCCTATGCCAATCTGCAGGAACTCGGCAGCTTTCCCGGCGCTAGGGTCGGCGCCCATGCCTCCAACATGGAGGCCCAGGCGCTGCTGATTCTCAGCGGCCACTTCATCGGCAACCTGCCCAACTACTATGCTGATCACTGGGTGGCGCGGGGTGAGCTCAAGGCATTGCTGCCTGATCGGGTCAGCATCGCCTCGCCGTTCTGCGTGGTGACTCGTGCGGGGAGGCGGCCGTCGCTGATCGTGCGTAACTTCATCCAGGAGCTGATCGCTCATCTGTGGCAGCAGTCGCATCTCGCTGCAGCAGGCGATCCGCCGGGCGCCGCGCCTGCCAAGTGATTACTCCCGCTCGATGGTGAACGGCGACCAGCTCTGGGTGGTGGGCATGATCTCCAGTCGGTTGATGTTGATGTGCGCCGGCAGGCTGGCGACATAGAAGATCTGCTCGGCGATATCCTCAGGCTGTAGCGCATTGGCCCCCTGGTAGAGCGCCTGCGACGCCTCTTCATTGCCCTTGGAGCGCACCAGCATGAACTCGGTCTCGGCCATGCCCGGGGCGACGTCGGTGACACGCACGCCGGTGCCTTTCAGGTCGCAGCGCAGATTCAGGCTGAACTGCTTGACGAACGCCTTGGTTGCGCCATAGACGTGGCTGCCTGGATAGGGATAGCTGCCCGCCACCGAGCCGAGATTGACGATGCTCGCTCCTTTGCCGGTCTCGATCAGCAGCGGCAATACCGCATGAGTGACATTGACCAGACCGGTGATGTTGGTATCGATCATGGTGTGCCAGTCCGCCAGATCGACCTGCTGGGCCGGCTCAAGCGCCAGTGCCAGGCCGGCATTGTTGACCAGGCAGGCGATCTGGCGAAACTCGCCTGGCAGCGCCTCGACTGCCTCGCTTACCGCCTTGGCATCGCGAACGTCCAGCGCCAGGGTAAACACTTCGACCCTGTCGTCGAGCTCCCGCTTGATGGCCTCGAGACGCTCGCTGCGCCGCCCCGTCAGGATGAGCGACCAGCCGGCCTCGGCGAAGCGATAGGCGGCGGCACGGCCGAAGCCGGACGTGGCGCCGGTGATCATGACGATGGGCATGCTGAACTCCTTGAGCAATGGGCGCGACTGGCGGCCTCTGCCACCATCTGCGCGTTTGTGGATACCGAACAGCTTTGTATGATGACGAGGAAATCGCCAATGGCCTAGAGGGAAGTTGCCGTGGACAAGTTCGAGGTGAAGCTGGATCAGGCGGCAAGGGCGGCATGGATGTCCTACGTGGGTGGCATGACCCAGGACGAGATCGCCAACCAACTTGGCGTGTCGCGGCCAGGCGTCCAGCGGTTGCTGGCGCTGGCGCGTCAGGAGGGGCTGGTCAAGGTGCATATCGATCACCCTATCGCCACCTGCATGACCATGGCGAACGCGATTCGCGCCCGTTTCGGGCTGGAGTACTGCGATGTGGTACCGGCGGATAGCGCGGCTCATGATGGCGCCGCCTCCTATCTCGCGGTGGCAGGGGCCGAGCGCATCGCGCGGCTGGTGGAGCGCAGCGAGCCGCTGACGCTGTCGCTGGGCACCGGGCGCTCGGTACGCGCCGCCGTGGAGGCGCTGAGTCGTGTCGAGCGCAGCCAGCACCGCTTCGTCTCGTTGGTCGGCAACGTCGCGCGGGATGGCTCGGCCAACCGCTACGACGCGGTCATGGTGCTGGCCGACAAGACCGGCGGCGAGCGTTTCCTGCTCCCGGCGCCGGTGGTCGCCGAGTCGGTCGCCGAGAAGGAGGCGATGCTCGCTCAGCGTCTGTTTCAGGCCATCGCCGAGGTGGCGCGCCAGGCCGAGGCGGCCTTCATCGGGGTCGGTCGTATCGACAGGCAGGCGACGCTGTTTCAGGATCACTTCATCAGCGAAGGCGAACTCGACGAGCTGCTGGGCCTGGAGGCCGTCGGCGAACTGCTCGGCTGGCCGCTGAATCGCCAGGGAGAGGTGATCGACTGCTCGATCACCCGGCGCGTGACCAGCCTGCCGCTGGAGATGTTCGGCAATCAGGCGATGGTGGCACTGGCGGGCGGTCGCGACAAGGCACCGGCCATCCTGGCGGCGTTGAGCGGTGGTTGGCTGAAGGGCCTGATCACCGATGAAGTGGCGGCGAGGCATATCGTCGAGGCCATATGAAGCCATCCTTGGCGCGCTGCAATATGCGTGCGACATGTTGAGTTACCGGAAAGTCTAAGCCTTTTGGCTTTGCTTTTTTTGAAGCCGCATACGATCATTTGATCGTTCAATGATCAAATCATCATAATTAAACGACACAACAACAACGCCACGCGTCTTCAAGGAGCCCCACATGAAGCTCACGCACGCCTTGCCACTGGCGACTCTGGCCGCGGCAGTCTCCGCTGCCGCTCAGGCGCAGGAGATCACTGTCGCTACGGTGAACAATAACGACATGGTCATCATGCAAGGCCTGACCAGCGAATTCGAGCAGACCCATCCCGGCATCACCCTCAATTGGGTGGTGCTTGAGGAGAACGTGCTACGCCAGCGCCTGACCACCGATATCGCGACGGGGGGAGGGCAGTTCGATGTCATGACCATTGGCACCTACGAGGCACCGATCTGGGCCGAGCGCGGTTGGCTGGTCGGCCTTGACGAGCTACCGGAGGAGTACGAGGTCGATGACCTGCTGCGCCCGGTGCGTGATGGTCTTAGTCATGACGGCGTCCTGCACGCGCTGCCGTTCTATGCCGAGAGCTCGATGCTCTACTACCGCCAGGACCTGTTCGAACAGCACGGCATCGAGATGTCCGAACAGCCCAGTTGGGAAGAGGTGCTCGAGTGGGCCAGCCAGATCCACGATCCCGCCAATGGCGTCTACGGCATCTGCCTGCGCGGCAAGCCGGGCTGGGGCGAGAACATGGCCTTCGTGTCGACGCTGGTGAATACCTTCGGAGGGCGCTGGTTCGGCGAGGAGTGGCAACCCGAGATCAACTCTCCCGAGTGGCAGGAGGCGATCGGCTTCTATGTCGACCTGATGGGCAATTACGGTCCGCCAGGCGCGAGTTCAAACGGCTTCAACGAGAATCAAGCGCTCTTCTCCAGCGGGCGTTGCGGCATGTGGGGCGCGCGAAGCCCGATATGGCGCCAGATAGTGGCCGACATCACCGCAACGCAGGTGATCTGCCCCAGGATCACCGATGCTGCCGCCCTGGGGGCTGCCCTACAAGCAGCCTGGTGCCATCAGTATGAGCAGGGCACCACCCTGGAGTCGCTTTGCGCGCGCTTGGTGCAGCTCGACGAAAGCTCATGTGTCGAGCCCGACCCTGGGCGAGTCGCCGCCTACCAGCACGTCTATGCGCGCTATCGCCAGTCTCTCGCCGAGCAGCATGGCGTTGCCTCATGACGCTCAGGAGGCGTGATGCCTATATCTCCTCGAGCCGCCATACATCAAAGGCCGGCTCCTCATAGGGGTGAGCGAGCTTGAGTGCCGCCACGGCGGCGTGGATCAGCGAGTCCCGGCACACCAGCTCCACCTTGAGTTCCTCGACGCGCTCGAGCGTGCCGACGTCGCCTAGATGCGGATCGGCTCCCTCGAGCGCTCTGAACTGCCCGGTGCCGCGTGTCTGGAAGCAGCAGGCCTCGTAGTTGCCGATGCGTCCGGCGCCGGTGTCGAAGATCGCCTGCTTGACGCTATCGGCATCCTCCACGGGGACGAAGAAGGCGAGTTTGTACATGGTTAGCTCCTGTTGCAGCTGGGACGTTTTGCCATAGTGGTTGTGTCATGGTGGTATGTCACTTCTATCAGGATCGTTTCGTGACGCGCCTGGAGAATGATTCCTTACGGTGAATAAAATGCTTATCTTGTGTTTGCGTAATGGAGCAACATACAATCAAGCATGTTTGTCTCCACTTGTTCCGCTTACGCCAAGGAAGAAAGATGCGCCGCTATAAATCAGGCTGGAAAGTCCTCGCATTGCTAGGGGCGTTAGGACTTTCAGCCACTGCTTCAGCGGAGGGAGTCTTGACGCTGAAGGTGGAGAACGATCTCTTCGCCAGCAGCGACGATGGCCATTATACCAGCGGGGTGGAGCTGGGCTGGACCTTCGCCGCGGAACCCTCTCACTGGTCGCAGCAGGTGGCGCGATGGGTGCCAAATTTCCTGCTCGATGAGGTGGATGGCGTCTCCTATCGCTTCACTCACGAGATTTATACCCCCGACGACATCAACCGCCGCGAGCTGATCGAGGATGATCGCCCCTACGCGGGAGTGCTGCTGCTCGGCCTGTCGTTGCATGAAGACAAGCGTATCGATCAGTGGCGCCAGGCCTCGGACCTGCACTTCGATGTGGGGGTCGTCGGGCCGGGGGCCAGGGCGGAACAGCTTCAGCGCGAGGTCCATCGCATCACCAACAGCGACAACCCCAGGGGCTGGGAGCACCAGCTCAGCAACGAGCCGGTCATCAACGCCACCTATCGTCGCCAGTGGTGGTATGGCCATCGCCTGGGGGGCTTGACGCTGGAACATGGGCCCAGTGTGACGGGAGCCGTGGGCAATCTCTACACCTACGCCGGTGGCGGCTACGGTATGCGCCTTGGAGAGGGGCTGCAGCGTAGCTACGGTACCCCGGCGGTATCGCCGGCCCAGGGAGGGCGCCAGTACTTCACCACGGGCGATCGCTTTGGCTGGTATGCCTTTGCCAGTCTCGAAGGGCGTTATATGGCCCAAAACATGCTGCTTGATGGCAATACCTTCACCAGCAGTCACTCGGTCGATAAGCGCAACGAGGTAGGCGACGCGCTAGTGGGAGCGGCGCTGACCTGGCAGCGCTGGCAGCTCTCCTACACGCATGTGTGGCGGACCCGTGAGTTCCACGGACAGGATGGTACCGACTCGTTCGGCTCGATGACCGTCTCGCGTCACTTCTGACACTGCATGTCAGCAATGAACCGCCCCGGCCAGGTCACTGGTCGGGGCGGTTGGCTATGCGCTACCGATAATTGAGCGCGCTTTACCATGCCCTGTAGGGCAGGAACTTACCATTCAGTGTCAGCAGTACCCGGTCCCCCTTGGGATCCTCGATCTTGTCGACTTCCATGGAGAAGTCGATGGCGCTCATGATGCCATCGCCGAACTTCTCCTGGATCACATCCTTGAGCGTTTCACCGTAGACTCCCACCACCTCGTAGAGGCGGTAGATCAATGGATCCTGCGGGATCGCTTCGTCCCAGGTCTTTGTAGGGAAGGTCTTGAGTGCCTCGCCCACTTCGGCATCGACGCCCAGTAGGTCGCATAGCTTGCTGGCTACCTCACCACTTGCACTGTTCATACCATAGCAGGCCGAAGCCACCCACACAGGTGACATGTCTACGGCACTGCCGATCTCTTCCCAGCTGAGCTTCTTGCGTGCCTTGGCGGCGAGCAGAGTATGACGCATTTCGAGCTTATCCATGGCGAGTCTCCTTTGGCGTGAAATTGACCAGATTCGGATTGGGGGTGGGGTCAGGTTTGGCTTGAGCGTCACCGCTCGCCTCCTCGGCGACCGGATTGACGCGCTTGGGATAGTGCAGGCCGCGCTGGTCGATATCACCAGTGCGTAGCGTATGCGAGCGGTTGACTAGGAAGTCGACCAAGTAATTGCGCAGTGTATAGAAATGCGGATGTTTGATGATCTCGGCGCGACTGCGCGGGCGTGGCAGGTCGATCTCAACTGCTTCGGCGATACGGGCCTCGGGGCCGTTGGTCATCAATAGGATGCGATCGGCGAGCAGGATCGCCTCGTCCACATCGTGGGTGATCATGAAGACGGTCTGCTGATCCTGGCTCCAGATCTTGATCAGCTCGTCCTGAATCACGCCCCGGGTCAGGGCATCGAGCGCACCGAAGGGCTCGTCGAGCAATAGCAGCTTAGGCTTGGTGGCGAAGGCGCGGGCGATGCTGACGCGCTGTCGCATGCCCCCGGAGAGCTGCGCGGGCTTGCGGCCCGCCACCCCCTTCAGGCCAACCATCTCCAGATAGCTGAGGCTGTGCTCGGTGACCTTGGCCTTCTCCCACTTCGGCCAGCGGGCGCGCACACCGAAGCGCACGTTCTCGAGTGCCGAGAGCCAGGGCAGCAGGCTGTAGTTCTGAAATACCACCCCCCGCTCCAGTCCGGGACCCGTGATTTCTCGCCCCTCCATGATCATGGTGCCTTCGCTGAACTGGTCGAGCCCGGCCAGGGCGTTCATGATCGTCGACTTGCCGCAGCCAGAGTGGCCGATGATGCAAACGAACTCCCCTTTTGCGAGCTGGAAGCTGACGTTCTCGAACACCGTCAGATTCGTATCGCCGCGGGCGCCGGGAAAGCGCTTGGCGGCCTGCTGGACTTCCACGAAGGCGTGAGCCATAACTTACTCCTTATAGGTGACCAGTTTGGCAACCGACGCCAGGGCTAGGTCGAGCAGCATGCCCACTATGCCGATCATGAGAATCGCGAAGATCACGCTGGTCAGGTCCAGGTTGTTCCACTCGTTCCACACGAAGTAACCGATACCGGTACCGCCGACGAGCATCTCGGCGGCGACGATCACCAGCCAGGCGATGCCGATGGAGATGCGCATGCCAGTGAGGATGGTCGGCGCCGCGGCGGGAAGAATCACCTTGAAGGCCGTCGCAAGCGGTGAAAGCTCATGGGTCCTAGCCACGTTGACCCAATCCTGTCTGACGCCCGCCACACCAAAGGCGGTATTGAGCAGCATTGGCCAGATCGAGCAGATGAAGATGACGAAGATCGCCGAGGCCTCGGCATCGCGAATGATGAACAGTGCCAGAGGCATCCAGGCTAGCGGCGAGATCGGCCGCAGCACCTGGATGAAGGGGTTGAGCGCCTTGTACATCAGCGGCGACATGCCGATTAGAAAGCCGACCGGAATGGCGATTGCCGCTGCCATCAGATAGCCGGCCAGCACGCGATAGAGCGAATAGCCGAGCTGTATGCCGATTCCCTTGTCGTTGGGGCCGGCGTCGTAGAAAGGGTTGGAGAGCTCCTCCCAGGCGCGCGTCAAGATGGCCGAGGGAGGGGGAACCCGGGCTTGCTCCTCGGCGCTACCCATGAGCATTTCATACTCGCTCAGCTCGGCGCCACCGCCGCCGAGCAGCGGAGCGCGGTTGAACCCCTCCCACAGACCCAATGCGGCGGCAAGCAACAGCAGCGTCAGCAAGGTGGCACGCATGTTGAGACTGAACTTCCACTCGGTGGTGGTGCGATTCATGTCAGTTCCTCCGGATGGCGAAACTCTCGACATAAGCGTCGGGCTCGCGGTAATCGAAGGGCTTGCCCATGATCTCGAACTGGCGCGATGTCTCCTCGGGAGCATCGTAGCCGAGTTCACGCATCACCTGCTGGGCATCGGTGGCGAGGTAGACCTCGCGGGCGACTTGCTGATAGTCGATGTCACCATTGATATATCCCCAGCGCTTCATCTGGGTGAGAATCCAGACTGCCATCGAGTGCCAAGGGAAGGGGTCGAAGTCGATACGGTCCGGCACGTTCTGCACGCCGCCTAGACCATCGGCATAGCGCCCGGTGAGCACCTGCTCGATCACCGTGACTGGCTGGTTGAGATAGTTGGTGGGAGCGATGGCCTCGGCAATTTCGCTGCGATTGGCCGGGTTCGACGAGTACTGGGTGGCGTCGATGATGGCGCGTAGCAGGGCGCCATAGGTGTTGGGGTTCTCGCGGGCGAAGCGGGCACTGGTGGCAAAGGCGCAGCAGGGGTGTCCGTTCCAGATATCCTTGGTCAGCAGATGAATGAAACCGATACGCTCATAAACGGCACGCTGGTTGAACGGATCCGGCGATAGGAAGCCATCGATATTGCCGGCACGCAGGTTGGCGACCATTTCAGGCGGCGGGATCACCCGGATTTGGATGTCCTGGTCCGGATCGAGGCCATGCTCCGCAATGTAGTAGCGCAGCAGGAAATTGTGCATCGAATACTCGAACGGAACACCGAACGTGAATCCCTTCCACTGCTGTGGGTCACGCTTGTCCTGATGGTCGTTGTGCAACACGATCGCCTGACCGTTGATGTTCTCCACCGCAGGGGTGATGAAGGGCCTGGCACTGGAGCCGGCGCCCAGAGTCATTGCCAAAGGCATCGGCGTCAGCATGTGCGCAGCATCGAAACGATCATTCAGCGAATTGTCGCGTATCAGCGCCCACCCTGCGGTCTTGATCACAGAGACATCAAGTCCATAACGCTCATAGAAACCCATAGGGTGCGCCATGATGATCGGCGTAGCGCAGGTAATGGGGATGAAGCCGATATCGAGTCGGGTCTTCTCCAGCGGGCCGGAATCCTCCTTCACTGCCGCCTTGATGGCCTCCATTGGGAAGAGGCTCGCCAGAGCGGCCGCCACGGTACCGCCACCGACCAGCTTCATGAACTGGCGGCGGTGCATGTCGCTATGACCGAACATCCCGCGCACCAGAGCACTCTCGACCATGCGATCCATCATCGCTTCGCTGTCGGCCGGTACAAGACCAGCGCGCCGGGAGACGGCCTGGTGGTTAATCTGAGGTTGCTCGACTTGGCACGTGTGGCAGTCGCAACGGCTGCCATGGACCAGCGACTGATGGTGGTCGAAAGGGTTGCCCAGGCTATTGTGGCTATCATGATCCGACATTTTGTTATTCACCTCACGGAAGCGGTTGCAAAGTGGTTTGCGCCGGCAAGGTGCAGTCATACCTCGACGACGATATCTGCCTTTCAATAGCGAAGCGCATGCCACTTCTTGAGAAGAATAAAAAAGTTTATTAATTTCAAAGGCTTGTGGTTTCCTTAAAAATGGTCCAAGTCTTCTGCGCTTTACGAAAAATCGTAAAATACGATATTTGGTTGATTTTTTTACGAAAAATCGTCGGTGGCGCGGGGCTTGTATGGTTAAGACGATACCCTCGAGTGAAGCCTGTCATGCCACATATTCAGTCCTTGCCTCAGCCCCTTCCAGACATGCTGTCCCTGAGCGAACTTGCGTTTGATCATGCGCCACAGGCTATGCTGATCGTCGATCCTTTCGCGGATTGCGTGGTTGCGATCAACGACGCTGGTTGCGCGATGCTCGGAGCCAAACGGGACTACCATCTCGAGCGGCCCTTCAGCCACTGTCTAGGCGTCTCGTTCCCGCTGTGGATCAGCTTTACCGACGAGGCACTGACGCAATCGCCGGCTTGGTCGGATGATCTGGTGATCATGGATATCAAGCGCCAGCCGCGACGAGTCGAGGTGATTGCGCAACGACTGGAGGATCGGCACCTGCTGCTTTTGACGCTGATCGACCGCGACAAGGCGGAGCAGCGACGGGCGCGGGCCGACCTGCGCCGCCAGCATCGCCATGGGCATGTTGGCTGGGAGCGTGTCGAGCAGGTATTTGAGCGCATCGAGCGTCAGAACCAGTTGATTCTCGGTGCTGCCGGAGAGGGGATTTATGGACTCGACGCCGAGGGCAACACCACCTTCGTCAATCCGGCCGCCGAGCGCATCCTGGGCTGGAGCAGTGACGATATGGTCGGCCATGACGCCCACCGGCTGTTTCACCACACCCGTGCCGATGGCAGTCACTTCCCGGTGCAGCAGTGTCCGATCCATGCTTCGTTCAGCGATGGCCAGGTGCATCGCGTCGATGACGAGGTGTTCTGGCACAAGAATGGCGAGGCGATTCCAGTCGAATACACCAGTACGCCGATCTTCGAGATGGGGCGGCTCGTCGGTGCGGTGGTGCTGTTTCGCGATATTCGCCAGCGCAAGCGTGCCGAGCAGCAGCTGCGAGATGCCTTGGCGGAGGTCGAATCGCTCAAGCAGCGCTTGGAGCTCGAGAACCAGTACCTACAGGAGGAGATCAAGGCCGAACTCAACCATCGCGAGATCGTCGGCGAGAGCCCTGCGGTAGCTCATTTGATCCGCCAGATCGCACTGGTCGCTCCCACCGATGCCAACGTATTGATCAGCGGCGAGTCCGGCACCGGCAAGGAGCTGATCGCACGCGCCATCCATGCCGGCAGCACGCGTAGCGACCGACCGTTGATTCGCGTCAACTGTGCGGCGATCCCCCGCGATCTGTTCGAGAGCGAGTTCTTCGGCCATGTGAGGGGGGCCTTTACCGGGGCGGTGAATGATCGGCCGGGGCGCTTCGAACTGGCCGATGGCGGTACCCTGTTTCTCGATGAAGTTGGCGAGATTCCTCTTGAGCTACAGAGCAAGCTGCTGCGGGTGCTTCAGGATCAGCAGTTCGAGCGTGTCGGGGCCAACCGTACCCACGACGTGGATGTGCGTGTGATTGCGGCGACCAATCGCAACCTGAACGAGATGATCGAGGAGGGGCGCTTTCGCGAGGATCTCTATTTCCGGCTCAACGTGTTTCCCATCAACTCCGTGCCCCTGCGCCAACGCAGCGACGACGTACCGTTATTGGCGCGCCACTTCCTGCACCGCGCTTGTCAGAAGTTCAATAAGCCCGGTGTGCGCATCCCCCCGGCACAGCTCGATATCCTCAGGCGCTATGCCTGGCCGGGCAACATTCGCGAACTGGAAAACGTCATCGAGCGTCAGGTCATCGTCTCCCAGAATAGACTCCTAAACTTCGATGACCTCTTGATTGAGGGGCCGCTGCATGTGCAGGCACCTGCCTCTCCCTCCGAACCGCAGGCGCCGTTGACGGAGCGGGAGCTCCATCGGCGCCAGCGCGACAATGCCATTGCCGCGCTGGAGCGGACCGGCGGCAAGGTGTCGGGGCAGGGCGGTGCCGCCGAACTGCTGGGAATGAAATCCACTACCCTCTTCTCACGCTTGCGCAAGTGGCACATCGAGCCGCGTGACTACCGTCGCTGATCATAGAAGAGGCGGCGTGTCGTGTTAAAGCCGTTTCCACTCCCAAATCGGAGTTGCTCAGAAACGATAACCGATAAACGCGCCGGCAAAACCCTGCCATTCGTCGCCATACTCCTCGACGATGGGGCTATCGGCGGCGTCACCGGTCAGGTAGGCGAGGCCCGCAACGGCAGTGAGCGACCAGCGGGGTGTCAGTGAGTAGCTGAGCGTGCCGCCGAGACCGAGAGTGAAGTAGCCGTCGTTGGGCTCATGGCGGCGTATGCCACTGCGGGCGCTATCGGCGGCGGAGACGCGAAACATGGACTGCGTCCAATCCTTGCTCGAATAGGTCAGGCTCGGCCCCAAGGTGGCAAGCCAGCGCTCCTGGAAGGGTTGGGCCCAACTGGCTCGCGCCTCGAAGAGTGCGCCATCGACATCACCCGTTACCGGCATTTCAGCGGAGAGCGAGTAGTGCCATTGTGCATGTCGATAGGAGAGGCGGGTGCCTAGCGTAAGCCCGCCATCGACCTCATCGAAGCGGCGAAGGTCACCCTTGTTGTCACGCCCGAAGGTGTAGCCGATGAAGGGGGAAAGCACCCAGCCATTGCGCTGCAGAGCATTCCAGCCCAGACCGTCGCGAACGCTGAAGTAGAATTCGTCGCCATAACGCAGCTCCACCAACGGCAAGGGCGATGCATCGTAGTCGTCGCTGCCCAGGTAGTCGGGCGCCACGATCACGCCGCCCCCAATGCTGCCTTGCCAGGGGCTCTCCTGGGCCATGCTCATGGCCGGTAACAGCGAGAGGGCGAGAGAGGCATACCAGTGGCGAGAAAGAACGGTCATGGTGGTACCTTGATTGTGATTAGCAAACGTTTTTGATTGTATGTAAGTGTGCAAATACAAAGCAAGCTAATAAGAGGGTGGCGGGAGCGTCATGAGGCGTCACCGCAAAAAAACCGTCAATCGTGCGGGTTTCATCCTAATGCGACTATAGTCGTGAGTGTCGAGATAATGCAGAGCATTGCGCTGTACACACTATTCAGGTACGTGCAAGGCTAGCATACATACATGAATGTAACTATAATGCGTCGCTTCGGAGCCTTGCCATAGGAACCCTGATGCTGCCTCCCAATATAATTCTCCATTGCCTCGGCCCCAGGGCTTCCCTGCGTGCAAGGCGCGCCTTGATGACAGCCGTCGGCACGCTGATGCTGAGCGGTACCGTTCAGGCAGCGGATCTTCTGACGGTGACCCGCGATGCGCTGTTGAACGACGCCACTCTGGCCTCGGCTCAGGCGACCTATCGTGGTGTCGAGGCGGGGCGGGGCGTTCAGCGCGGCGCCTTACTGCCGCAGATTTCGCTGGCGGCTGAGGCAGCGCATAACCGCGCCTACAGCAGCCAGAGTGTGGCGGGAGCTTCCGCGGGCACCGGTACGGCTGGAATCACGGCGTTGGATGACAACTACAATAGTGCGGGACTTACGCTGGAAGCGAGTCAGGCACTGTTCAATGCATCACGCTGGTACGAACTCGAGCGTGCCGATCGTCAACTCAATCAGCAGGAGTTCTCGCTGCAGGCCACCGAACAGCAACTGCTCTTCGATGCCGCCAGCGCCTATTTCGAGATACTGCGAGCCAGTGACATTCTGGAGGCACGCCAGGCGCAGGAGCGCGCGATCGAGCGTCAGCTGAGCCAATCGCGACAGCAGTTCGAGGTGGGGCTGATCGCGATCACCGAAGTCGATGAGGCGGAGGCGGTGTACGACCTGGCGCGTGCCGAGCGCATTGCTGCGCAGAGCGATCTGCAGGTCAGCTTCGAGGCGCTCGAAAGGCTCACTGGCCTGCGCTACCCCAATATCGACGGCCTGACAGGTGAGCTGCCGATCGAGCCGCCACAACCGGCCGACCGCGATCAATGGGTCGAGATGGCGATGATTCACAGCCCGCTCTTGCTGCTGGCCCAAGCGGGAGTGGAGATATCGCGCAGCGACGTCGACATCGCCCGGGCACAGCGAATGCCGATTCTCGAGGCCTTTGCCGCCTATCAGTATGCCGACAGTGACAGCGATGTGATCGAAGGCCACGATTCGGCAAGTCAGGTCGGCATGCGCGCCTCCCTCCCGCTATACACGGGAGGGGCCACCAGCGCCTCGATCAACCAGAGCACTTTCGTACTCGAGTCGACCCAGTATGATGCCGAGGCGCAGCGGCGCGATACCGTGCAGCAGGTTCGTTCACTGTTCACCCGTGTCAGCAATGATGTCGAAACCGTCGAGGCGCGCCGTCAGGCGGTGGTTTCCAACCAGAGTGCCCTGAATGCGGCACGCTCCGGCTACGAAGTGGGAACGCGCAACATCGTTGACGTGCTCAATGCCGAGCAGAATCTTTACGATGCCATCTCCGCGCATGCCAATGCTCGCTACGATTATGTGCTCAACCTGCTGGGGTTGCGTCAGCAGGCAGGTACGCTTGATGTCGAGGCGATCACCGCGGTCAACGAGTGGCTGAGTGACGAAGCCTCGGTCTCGCTCGAGCTGCCCGAGGCATCGAGCGACAGCCGCTACGATGCGGCGCTCGATATCGGCGCGCGTCCGCAACCCCGTCAGTAATCGAACAACGCTAACCAGCGCATCAAGCTATGCGCCGGGCACTCGTTTCGTGAATGTCTTTGATCGAAGAACAGGTGAAACTGGTATGTCAACCACGTTAAAAAACGCACGCTTCCCGCTGCTGGCACTGGCCACGCTGGGACTGTTGCTCACCGGTTGCGGCAACGATGAGGCCTCCCCAGCCCAAGCCGGCGGCCCGCAGCAGGAGGCACCGGCCCGGCCTGCTGAGGTGATGGAGATGGCGCGACGCGACGTCGACATCGACCGTAGCTACGGCGCGTTGCTGCGCAGTGACAATGAAGTGGTGCTGGTCGCAAGGGTCAGCGGAACGCTGGAAGCGCGCCACTTCGAGCCCGGCGACGAGGTGGCGCGTGGCGATAGTCTCTATACCATCGAACCTGCGCTCTACCAGGCGACCGTGCGCCAGCGTGAGGCGGATCTGCAAAGCGCCCAAGCGGAAGAGAGCCGCGCCAGGCGCGATGCGGAGCGCTATGCCCGCCTGTTGAGCCAGAATTCGGTCAGCCAGCAGCAGCACGACCAGGCCCAGGCCGACCTGCGGGTGGCAACCGCCTCGGTGGCCCAGGCTCGCGCCGCGCTGGACAGCGCCAATCTCGATTTCGGCTACACCGATGTCACCGCACCGGTGTCGGGCATCATCAGCCTGAGCGAGGTGAATGTCGGCAACGTGGTCAACTCGGGAACCGAGCTTGCCACCATCACTCCACTCGATCCGCTGGAGGTGCGTTTCCAACTGCCACAGCGCGATGCATTCGAGCTCCGCCAACAGCTGCGCGAGGAGGAGGCCTCCTCTATCGGCGTGTCGCTTGCCTTTCCAGGCGAGGCGGGGGCGCTGCTGCGCGGCGAACTGGACTTTCTGGCCTCACGAGTGAGCCAGCAAACCAGCACGGTGCAGGCAAGCGCCGTGTTCGAAAACAGCGAGGGTTACTTTCTGCCAGGCCAGTTCGTGCGTGTGCGGCTTGAAGGGATGAAGCGCTTCGATGTCATGGCGGTGCCCGAGATCGCGGTGACCCAAGGGCTGATGGGCCCGCAGGTCTTCGTGCTTGATGAAAACGATGTTGCCCGGGCGCGTACCGTGCGGCTCGGCGATCTCGCCGGTCCCTGGCAGATCGTGCTCGAAGGGCTCGACAATGGCGATCGCGTCGTGGTCAGCGACCCGGCGGGCATCCAGGCTGGTACCCGTATCGAGGCGCGACCTTTCGATGGCGATGCCGAAGCTCTCGTCGAGGATGTAGAAGAGCGCGAGAGGCAGCAGGCCCAGCAGGAGACCGAGTCGATGGAGCAGACCGAGGAAGCGATGGGCGCTGAAGCGGCACCGGCTGGCGGAGCGGAGGCCGAGGGCGAATGAATTTTTCCAATTTCTTCATCGCTCGCCCGATATTCGCCACGGTACTGGCGATCATCCTGACCCTGGTCGGGGTGATGAGCATGCGCATACTGCCGATCGAGCAGTACCCAAGTGTGGTGCCGCCGACGGTCTCGGTGCAGGCCAGCTTCCCCGGGGCGGATGCGGAAACCGTGGCCCAGACCGTGGCCGCACCGCTGGCCGAGGCGATCAACGGCGTCGAGAACATGCTTTACATGAACTCGACGAGTGCCGACAACGGTATCATGAGCCTAAGCGTGGCGTTCGACATCGGCACCGATGGCGACATCAATACCATCAACGTCAATAACCGGGTGCAGGGAGCGCTTTCGCAACTGCCTGAGGAGGTGCAGGCACAGGGGGTGACGGTCGAGCTGCGCTCCGACTCGATCCTGATGCTGGTGGCGCTGATCTCACCGGAGGGCGACTACAACAACGTCTTCATGCAGAACTACGCCACGCTGAACGTGCTCGACGAGTTGCGCCAGGTGCCCGGCGTGGGTAACGCCGAAGTGCTTGGTGGTGGCGAGTTCGCCATGCGCATCTGGATGGAGCCGGAGAAACTGGCGCAGTACGATCTGACGCCCAGCGAAGTCGCCACTGCCATCCGCGCCCAGAACACAGAGGTGCCAGCGGGCAATCTGGCGGCCACGCCGCAGCGCGAGCCGCGCGCCTTTACCTATACGATCACGGCGGGTGGGCGGCTCTCGGATGCCGATCAGTTCCGCAACATCGCGCTGCGCACCAATCCGGACGGCTCCACGCTGCGTCTCGAGGATGTCGCACGTATCGAGCTGGGGGCCTCGTTCTATGGCGTCGAGGCGAACCTCAATAACGCCACCATGTCGCCGATCATCATCAATCAGCAGCCGGGTGCCAACGCGCTCGAGACGGCCGATGCGGTGAAAGCGGTCATGGCCGATGTCGCAGGACGCTTTCCGCCCGGTCTCGAGTATGTGATTCCCTACGACACCACGTTGTTCATCAATGCCTCGGTGGAGACGGTATTTCACACCTTCATCGAAGCCTTCCTGATCGTCGGTGTGATCCTCTTTATCTTCCTGCAGAACTGGCGCTTCACGGTGATCGCCATGTCGGTGGTACCGGTCTCGGTGCTGGCGACCTTTGCCGGCTTCTACCTATTCGGCTTCTCGATCAACCTGCTGACGCTCTTTGCCCTGGTACTCTCCATCGGCATCGTGGTCGACGATGCGATTCTGGTCGTCGAGAACGTCGAGCGGGTACTGAGCGAGGATGAGTCGATCACGGTGCGCAAGGCCACGGCGCGAGCCATGACCGAAGTGGGCGGGCCAGTCATCGCCACCTCGCTGATCATGGCGGCGGTTTTCGTGCCGGTGGCGTTCCTTGGCGGTTTCACTGGGCAGATCTATCAGCAGTTCGCGTTGACCGTCGCCATTTCGGTGGGCTTTTCGGCGCTGATGGCGCTGACCTTCACGCCGGCTCTGAGCGCAATCTTCCTCAAGCACAAGCCCAAGATGGGCGAATCGAAGTTCAAGCGCGCGATCAATACGCCGCTGCGCCTGTTCGATCGCATGTTCGCCTGGATTACCACCGTCTACATGTGGGTGGTGCGTGTTCTGGTCAAGCACTGGTTCGTGGCGATAGCGCTGACCGTGTTGACTGGGGTGGGATCGCTGTGGCTCTACGAGCGCACACCGTCGACGCTGGTGCCGGAAACCGACCAGGGCATTGTGCTGGCCAGCATCTCGCTGCCCGATTCGGCATCGCTGGACCGTACCAGTCGTTACATGGAGAAGCTCAGCCACGAGATCGAGCAGATCCCGGGGGTACGCTACTCCTCGGCGATTGCCGGTTACGATATCCTTTCGAGCGCAGTCAATACGGCGCGTGGGATCATCTTCGTCAATATGGCGCCTTGGGATGAGCGTGACCTGACCGCCGACGAACTGGTCGGTCACATCATGCGCCTCGGGGCACAGATCGAGGGGGGCACGGCGATGGCGTTCAATGCGCCGCCAATCATGGGGCTCTCCACCACAGGGGGCTTCACCGGTTTTCTGCAATCCTTCGAGGGGGCGACTCCCCAGGAGCTCTACCAGGCGTCGCTGCGGGTGATGCAGGCTGCCAATCAGCATCCGGTGCTCAATCAGGTATTCACCACCTTCAACGTCAACGTGCCCTCCTACCAGGCGGAGATCGATCAGCAGAAGGCGCTCAGCTATGGCGTGGCGTTGACGGATATCAACGCGACGCTCTCGAATACCTTCGGTACCGGTTTCGTCAATTACTTCAGCTATCAGAACCGTAACTTCCAGGTCTATCTGCAGAACGAGGACAGCTTCAGGCAGACGCCGGATGACATCAGCCGGGTCTTCGTGCGTGCCAGTAATGGCCAGCGCATTCCGCTCTCCGAATTCGTCACCCTGGAGCGTACTGCGGCACCGGCAGTCGTGACGCGTTTCGGCGTCTATGCGGGTGCCCAGTTCCAGGGTGGGCCGGCAGAGGGTTACAGTTCCGGCCAGGCCATTGCGGCGATGAATGAGGTCGTCGAGCAGGAGCTTGGCAGCAACTGGGGCATGGGCTGGACGGGCACTGCCTACCAGGAGGCGGAGATGGGCAATGCCGCTACGCTTGCCATCGTCTTCGGTCTGATCATGGTCTTCCTGATTCTGGCCGCTCAGTACGAGAGCTGGTCGCTGCCATTGGCGGTGCTCACGGCGACGCCCTTTGCGTTCCTGGGCGGGATTGGCGGTATCGTCCTGCGCGGGCTCGACACCAGTGTCTACGTGCAGATCGGCATGTTGGTGGTAGTGGGGCTTGCCGCCAAGAATGCCATCTTGATCGTCGAGTTCGCCGAGCTACAGCGCAAGGAGTTTGGCAAGACGATCCACGAGGCTGCGATCAGCGCTGCCGAGCTGCGCTTCCGGCCGATCGTCATGACCTCGCTTGCGTTCATTTTCGGTACCTTGCCGCTCGCACTGGCCACTGGGGCCAGTGACACCAGCAGCCACCACATCGGTACCACGGTGGCGGTGGGCATGGCATCGGTAGCGGTGTTGGGTAGCTTCTTCATCCCGACCTTCTACGCGATGATCGCCCACGCCTCGGATTGGCTGGGCAGGAAGATGGGCAGCCGAGACTCGCATGATGATGCAGAGGCCGTACGTGAAAGCTAAACGTCATCCCGCATGAACGCAGGCCGCCCCAAGGGGCGGCCTTTTTCTTGATGAGAGTGGCGGGTATCGGCGACTTGATCCAGGGCAAGGAAGTGCTGGGTTAGACGATGGTCGTTGTCCATATCCAGGCGGAGATGGCTAAGCTGAGAGCATGAGCGATCAAGCCCTGATCGCCGGCAATAGCTGAAAGGTAGGGAGGTGCGACATGGAATTGCTGATCCAGACCCTCTTGAGTTTTCCCACCATCGTCTTCACCGGCCTGCTTGCCTTGATGTTGCTCTACTGGTTGCTGGTCGCGTTGAGGTTGCTGCCGATCGAGTTCTTCGAGCACGACAGCCTGCGTGGCGATCACCTCACCAGTGTCCTGGTCTCGTTGGGCCTGGGTGGGGTTCCCGCCTCGTTTGCGTTGAGTGTGCTGCTGACGCTCGGGGCGGTGCTCTGCCTTGCCATCGAGCTACTGGTGCTGCGCTTCCTGCCGCTCGGTTTCTTTCGCGTACCGCTCGGCTTCCTGGTTCTCTGGGCAGCGCTGGCGGTTGCCGCTCCCTTGAGCGTATCGCTCTGCCATGCGGCGCAACGTAGTTTTCATCGGTGGCGCAGGGTGTGCACCCGTTGCCTGCTGGGAGAAGCGGTCGTGGTGCATGAGCGTACCGGTAGCGATGGGCTTTGCCAGGCAAGCCTGGTGGAGGACCCGGAGGTAGTGGTAACCCTGCATTGCAAGCAGCAGGATTGTCCGGCGGTGGGAGAGCGCAGAATACTGGTGAAGTATCTGGCCGGTGAAGGGACCTACCGCAGCGTGGCTGCCGATGCCTTCATGAATGCGCGAGAGCGCCTGAGTCGACTGCCGATGCCCCACCGTCAGCAACATGGGCATGGATGAACGTCATTAGCCACTGAACGCGACAGAAAAGCCGGCGGTGGAGCCCACCGCCGGGCATCGTCAACAAGCCACGACGTGGCTACGCCTTGTCAGGCTCGCTCTTTAATTTTTCCTTGTCATAGCGAATCTTGAAGAACAGCGCATACAGCACGGGTACGGCGATCAATGTCAGGAGCGAGGCGAAGGCTAGCCCGCCCATGATGGTGACGGCCATGCTGTTGAAGAAGGCGTCCGTCAGCAGCGGCAACATGCCGAGAATCGTCGTGCCGGCGGCCAGGAGCACCGGGCGAAGACGGCTGACACTGGCGTCGACAAGTGCCTTTATCGCTTCCTTGTCGGAGTCGATCTGGTCATCGATCTCATCGACCAGCACGATGGCGTTCTTCATCAGCATCCCCGAGAGGCTCAGCATGCCCAGCAGCGCGGTGAACGTGAAGGGCAGCCCGGTGATCAGAAGGCCTATCACCACACCGCAGACCGACATCGGCACCACCAGCCAGATGATCAGCGGCTGCTTGAGTTTTCCGAACAGCAGGATCGAGATCAGCAGCATGATCAGTACGCTGATCGGCAGTTGCTGGGCCAGCGCCGCCTGTGCATCGCCTGAGTCCTCGTACTCCCCCCCCCACTCCAAGGTGTAGCCTGGCGGCAGCTCTATCGCCTCGATATCGCCTCGTATCGACTGAAAGGCCTCGTTGGAGGTATACCCATAGGCGGGATTGGCCTGCACCGTCAGCGTGCGGACGCGATCGCGACGAGTGATCAGCCCCTCCTCGCTCTGGGTGTCGAAGGCATCGACTATCTGTGTGATGGGGATGAACGTCTGCTCGGCATTGCTCCACACCAGGCGATCCGACAGCAGGTCGACATCGTCGCGCTCGTTCGCCGGTGGGCGTGCCACCACTGGTATGAAGTTGTCCCCTTCGCGGTAGGTGCCGGCCTGGGTGCCCGAGGAGGCAAACTGCAGCGTCTGGGCGATCTCGTCACGATTGACGCCGGCGATTCTCGCCCGCTCCTCGTTGATGATGGGCACCACCACCGTCTCCTGTTGCCGCCAGTCATGGCGCACATCGATGAGCATGGGATCAACCAGCATCCGGTGCTGCGCCTCCTCGGCTAGCCGGCGCAATACGGCAGGGTCGCTGCCCTTGAAGCGTGCCTCGACATCGGCTCCGCCCCCGGGGCCGAACTTGAGTCGCTCCGTACGCACTTCGGCATGCGGGTAGGCTTCGCTCAGCTCGCGAAAGATTACCGGGTCCAGCGCATCGATGGTATCCAGGTCCTGGGCTCGCACAATGAACTGCACATAGGCAGGATCGGGCTGCTCGGGAGCGTAAGTCAGCATGAAGCGCGTGGCGCCACGCCCGATGAAGGTCGCGACTGACTCGACGCCCTCTTTCTCCAGCAGGTATCGATCTATTTCCTTGGCGTCACGTTCGGTAGCGCGGATGTCCGCGCCATGCGGCAGAAAGTAGTTGACGTAGAAGATGGGCGTATTGGAGTTGGGAAAGAAAGCCTGGGGAATCAGCCCGAAACCCCAGATGCAAAGCGCGGTGATGGCCGCCAGCAAGGCAACGGTCACGAGCCTGGCACGCAGCGCAAGGCCCAGCAGCTTCTGGTAGGCACGATAGAGAAAGCCAGCGTAGGGATCCTCGTCGTCGCCCTTGGCACTCTTCAGCAGGTAATAACCAAACAGCGGCGTTACCGTGATGGCAAGCAGCCAACTCATCATCAACGAGATCATGATGACCATGAACAGCGAGAACAGGAACTCACCGGTCACGTCGTCGGAGAGGCCGATCCCCGCAAAAGCCATGATGCCGATGACGGTGGCCCCGAGCAACGGAATCTGGGTGCGCTTGGCGGAGGCACTGGCGGCATCCGTGGCGCTCTGGCCCCGCTTTATGTTGATGACCATCCCCTCTGCCACCACGATGGCATTGTCGACCAGCATCCCCATGGCAATGATCAAGGCTCCCAGCGAGATGCGCTCCATTTCGATATCGAGAATGGCCATGAACAGCAGGGTGCCAAGTACGGTAAGCAGCAGCGTGGCACCGACGACCAGACCGATCCGCCAGCCCATGAAGAGGCACAGCACGCCGATGACGATGGCCACCGACATCGCCAGGTTGATCAGGAAATCATTGATGGCATCATCCACGACTCGGTGCTGCTCATAGATGGGATGCAGCTCCACCCCCAGCGGAATACGCCCTTCGAGCGATGCCAGATGGGCTTCGACGGCTTCGCCCACCTCGATGATGTTCTCCGTCTCGACACCCGCAATGGCAAGCGTGAAGGCATCCTGCTGGTTGTAGTGAATGAGGTGATTGGGAATTTCCGTGGCTTGGCGATAGACATGTGCGATGTCGCCCAGCGCCACCTGCTCGGTGGTGCCGGAGCGGCCGATACGGATCGACTCGATATTATCGACACTGTCGACCTGGGTTCTCGCCACGATCCTGACATGACTATCGCCGATGCGCAGCGATCCGGCATCCTCGACGGTGTTCTCGGTCTGGATGGTATTGAGCACCTGCTCGATGGGAATGCCCAGCGTGGTCAGGCGCTCATTGGGAATCTCCACATAGATGGTCTCTCCTCGCTCGCCAGCGGTCGTGACGCGTGCAACGCCGGGCACGGTCAGTACCTCCCGTTGCAGGAAGGTCGAGATATCACGGATTTCATCCTCCGAGTAACCCTCGGCGATCACGGCATAGAACAGGCCATAGACCTCACCGAAGTCATCGTTGACCTGAGAAGGGGAGGCGCCTTCAGGAAGAGACCCCTGAGTATCGTTGACCTTTCTTCGCAGCTCATCCCATATCTGAGGAAGCTGGTCGCTGCCGTAAGTGTCGGAAATCTCCACTTCGATTTCCGACCTTCCCGGCAGGGAAAGGGACTCGATGAAGTCGACCTGGGGTAGCTCCTGTATCGCTCTCTCCAGTCGTTCGGTGATCTCCTCTTCCACTTCCTGGGCGGTCGCGCCGGGATACTCGGTATTGATGATGGCGTTTGGGATCGTGAAGGCAGGATCCTCGAGCTTGCCTACCGCATAGAACCCCCATATTCCGCCAAAAAAACAGATAACGATGATTAGCCAGGTATTGAGTGGCCGCTCAATGGATGACCTTGCGATATCCATGACAAACTCCCTTTATAGCGCCTGTTCCAGCGGCCGGACCCGCATGCCGTCACGCAATAGGTGCAAACCAGCGGCAACGATGGTTTCGCCCCGTTCAAGCCCCGAAACGACAGGAACGCTATCGCCACTGATCTCACCAACGATGACCTGTTGAGAGCTTACGGTCTGCTTGTCGGCGTCGTAGCGCCAGACATGGAAATTGCCGGCCTCATCCTTGCCGACCGCACTGACGGGAATCATGACGGCGGGAGGGATCACCGCATCCGCCAGGGAGATGAATACCGTTGCGGTCATGCCGGGAAGCGCAACGAAGGGAACGTCATCACTGAACGCGAATTCCACTTCATAGGTTTGTGCAACGTCATCGGGTTCGGTGACATGTTCGCGATACTCGAGAGGGATACGTTGCCCCGGCATCGATAGCAACTCGGCTTCGATGTTGAAACGGTCGGGTTCGGCGACATGTCTTATCAATGCCTCAGGTGCATTCATCCTGACTCTGAGTTCGGTGACATCCTGAACTCGGACGACTTGTGCATTGGGCTGAACATTACTGTGAAGATCGGCCTGGCGGCGAGTCACTAACGCATCGAAGGGAGCTCTAATAGTGGTGTATGAGAGATCCTGCCGGGCACTTTCCAACTGTACTTCAGCCAGTTCATAGTTGGTTCGTGCCTCGTCGAACACGGCTTGGGAGACGGCATTGTGCTCCAGTAGATTGCGCTTGCGTTGCATATCGCTTCTGGCGAGTTCCCTTTCCGCTTCCGCTCTTCTTACCGCCAACGCATAATCGGTTTGCTCCAGACGCGCAATCAACTCTCCCTCGGGAATAATGCCGCCTTGAGTTGCCGGGAACTCCACCAGACGTCCACCCACTTGAAAGGAGAGATCGACAGTGCTCAATGCATCGACTCGGCCAACGAAGCGGCGACTCGTTATATCGCTTTGCTCACCGGTTTCTATGAGTTTTACGACTCGCGGTCCTGATTCGCGCTGCTCATCTTCTCCACCGCAGCCAGTCAATAATAATATAAATAAGAAAATGGATGCTTTTGCCGATCTCATTAAAACCCTCCGCGGCGTCATGATTTAATGATTGAGTTGAATTTCAAAATAGTGGCGATTGCGCAGCTGAATTATTTTGCAATATTTGCATGTTCGGGATTTTAGCATGGTAGAGTTTTTTTGGACAATTCAAAGTCTTTTGAAAGCTGATTATCTGTTTTAGCTGCGTCGATAAATGGTTTGAATGTTGGTTGGCGGTGAATAATAATGAGGTATTTGAACGCGAACCTCTAGTAGTAGCAATAGGCGACAGGTAATTGGCGCCAAGCGACACGGTACAAGAAGGCTTATGACTAAAATCGCAGAGAGCCTCTCCAGGCAAGCAATGGGAGGGGGGACCATTGCAGCGACATTGGCACGATACCAGGTTGACGTGATCCGCTTGGCCGGGATGAACGAGAAGCGTCTGTGTCATTCGGCGGGGCTTGATATGGCGAAGCTGGATGACCCGAATGGTCGTATCTCCAAGACCATCCTGTTTCGTCTCTTCTCGCTTGCCTCGGAGGAGTCGCAGTGGAGCAGTTTCGGCCTGCATGGTGCCGAACTGCTCGATGCCGGCTTGCTGGGAATCGTCGGTTACACCATGATGACCAGCACCAATTTTGAGCAAGCGCTGGAGCGCATGGCGAGATATGCCGTACTGATCGACGATGAGCTCGAGGTGTGGGCCGAGCGGGAAGAGGGGCATCTACGAGTCTCGGCCAGGATCGGGTCGAGTGAGCGCTCCCCCTATGATTTCATGGCGGCGGGGGTGACGGGATTCATGGGATTCTGCAAGATATTGCTGGGTGACTATCCCGTTACGCATGAGATCAATGTGATACATGATGATCCAGGTAATCATGAGTGCGAATGTTTTCTCGATACCAAAGTAAATTTTGGCATGCCCTGTTTTTCAGTGCTATTCGATAACGAGACGCTTGCCAAACCACTTCGCTCTTCCAATCCCAATCTTGATCGTGTCCATGTGGATATAGCCGAAGCCAGGCTCGCTCAGTTTACTTCATCGAAGAGCGTCAATTACATTAGACAGATAATTGATGAATCGCTTCCCGGTCATGCGCCGAGTCTTGGAGACTTGGCTGTAATGTTGAATGTAAGTAAGCGGACTTTGCAGCGTGATCTTGAGATAAAAGGCACCAGCTTCAAGGAGCTTCTTGACGATGTACGTAAACAGCAAGCCAAGCAATATCTCGTCTACTCCAGCAAGAGCATGAAGGAGATTTCCTGGAGCCTGGGATTTGCGGAACTCAGCAGCTTTTACCGCTCATGCCATCAGTGGTTCGGCATGACACCAAGACAATACCGTAACACGCACCAAAATTTTGAATCATGAATGGCCGGCAGCCCGAGGGTGTTGAATGTTATTAATGTTTAAGGACGAACATGGTGAAATGCGCAAGGGGTTGGTCACGCCGCTGCTCATTACTGCGATGTTGTCGGGCTGCGTCATGGGGCCTGAGTATCAGACACCCGACATCGCCCTGCCGGAGGCATTGCCCGAGCATGTACTGCTGACCGACGAGCAGCGCCACGACTGGAGTGACTGGTGGCGCCAGTTCGAGGACCCCCAGCTCGATGCGCTGGTCGAGCGGGCTACCAACGAAAGCCTTGAACTCAGACTTCAGCTTCAGCGTATCCAGGAGGCTCGCGCGCAGCTTGGATTGTCGCGTGCCGAGCAGTTTCCCACCGTGGCGCTTCAGGCCGAGGCCTCCCGCGAGCGCACGCCCGGTGCCATCCTGCCCGGCAATGGCGAGATGGAGCAGATCCGCGAGCTGATCGAATCGACCAACAACATGTTTTCGGTCACTGGCGTCCTGGAGTACGAAGTCGATCTCTGGGGAAGGCTTGCGCGTGAGCGTGAGGCGGCAGAAGCGATGCTCGAGGAGAGCGCCTTCGCCCACGATGCCGCGCGGATCGGCATCATTACCGATGTCGTATCCACCTACTTCGATCTGAGAAGTGCCGAGGCTCAACGCCGCATTTCCGAGAATACCCTTTCCGTGCAAGCGGAAACCTATCGTCTCGAGCAGTTGCGCTTCGATCTTGGCGCCACCGACGAGCTGGCGCTGCGTCAGGCGCAATCGGAGTTGGAAACCTCGCGTGCCGAGTTGCCGGGCCTAAGACAGCGGGTGCGCAGGCTCGAGGGGGCCCTGGCCATCTTGGTTGGCATGTCGCCGGCAGAGCTGTTCGCCGAGGTTGACTTTGGCGATTCACGGCTCGAGGAGATCGCCCTGCCAAGTGGAGTGCCGACCATGCTGCCATCCACGCTTCTGCAGCGCCGCCCGGACATTCGCGCGGCAGAGGCCGCCATGATCGCGGCCAATGCACGTATCGGTGCAGCCGAAGCGAGCCGCTTGCCCTCACTCAATCTCTCGGCCTTCCTTGGCAGCAGCGCGGCGGAAACTACCGATCTTTTCACCTCGTCGGCGGAAACTTGGGGGCTTGGCGCCTCCGTTGCCGGGCCGCTCTTTGACTTCGGGCGTTCGCGAGCGCGTATCGAGACCGCCGAGGTGCAGGCCGAGCAGGCGGATACCCAGTATCGCGTCACGGTCAATACCGCGTTCAACGAAGTGCGTGACGCCTTGGTGACCTATGACACCAGTGGCGAGCGGATCGAGGCGACACGCGAGCAGGTCGAGGCGATCCAACGCACCCATGAGCTGGCCGAGCTACGCTATCGTGAGGGGATGACGAGCTTCATCGAGGTGCTGGATGCTCAGCGCGACTTGCATTCGGCACAGCTAGGGCTGGCCGAGGCGATGCGAGACCGCCTGACAGCCACCGCCACCCTGTTCAAGGCGCTCGGTGGTGGATGGCAAGATCCCCGCGAACTGCTCATTCAGGCGCAGGAGGAGCTGGGCGATGAAGATCACTATAGGGAGGCGGAGTAGACAATGTTCCGGGCAGTAACGACGCCACCGGAAAGCCGCCCAGGTATCTTGCAGAGTGTCGATGATGAGGACCCCAGGCGTCTGGTGCCAGTGTCTACAATGTCGATCTGGTGGCATTGCTGGCACTCGATATTCCCCTAGGGCGGATCGTCGCCATCTATCGTGAAGTGTCGTTGCAGCATTTTCTGGTGGGCGGTCACTGGGAGCTGAAGCACAAAAACGTCATCGGCTTCGCCCTCGCCAACGGCGCCACAAAAGGCTCCACCAGTGCTGCAGCGCTCTCCATCCTTTCCGCCAGCCCATATTCCAGCCCTCGCTCCGGGCCACCTGCAGCGGGGGGCTGCCTGCAGCGCTCGAGGTACGAGAGGGTCGCTCGATGAACGCTTTCAATGGCGTCACCTGGCTGGGTCGGTCGAGCATGGGAGCATGGCCACAGTTGGGTATCGTCAGACACTCAAGCTCCGGCTGGACATCGCGCATCCGCGGTAGCGTCTCGGCATCGAGAAGGGGAGAGTGCTCGCCGCGGATTACCATGAGTGGGCAGCGTATGCGTGCCCAGTCTTCCCAGGTGTCTCGCGGGGTGTCATGCACGAACTGCTCGGTAATACGTGGATCGTAGTGGTAGGTCCAACTGCCGTCTGGCAGGCGGCGGGTACTGCCTAACGCCAGGCGTTGCCAGGCGGATTCGCTATCGATGCCGAAACCCTGATAGTGCTGCTTGAGGTCAGTCATCAACTCGTTGAACGAGGTGAAGCGGTGCGGGAAGGCAAACCGACTGCCCAAGGCCCTGAGTCCGTCAGGATTCAACTCCGGTCCCACATCGTTGAGCACCAGGCGCTCGATTCGACTGCCATGTGTTTCATCGGCCGCCAGCAACATGCCAAGCAACCCGCCCATCGAGGTGCCCACCCAGATCACGCGCGGCAGGCCGAAATGATCGAGCAACCCGACGGCAATCTGCATGTAGTGTTCGTAGAGATAGTCATGAGCAGGAAACATCGACCAGCTCGATAGCCCACGCCCCGGCGTATCGGGGGCCAGAATGCGCCAATTGGGGCCTAGTTCGCGGGCCAGATCGGCGAAGTCGCCGCCGTGACGGGCAAGACCGTGCCAGGCGACCAGGGTTTTCGTTGCCTCGGGGTGCCAGATGCGCACCGCCACTTCCAATTCTCGAATACGCACCAGCTTCAGTGCATCCATAGCGCTCTCCCTGTGATCTCTCATAGGAAGTGTAGTCACTTATGCTGCACTGCGGCATCACTCTTGGGCTGGCGAATGTCGCATCAGGCTGAATAGGGCATCGATCAGCTCCCCGCCCTTCTGGCGGAGCGAATACTGCTCGGGATTGCGCAGCCAGTCGTGCAGCAATCCGCCAAACGTTGCCTGCAGGAGCCTGGCGGCCGTCTCGGGGTCCAGATCGGCCCTCAGCAAGCCGCACTCGTACGCCGTCTGGAAGTGGCGGCACATCTCGGTGTGGCACTCCTTGGCAAGACGCTCCTGCATCTCCAGAGGATTGATATCGCTGAAGAATTCGCAACGATGCACAAGGATCGAAAGGATGCGTTGGTGGCGGGGACGCTCCAGGCGGATGAAGCTGTGATGGCAAGCGAGCCGGAGGGTCTCCAGGGGAGAGACATCCTCGGCATTGCCACTCACCTCCGCCACCAGCTCCTCGAAGGGCATGCGTACCTGCTCGATAAGTGCCATGAACAGGTCGGCCTTGTTCTTGAAGTGCCAGTAAACGGCGCCGCGAGTCACTCCGGCATGACGGGCGATCTGCTCAAGGGAGGTACGAGCTACGCCGTTGTCGTGAAAGACCTCTTCGGCGGCATCAAGCAACGATTCGCGGGTGGCTTCGGCTTCGGCTTTGGTTCTTCTGGCCATGGGTGTCTCGAGTAGCGGCACAAACTGATAGCATTATACCGCAACATCTCCATACTTACATTCATGATTGTATGATTGAGGACATGCCAGTGCATTCGCCATGGATACTCAGGCACGGTATAAGGGGGCCGTTAATACAATTTCATGGTCTGGTAATTACCGATGCCCCGCTCTTCCTTTGAACTCGCCAATATAAGCGTACCACCAGGCACCCGACGGCAGATCGACGTTCCCGTGGCCAAGCTCTATACCCATGCGCCTCTGCATATTCCGGTAGAGATCGTGCATGGGCGCCAAGCGGGGCCGGTGCTGCTGGTGTGTGGCGCGATTCATGGCGACGAGATCAATGGCCCCGAGATCGTACGCCGCCTGTTGCGCTCAAAGGCCATTGCACGATTGCATGGCACCCTGATCGCGGTACCCATCGTCAACGTCTTCGGCTTCGTCCAGCATAGCCGCTACCTGCCGGATCGCCGCGATCTCAATCGCTGCTTCCCAGGCAGCGAGCAGGGCTCGCTGGGCTCGCGGGTGGCGGCGCTGTTTCGCGAACAGATCGTCGATCAGGCCACGCATATCATCGACCTGCACACCGGGGCGATTCATCGCACCAATCTGCCGCAGATCCGCGCTCAGCTGAAGAGTCATGCGGAAACGGCGGCCATGGCCAATGCCTTTGGTGCGCCAGTCATCCTCAATGCCGAGCTACGCGAGGGGAGCCTGCGTCACTATGCTCAGAGTCGTGGGGTGCCGGTGCTCACCTACGAGGCGGGCGAGGCACTGCGCTTCGATGAGTGGGCGATCGCCCCTGGGGTACGTGGCGTGCTGCGGGTGATGCGGCGCATTGGCATGCTGGCCGGCGAAAGGCGGCGCAGCACACCGCGCCCTGCCGAGGTGGCCAATGGCTCCAGTTGGGCGCGTGCCCCCATCGATGGCATTCTTCGGCCCAAGGTAAGGTTGGGGGCCAGTGTCACCAAAGGCCAGGTGCTCGGCCTGGTCGCTGACCCCTTCGGTAATGTGGAGGGGGAGGTGCGCGCCAATGCCGATGGCATCGTGATCGGCATGAGCAACCTGCCGCTGGCCAACGAGGGCGAGGCGCTGTTCCACGTTGCCCGCTTTGACGCCATCGAGGAGGCCGAAAATGCCGTGGAGACGTTCCAGTCGGATTACACTCCGGTACCCGATGCGCTGATATGATGACCGCGTTTAGCTGTTCTGAGACGCACGCATAGGCGACGCCGCGCGTTCCGGTACCATGCCCAGGGCATCGTCGAACACGGCAAGCCCCGCGCCGTCGCAATGCGCATTCTCCGAGAGATGACGGCGGAAGCGCCGTCCGCCAGGGCAGCCCTGGAACAAGCCGAGTACGTGGCGGGTAATGTGGTTGAGCTTCGCTCCCTCTTCTAGCCGTCTGGCGATGTGGGGACGAAATGCCTGTGCCGCGGCATGACGGCTGTGGGCCGGCCCCGGCTCGCCGTAGAGCGCCTCGTCGACCTGAGCCAGCAGCCAGGGGTTCTGATATGCCTCGCGGCCGACCATCACGCTATCGACATGGACAAGCTGAGCGCGGCACTCTTCCAGCGTCTTGATACCGCCATTGATGCCGATATGTAATTCCGGCCGGCTGGCCTTGAGTCGATGTACGCGGGGGTAGTTTAACGGCGGCACATCTCGGTTCTCCTTGGGAGAGAGGCCCTGCAGCCAAGCCTTGCGGGCATGCACGATGAACGTCTCGCAGCCGGCATCGGCGACCAGGGAAATGAAGCGTTCGAGATCGGCGTCTTCGTCCTGCTCGTCGATGCCGATGCGGCACTTGACCGTCACCGGGATCGATACCGCGTTGCGCATGACGCGTACCGCGGCAGCAACTTTCTCGGGGTAGCCCATCAGGCAGGCGCCAATAAGGTTGTTCTGTACCCTGTCGCTTGGGCAGCCGACGTTCAGATTGACCTCATCATAGCCCCACGCCTCGGCGATGGCCGCGCATTCGGCCAGCTCGCTAGGGTCGCTTCCACCTAATTGCAGGGCCAACGGATGCTCGATATCGTCATGGCCCAGAAAGCGCTCGCGAGGCGAGCCGTGCAGGATCGCGCCGGTGGTCACCATTTCAGTATAGAGCAGTGCCTGGCGCGTCAGCGTGCGGGCGAAGACGCGATAGTCGCGGGTGGTCCACTCCATCATCGGCGCGACGGAGAACGTTCTATTCAGTGCGGGGCGCACCGTGCCAGTATTCATGCGGGCTGTGGTAGTTGCCTTATCATTCATAACTGTTCATGTTTACAGTATTAGGCGCCGGTTTTACACGATGCCTTGTCATAATTTTGGCACTCCGCGCCGCTGGAATTTGTCACATTGGGGGAGCGAACGTTGGCGACGATAGTTAAGCGGCCGCGAAAGGGCGGCAGTTTCTCATACCTGGCGAGGATCCGCATCGCTCGCCGTGGACAACCAGACTTCACAGAGTCGCGAACGTTCCCCAAGAAGGCCATGGCCGAGGAGTGGGCCAAGCGCCGTGAGCTCGAGCTGATGCAACCGGGCGGCATCCTGACGGCTAAATGGCGCGGCGTGACCATGAGCGATGCCTTCGAGCGCTACCTGCACGAGTTCGCCCAGGACGCTGGCCGCAGCAAGCGAGCGACCATCTTGCAGCTGCAGCGCTTTCCGATCGCGCGCGTGCTGATTACAGAGCTGTCCAGCGAGCAAATCATTGAGCACGCCGTGATGCGCAGGAACAGCGGTATCAAGCCTTCTACTATCAACCAAGATATCGTTTGGCTCGGGATCATCCTCAAAACAGCAGCCGCCGCCTGGAAGATGCCAGTGAACCTTCTGGTACTTGTCCAGGTCGAGCTTGAACCAGAAGGTCTGGCTGCGGTACACGAAGGAAAACTCGCGGCGCTCGCTCTTCTCGTAGATCAGCAGGGCTTTTTCGTTTGCGCTAGGCGCGATCAGCAGCGCGCCGTTGTAACGGTACTCCTCGAGGTGCTTCTCGGTCAGCTCGCCGCGCTGATGCAGGTCGTTCCAGTCACACCCCTCGCTGGGCTGGGCCGCCTCGCATTCCCATCCGGCGGCACGCGCCCGGCGGATATGCTTGAGCGTCCACTCCTGGCCGGCCTTGCCGGTATCCAGCGCCCACACCAGTGTCGGCCGGGCTGGTCCGGCACGCTTGCAGGCCTCGATCAGCTGTTCGAGCGCCTGCTCTGGGTAGTTGGCTGCAGCTCATCGGCGTGGCGGCGGCGAGCTTCACCGCCGGCGGGCACCACCACATGCCCTTGTAGCTGCCGCGGAAGTTCGCCTTTTGCTTGCCGAAGCGGGCCGGCTTGTCGATAGCCGGCATGGCGGCAGCGGGCAGGGTGGCCGCGCCGATAGCGATGCCGGCCCCGGCCCGGCTCACGCGCTTGGCGGGCGCGAGTGTGGATGACGAGACTTACACCGAGCTCAGGTGTGTCTCCAGCGTATCAGTCAAATGGGCGAGTGTGCGGCGCAGGGTGAGTTGGGAGTCAAGGGACGGCATGGGTTAGCTTTCAGCTAAAATTATTTGCGCGATTTTAGCTTTAAGCTATAATTGGGGCAATGAAAACGATCTCGTACAGCAGAGATGCCTTGAAGGTCTTGAAGCGCATGCCGCGCCCGGACGCGCAGCGCATCCGGCGTAAGATCACGGCTTATGCCGAAGATCCGGTGGCCCAGCGCAACAATGTCAAGGCGCTGGTTGGCAGCGAGTATATCCGGCTGCGGGTCGGGGACTGGCGGGTGATCATGGACGATCAGGGCACGGTGTTGTTGGTGCTCAAGATCGGCGCCCGCGGCGACATCTATCGTTGACGAATCACGAGGAAGCAGACCATGGGTACACCACAATTCATCCAAACGCCAGCCGGCGAGCGCCTGGTGGTGCTGAGCGAGCAGGACTACGCCACGCTGCTCGAGCAGGCGGAAGACTATCACGACATTCAGGCGGCGAATGAGGCCCGGGCGCGCATCGACGCGGGCGAGGAGTCCTTTCCTTCCCGCGTCGTCGATGCGTTGCTCGATGACGTGGCGCCGGTGCGGGTGTTCCGCGAATATCGGGGGCTGCGTGCGGGCGAGCTGGCCGAGAAGGTGGGCATCAGCCAGGGCTATCTGTCGGAGATCGAGTCAGGCAAGAAGACCGGCTCGCTGAGCGTGCTGAAGCGGATCGCCGAGGTATTGGGCGTGGATCTGAACGATCTGACCTGACAGAACCGGCACTGTATGTAGGGGGGACAGTGTGAGCGCCCTATCGCGATTGCGGTAGGGCGCTTTTCATTGGTGGCTCAATGGCCAGGGCGGGTCAGGTGATCGATCAGTAGGTCACGAATGCGCGTGCGGTCCTGCTCGGTGAAGCCGAGCAGTTCGCGCTGAGGGTATTCAATGGTTGGGCCATCTCGCTTGATACGGTCGCGCTTGCCGAACATGGCGCGGCGGCGAATGCTGCCCTGGCGAGCCCGCCATTGCTGAGGCTTGCGGGGAACGTAGGGTGTGCCGTCGGGGTTGGTCTGGCCCCGGATGCGCTCGCGTTGACTGCGCCGCAGTCCCGCGCAATGGAGCGGGCCAGTGCCCGGCGCTCCTTGGCTTCGAGCTTGGCGAGTAGCGGGGCCACCCACTCTTCCAGGGCCTTCAGGTCATCCGCCATTGCTGGCTTCCTCGCCCCATTCGGCCACCAAGGTATAGTCGCTATCTACCTCAGTATCGCGGATCAGCAGCTGCCAGTGTGGCACCGGGCAGGTGTCGTTTTCGAACCGCGGTAGGGCGCGGGGCGCGCCATTGTACGCAACAAGAGAGACGCCGCCCGCGGCAAGTGGTTCAGTAGCCAGACGGAAAGGTGAGATTATTTGTCCTACTGAAATTGTCGGTTATCACGTACGTTAAAAATTAACCTGGGTTAGTTTCAAGCGATGATCGAATTGGCATCCTGACATCACAGCAAGGAGCACTACTCAAGGAAGGTCGGGCACGGATTGCTCGAAAAGCACATGGATGCACGGACAGGATGTCTCGTGAAGCGCATGACACGGACGCAGAACTCGGAAAAGCCCCACCTGTGAAGGTCGGGCTTTTTTGTTATCGGTTGGCGCTGGTGTAGAGATAGGCAGCGAAGGCATCCATTGCGGCGCGCTGCAGCTGTGCCTGTCGTGCCCAGAACTCCAGCACCTCTGTATCATAGGGCTGTTGCTTCAACGGTAGGTTTTGCATGATGAGCCTCCAGGGCGGTGTACTCACTCACCATAGGCTCATTCTTGCTGCGTCGCAGCATAATTTACTCAAGCTTTCCGATAGTCGCTTACTATAAGCAAGAAAAACCCCAACCTGTCATGAGGTTGGGGTTTTCCGGCCGATGCTTGGGCGAGTCAGTGATCCGCGATCATCCCGCTTTCTTGTTCACGCTGCTCTTGGCCAGCGTAGTGAGCTTCTCATCGGTGGACTTCTCCTCCTTGAGCGTTTCGGCCAGGATATTTTTCGCCTCGGTATAGCCCAGCTGGTCGGCCATGGCGCATAGGGTGCCATAGGCGGCGATTTCATAATGCTCGGCCTTTTGCATTGCGCCGATCAGCGCCGCATCCAGCAGGGGGCCCTTTTCGCAGGCATCGATCAGCTCCTGCGCTTCTTCGATCAGGCTCTCCATGCTGTAGTTCTTGATGCGCTTGATACGAATGTCTGGCACGGTATCGGCAGCCTGCTCAAGACGTTCGACCTGAGTACGCGTCTCTTCGAGGTGGTGCTTGATCGCCTCGACCAGTTGAGGGTCGCCTGCGGCGCGGGCCATTTTCGGCAGCGCGCGGGTCATCTGCTTCTCGGCACTATTGGCTTCGGACAGCAGGCGAGTGAAGAGTTCAGTAGCGTCTTTGATCATCATGTTTTGCTCCATGAAGATGATGGGGATTCCGTTCGCAAGGTAATGCGTCGATTTCAAGCTAGCTGGAAATCGAGCAGTCGCAAGTGCGGTGTGTTGCGACCACGTTAAAACTTGCTAATCGATCGAGGCGGCTGCGTAGAGGGAATTTGCCTTATTGGTGAGCAAGGGGTTGATATTGGGTGTCTATAAGCGAAGGTTAGAAGATGAAGTGGTTGCCGATTGGTTGAAGGCTAGGGGTCGTAGATGATGGCAGCGAATGGGTATCGCAGGCTCGTGCTGGTCTTGCTGGCAGTAACAGCGCTGCATGGGTGTGGTAACGAGGGCAATGGCGGCGGTGCCGAATCCGTCGATGAGCGACCGTCGGCGGAAGTCGCGCCGGACGTGCAATCCGAACAGTCAGCAGCACCGGACGAGCAGGTAGGGCAGAGAGCGCTCAGTGAAGAGCCCATTGAAGAGCAGAGTGCGGCGCCGGCTTCCCATGTGGAGACGATGGCTGAGCCTGTGGAGATCGAAGTGGAGGCCGGTCTCGATAGCCGTCGCCAGATGGTGATCCGTGGGTATAGCAACCTGCCGGAGGCGACGCAGCTGCGAGTCGTGGTCGAGCGCGAGACCAGCCGTGTGCGCTGGCAATCGCGCGTCAACGTAAGCGACGGCACTTTTGAAGCGGGACCATTCGGCCCGGGCAGTGGCCTGCCGGATGGCAACTACTTGATCGAGGTGCACATGCCGCCGGCCAATGTGCAGCCCATGGCCGTGCGCGAGGTGATTGGCGAGCGCGGCGAGCATCTCTCGGGCCCCCTGGTCAGGGAGACCCGCCATGGGCTGGGCAATGAAGTGACCTACCGTACCGAGCATTTCCTGGGCGAGAGGCCTCGCGTCCGCTGACACCCGGTTGAACGAGCGCTAAGGGCGAGCCGACACCTAGGCGACACGCTCGCTACGTGCCTCTTCCAGCAGAGCAAACCAAGTGGGGCGATCCAGGGCGAGCCCGGCCCCACCGAGCAGCTCATCGATACGCTCCTCCTTGAGAGTACTGACAATCGGTACCGGTTTGCCCGGTAGCCCGCGCAGCCAGGCCAGGGCCAGGCCAGCCGAACTGGTGCCGAACTGTGGTGCCAGGTTCGACAGGCTTTCGCCCAGCACATCCTCGAACACGATTCCTCCACCCAGCGGCGACCAGGCCATGGGCTTGAGACCGTCACGAATCATCGCATCGTAGAGCCCATCGAAGAGCGGCTCGGGGTGGGCCAGCGACAGCTGCAGCTGGTGGCTGGAGAGGCGGTAGTGCATGCATGCCTGTAATCTCCGCCACTGTTCGGGCAGGAAGTTGGCAACCCCTACCGCGCCTATCTTGCCCGAGTCGATGGCATCGTCGAGCGCCCTGGCGGTGGCTTCGGCCTCCATGAGCGGATCGTGACGCTGCAGCAGGAAGTGATCGAGGCGTTCGACGCCCAGCCGGGCGAGTGCGGAGTCGATGGCCTGGGTGATATAGGCCGCCGAGCTGTTGTAGTGCTTGATGGCGAATCGTGAAGTATCACGGGCCGGCGTGACGATGCCGGCCTTGGTGACGATACGCACGCGGCTGGCGAGTCCCGGTCGCACCCGCAGTGCCTCGCCGAACAGTGTCTCGCCGAGGCGGTCCCCATAGATGTCGGCATGATCGAACCAGCAGAGCCCCTGATCGAGGCGTGCCTCTATCCAATCGGCGAGCCGCTCGGGAGTGCGCAGGCTGTCGCTCTCATGCAGACGCATCATGCCCAGCATGAAGGGGGCATCCAGCAGTGCGGGCTCGCTCATGATATCGGCTCCCTCGTCAGGGTGGTGCCGAGCAGGTGCTGGGCGCCGGGGACCAGCCAGACCGGGTCGAGGCGGGTACAGGCCGCCTCGATGCACAGAAAATGCCGGCTCGCCTCGCGAGAAGTGTCGGGCGGTAAGTCATCCCCGGGATGCCAGACCACGGTGGAGTCGCTGCCCTGCTTGGCGATGCGCAGGCGCCGCTGACCATCGTCGAGCACGGTGGCGCGATTGGATTCATAGATGCGGTCCAGTGCGCCGCGCACCCCCAGTTCGCCTTGCTGCTGGGTGTCGGCAAAATCCCTGAGCTTATCGAGATAGCGCGCGCCGGCAAGCCCTTCGACCCGACAGGCATGGGCGTCGGCCACGCTCAGGTAGCTGTGCAAAGCCGCGGTGAACTTGACCGGCGTCTCGCCGACATGTTCGGTGATCAGCTCGACATGCAGCCGCTGGGCATTGGCCTGGACCACCGCACGGGGAATCAGTTGTGAATGCAAGCGGGCGGTGGGGGAGAGGTGCACTTCAATGCCCTCCTCATGCTCATCCACCGCATCTAGCTGCCAATCGGCCTTGCGCGCCGGGCCATGCATCGGCCCTGAACGATCCGGCGACTCATCGGCGGTATGCTCGTCGGCGAACCACGGCCAGCACAGCGGTATGCCGCCGCGAATCGCCCCAGGCGGCGCTTGTGGTGTGGGCGTGACCCACAGCCAGCCCCCCGCCACAAGGCTGTCGTCCTGCGTAGATTCGAAGGTCTCGGACGCGGGTGGAGCGCCTGCGGCTTGCGTGGCCTCGGGCGCAGGTAGAAAGTGCAGTACCTGTGCGCCCTGAAGTGATATCGCCAGTTCCCCCCAGGGCGCATTGGCCAGCCATACGTCGCGTTCGGCCCAACGCGCAAAGCGCTGGCCCTGGGTCTCGTCGAGTAGTGCTCGTAAAGATGCCGGTATCACGCTACCTCCTCATTGTGCAGGGCCTCGGCCGCCCCCAGCAGGCCAGTCCACGGCGCGGTGACCACCCAGGTGGGAATGTCCGCAGTGTAATCACTCATGCGTCCCTTGTCGGCAAACGCATCGCGAAAACGGCTTTGCGGCATCCATTCGAGCAGGCGCGGCAGAATGCCGCCGCAGAGATAGACACCGCCCTGCGCGCCCAGGGTGAGTGCCGCATCGCCACTCACGTCGCCGAGAATCTTCAGGAAGCGTTGCACGGTATCCACGGCGATGTCATCGCCCTCGTTCGCCGCGTCGGTCACTTCTGCCGGCGTGGTGTAGCGTGGCTTGGCCCCCTTGAGCGAGCAGTGGGCGCCGTAGAGATCGAGCAGACCCTGGCCGCACAGGATGCGTTCCACCGACACCCGGCCATAGCGATTGCGGAAGTAGCGCAGCAGGTTTGCCTCGCGCTCGTCGGTAGGGGCGAAGGTGACATGACCGCCCTCGGTGGGTAGCGGGATCCAGCCGTGCTGCCCTGGAAAGACGCCAGCCACGCCGAGTCCCGTGCCCGGGCCGATCACCAGTTTGACGGCACTCTCGATCGCCTGGCCGCCGCCAATGGCATGTAGCTCCTCGGGCCTGACATGGGGTACCCCTAGCGCCTGGGCGGTGAAGTCGTTGATCACCTTCAGGCTCGTCAGACCCAGCTCATCCTTTACGGCACGCTTGGAGAAGGACCAGTGGTTGTTGGTCAGGCGCACCAGGTCGGCATGCACGGGGCAGGCAAAGGCCAGGCAGGCCTGGGTCAGGCTCTCCTCGCCCAAGTCGACTCGGGCAAGATAGTCGCGTATCGCTGCACTCAGTGTCGGGTAGTCGGCGCAGGACAGGCGCAGGATCTCTCGAGGCTCGAGATTGCCTCTCTCCACCAGCGCGAAACGCGCATTGGTACCGCCGATGTCGCCGACAAGCGCCGGATCGCTCATTGATCCTCCTGCTCGATCTTCTCGAGCTCACGCGACAGGTCGTCATTCTCGAAGCCGCCGAAGACTCCGGCTCCCTCCTCGGCACCCATGGCCAGCTGGCGGAAGCCGCCGAACAGTTCGCGACCCATGCCGTAATGATAACGCTCCAGGTTGGGATCCACCGTCTTGCGCCCCGCCAGCTCACGGGCCTCGACCAGCACGTTGAGCTCGCCAGTTTCGGCATCGAGACGCACCACGTCACCATCCTCCAGCTTGGCGATCGGCCCGCCATCGACCGCTTCCGGCGTCAGGTGGATGGCCGCCGGCACCTTGCCCGACGCGCCGGACATGCGCCCATCGGTCACCAGCGCCACCTTGTGACCACGATCCTGCAGCACGCCAAGGAAGGGGGTGAGCTTGTGCAGCTCCGGCATGCCATTGGCCTTGGGGCCCTGGAAACGTACCACCACGATCACGTCGCGATTGAGATCGCCCGATTCGAAGGCCGCCTTGACCTGGTTCTGGTCATTGAAAATACGCACCGGCGCCTCGACGATGCGGTGCGCCTGCTTGACCGCTGAGATCTTGATCACGCCGCGGCCGAGATTGCCATGCAATACGGTCAGCCCGCCGGTGGCGGCGAAGGGGTTGGAGACCGGGCGCAGGATCTCGCTGTCGAGGCTTTCGGTGGGCCCTTCACGCCACACCAGTTTGTCGTCCTCGAGGAAGGGCTCCTGGGTGTAGGCATGCAGATCGGTGCCGAACACCGTGGGAATGTCGCCATGCAGCAGTCCGGCCTTGAGCAGCTCGCGTATCAGCAGGCTCATGCCGCCAGCGGCCTGGAAGTGGTTGATATCGGCACTACCGTTGGGGTAGATGCGCGTCAGGCTTGGCACCACCGCCGAGAGTTCGGTGAAGTCGTCCCAGTTGATGGTCACGCCGGCGGCGGCGGCCATGGCCACCAGATGCAGGGTGTGGTTGGTGGAGCCGCCCGAGGCGAGCAGGCCGACCATGGCGTTGACGATCGCCCTCTCGTCGATCTGCTTGTAGAAGGGGCGATACTCGCCACCCTGCTCGGTGTTTCGGATCGCCTGCTCGGTGGCGTAACGGGTCAGTGCGTCGCGCAGGGGAGTGCCGGGGTTGATGAAGGAGGCACCGGGCAGATGTAGCCCCATCATCTCCATCATCAGCTGGTTGGAGTTGGCGGTGCCGTAGAAGGTACAGGTGCCCGGGCTGTGGTAGGACTGCGACTCGGCTTCGAGCAGCTCCTCGCGCCCGACCTTGCCTTCGGCAAAGAGCTGGCGAATGCGCGCCTTCTCATTGTTGGGCAGGCCGCTGGGCATCGGGCCGCCGGGAATGAACACCGCCGGCAGATGGCCGAAGCGCGCCGCCCCGATGAACAGGCCAGGCACGATCTTGTCGCAGATACCCAGATAGAGGGCGCCATCGAACATGTTGTGCGACAGTGCCACGGCGGTGGCCATGGCGATCACGTCGCGGGAGAAGAGCGACAGCTCCATGCCCGGCATGCCCTGGGTCACGCCGTCGCACATGGCCGGCACACCGCCAGCGAACTGCGCAGTACTTCCCATTGCACGCGCCGCTTCCTTGATGATGGCCGGGAAGCCTTCGAAGGGGCGGTGTGCGGAGAGCATGTCGTTATATGACGAAACTATGCCCAGGTTGGCACTGTTCATCAGTTTCAGCCGGCCCTTGTCTTCGCCGTTGTCGCAACCCGCGAAACCGTGCGCCAAATTGCCACAGGAGAGCTCGCCGCGGTGCACACCCTGACGGTGCTGCTCCTCCATGTGGCCTTCGTACAGGCTGCGGCGCAGGTGAGAGCGCTCACGAATGCGCTCGGTTACCCGGCGTACGCTGTCATTGAGAGGAAAATGTTCGGTAGCCATGGAAGACCTCGCTAGCTATGGTGAGTGGCAGTTTGGTAACGTTAGCAAAAACTTGGGTGCCTCATCATGTTTTCGATAGGCTTATTCTCTTCACAGGAATATTTCCAAGGGCTGGGCACACGCTGTCTATCCTGACGATAGGAGAGTGCCGCCACTCAGTAAGGTTCATGGATAAAGGAGGCCATCATGCCCCTACGCATCGCTATCAACGGTTTTGGTCGTATCGGCCGTAATATCGTTCGCGCACTTTACGAAAACGACTATCGCGGGAGCGTCGAGGTCGTTGCGATCAATGACTTGGGTAACCCCTCCATCAACGCCCACCTTCTCAAGCATGACACGGTTCATGGATATTTCCCGTTTTCCGTCAGCCATGACGGCGAGAGCCTGAGCATCGATGGCGAGCGTATCCGGACCTTCTCCGAGCGCGATCCGGCCAGCCTGCCGTGGCAATCTCTCGAAGTGGATCTGGTGATGGAGTGCACCGGCCTATTCACCAAGCGTGAAGCCGCCGCCAAGCACCTCGAGGCTGGCGCCAAGCGCGTGCTGATCTCCGCGCCCAGCCCGGATGCCGATGCCACCGTGGTGTTCGGTGTCAACGAGCAGGTGCTCACTGCCGAACACAAGGTGGTCTCCAATGCCTCCTGCACCACCAACTGCCTGGCCCCGTTGGCCAAGGCGCTCAACGACAGCGTCGGCATCGAAAGCGGCCTGATGACCACGGTGCACGCCTACACCAACGACCAGCACTTGATCGATGTCTACCACAGCGACCCCTATCGGGCACGCAGTGCCACCCACTCGATGATCCCCACCAAGACCGGCGCGGCGGCGGCGGTAGGACTGGTGTTGCCGGAACTGACCGGCAAGTTCGATGGCCTGGCGGTGCGGGTGCCGGTGATCAACGTCTCGCTGGTTGACCTGGTCTTCACCGCCGGCCGCGATACCACCAAGGAGGAGATCAACGAGATCGTGGCCAAGGCGGCGGAGGGCTCCAAGGTGCTGGGGGTGAACGCGCAGCCGCTGGTGTCGATCGACTTCAACCACGACGCCCGTTCCGGCGTGTTCGATGCCAACCATACCCGCGTCAAGGGCCGCATGGTCAAGGTCATGGCCTGGTACGACAATGAGTGGGGCTTCTCCAACCGCATGCTGGACACCGCATTGGTGATGCAGGCCGCAAGCTAGGCCGCACGGCTTTCAGTGGCGTACTCCGCCGTCTATCCTGAGGCTCCTTTTCCGACGGCGGAGAGTCTCGTCATGCAGAACCTCGAAACGTCACTGACACTGCGCGAGGTATCCTCCATCGAGGCGCTGCCCCGCGCCGGCTGGAACGCCCTGGTGGACGACGACCACCCCTTCCTGCGTCACGAATTCCTCGCCGCCCTGGAGGGCAGCGGTGCGGTCTCGCCCGAGACCGGCTGGGTACCCCGGCACTTCGGCCTGTGGCAGGGCACGACCCTGGTGGGTGCGATGCCGCATTACGACAAGTACCATTCCCGCGGCGAGTACGTCTTCGACTGGGGGTGGGCCGATGCCTGGGAGCGCGCCGGCGGACGCTACTATCCCAAGGGGCTGACGGCGATCCCGTTCACTCCGGCCCCGGGGCCGCGAATCGTACTGGCCGAGGGAGTCGACCGCCACGCGGCCATGGCACGCTTCGCCGAGGCCTGGGAGGCGGGCTCGCGTTCCAGCTGGCACCTGCTGTTCGCCGAAGCGCAGGAGGTCGATGCCTGGCGACAGGTGCGTCCGGGGCTGATCGAGCGTCACGGCGTGCAGTTCCAGTGGCAGGACCGCAACTTTGGCGACTTCGAGGGCTTTCTGGCCGCGATGACCTCGAAGCGGCGCAAGGAGATTCGCCGGGAGCGCCGCATCGTCGCCGAGCAGGGGCTCGAGCTGGTTCGCCTGACCGGTAGTGAGATCGATGACGCGGCCCTGGCACACTTCTATGACTGCTACCGCATCACCTACCTCGAGCGGGGGCAGCAGGGGTACCTGAACCTGGCGTTCTTCGAGCGGCTGCGCGATAGCCTGCCGGACGCGCTGGTGCTGGTGCAGGCGCGCTTCAAGGGACGGCCCGTTGCTGCCGCCCTCTGCCTGCAGGGCAGCCGCACGCTCTACGGCCGCTACTGGGGCAGCGAGGTACAGGCCGACTGCCTGCACTTTGAGGCATGCTACTACCAGGGCATCGAACACTGCCTGGCGCGGGGCTTGACGCGGTTCGACCCGGGCACCCAGGGCGAGCACAAGCTCAGCCGTGGATTCGCCCCGGTCGCGCTACGCTCGCTGCACCATATTGCCGACCCGCAACTGCATGACGCGGTGGCCAGATTCTGTCGCGATGAGAAGCACCATATGGAAGCCTATCGTGCTCAGGCCATGCAGGCGCTGCCGTTTCGTCGCTAGCACTGCGCGGTGACGATGAAGATGGCATAATGCGCGCATCGTTTCTTATCCACAGGACCCCTTGATGCTCAAGTGGCTGGCCATCGTCTTGACCGTCTTGATCGCACTGCTGCAGTACCGCCTGTGGTTTGGCGAGGGCGGACTCGAGGAGCTCGCCCAGATTCGCGCCCGTGCCGACGTGCTCGAAGAGCAGAACTCACCGCTGCGGGCACGCAACGAACGCCTGGCTGCCGAGGTCGTCGACCTCAAGACGGGGCTTGACGCCATCGAGGAGCGTGGCCGCAGCGACATCGGCATGGTGCGTGCCGACGAGCAGTTCTACTGGGTGCCCGGCGTGGTGGCCGGGGCCGCGATCATCGAACAGCGCGCCTTGCCGATACCCGCACCGGCGGAGTTGGCGCCATGAGCCGCCTGTGGCTGATCGTGCCAGCGGCGGGAAAGGGCAGTCGCATGGGGGCGCAGCGCCCCAAGCAGTATTTGCCATTGGGCGAGCGCTGCGTGCTCGAACTCACCCTGACGCGCCTTCATCAGGCGTTTCCCGAGGCCCAGCTGCGGCTGTGCCTGGCCGAGGACGATCACTGGTTCGATCCCACCTGGGTGCCCTTCGCCGACTGGCAGCGAGTTGCCGGCGGCGAGCAGCGCGCCGACTCGGTGCGCCAGGCGCTCGCCTCCCTTGAGGGACAGGCCGCCGATGATGACCTGGTGCTGGTGCATGACGTGGCCCGCCCCTGTGTCGATCTAAACGATCTGGCGCGGCTGCTCGAGGCGCTGGTCGACGACCCGGTGGGTGCTCTGCTGGCCGCGCCGGTGGCCGACACCATGAAGCGTGCCGATGCGACCAAGCGAGTGGCCGTGACTGAATCGCGCGAGAGCCTCTGGCATGCCCTGACACCGCAAGGGTTTCGCTTTCGCCTGCTGGTCAATGCGCTGGACGAGGCCCGCCGGCTTGGCGTGACGGTCACCGACGAGGCCTCGGCCGTCGAGGCGCTGGGCCATGCGCCGCGGCTGATCGCTGGCCGGCGCGACAACCTCAAGATCACCCATCCCGAGGATCTGATGCTGGCTGAGCAGATCCTGGCTGCCCAGCGCAACTCCTGTGCTTCACTCTCCTCACCCGACAAAGAGGCGGCTTCCTGAATGTCCGTGAATCTCGGCCTGCGTATCGGTCATGGCTTCGACGTGCATCGCTTCGGCGATGGTGATCATCTGATGATCGGTGGCGTCTCGATCCCCTTCGAGCATGGCTTTGTCGCCCACTCCGACGGTGACGTGCTGCTGCATGCGATCTGCGATGCGCTGCTTGGTGCCTGCGCGCTTGGCGATATCGGTCGCCACTTCCCCGATACCGACGCGGCCTGGGCCGGGGCCGACAGCCGCGAGCTGCTGCGCCACGTGATGGCGCTTATCGCCAATGCCGGTTACCGAGTGGGCAATCTCGATGCCACGCTGATGGCCCAGGCGCCCAAGATGGCGCCACACATACCGGCCATGGTCGAGAGCATCGCTGCCGATCTGGGCGTGGCGCAAGGCACGGTCAACGTCAAGGCCACCACCACCGAGCGGCTCGGCTTCACCGGGCGCGGCGAGGGGATTGCCGCCGAGGCGGTCGTCCTGCTGAGCCGCGCAAGCGATGAGCGCCACCTATGAGTGATGCCCCGGCGCCGCCTGCTGCCTGGCCTCCCCATTGGCCTAGGGCGCTCGATGCCGATTTCGGGCCGCCGGCCAGTGGCGATTACCGTGTCACCCCCGAGGACTTCATCGTCGAGGAGCGCCTGGGCTTTGAGCCGGAAGGCGAGGGGGAGCACCTCTGGCTATGGGTCGAGAAGCGTGACCTGAGCACCATCGAGCTGGCCCGGCGCCTGGCGACCGCCTGCGAGGTGACGCCACGCGACATCGGCTTCTCCGGCATGAAGGATCGCTATGCGATTGCCCGGCAGTGGCTCTCGGTGCACTTGCCGGGGCGCGAGGCGCCGGCCGACCTCGAGGCACGCCTGGCCGAGACCCCGGTGCGGCTGATCGAGCAGCGCCGTCATCCGCGCAAGCTCAAGCGCGGCGTGCATCGTGCCAACCGTTTCGAACTGCGGCTGACGGGCGAAGCCATTGACGATGCGCGATTCGAGGCGCGCTGGCAGCGCCTGGTGGATGCCGGCGTGGCCAACTATTTCGGCCCGCAGCGCTTCGGCCCCGGTGGGCGCAACCTGGCCAAGGCGCGTGCGGTACTGGCGCGTGGCTGGCGCAAGCGCGACGACCGCGACGGCATGCTGCTCTCCAGTGCGCGCAGCTACCTGTTCAATCAACTGTTGGCCCGGCGGGTCGCAGAGGGTAGCTGGAGTGGCGTGCTGGAGGGGGAGCTTGCGATCCTCGACGGTACCGCCAGCCAGTTTCGGGTCGAGGCGCTGGACGACTCCCTGCGGGAACGGGCGGCGATTCTGGATGTCCATGCCAGCGGCGTGCTCTGGGGCGTGGGCGAACTGGCCAGCCGAGGCATTGCGGCGGAGCATGAGCGGGTGGTGGCGCAGCAGGAGGCGTCGCTCGCCGCGGGGCTCGAGCGTGCCGGCGTGCGCATGGGGCGGCGTGCGCTGCGCATACGCCTGAGTGAGCCGAGCCTGCTCAGGCGCGACGCTGCCGTGCACGTGAGCTTCGAGCTTCCGCGTGGCGCCTTCGCCACGGCGGTGCTGCGTGAACTGATGAGCCATTCGACACTATGACCTTGCCGGGAGGAGTGGATGCGCAAACTGTTACTCTCCAATGACGATGGCGTTCATGCGCCGGGACTCAGGGC